>JBDIVR010000003.1:0-246639 GCA_039794265.1 Myxococcota bacterium
AATGCAGCGACCCGAGACATCACCGGTAAGCCGTGTGCGGGAAATCCGCACGCACGGTTTGAAAGGGGGTCCTGCCCTTTCGCTCCGGTCGAGAGACCGAGACTGAGGGGGCAGGATCTACCAATGTCCTCCCGCCGCGTCATCCTGCACGCCGATCTCGACGCGTTCTATGCGTCGGTGGAGCAGCGCGATCGGCCGGAGCTGCGCGGGCAGCCGGTGATCGTCGGCGGCACGGGGCCACGCGGCGTGGTGTCGGCCGCCAGCTACGAGGCGCGGCGCCATGGCGTGCACTCCGCGATGCCCGGCTACGAGGCGCGCCGCCGCTGCCCGGACGGGATCTTCCTGCGCGGCGACATGAAGAAGTACGCCGCCGTGTCGAAGCAGGTGTTCGCGATCTTCCGCCGGTTTTCGCCCCGGGTCGAGGGGTTGTCGCTCGACGAAGCGTTCCTCGATCTCACCGGCAGCGAGCGGCTGCTCGGCCCGCCGCGTGTCGTCGGAGAAGAGCTGCGACGAGTGGTTCGCGACGAACTGGGCCTCGCCGTGTCCGTCGGCATCGCAGCGAGCAAGACCGTCGCGAAGATCGCCAGCGACGAGGCGAAGCCCGACGGGCTGCTCGAGATCGCCGCCGATGCGGCGCAGGCTTTCCTGGCCCCGCTGCCGGTCGGGCGGCTCTGGGGCGTCGGACCCGTTGCGGAGCAGAGGCTGCACCGAGCGGGACTCGCGACGATCGGCGACCTCGCGCGCACGGCGCCGGAGGCGCTGGCGCGCCTGCTCGGCGAGTCGCTCGGCGCGCACGTCGCCGCGTTGGCCCATGGCGAGGATGCGCGCGTCGTCGATCCGGATCGCGCACCGGTCTCGTACAGCGAAGAGAACACCTTCGCCGACGACGTCGTGGATCGCGAGCGACTCGCGGCCGTGCTGCTCGATCACGCGGAGTCGGTGGCGCGGCGGCTGCGCCGCGATGGCTGGCGTGCGCGCACGGTCGTGCTGAAGGTCAAGCTGGCGCGGCGAAGGAGCGCGGGCCCGCGCGGGTATCCGGTCCTGACGCGCCGGGCCACGCTCGCCGAGCCGAGCGACGATGGCGCCGTGCTGGCGCGCGAGGCGCGCCGGCTGCTCGAGCGAACGCCGCGCGTCGCCGTGCGCCTGCTCGGCGTCGGCGCCGCGGGACTGGTGCCGGCGGATGCGGAGACGGCGACCGGGAGCCAGATGGGCCTGTTCGCGCCGCCGCCGGAGCAGCAGCGGGCCGCGCGGCTCAACCAGGCGCTCGACGCCATCACGGAGCGCTTCGGCGCGCGCGCCGTCGTGCGCGCCGGCCAGGAGGAAGCCGTTCGCGCGGGACTCTCGCTCCAGCAGAAGCGGGGCGAAGCTGCGCCGGATGCCGGCGACGATTGAGACGCGCGCCGAAGCCGCGGCCCTTCCGTCCGTCCGGTCCGTCCCGTTCAGTCGGTTCGGTCGGTTCTGTCGGTTCTGTCGGTCAGGGCTTGGCGAAACGGTAGACGCGCATCGGCGGCACGTTGCGGATCTCGAGCTCGCTGCGCGGCTCGCCGAACACCGTGCGCCCGAGCACCTTCACGCGGTCGCGCACCTGGTACGCGACGAAGAGCCCACCCGGCGCCAGCGCTTCGCGCACCGAGCGCAGGATGTCGAGCGCCACCGCCTTCGGCATCGTCGAGAACGGGATCCCCGACACGACGACATCCGGCGAGCCCAGGCCGTGGGCGCGCAACGCGGTGTCGATGTCCGCTGCCGAGCCGGTATACACCGAGAGACGCGGATCGGGAATCCGCGTGCGCACCTGTTCGGCGAGGCGCGGATTGATCTCGATCGCGACGAGGTGCGCGTCCGGCGCGAGGTGTCGCAGCAGCGCGCGCGTGGTGCCGCCGGTGCCCGGTCCGAGCTCGACGATGATCTTCGCCGTGTCGAGCCGGGCGGCGCGTGCGACGCGCCGCTCGAGGAAGCGCGAACTCGGGATGACCGAGCCGACCTCCTTCGGCTTCTCGAGGAAGCTCTTGAAGAACAGCACCGGCGCATCGCCGCGGGAGCGGTTCGGCTTGCCGGCGCGAGAGGAGTGCGAAGGGCGGGAAGGACGAGGATGGGGGGTCGGCATCCCGAGCGTATAGCCCGGATGCGCCTGGATGGGCAAGGGTCGCGCATAGGACGCGGAGATGACACGCGTACGCCAGCCGTCGAGAAGGGGGCCGTCGAGAAAGGGGCCGGGTTCGTTCGTCAACTTTTCCCGTTCGGGAAAAGTTGACGAACGAACCCGGCCCCTTTCTCGACGGCTGGCGGTCAGTCGTAGAGCGCGTCGATCTCCCAACAGCGGCGGACGTGGTCGTAGCGCAAGCGCACCAGCAGCCCGTCGGCCGTCGCGACGTCGAACGAGTCGAAGGCGAAGCGGCGATCTTCGGACCACCAGCTGCCGGTGGCGCGCCACGGACCGGCGCAGGAGACGATGGTTCCGTGCGCGAGAGCGCTGCGCAGCCAGATCGGCTGCCCGGCACGGATCCGCACTTCGGCCGGCAGCGGCGGGCGGAACGCACGCACGGCGAGCGAACGAGGGGGGGACGCACCTGTGTCCGCTCGGGAGGTCGTCCGAGACGAGGAACTCCGAGACGAGGAAGACCCGAAGCGCGGAGCGAACGGGGTCAACGCGAACGCGCCGGGCCGCGGATCGTCCGGGACGCGGGGCGCGCCGATGCGCTCCGGGCCGCACAGCGCCTCGAGCTCGGCCAGCAGCGCGCCGAGGGCCGCGGGTGCGGGACCGGAGGGCCGGAACAGGTCGAGCTGGTCGTGGCGGAAGGGCACCCCCTCGGCGGCGAGTGCACAACCTTCGATCGCCGCCGCCGGCGGGTCGGTGGCGAGCGCGGTCTGCACGCGGCGCAGCCACAGGCGCGGCTCTCCGGCCGGAGCGGCGAGCCGGAGCCGGCGCACGTCGCAGCCGCCGCGCCCCGTCGTGCCGTCCGGCGCCGCACTGAGCCGCAGCGTCAGCTCGAGCTCCGCGCAGGCCAGGTGCCGCACGGCGAGCCGCGCCAGCAACCGCGAGAGCAGGCCGTGCAGGACGAAGCCGAGCGGTTCGAGGCGCTCGACGGGCGCGTCGAGGTCGACGGCTTCTTCGAGGCGCGTGTCGAGGGGCGCCGGCAGCAGCGGCTCGTTGCCGTCGCCGCGCAGCGTGGCCAGCAGTGCTGCCGCCCCGGCGCCGAGGCGGGTGCCCAGCGCCGCCGGCGGGAGCGCCAGCAGTGCGCCGGTGCGGCGGATGCCGAAACGCGTGAGCGTCGCGGCGAGCGCGTCGTCGAGATCGAGGCGATCCACCGGCAACGGCGCGAGGAAGGCGGTCTCGGCGCCGGGCGCCAGCACGCGCGTCGCGCCGGCTTCCTCGCCGGCTCTCTCGTCGATTCCCCGCCCGCGACACGAAACAAGGTCGCGCGCGACCAGCTCCGCGACGGCGCGCGTACTGGCCACCGCCACGACGGCCGGGACGCCGAGCGCCGCCGCGCGTGTGGCCAGCGTGTCGGCCAACGCCGCCTCGCTCGCGAACACGCGCCCGGTGCCCGAGACGTCGAGGTGGACGACGGCCTCGCCGGCGCGCGGGCCGGCGCTGCGCGGCGGCGCGAGCGCCGCGCGCGGCGCGACCGACAGAGCGACATCGAGAAGTGTCGAGCGCACCGCGCGCTCGCGCGCCGGCGAGGCCACGCGCACGCACAGCTCCGCGCAGACCGAGCGGGCGTGGGCGAGCGCATCGCCGGCCCGCACGCCGGCGCGCGCGGCGGCCGGCGAGACGGCCAGCACGGCGGCCCGGGGACCCGGCTCCGAGACGACGGCCAGCGGCCGGCCCGCCAGCTCCGGCTGGGCGCGCAGCTCCGCGGCGACCGGCAGGTCCGGCGCCAGCAGGCACGCCGCGCGCCGGCCTCCGCCCGGGATCCCGGTCGAGGTGACGTCCGTCACCACGCAGTGGCTCCGGGGGCTCGATGATCCGGAGGGCCTTCGGCGGGATGATCCGGAGGGCCTTCGGCGGGATGATCCGGAGGGCCTTCGGCGGGATGATCCGGAGAGCGATCGCGGTGGTACGAGCATCGGGGAAGGGGGAGCGGATGTTGCGGTCCTTCTTCGGGCGTGGCGTTCTCGTGCTGGTTCTCGCCCTGATGGGGTCGTTCGCGAGCGGTCTGCTGCCGTTCGCAGCGTTCGGCCAGCAGTTTCCGGCGCCGGATCCGCCCGTGCTCGAGAGCGCTCCCGGCGAGGAACTCGCGCCGCGCGCGCGCACGCTGGGGATCGCCAGCGCGGACTTCGTCACGGACTTCGTCACGGAATGGACGCTGCACAAGACCGCCGACGGCGCGCATCCCGACGGCGTCGAGCAGGCCTACGTGTGGCTGATGAACCGCGCGCGCCGGGACCCCGTCGCCGAAGGCCTCTTCCTCGCCGCCACCGGCGACGCCCGGATCCAGGGCGCCATCTCGTACTTCAAGGTCAACCTCACGCTGCTGCGCCAGGAGTTCGCCGCGATCGCGCCGAAGCCGCCGGCCGCCTTCGACGTGCGGCTGTACGAAGCGGCGCTCGCCCACTCGCTCGACCTGATCGACCGCGATGCGCAGGACCACGACGGACAGTTCGTTCGCGTGGACACGGCCGGCTTCGAGGCCTCGGGCATGCGCGGCAACGTGTTCTCGTACTCGCGCGATGCGCTCTACGGCCACGCCGCGTTCAACATCGACTGGGGCGGCAACGACGCCACCGGCATGCAGACCGGCCGCGGGCACCGCAAGGCGATCATGAGCATGGACGGCGACTACACGAACGTCGGCATCGCCGCGGTGCCGGAACTCGATCCGGATACGCGGGTCGGCCCGTCGGTGGTGACGGGCAACTACGCGCGCGCCAAAACGTCCGGGCCGGTACCCCCGCCGGACCACCACAACCGCTTCCTGGTCGGCACGGTCTGGGAGGATCTCGACGACGACGGGCTCTACGATCCCGGAGAAGGCATCGAGGGCGCCATCGTGATGCCGTCCGCGGGGCCGTACTTCGCCGTGACCGCCAGCGGCGGCGGCTATGCGATTCCGATGCTCGCTGCCGGTCCCATCGAGGTCCGCTTCGACGTCGAGGGACTGGCGCCGTTCACCGCTGCGGTGGACGTGCAGGCGACGAGCGTGCTGCTCGACTTCCTCGTGACGCCCGCGATGGCGCTGCCGGTTCCCGAGCCGGGGGCCGCGCTGCAGGCGATCGTCGCCGTGCTCGCGCTCGCCGCGACCGCCGATCGACGCCGCGTCCATCGACGCCGGATCGCGTAGCCGGGAGCGACCCTCGAGAGCGTCAGGAAGCCATCTCGCTGCGGTCGGATCTGCGGTCGGATCTGCGGTCGGATGTTCGGTCGGACGGATCGCGCACAACGGGGGGGACCTTCCAGCAGACGGGGGCGAAGCCCTCCGTGGATCCGAAGCGATGGCGGCGCAGCGCGACGCGCGTCTCGAGGCCTTCGAGCCAGGCCGGGCGCTCGGCGAAGCGCCGCCGGGTGGCGCACAGATCGACGGCCAGCGCGGCGAAGGACCCGACGACCGGCTCGCGCCCCAGCAGCACCAGGGCCGTGGCGCTGGCCGAGGCGCAGCGCGTGAGGCGCAGCCATGCCGAGGACCGGGCATCCGCGAGCCCGCCGGGCTGCGGGCGCCTGCCGCTTCGGCTTCCGATCTCCACGCCCCCGCCGCTGGCCAGATCGAGCACGACGAGGGCGAAACCGCCGGCCAGCAGCAGCCGTTCGGCGCAGCGCAGCGCGTCCTGTGCGCCGGGCGGGCGGACCCAGAGCAGGCGGTCCTCCACGACCCCCGCGGCTTCGAGCGAGGCGGGATCGAGCGCATCGGCCGGATCGACCCAGGCCACGACCTCGCCCGCCCGGGTGGCCGCCGCGGCCAGCGCCATGGCGAGCGACGTCCGCCCCGACGAGAGCGGCCCGGTGATCTCGGACAGGCGCCCGCGTGGGAAGCCCCCGCCGAGCAGGCGATCGACGCCGTCGAGGCCCGTCGCGAGCCGCGGCTCGCGCTGCTGCTGCGCGAGGTCCTCGGCCAGTCGGTTGCCGGTGCGGAGGCTGGGGTGCAGGCGGGCGAGGGCGGCGAGCGGAGCGGCGGGGTGACTCATGGCGGCTATTTTCGCTCCGTTTTCGCCTCCCGTCAATCCGGGCCTCGGCTCTCGCGAGAGAGCGTCTAGACTGCTCCCGATGCGGCTCCTCCACACGATGCTCCGCGTCCGCGATCTCGGCGCCGCCCTGCGCTTCTACTGCGACGGCCTCGGCATGAAGCTGCTGCGCCGCAAGGACTATCCCGGCGGCGAGTTCACGCTGGCCTTCGTCGGCTACCAGGACGAGGCCGACGGCGCCGTCCTCGAGCTGACCCACAACTGGGACGGCCGCAGCTACGAGGTCGGCACCGGCTTCGGCCACGTCGCGATCGGCGTCGACGACATCCATGCCACCTGCGAGACGCTGCGCGCCGGGGGGGCGAAGATCACCCGCGAGCCCGGGCCGATGCAGCACGGCACGACGGTGATCGCGTTCGTCGAGGATCCCGACGGCTACCAGGTCGAGCTGATCGAAGTGCGCAGCCGGGCGGCCTGACGCCGGGCGCGCCGCCGGCCCTACTCGTCTCGATCGATCCGAACGCGCCGGCCGATGATCCGTACGCGTCCTTCGGCGATCAGCCGGATCGCTTCCGGAACCAGCCGGCGCTCGACGGCCTGCACGCGCTCGGCCAGCGTGTCCGGCGTGTCGTCATCGAGCACCGGGACGGCTTCTTGCAACAGGATCGGGCCGGTGTCGTAGTGGTCGTCGGCGAAGTGCACCGTGGCGCCGGAGACCTGGACGCCGGCTGCCAGCACGGCTTCGTGGACGCGATGCCCGTACAGGCCCGGGCCGCAGAACGCGGGGATCAGCGAGGGATGCACGTTGACGCAGCGGCCCTCCCAGCGGCCGCGCAGCTCGAAGATCGACAGGAAGCCGAGCAGCGCGACGAGATCCACGTCATGTGCACCGAGCGCCTCGTGGAGCGCGTCGTTGAACGCATGTGCGTCCGGGAAGGCTCGCCGCGGGATGGCGACGGCGGGGATCCCGCGGCGTTCGGCGCGGCGCAGTCCGCCCGCGTCGGGCCGCGACGCGATCACCAGCACGACCTCGGCCGGCACGGCGCCCGCGTCGATCTGCTCGCACAGGTTCTCGAGGCTGGTGCCTTCGCCGGACAGCAGCACGGCGACGCGCAGCTTGCGCGCGGCGGCAGGGCTCATCGGCCGAACAGGTTCTCGTGGACGCGCCGAGCCGCCGGCGAACGGTTCAGCGTGTAGAAGTGCAGCCCCGGCGCACCGCCGGCGAGCAGCGTCCGACACTGATCGGTGGCCCAGGAGACGCCGAGCTCGAGCGTCGCCGCCTCGTCGTCGCCCGCGGCTTCCAGCTGTTCCTCCAGCGCGGCCGGGATCTCGGCGCGGCACAGGTTCGCCATCCGGCGCGCGTTCTGGACCGAGATCACCGGCATGATCCCCGGCACGATCGGCACGTCGATGCCGGCCGCCCGCGCACGGGTGACGAAGCGGAAGTAGTGCGCGGGCTCGAAGAACAGCTGCGTGATCAGGAACGAGGCGCCGGCGTCGACCTTGCGCTCGAGGTACGCGAGGTCGGCCTCGGCGCTCTCGGCCTCCGGGTGCGTCTCCGGATAGCATGCGCCGCCGATGCACAGCGGCCAGCGCGCGCGGATGAACGCGATCAGCTCGTCGGCGTAGCGGAAGCCACCAGGCGGAGCTTCGAAGTGAGGCTGATCCCGCGGCGGATCCCCGCGCAGCGCGAGCACGTTCTCGATGCCGGCGCTGGCGAGGCCGTCCAGCGTTTCGGCGAGTTCCTCGGCCGGAGAGCCGACGCAGGTCATGTGCGCCATTGCGGTGAGACCGAGTTCGCGCTGGATCTTGACGACCAGCTCGGCGGTGCGGCGCCGCGTCGAGCCGCCGGCGCCCCACGTCACGGACACGAAGCCGGGGTCGAGCTGCTTCAGCTCGGCGATCGCGCGATACAGGCCGCCGTAGCCCGCCTCCGTATTCGGCGGGAAGAACTCGAAGGAGACGACCGGGTCGCCCCGTCCGTAGAGGTCGCAGATGCGCACGGCGGCAGTCTACCGGCGCTCTCGGGAGCGCGCCGCCCGCTCTTCCGATCACGCCACTCCCGGGCGGGCGATCATTGACCCCGCCGGCATCGGTGGCGAGACTGCGCCGCTCGGAGGTGTCGCGGATGTCGATCTTGATCACGGGCTCGCTCGCCATCGACCGCATCATGGTCTTCCAGGACCGCTTCAAGAACCACATCCTGCCGGACAAACTGCACGTCCTCTCGGTCAGCTTCCACGTGCCGACGCTGGATCAGTGTTTCGGCGGCTGCGCCGGCAACATCGCCTACGGGGTCCGGCTGCTCGGCGGGGATCCGCTGATCGTCGCGGCGGCGGGGCGGGACTTCGGTCCCTACGGCGAGTGGCTCGACGTCTGTGGAATCCGGCGCGACGGCATCGGCGTCTTCGACGATTCCTACACCGCGCAGTGCTTCATCACGACCGATCTCGACGACAACCAGATCGTCGCCTTCCACCCCGGGGCGATGGAGCGCGCGAGCACGCTGTGCCTCGACCGGTTCCTGGCCGAGGCCGGGCTCGCACTGGTGGGCCCCGACGACAATCTGGCGATGCGCCGGCACGCCGCGGCGCTGAAGGCCGCCGGCATTCCCACGGTGGTCGATCCGGGCCAGCAGCTGATCAACTTCGACGCGCCCGGTCTGTTGGCGCTGGTCGACGGCGCGCGCGTGTACATCGTCAACGACTACGAGTGGGCCGTGACGCTCGAACGCACGGAGTTGTCCGAGGACGAGCTCCGCGAGCGCGCGGGTGCGATCATCGTGACGCGCGGCGCCGAGGGTTCGACGCTGTTCGAGAACGGGACGCGGACCGATGTTCCGCCGGTGAAGGCCGAACAGATCGTCGATCCCACCGGCTGCGGCGACGCCTACCGCTCTGGCCTGCTGTTCGGCATGGAGCGCGGCCTTTCGCTCGCGACGGCGGCCCACATCGGCAGCTTGATGGGCGCGTTGGCCGTCGAGCAGCGCGGTACGCAGTCGGTGCGGGCGTCCCTCGAGGAGATCCGCGCGCGCTACGAAGGCGCGTTCGGGTCCGCTCCCTTCTAGCCGGGACGTCGAGAGGTTGCCGATGCGGCCCGAACTCGACGTCGCGATCATCGGCGCCGGAGCCGTCGGGCTCGCCGTCGCGGCGGCGCTCGCGGGCGCCGGGCGCTCCGTCGCGATCCTCGAGCACGAGGGCGGCATCGCCCGGGGCACGACGAGTCGCAACTCGCAGGTGATCCACGCGGGCCTCTACTACCCGGAAGGCTCGTGGAAGGCGCGCCTGTGCGTCGCAGGGCGCACGCAGTTGTACGAGCGCTGCGCGCGTCTCGGCATTCCGCATCGGCAGGTCGGCAAACTCGTGGTGGCGACGGCGCTCGAGGAGGTCGCGATCCTCGAACGGATTCGCGCGCTCGGGACGGCGAACGGCGCGCCGGGGCTCGAGCTCCTCGACGGCCATGCGGTGCGGCGTCTCGAGCCGGCCGTGCGCGCGGTGGCGGGACTGCTGTCGCCGTCCACCGGCATCGTCGATGCGCATGCGCTGTCGCTCTCGTGGCTGGCCGAGGCCGAAGCCCAGGGGGCGGCCCTTGCGTTGCGTCACGAGGTCGTGTCACTCGAGTACGAAGGCGGCAGCTGGCAGGTTGGAACCATCGAGCCGGACGGCAGCCGCGCCGTGCTGTCCTGTGCGGCCGTCGTCAACGCCGGCGGTCTCCGCAGCGACCACGTCGCAGCGCTCGCCGGGATCGACGTCGACGCGTGCGGATGGCGCCAGCATCCGTGCAAGGGCGATTGGTTCGCAGTGGCGCCCGGGGCGCCGCTGCGGCTGCAGCGGCTGGTGTATCCGGTGCCTCACGGCGCCGGCCTCGGTGTCCACGTGACGATCGATCTCGGCGGTCGCCTGCGGCTCGGTCCGGACGCGGAGTACGTCGACGCGATCCGCTACGACGTGGATCCGCGCAAGGCGGACGCATTCGCCGAAGCGGCTGGCCGCTACCTGCCCGGGCTCCGCGCCGAGTGGCTGACGCCGGATCAGGCAGGCATCCGTCCGAAGTTGGCGGGGCCCGGCGAGGGATTCCGTGACTTCGTCATCGACGAGGCGTCTGCGCACGGGAAGCCGGGGCTCGTGAACTTGATCGGCATCGAGTCGCCGGGCCTGACCGCGGCGCCCGCGATCGCCGGGCGTGTCGTCGAGCTGCTGTCCGGCCTGTGACCCGCACGCCGCGGTGCCGCCCTCGTCCGCGTCGAGCCGGCGCGATCGCATCGACGCACGCTCGCGCTGCTCCCGCCGTTCCCGCCGTTCCCGCCGAACAGGATCGTTGCATTCGCCGAACGGTTCGGGGTATAAGCGGCGGACCGACGGGCGAGGGAGGGGGCGGTGCGAGGGAGTGGATGTCTGCGCGCGTGGTTTCGTCCGTTCACTGCGGGGATCGCCGCAGCGCTCGTTCTCTCGGTCGTCGGCCCGTCGGCACAGGCCTTCGAGTACTTCGACGGCCGGCTGCAGGTCCACGGATTCTTCGAGCAGCAGGTTCGCGCGCTCAGCAACAACTTCGACATGTCGGACGATCTGGACCTCGCCGCCTGGCAGCAGATCCTCAACATCGAGACCGAGTACGACTTCGCGCCTGCCGGCTGGGGTCCGTTCGACGTGTTGTCGGGGTTCGTGCGACTCGAGGCGCGCTACGACTGTGTCTGGACGCGGGCCTGCGGAATCTTTCCCTCCGCGGACCAGTTCGGGAACCGGGCCGCCCACCTGCCGGGTGTCAAGGCCAGCGGGCGCGACAGTGGCTTCTCCGGATCCTTCTTCCTCGGCGATGCAAACAGCGGCCCCTTCAACACGCGTCGCCGGACCGCGCGCTTCCTCGAACAGCGCGTCGAGCCGACGCTCGATGGACGCGCGGCAGCGGGTCAGCCGCTCGCGAACCCGATCGCGGCGCTGAACCAGCCGCGCAACCACCGCCGGCCGGCGGGTCTCGACCAGATCCCCGGCTTCTCCGCCCTGTTCGGCGTCCGCGGACCCAACCAGGAGTTCGAGCGCGGGGGAGACGATCCGGCGTTCTTCTTCTTGTCGAGACAGCTCGGCTGCCGGTTCGGTGTCCGCTCGTTTCCCGGCGGAGCCAATGGCGTCGGCAACCAGATCATCGGACCCATCGATCCGAAATGTGAAGCCGACGCGCGAGGAGCCCTGGCCGGCAAGCCGAATCCATTCAATCCGTCGGACTTCGTTCCCATCCTCGCAGGAACCCCGAGCGCGCCGTTCGGCTCCGGGGAGCTGCCGGCCCGGGCCGCGTCGGAGTTCGCGCTCGGGACGCTCGATGGGGGCGGTGGCACCCGCTCGACGGGGCTGTTCCTGCCGAGCGCGGGTGTCCAGCGTGCCCAGGGGACGCGCCATCTCGATGACCCGAAGCAGAACTTCAGCCAGGGCCAGCTCGCCTGGAACCGCGGCGACAGCCAAGGCTGGGAGCGCGAACTCAAAGAGGCCTACCTCGACATGGAGTTCTTCGATAGCCGGCTCTGGGTGCGTGCCGGCCGGCAGAGCATCGTATGGGGCAAGACGGAGCTGTTCCGGACCACCGACCAGTTCAACCCGCAGGATCTCGCGCTCTCGTCGTTGCCGAGCCTCGAGGAGTCGCGCGTGGCGTTGTGGTCGATCCGCGGCGTCTGGTCCCTCTACGACGTCGGGCCGCTCGAGGACGTGCGCCTCGAGCTCGCGGCGAACTTCGATCAGTTCAAGCCTTCGGACATCGGCCAGTGCGGCGAGCCCTTCACGGCGCTCGTCGCGTGCAACAAGCGCACGGGCCTGTTCGTGAACGGCCTCTTCGGCTTCGGTCTCGCCGGCGAGGACCGCCCGGACAGCCCGTGGCAAGACATCGAAGCACTCGAGTTCGGCGCCCGGGTCGAGTTCCGCCTCGGCCGCTTCAGCTTCCAGATCTCGGACTTCAACGGCTACGACGATCTCCCGTACGCGGATCTCGTCCAGACCTTCGAGCGCCGGGTCGACCCGGAAACCGGCCGGCCTCTGCGAGCCACTTCGCGCGGAAGTTGTACGACGGGCTTCGAGGATGCGTGTCTGCCGATCCGTTCGAATCTCTCGCTGAACGGCCTGCCGAGCGATCCGAACGCGAATCCGAGCGCCCAACAGGGTTTCGTTTCATCGGGTGGCATCGTCGTCGAGAGCAATCGAGGCGAGTTGCTCTCGAACTTCGGAAGCAACTTGCAGATCTTCACGGTGATCTGCGCCACGAGCTTCGGCTTCACCGCGCTCGATCCCACTTCGTGCGCACAGAGCGTGTTCAACAGCCGACGGTTTCCGAATGCACCGGTGGAGTTCCCGCGTTCCGACAAGAACGGACTGACGATCGCGACCCTGCTCTCGAATACGCTGGCCGGCGCCGGACCGGCTGCGACGGCCGTGGGCTCTGTCGCCGGCGCGCCGCTGCCGGTCGTCGAACTCAACAACGATCCGTGCGACCGCTTCTTCTCCGACGGCATGGGGGGCTGCCTGCCGGTCGTCGCCCGCACGGGCAACCCGATCGTCTCCCTCCCGAGCGGGTCGCCGAACGGCGGGCTCGGATCGCTGAACGAGCGGCTGACGGACGAGCAGGAGGCGCTGCTCGGTTGTGGTCCATTCTGGGGAACGGACTGCGAGGCGGATGGCATCGACCTGCTCAACGCCGATGCGGGCGTTCTCTTGCAGTCGTTCGTCGGCTTCCCCGGAAGCTACACGCCGGAGTTCGTTCGCTCGGGCTACTCGATCTGGAACCTCGCCAACGGCGAGGCGCAACCGGGCACGATCGTGTTCCTGCAGAACGGCTCGAGTCTGCCGGCGGGACGGTTCGTCGGAGGCCGGACGATCCAGCTCCCGGGAGCGAGGAGCCACGTCCTTCCGGATGGTGTCACCCCGAACGATGATCCCGTGTTCGGCTTCGATGTCGACCGAGACGGCTGTGCGACGCCGCTGGCTCCGGGCTGCCAGGACGCCAACGCGCTGGTGATTCCCGCCGCCTTCGGCGCCTCGGCGGGCCAGCAGTTCGCCAGTGAGATGGCCGCGTTGTCGTTCAACCTGCAGATCGTCGTGACGGCCTTCTCGCTGCGCGCAGCGGGCGCGACGACATCGGAGAACAACGAGTTCGATCCCGATGCACCGTTCGCTGCGTTCGACCCGACCGATCCGTCGACCGACGCGTTTCGCGGCAAGTGTTCCTTCGCGCAGCCGCAGTTCTGTACGGCCATCCAGGCGCTGCTCGGTCTCGTGGGCTCCCAGCGCAACTCGGTACGCGCGGGGGGGAGCGAGGACTTCGGGCGCCCGGACTTCGTCTGGCACAGCGGCGGACAGGCGATCCTGCGCCACACACGGCGCAACGTACTGGGGTTCTCGTTCGACTTCGCCGAGGACGTCACGAAGTCGAACTGGAGTAGCGAGTTCACCTGGATCGACCGCCAACGCTTCACCGACAACTCGAGCCGCGATGGCTCCGAGGAATCCGGCACCATCAACCTGACGATCTCCGTGGACCGCCCGACCTTCATCGATTTCCTGAATGCCAATCGAACCTTCTTCTTCAACTCCCAGTTCTTCTTCCAGTACATCACCGACTACAACCGCGGGTTCACGGCGAACGGTCCGTTCAACGTGCTCGGGACGTTCACGGCCCAGACCGGTTACTTCCAGGATCGCATGCTGCCGGGAGTGACCTTCGTCTACGATCGCCGGTCGAACTCCGGCGCGGCGCTCGCGAGCATCATCTACCGCTTCACGGAGAACTTCTCCGGAGCAGTCGGAGCCAACTTCTTCTTTGGCCGCTTCCAGACCGCCGATGTGCCGATCCAGCCGATCGGGCCGGCCTCCAACCAGGTCGGCCGCGGCGCCTTCACCTCCGGGGTCGAGAACGGCCTCGCCGTGGTTCGCGAGCGCGACGAACTCTTCCTGCGGCTTCGCTACACGTTCTAGACCTTGGACCTCCGAGTCGTTCGCGATCGGGCGGGGCGGGACGGCGCGTGCTCGCCCGGCCTTCGCGCCGGCCTCGACCTCGTCGCACGCATCCGCCGGCCCCTGGCAACGTGCTGCGATGGACGCGAGCACCGGCATCACCTCGGCGTCGTGCCCAGAGGTCGAGCGGGGCGATGGCGTCGCCGCGCGCGCAGCTCGCGGAAGCTGGTGGCCTCGTCGTGTAGCTCCCGCAGGACCCGCAGCGCCCAGCGCCTCGGGAGCGATCCTGTCTCGATCGGTACGGGACGCGGGGCCTACCGGGTTCGACTATGCTGCGCAGTTCCGACGCAGGGAGATCCGATGAAGGACTACGAACGCTACGACGGGCTGGGCCTCGCGGAGCTCGTCGCGCGCGGCGACGTCGCGCCCGGGGAGCTGCTCGAGGCCGCGCTGGCGCGGATGACGGAGCGCGATCGGACGCTGAACGCCGTGGTGATCCCGATGATCGAGCAGGCGCGCGCGGCGATCGAAGCCGGTCTGCCCGCCGGTCCGTTCCGGGGCGTTCCGTACCTGATCAAGGATCTCTACGCGGACGTGCAGGGCGTTCGCATGACCAACGGTTGCCAGCTCTTCGCCGACCATGTCTCGGATCACGACGCGGAGATGACGGCTCGCCTGCGCGCCGCCGGCCTCGTGCTCTTCGGCAAGACACACTCGCCGGAGTTCGGCATCACGACCAGCAGCGAATCGCGCCTCTTCGGCAAGACGCGCAATCCGTGGGATCCCGAGCGGACGGCAGGGGGGTCCTCGGGCGGAGCGGCCGCAGCCGTGGCAGCAGGGATCGTACCGTCCGCGCACGCCAGCGATGGCGGGGGATCGATCCGCATCCCGGCCTCCTGCTGCGGACTCGTAGGGCTCAAGCCGAGCCGGGGACGCACGCCGATGGGTCCCGATGTCGGCGAGGGATGGAGCGGGATGAGCCAGGTCCATGCCGTGACGCGCAGCGTGCGCGACTGCGCGGCGTTGCTCGATGCGACGCACGGCCCGGACGTCGGCGCACCGTACGTCGCGCCGGCGCCCGCGCGCCCGTTCCTCGACGAGGTCGGCGCCGCGCCGGGAAAGCTGCGGATCGCCCTCCAGACCAAGCCGTGGAACGATGCGCCGGTGCACGCCGACTGTCGGGCGGCCGTCGAGGACGCGGCACGGCTGCTCGAGTCGCTGGGGCATCACGTCGAGGATGCGCCGTTCCGGGTCGATCTCGACGAGTTCCGGCGCAGCGCGCTCACGATCGTCGCTTCGAGCCTGCTGTCGTCGCTCGAGCAACGCGCCGCGCAGCTCGGGCGAGAGTTGCAGCAGGACGATGTGGAGCCGGGGACGTGGCTGCTTGCGTCCGTCGGCCGAGGGATCCGCGGCGCCGATTACCCGGCCGGTGTGCGTGGCATCCACGCGATCGGGCGGCAGCTCGGGCGTTTCCTGCAGGACTTCGATCTGCTGCTGTCGCCGACGATGGCGACGCCGCCGTTGCCGCTCGGCGCGCTCGCTCTCGATCGTGCGGATCTGGCGGCGCAGCTCCGCGATCTGAACCAGACCGTCGGTTTCACGCAGCTCTTCAATGCCGCCGGAACGCCGGCGATCTCACTGCCGCTGTTCTGGAACGACGCCGGGCTGCCGATCGGCGTGCAGCTCTGCGGTGCGATGGGCGACGAGGCGGTCCTTCTGCGAGTCGCGGCGCAGTGCGAAGAAGCGCGTCCGTGGTTCGACCGGAGGCCCCCGTCGTTCTCGGACCCGCGCGGATGCGAATGACCTCGAAGCCGGTCGCCTCGCATCGATTGCCGGTCCTCCGACTGCCGGCCATCCAGCCGGGAGGCGTCTCCCAGTGATCGCGGAGGCCCCTCCGGAGATGGACCTCCGGGGACTGCGCGGCTCCTGGTCGTCGTCCTGAGCTCCCGAGAGAAGCGGTCGTTCGCGTTGAAGTTCGCGTTGAAGACGGTGGGGGGGGACGGTGGCCGGGGGCGGCCGACATTCGCGCAGGACTGCCGGCGGGCAGGTCGCGTCCCCGGCAACCGCTCGGCAGACGGTCCATTCCCCGGAGCGTCGGGAGGAGACTCGGAGAGCCCCCGGGGGTTGGGGGGGGGGGATCAGGGCGAATTTTGTTTGCCACCTTTTTCGCCAACTCCCCACCTGCTCTACAAGCGGCATCTCCGCCGCTCGCTCGGCCGCGACTCGTTCCGGGCCACCGCGTGTGGTGGCCACACCTACCCAAGGATGAAACTCATGCTTCCGAGGATCGTTGCTCCCATCGCCCTGGCTGCCCTCGTTTCGCTTCCCTTCTCGGCTGAAGCGGGAACCATCGACGAGTTCACGGACGACCAGTCCGTCCTCATCCCGCTCGGGCCTCCGACTCCGGACAGCCGCAACGACACCGCCCCGCTCGGCGGCTTCCTCGTCGCGAATCGAACGATCCTTCTCGATCGTCTGGTGGGCTTCGGAATCGCCAGCGTCGATTCGAACCTGACGCAGGCGGGCCGGTTGTCGTTCAACACCGGTGCCGGCGTCGTTGCGGCCGCGACGGTCGTCTATACCGACTTCGCCGGGGGGACCCTGGACGTCACCGACGCCGGCGCGAGCGAGTTCGTCGAGGTCTTTGCCCGCTCGGACCTCGATGCGACGATCCGTGTCAGCTTCCAGTCGGCCGGGTCGCTCTCTTTCTTCGACTTCGCGCTGAACGGTACGGGGACTGGTCTCGGAGACCCGTACCAGTTCCTCAACGTGAACTTCGCGGGACTGGTGGGTGATGCGGATCTGACCGCCGTCGATACGATCCTTCTGGATATCTTCGGTCCGCCGTCGCTGGACCTGCAGATCGACGTGCTCCGAACCGTGAAAACTCCGATCCCGGAGCCGGGAACGCTCGCGCTGCTCGGGCTCGGGGTGGCGGCCCTCGCGACTCGGCGCAGCACTCGCTGACCTTCCGCTGAAGGTCGCTGAACCCGGTCTCCGCAACGGGACCATCGCGCGCTCCTCGACTTCTTGCTCGGGGAGCGCGGATCTGCAAACGCGCACCGGCTTCGCGGGGACTTCCCTCAGCCTGCGAGCCACGCGACCGACACTGCGACGTTGTCGCCGGCGGCGTTCTCGCGATGGGCGGCGAGCGCGGTTTCGACGATGCCGCGGGCTGTGGCGAGCGCCCTCGTGCCCCGTGCGTCGTCGATCGCGGCGGTGACCGCCGCGTAGGCGGCACCGGCGGGATCCGGCACGCCGATTCCGGTCTCCGACAACCCGTCGGTGGCGGCGACGATGGCAAGCGGCGCGTCGAGTGGCTGTACGCCGATGCGGCCGGCCTTCTCGGCCTCGAAAGCACGCAGCGCCCGGGCTCCCACGAAGGTCGGCTTCGGCGGATGGGGGATCTCGGACGCGACGCGGTGGTCGACGACGAAGAGGTGGCTATCGCCGAGAGACGCGTGAACCAGGAGGTTCTCGGCGGGTCGCGCCAGAGCGAAGCAGAGGGTCGTGCGCGAGCGCTCGTCCCCGTGCCTCGCGGCGAGTACGGCTTCGTTGATCGACACGAGCGCGGCCAGCGCTCTCTGGTACCACGCATCGGGCGCGCGGGCTGCGCCGTCGAGCCACTCGGTCGCCTCGGCGAGCAGGGCTTCGAGAGCCCGCTCGGCCGCGCGATGGCCCCAGTGACCGTCGGCGACCGCCACCAGAGCTCCGCGCTCGCCTCGCGCCGCCAGCGCCGCGTCCTCGTTGGGATCGACGTACTGGTACCGCTTCGGCGCGCCGCCGCGCGAAAGGGCGACGGCGATCTCGTCGCTACGAATCTCGTCGCCACGAGACTCGGCAATCGCTCCGATCTCGATGGAGTCCTGCCCGCGCAACAGGATCGACGTCACGGGCCCTCGCTGCCTGGCGGCAGCGGCTGGCCGGGATTCGGCAGCGGGTTTCGCGCGAACGCCAGCGCGGTGACCGGCCGACCGCCGATCAGGTGCTCCTGGATGATCCGCTCGAGATTCTCCGGCGTGCAGTCGTGGTACCAGACGCCGTCGGGATAGACGACGGCGATCGGTCCGCTCTTGCAGACGCGCAGGCAGTTGGCCTGCGTCCGGTAGACTCCCCCCGGCGCCCGTTCGAGGCCGAGCTCGCGCAGGCGTCGCTTCAGATACTGCCACGCCGCCTGCGCCTGCTCGCCGGGGGCACAGTCGCCATGGGTGCAGAGGAAGAGGTGCCGGCCGTAGCCACCGATGTGCAGCGTCCGCACCGCCTGCTCGAGAGCGGTCTCGTCCGGAGCGGCGAGGAGCTCCTGAGCGAGGAGCTCCTGAGGATCGACGCTCGGGTCGACGGCGTATGCGCCAGCCGCGCTCGGGGAATCGTTCGTCGGCTCGTTCATGCCCGGACAAGGACTAGCACGTGGACCCGCTGAGCGCCGTGCTCGTCGGTGCGGGCAATCGGGGTCGATCGGTGTACGCCGCCTGGGCACGACGTCATCCCGAACGGCTGCGCCTCGTCGCGATCGCCGAGCCCGACGACGAGCGGCGCGCCGCGACGGCTGCCGAACACGGGATCGACCCGGCGCGCTGCTTCCGCGACTGGCAGGACTGCCTCGAGCCGCCGCGTCTCGCCGATCTCGCGATCCTCGCGACCAGTGACACGCTGCACGTCGCTCCCGCGCTGGCCGCGCTGGCGCGCGGCTACGACGTGCTGCTCGAGAAGCCGATCGCTCCGACCGCGGCGGAGTGTCTGCGCGTCGTCGACGCGGCCGAGCGAGCGGGGCGACTGCTGCAGATCGGCCACGTGCTCCGCTATACGCCGTTCTACCAGAGGGTCCACGAGATCGTGGCCTCCGGTGCGCTCGGAGAGCTCGTGCACCTGGATCTGAAGGAGCATGTCGCCGCCTGGCACATGACGCATTCCTATGTACGTGGGCGATTCCGCAATCGCAGCGAGGCGGCGCCGATCCTGCTCGCCAAGTCCTGTCACGATCTCGACCTGATCTCCTGGCTCGCCGACCGGCCGGCGCGGCGCTTGGCGTCGTTCGGCTCGCTCTCCCACTACCGGGCGGCGCAAGCGCCGCCGGGTGTTCCTGCGCGCTGCACGGATGGCTGCCCGATCCAGACGACCTGTCCCCATGACGCCGAACGCTTCTACCTGGGACCCGACGACGACCTGGCGCGCGTCTGGCCGTGGCTCGATGTCTCGTCGGACCCGCGCCGCGACTCGCGCCGCCGGGCGCTCGAGACGGGGCGCTACGGCCGCTGTGTCTACCGCTGCGACAACGACGTGCTCGACCGACAGACGGTGGCGATCGAGTTCGCCGGCGGGCTCACCGCGAGCTTTTCGCTGCACGGCTTCGCGGCCGACGAGCAGCGCACGATCCGCGTCACCGGAACCCGCGGTGAGCTTCGCGGTCGCCTCGACGCAGGGATCCTCGAAGTGACCCACCCGGGTGTGCTGGGCGCCGAGCGCCACGAACTGGGCGGGAGTGTCGCCGGCCATTTCGGTGGAGACGTCGGGCTGATGGAGCACGTCACCGCTCTGCTCGCCGGCGCCTCGCGCGATGCGTTGCAGGGGCGCGGCCGGTCGGCTCTCGAAGGCCACCTGATCGGATTCGCGGCCGAGCACGCGCGCGAGAGCGGCTCCGTCGTGGACGTGGCTGTCTTCCGCGAGCAGGTCGAGCGCGAGGCTCGGAGAGCGGCGCGCTGAGGAGAGCGGTCGCTAGCGCTCGGCGGCGGCAGCGGCCGAGCGCAGCCGGCCCTCGACGGCGGCAGCCGGCGGTTCGCGAAGCTCCCAGACCACGCCGATCGCCGCGAGGCCGCGCAGCACGTAATACGTGACGTCGATCTCCCACCAACGGAAACCCTGCCGCGCGCTGGCCATGTAATAGTGGTGGTTGTTGTGCCACCCCTCACCCATGGTGAGGAGCGCGATCCACACGTTGTTGCGGCTGGTGTCCGGGGTGTCGTAGCGGCGCGAGCCCCACAGGTGCGCGAGCGAGTTCACCGAGTACGTCGCGTGCCACAGCACGGTCGTCGACACGCAGTAGCCCCACAGGAGGCCCTGCCAGCCGGCAATCGCGAAGCATGCGGCCGCCAGGGCGGCCGGCGGCACGAAGTGCCAGCGGTTCAGCCACTGCAGCTCCGGGAAGCGGGCGAAGTCCGGGATCAGCTCGACCGGCGTCGCATTCCAGCGCGGGTCGAACACCCAGCCCTGGTGCGAGTAGTAGAGGCCTTCCTTGGGCGAGTGGACGTCCCCGGGTCCATCGGAGTAGCGGTGGTGGCGGCGGTGCAGGCCGGCCCACCACAGAGGCCCCTTCTGTGTCGAAGTCGTACCGAGCAGCGCGAGGAAGAACTGGAACGCACGGCCGGTCTTGTAGGTCTTGTGCGCGAAGTAGCGGTGATAGCCGGCCGTGATCGCGAACATCCGAGCGAAGAAGGTCGTCGCGCACAGCACCAGCGCCGTGACTCCGACGCCCGGGCCGAGGAGTGCCCACAGGATGGCCCCGAGGGCGGCGACGTGGATCGTCCAATAGACGACGCGCGAGACGTAGTCCGTTCGCGACAGCACGCCGTCGGCGTCGGTCGGCGCTCGTTCCTCGGTCTCCCGCGTGAGCTTGCGTGTGCGCTCGGCTGCCTGCGTCGGCACTTCCGGAGCGGGCGGGGCGACGGCATCGATCGCGGGCTGCAGGAGCGGGAGCGACATCGATTCTCCAGGTAGCTCGTTGTCCTGGGACCCCGGCACGGGGCGCAGGTCGAGAGGCACCGAGGATACGAGTTGCATCGTCCGCGGCCGCCGGAACCCTGTGAAAGTTCGGTAAAAGACGATGGGGCGTGACGTTCCGATGGCGGCGGAGGCGGCGTCAGCGTCAGGACCCGTGCGACTCGCGAAGTCCCAGCCGTTGACGCTGGTAACGCTCGCGCTGGATCGCCTGGCACCAGCCCGTGTGGTCCAGGTACCACTCGACCGTCTGGCGCAGCCCGCTCGCGAGGTCGAAACGCGGCGCCCAGCCGAGCTCGCGGCGGATCTTCGTCGCGTCGATGGCGTAGCGACGGTCGTGCCCAGGGCGATCGGCGACGAAGGTCTTCAATGCCGCATAGCTCTCGATGCCCCGCGCTCGCAGGGCGGCGTTGTCGCGCGCCGGGCGCAGCGCCTCGAGGTGGCCGCACAGGAGCTCCAGCAGTTCGAGGTTCGTGCGCTCGTTGCCGCCGCCGATATTGTATTTCTCGCCGAGCCGCCCGCGCTCGAGCGCGAGCCAGATGCCCTCGCAGTGGTCGTCCACGTGCAGCCAGTCGCGGATGTTGCCGCCGTCTCCGTAGATCGGCAGCGGCTCGCCTTCGAGGGCATTCAGCAGCAGGAGCGGGATCAACTTTTCCGGAAACTGATGAGGTCCGTAGTTGTTCGAGCAGTTGGTGACGAGCGTCGGCAGCCCGTAGGTGTGGTGCCAAGCGCGCACCAGATGGTCGGCGGCGGCCTTCGACGCGGAGTACGGGGAGTTGGGCGCATAGGGCGTCTCCTCGGAGAACGCGCCGTCCGCGCCGAGCGACCCGTAGACCTCATCCGTCGAGACGTGCAGGAAGCGGAACCGCTCGGCGGCGCTGCTGCCGGCCTCGGCGAGGAACGTCTTCGCCGCCTCCAGCAGCTGGAACGTGCCCATCACATTGGTCAGCAGGAACGGGGCCGGGCCGTCGATCGAGCGGTCGACGTGGCTCTCGGCCGCGAAATTGACGATCGCGCGCGGCCGGTACTCGCGGTGGAGGCGGGCGACGAGGGGTCCGTCGCCGATGTCGCCCTGCACGAAGACCACGCGCGGGTCGCCGTCGAGGTCGCGCAGATTCTCCCGGCTACCGGCGTAGGTGAGAAGGTCGAGCACGACCACCCGCGTCGCCCCGTGGGAGAGGGCAGTCCGGACGAAATTGCAGCCGATGAAGCCGGCACCGCCGGTCACGACGATCGCGTCGGAAAGCGCCGTCACGAGGGTCCCGGTGCCGCCCACTCGCGGCGTTCCTGTTTCTTGAACATGTCGAAGCCAGGCGGCTGGTACGTGAGCACGCACGCGCGGCGCGCACGGCTGGACCGGTTCGGCTCGGAGCCGTGCACGGTGTGGGCGCTGAAGAACAAGAGACTCCCCGCTGCCAAGACGGCCGGCACTTGGTTCCCGGCGTCGAAGGCGCCAGGATCGGTGAAGAGGGGACCGAGTACCCCGTCTCCCTGTCGTCCGGGCAGCAGGCCCGCGCGGTGGCTCCCGCGCACGACGCGCAGGCAGCCGTTCTCTACGTCGGCATCATCCAGCGCCAGCATGACGTTGGGAAGCCGGTCGAGATGGGGACTCACGTGGGCCCAGTACGGTGAGTCCTGATGCCAGCGGAAGCCGGAGCCCTCGTCGGGCCGCTTGAAGTTCAGCTTGTCGGTCCACAGTGCGACGCGCTCGGCGCCGACCAGGCCGCACATCGGGGCGACGATGCGTGGATCGCCGAGGAGCCGCTCGAACGCGGGGTCCAGATGGTGGAACGGTTCTACGACCCGCAGCGTGGGCGATCCGGTTTCGTGTTCGTACTGCACCGTCATGGGGCCGGCATCGGCGTAGCGATTGCCGTCGATCTGGTACGGGCGTCCTGTCTGCGCGGCGATGCGGGCCGCCTCGATGCAGACCCGCTCCGCGGCGGCCCGCAAGATCTCGAGCTCGGGTTCCGAGAACACGACGGGTCGGACGAAGAAGCCATCGTCGTGCCAAGCGATGCGCTCGAGGTCCGTGAGCCGCGGGGCCACGACGCCGGAGCTCTCGGCCGCCGCCACGGCGCTCACGCCGGTAGCTCCGCGAGTGCAGCCTCGACGGCGGCTCTCAGCTCGATGTAGTTCCGCGTCACCGGGAACTGCGGAAACTCCCGGATCACGTTCTCGGGGGGCGAGAAGAGGATGCCCGCGTCGGCCTCGCTGAGCATCGCGGTGTCGTTGTAGGAGTCGCCTGCGGCGACGACGCGGAAGCGCAGTCCGTGAAGCGCGCGGACGGCTTCGCGCTTCTGGTCGGGCTGGCGCAGCTCGTAGTTCTCGATGCGGCCGCCGGCGCCGATCCGCAGTCGGTGGCAGAACAACGTCGGCCAGCCGAGCTGTCTCATCAGGGGCTGTGCGAACTCGTAGAACGTGTCGGAAAGGATCAACACCTGGGCTCGCTCTCGAGCCCAGTCGAGGAACTCGCGGGCGCCTGGAAGTGGGCCGAGTGCATCGATCACCTGCTGGAGATCCGGCAGTCCGAGGCCCTCGCGCTCGAGGATCGCGAGGCGCTGCCGCATCAGCTTGTCGTAATCCGGCTCGTCGCGCGTGGTGATGCGCAATTCGGAGAGCCCGGTGCGGTCCGCAACGCCGATCCAGATCTCCGGGACCAGGACGCCTTCGAGGTCGAGACAGAGGACGTGCATGACGGATCCAACCCTCCCGGGAACCTGCACCCTACGGGTTCGGGCGGCGGATCATAACCGCCGTCGCTGCGGGTGCGCCGGCCCCGCGCTCGCCCTGCTCGGCAGGCCTTCGTGCGCCCGCTCCGCGCGCGCCCGCTCTGGGCGGTCTCTCCCTGTCTTCGATAGATTCCGATCGTGTCCTCCGCAGCCCGTGTGGGCGCTGGCCGGGCGATCCCCCCCCGCGCCCCCGATCGCCACCTCTCCGACGTGCGCGCTGCCGTCCTGGCCGTTGCGCTGGCACTCGTGTGTGCGCCGCTCGGTTTTGCGTGTTCAGGCGGGGAGCCGACGGACGCCGGCGAGAGCGCCGCGGGGCCCGGCGGCCGGCGTGGCCCGCGCCCGCCCGCGGTCGAGGTCGTCACGGTCGCGTCGGAGTCGTTCCGTCCGCGCGTCGCCCTGCTCGGCGAGCTGCGCGCGGCCGAGTCGGTCGTGCTGCGGTCCGAGATCGTCGGCGTCGTCGAGGAGATCGGGTTCGCGGAGGGCCAGGCGGTCGAAGCCGGTGCCGTGCTCTTTCGTCTCCGCGACGACGAGCAGAAGGCGCGGGTCCAGGAGGCGGAGGCGCAGCGCGCACTCGCCGCGGACGAGTACGAGCGCACGCAGCGGCTGGCGAGCCAGAACGTGGCTGCCGAGATCCAGCTCGCGCGCGACCGGGCCGAGCTCGCCGTCGCGCGGGCCGTGGCCGAGCGCTACCAGGCCGAGTTCGAGCGAACCCGGATCCGGGCTCCGTTCGACGGTGTCCTCGGCGCCCGCTTGGTGTCGCCCGGCGCGCGCGTGACGCCGGACGATCCGCTCGTCCGGATCGATTCCGTCGATCCGATGGAGCTGGCCTTCACGATCCCGGAGTCCGCGCTTCCGCTCGCGACGATCGGCGCCGCGTTCGACCTCGCCGTCGCCGCGTACCCCAGTCGCGAGTTTCCCGGTGTGGTGTCCTTCGTGGCTCCGACCGTCGACACGGCTTCGCGTCGCGTGTTGATCAAGGGCCGCGTGCCGAACCCGGAGCGACTGCTGTTGCCCGGGATGTTCGCAACCGTCTCGGCCGAGCTGGGCGAGCGCACCGGCTTCCTGGTTCCCGAGGACGCGGTGATCAGTGATCCGGCGGGTTTCTTCGTCTGGCGGATCGGGACCGACGACGCGGCCGAGCGCGTAGCGGTCTCCGTGGGCGTTCGCGAGGGGGGTCGGGTCGAGATCGAGGCGGCGCTGCAGGCAGGGGATCGGATCGTGACGGCGGGCACGCACAAGGTGCGCGCGGGAGAGAAGGTGACGCCGGTCGCGGCGGCGACGGCGGCGCCCACCGTGCCGGCCCCGGCCGATGCTGCGCCTGGCGCGTTCGGCGCACGGGGCGGCGCATGAGGCTCTCGGAGATCTGCATCGAGAGGCCCGTCCTCGCGAGCGTACTGTCGCTGCTGATCCTGCTGCTCGGTTCGATTGCGCTGTTGCGCTTGCCGAACCGCGAGCTGCCCGACGTCGACGCGCCTGTGGTGTCGGTCACGACGATCTTCCCCGGCGCGGCACCGGAGGTCGTCGAATCCTCCGTGACCGAGCCGCTCGAGGATGAGCTGATCGGCATCGAGGGCATCAAACACCTCACGTCGATGTCGCGGGAGCAGGTCTCGAGCATCACGATCGAGTTCGAGCTGGCGCGAGATCCAGACGTCGCGGCCGCCGACGTGCGTGATCGCGTGGCGCGCGCGCGCAACCGGCTCCCGGCCGACATCGACGAGCCGGTCGTCGCCAAGCAGGACGCCGATGCGCGTCCGGTCGTGTGGCTGGCGCTGTTCGGCGGCAGCGACCAGATCGAACTCACGCGCGTCGCCGAGAACCTGGTGCGGGATCGCCTCGCGAAGCTGCCCGGCGTCGGACTCGTGACGATCGCCGGCGAGCGGCGCATGGCGATGCGCGTCTGGATCGACAACGACCGCTTGACCTCCTTCCTGCTCACCGTGGCAGATGTCTCGGAGGCGCTGCGTCGCGAGAACGTGGACATCCCGTCGGGTCGCATCGAGGGCGCGGATCGCGAGTTCACCGTCCGCACGCTGGGCCAGCTCAGCACGGCGGAGGGATTCGGAGAGCTGATCGTTGCCAGTTTCGACGGACAGCCAATTCGGCTGCGCGATGTCGCACGAGTCGAGGTCGGCCCGGAGACCGAGCGCAAGATCGTGCGCTTCAACGGCCGACCCGCCGTGGGACTCGGTGTCGTGAAGCTCTCGAAGGCGAATACCATCGCCGTCGTCGACGCCGTCCGGGCGGAGATCGAGCGGCTGCGTGGGGATCTGCCCGAGGACGTCGATCTGGTCGTGGCCTTCGATGGATCGACGTTCATCCGGGACTCGATCAGCGACGTGCTCCACGCATTGGCCGAAGCCGTCGTGCTGGTCCTCGTCGTGATCTGGCTGTTCCTGCGCACAGCGCGCGCCACGCTGGTGCCGGCCGTGGCGATCCCGATCTCCATTCTCGGGGCTTTCTCGATCCTCTACTTCGCCGGCTTCACGATCAACGTGCTGACGCTGATGGCGCTCACGCTGTCGATCGGCCTCGTCGTCGACGACGCGATCATCGTGCTGGAGAACATCAGCCGCTGGATCGAGGAAGGGACGCCCCCGCGCGAGGCGGCGATCCGCGGCATGCGCGAGATCTCCTTTGCGGTGGTGACGGCGACGATCTCCGTCGTGGCCGTGTTCCTGCCGCTGGCGTACCTGCAGGACACCACCGGGCGGTTGTTCGGGGAGTTCGGCGTGACGGTGGCCGCCGCGGTGGCGATCTCCGGCTTCGTCGCGTTGACGCTCTCTCCGGCCCTGTGCGCGCGCGTGCTGCGTCCCGTGCGCACGGAGACGGGAATCAAGCGCGTGCTGGAACGGGGCTCGCAATGGCTCACCGACACGTACGCGCAGGGGCTGCGCCCGACCTTCCGGCGTCGCTTCGCCGTACTCGGCGTCGGTGCGCTGTGGTTCGCGCTGGGACTCGGCATGTTGTTCGGGGGCGTCGTCGATCGGGAGTTCATTCCGCCGAGCGACCGCGGCGGTTTCTTCGTCTTCACGCAGGCGCCGGAAGGCGCCACGATCGACTACACGGATCGCTACCAGCGGGTCGTCGAGGACCTGGTCGCCGGGCTGCCCGAGTTCGAGCGTTACTTCTCCGTGATCGCGCTCGGTCTCGGCGCGCCCGGCCTCGTCAACGAAGGAATCGTGATCGGGACGCTCGCCGACGAACGCTCCCGGACCACCAGCGAGGTCGTCGCCGAGCTGCGCGACGAGCTGTGGAAGATCCCGGGTATCCAGGCGTTCCCGAGCGAGTTCCCGTCCCTCGGGCGCGGTTTCCGCGCAGCTCCCGTTTCTTTGGTCGTGCAGGGGCCGGACATCGTCGCGCTGGCCGCATATGCGGACGAGATCGCACGCCGCGCCGAGCAGGAGATCCCGGGCCTGTTCAACGCGCGCAGTGACCTGCTGCTCAACAAGCCGCAGCTCGATGTCGACATCGACCGCAATCGCGCGAGCGACCTCGGCGTGAGCGTCCGGGAGGTGGCGACGGCGTTGCAGCTGTTGCTGGGCGAAGACGACGTCTCGACGTTCCAGGTGGACGGTCAGACCTATGACGTGATCGTACAGCTGCAACGCGACGCCCGTTCGCGACCCGGTGACATCCCGCTTCTCTACGTACACGGACGCGACCGCGGGCTGATCCCGATCTCGTCGGTGGCGTCGATCCGGGAGACCACGGCTGCCCGCGGGGTGCCGCATTTCGATCGTTTACGCTCTGCCACGGTGACCGGGAACCTCGGCCCGGAGACCAGCCAGGGCGAGGCGCTCGAGCGAATCGCGGCAATCGCCGCCGAGGTGCTGCCGGCAGTCGGTGGCTACGGATCCACGTTCTCCGGCGAGTCCGAGCAGTTCTTCGAGTCGGGGCAGGCCATCGTGTTCTCGTACCTGCTCGCGATCCTGATCATCTACCTGGTGCTCGCCGCCCAGTTCGAGAGCTTCGTCCACCCGCTGACGATCCTGATCTCGGTCGCGTTCTCGTTCACCGGGGCGCTGGTCACGCTCTGGATCTTCGGGCAGACGCTCAATCTGTTCAGCCAGATCGGCATGATCATGCTCGTGGGACTCGTGACCAAGAACTCGATCCTGATCGTCGAGTTCGCCAACCGGCTCCGGCGGGACGGGCGGAGCATCACCGACGCAGCTTTCGAGGCGGCCCGGGTGCGCTTCCGGCCGATCCTGATGACTGCGCTCTCGACGGCCGTCGGCATGCTGCCAGTAGCGCTCGGGGGACACCGGGAGATCGGGGCGCTGCTCGGCGTCGGAGCCGGCGGGGATCTGCGCGCGCCACTCGGGATCGCCGTCGTCGGCGGAATGCTGTTCTCGACGTTCTTCACGCTGCTCGTGGTCCCGGCCGCCTGGCTGACGGTGGAGACTGTCCGCGACCGCGTGACGCGACGCCGCGAGGATCCCGCCGTGACGACCCGTCCGCGACCGGCGCCCGTTTCGAGCTGAGCGCGCCGGCAGCGCATCGTACGACGCGCTGCCGGCCCTACGGCTCCACTCGCCCTACGGCTCCAGGATCGGCTGCAATCGCTGCGCCGGCATGGTCTCGCGCAGCTTCTTCAGCGCACGGGATTCCAGCTGCCGGACGCGCTCTCGCGAAAGGCCGAGCGACTGCCCGATCTGCTCGAGCGTGTGCTCTTCCTCGCCGCCGAGGCCGTAGCGCAGGCGCAGGATCAGCTGCTCGCGATCGGTCAGCCCCGAGATCAGCGTGCCGACGCCCGAGCGCATCCGGTCGCCGTCGATCCCGCCATCGGGCGTCAGCGCCAGCGGGTCCGCGACGAACTCCTCGAGCCGCTTCTCGGTTCCCGCAACCGACGACTCGAGGGAGATCGCCTCGCGCGAAAGCCGGTCGAGGGACTCGAGGGACTCGATGTCGGTGCCGAGCGCCGGGGCCAGCTCCGCGGCGGTCGGTTCGCGTCCGAGTTTGCCGGTCAGCTCGGCGCGTACGCGCTGGCTGCGCTGGAGTCGGTCGTGCACGTGCGAAGGCAGCCGGATCGTGCGCGAATGGTTCTGGATCGCCCGCACCAGCGCCTGGCGGATCCACCAGACGGCGTACGTGGAGAACTTGAACCCCCGCCGGTGATCGAATTTCTCGACGGCCCGGATCAGCCCGAGGTTCCCTTCCTGGATCAGATCCGGGAACGAGAGCCCGAGGTTCCGATAGTCCTTCGCGATCGCGACGACGAGCTTCAAGTTGTGCTCGATGAACCGGTTCTTGACGAGCGTCAGGCGATCCTGTGCGTCGAGCACCTGGTTGACGCGTTCGACCGCTGCGGTCTTGGGAAGTCCCGCCTCCGCCTCGAGTTCGCCGAGGCGCTTGGTCTTGCGCCGCTCCTTCTTCATCTCCTCGACCAGCGCGACGGCGCGGTCTCGCAGCTCGGCGAGCATGGCGAGCGAGAGCTGTGCCTTGCCGAGTTCATCGGCCGCCCTCGTGTCGATGCGTTCGAGGGTCTTCAGTGCGGCGCGCTTCTTGATGAGACGCTCTCGTTCGGCCAGCAGCACTCGCAGCTTCTTCACGGCCCGCTCGACGCGCGCGGCGATCTCGCCGGTCTCCTCGTCGCCCATCGATTCCGAGAGCTTGGCTCCCGTATGCGAGAGGGCCCGAAGGGCGTCCCAGCGCTCCACGACGTAACGCGGCGAGCACGGCATCATGTACAGAGCGGTGCGGAGCGCCAGGGTCGACGCCTCGAGCTCCTTGGCGAGGAACACTTCCTCTTCGCGACGCAGCGTCCGCGTGCCGCCGATCTCCTGGAAGTACGACTCGAGCGGCCGCCGCTCGCGTCCCGGATCGAGCTCGTCCGAGGAGAATGCCGCGGTGGCGCCAGTCGGGCCGCTGCGCGCTTCGGCGTCCACCATCGCCGTCGTCTGCCGATCCTCGAGCTTCACTCCCTCTCCTCCAGGAATCCCGCGAGCCGAGTCGCCTCGTCTTGGATCCTGTTGGCGACCCCAGAGAAATCCCCTGGGGGCCTGTCGTGTTTCCGATCGTTCAGAGGGGCCACGCACGGTGGAGAAGCGGCGCGGGAGCCCTGGTTGCATCGATCGCTGCGACGTTCGTTTCCGCGTCTGTTCCGTTCGCGACTGATCTCAGCCACGCCACTCCCGAGCGTCGTGCCTTGGAGCGTCGTGCCTTCGAGTCTCTCGGAGGCTTCGACGGGGCTCGGCCTCTGGCTGTTCGTCGGGGGCGTTCGAGCAGCCCGGCATTGTCTCCAGATCGGGCGCTGATTTCCAGCACTTTTTTCTCGTGGGTGACGGCTCGTCACGGTTCCGGTCTTTTTTCCTCTCGTTTTCGGCGGTTCGCGCTCTCTTCCCCCGGTCTGGTCTCCGGGTCTGGGGCCGTATCGGACCGATCAGAACCGCACCGTAGGGAACCGAACACAGGAGTTCCCCTGCGGGGAACGATGGGCTCAGCTCGCTTCATCGCGCCGCTCTCGAAACGCGACGGCCCGGCCCAGGGTGTGTACCCGGAAGCCCCGGGTTCGTTGCGTCTCGGCACCGACCCACGCGAGAACACGCTGCAGAGTGCAGTGCAACCGGCACCGGATGCGCCACACTGCGCGCTCGTGAAGCACCCGGACGAGGGCGCCGGCTTCTCCGAGCGCGAGTTCTACCTCCAGGAGTTCCGGGGTCGGACCCTCGGCATCGCCTGTCCATCGCCGCTGCTGCGAGATCCCGCAGGGCTCGCCGCGGTCGTCGGAACGCTCGCGCGGAACGGGACCCGGGTGCTCGTGATCTCGTCGCGCCGCGCGGGGCTCGAGTCGGTCGTCGGAGAGCGCGTGGTTCCGGCGTCCGACCCGGGGCTCGAGACCCTGCTGTGGCGCACGCTGCGGCAGTCCTCGCGGGCAGGCCTGCTGGTCGGGGGCCGCGAACCGTTCGCCGCGCAGCTGCGCGGGCTCGCGCTCCGGCTCGGCCTCGTCAAGCTGGTGTGGATCGATCCGGACGGAGGCTTTACGGATCGGCGCGGGGGACGGCTCTCGTTCGTGCACGTCGACGAGTTGCGCGAGTTGCTCTCCGGCGGGCGCCGACTCTCCCGGAGCCGGCGCACGTTGCTCCGCGAGATCGATGCGATGCTGAACGGCGGCGTGCCCGCGGTGAACGTGTGCCACATCGAGGGCCTCGAGCAGGAACTCCTGACCTACGCGGGCTCCGGGACGCTCTTCACGCGCAAGCGCTACATGGTCGTGCGCGATCTGGGGCTCGATGACTTCGACGCCGCGTACGACCTGATCGGTCGCGGGGTCGCCGAGGGGTTCCTCGCACCGCGCCCGGCGCGGGCCGTCGACCAGGTTCTGGCGCACGGTTTCGGGGCATTCGTCGAGGGCAAGCACCTGGCCGGGATCGGAGCTCTGCTGCCATTTCCGGATGCTCCGAGCGCTGTCGAGATTGCCTCGCTCTACACGCTGACGCGTTTCCTCGGAGAAGGCGTGGGCCAGCACCTGGTGACCTTCGCGCTGCGCCGCGCGCGGGCGCAGAAGCTGCGCGTCGTCTTCGGCGTCACGACGCAGCCTCGTGTCGGCGCGTTCTTCGAGCGGCTCGGGTTCGAGCTCGCGAGCGCGGAAGATCTGCCAGCCAGCCGCTGGCGCGGGTACGATCGGCGCCGCCGCAGTCGCCTGCTCTGTTATCGGCGCGACCTGCGTCGGCGGCCGGCGCGTCGGCGCTCTTCCTGAGCGTCGGACGCTCGGCGTCGTCGCTCAGCGCCACTTCGTCGGGAAGCCCTCGAAGGCCTGCGGGAGGCGGCGCAGATCCTGGACCAGTTCGCGCGCGAGTCCTGCGGGCGTGTCGTCGGGAAAGCCGATCGCCACCGCGTCGACGAGTCCGCCGAAGCGCTTCTCGACCGCCCCCACGAGTTGATCGTAGGGCGCGATGGCGGCGAACTCGTGCAGGACGTCGTCCGGAACTTCGGCGGCCATCTGCTGCCACTGTCCGCGCTTGCTCATCTCGTGGAGCTTCGCAGCGAGGTCGTCCCAGCCGTGGATCGACAGCACCGGCGCGTAGCTGCGCGTCGAGCCGTAGAACGCGACGCGGTAGCGGCACCATTCGACCTGCTTCGCCACCTCGTCGGGCGTGCGTCCCGTTGCGATGAAGCCTCCGCCCCAGATCTCGAAATGGTTGCGCCCGCGAGCCGACTGTTCGAGGCCCTCGGACAGCCGGGGCAGGGCGACTTGCTCCAGGTAGCGGCGCGTGCAGAAGCCGTGCAGCCGGACGCCGTCGCACACGCGGCCGGCGAGTCGGATCATGTCCTTGCCGACGGCGGCGATCGTGATCGGCACCGGCGGCAGGCCGGTGGCCGGCGGCGAGAACTCCGGCGTCATCAGCGTGAAGCGGTAGTGCTCACCTTCGTAGGAGAGCGGCTCTCCGAGCTCCCAGCAGCGCCAGATCGCGCGTAGCGATTCGACGTACTCGCGCAGTCGCGGGACGGGTGCGCTCCACGGCACGCTGAAGCGTCGCTCGTTGTGTCCCTTCACCTGCGGCCCGAGGCCGAGCACGAAGCGCCCGTGCGACTCTCGCTGCAGGTCCCAAGCGAGGTTCGCGACGACCATCGGGCTGCGCGGGAACGCCACGGCGATGGCGGTGCCGAGCTGCAGGCGTTCGGTCGCGAGGGCGGCGAACGCGAGCGGAATGAACGGGTCGCTCGCGATCTCCGGCGTCGTGATCCCGTCGAATCCGAGCGCCTCGGCGCGTTGTGCGGCCGGGGCGACGGCGCGCCAGTCGCCGAGGGGGATGGTGGTCTCGATGCGCATGGCGGCGCTCCTGGTGGCGGGGAACCGTGCAGTATACGGCGACAGCCGCCCCCGCGAGAGCGGGGGCGGCCTCGGGGACCGCGACCGGAGCGGGCCTGTAAGCCGGGTTCTGTTCCGGTGAAGTGATGCCCGTTGCCGGGCGCCGCGACACCAGCGAGGATCATTCGTCTAGGCGGCGCATTGCTGCGTCGCTCGAGCGCTCTCACCCGGACGCCGGTCCCCGGTGGCCGCCGCAGGGCGGCGGCTTCGTGGGCCTCGGGCGGGCCACCCTCGGCGGCGTCCCTATTCGAGCTTGCTCCGGAAGGGGTTTACCCCGCCGCCGGTCACCCGGTCGGCACGTGGGCTCTTACCCCACGATTTCACCCTTGCCTGTGCCTCCACCGCGAACCCTCACCAGGCTCGCGGCTTCACCGGCCATCGGCGGTATGTTTCTGTGGCACTTTCCCTCGGGTCGCCCCGGGTCGCCGTTAACGACCGTCCTGCCCTGTGGAGCCCGGACTTTCCTCCCGTGGGCGGTGTTTGCCCACCGGCGATCCTCCGTCCCGCTCCGGTCCCCGGCCAGCGTAGCCGACGGCCAGGTCGGATCTGTCTTGACATCTCGGTAAGTATCCATTAGATACTATCGGCATGCCCGTACGGGAATCACGATCCGTGGCGATCGGCGAGCGCGAAGTTCCGCGGCCGGGGCAGATCTTCGATCCGGTCGCGCGGGCGCTCGAGCGCATCGGCGATCGCTGGACGCTGGTGCTGCTTCGCCAGCTGCTCGGCGGCGCCAAGGGCTTCCAGGAGCTGCGGCAGCGCACCGGCATCGCGCCGCGGGTGCTGTCAGCACGGCTCCGCCAACTCGCCGACGAAGGCTGGGTCGAGTCGGTGCCGCTCCGCGACGGCGCCGCCGAGAGGGCGACGCGCACCGGCAGCGCGCGGTCCCTGTACGCGGTCACCGCCAGCGGCCGGACGCTCGAACCGATCATCGCGTCGATCGCGCGCTGGTGGGTGCGCCACGCGATGGAAGAGCACATCGCCGGCGTGGGCCCGTTCAACGAGACGTCCGCGCAGTCGATCCTCGAGTCGCTGCCGTTTCTGCTGCGCGACGACCACGCAGGCAGCGCGGCTGTCACCTTCGAGATCCGACTGACCGGCGCGGGCGGCGGCGTCTGGACGATCCGCATCGCCGATCGACACTGTTCGGTCACGCGCGGCTTCGCCGAGCGCGCCGACGTCCGGTACACGGCGGACGCGCGCGTCTGGTGCGGCGTCGCCCTCGGCCTGCTCGATTCCCGCGACGCCATCAAACGCGGTCTGCTCACCAAGGAAGGCGGCCGCGCCGCCCTCGACCACTACTTCCATCAGATCCCCCGCCCGAACGCGGAGCGCGCGGAGCGCGCCGAGTCGGGACGCCGGAAGCCCCAGAGGAGAACGCCATGATCTCGTTCGGACCCACGGAAGAACAGGAGATCGCCCGCGAGGCGATGCGCGAGTTCGCGCAGAGCGCCGTCCGGCCGATCGCGCGACCGAGCGAGGAGACGGCCCACGCGCCGCACGACTTCCTCGCCCAGAGCTGGGAGCTCGGCCTCGTGTCGACGCAGATCCCCGAGGCCTACGGCGGGGGCGGCGAGGAGCGTTCTCCGATCACGAATGCGCTGGTCCTCGAGGAGCTGGCGTTCGGCGATGCCGGCCTCGCGCTGGCGGCGCTGGCGCCCGCGACGTTCGCGATGCCGATCGTCGAGTTCGGCAGCGACGCCCAGAAGCGAGAACTGCTGCCGCTCTTCTGTGGCGACCGCTACCACGCAGCGTCGCTCGCGCTCGTGGAGCCGGGCCCGTGCTTCGACCCGATCGGCCTGCGCACGGTCGCCGAGCGCAAGGGCGACGGCTGGGTGCTGTCGGGCGCCAAGTGCTTCGTCCCGATGGCCGACCGCGCGAGCCACTTCCTGGTGCTCGCGCGGGAAGGCGAGGGCATCGGGCTCGACGCCGTGCAGGCGTTCGTCGTGCCGCGCGATGCCGCCGGGCTCGCGATCGCGGAGCCGGAGAAGAAGCTCGGTCTCGGCGCGCTGCCGATGGCGGGTCTGTCGCTCGAGCGCGTCGAAGTGCCGGGCGGCGCGCGGCTCGGCGGCGACGCCGGCTGCGACGCGCGCCGGCTGCTGAACCTGTCCCGCACGGCGGTGGCTGCGGCGCTGGTCGGCGTCTCTCGGGCCGTGATGGAGTACGCCATCCCGTACGCGAAGGACCGCGAGGCCTTCGGCGAGGCGATCGCGCGCAAGCAGGCGATCGCCTTCACGCTGTCCGACATGCGCATCGAGGTCGACGCCATGCGCTGGCTGGTGTGGAAGGCGGCGAGCCGGCTCGAGCACGGGCTCGACGCCACGCGCGAGGCGCATCTCGCCCTCGGCTACTGCGCGCGCCAGGCGATGAAGATCGCCGACGACGGCGTGCAGGTGCTCGGCGGGCACGGCTTCATCCGCGAGCACCCGGTGGAGCTCTGGTACCGCAACGTCCGAACCCTCGGCGTCCTCGACGGCGCAGTGACGCTCTAGGAGAACCCCCATGATCGACTTCACGCTGACGACGAACGACCAGAAGGTGCTCGATGCGATCCGCCGCGAGGCGCTGGTGTGCCGGAACTACGCGCGCCACTACGACGAGCACGAGGACGAGTTCCCGCCCGACGAGCTGCCCGAGGCGGGCGGGTTCCCGCCGACGATGAGCCTGTTCGCCGGCCGCGGGCCCGAGGACACCGGCCTCGGCGTCATGAGCATGATGCTGACGGCTGGCCAGACCTGGGGCGACTACTCGGTGCGGATGCGGCGCGGCAAGGGCGGCCTCGGCAACGCGGCGCTGCGCGCCGCCGGCACGCCCGAGCAGCAGGAACAGTGGGGCGGGCTGACGCTGGCGATGGCGATCACCGAGCCGGGTTGCGGCTCGGACCCGTCGCGCGTGTCGACGACGGCGGTGCTCGACGCGGCGACGAACGAGTGGGTGCTGAACGGCGAGAAGATCTTCGTCACCACCGGGTGTCGCGCGCAGGGCGTCGTGGTGTGGGCGACGATCGACAAGTCGGCGGGACGAGCCGGCATCAAGTCCTTCCTCGTCGAGAAGGGCGCGCCGGGCTTCATCGTGTCCGGCAAGGAGAAGAAGCTCGGCATCCGCGCCGACGACACGGCCGCCTATGTCTTCGACAATTGCCGGATCCCGCGCGGCAACCTGCTCGGCGGCAAGGAGGAGATCCCGAAGGAATCGTCGGGCGGTTTCCGCGGCGTCATGAAGACCTTCAACATGACGCGGCCGGCGGTCGCGGCGATCGGACTCGGCATGGCGGAGGCGGCGCTCGACTTCGCGCGCGACGCGCTGCGCGAGGCCGGCATCGCCATCGAGTACGGCCCCGGCATCGCCGCGCAGTCGGCGGCGGCGCAGCGTTTCCTCGAACTCGAGGCGCTCTACGAGGCCGCGATGCTGACGGTGCTGCGCGCCGCGTGGCTCTCCGACCAGGGCCAGCCGAACAACCTCGAGTCGTCGATCTGCAAGGCCAAGGCCGGCGCCGCGGTGCGCGAGATCACGCAGGGCTGCATCGAGCTGGTCGGTCCGATGGGCGCCTCGCGCGAGCACCTGCTCGAGAAGTGGTTCCGCGACGTCCGGATCACCGACATCTACGAGGGCACCGGCGAGATCCAGCGCCTGATCATCGCGCGCAACATTCTCGGCTACGGCCGCGACGAGCTGAAGTAGCGGCGGGGGAGTGACTCCGGCGGATCGGCCGGAGTCACTCCGCCTCCGTGACCCGGCTCCAAGCGCCCTCGAGGCCGCGTCGTCGCAACTCCGCCGCCAGGAACCCGCGATCGAGCGGAGGATCCGAGGCGAGCATCGCGCGGATGTCCCGGATGTGTTTCTCCGAGCCGCCTTCGCTCCAGAATTCGAGCTTGCGCACGATCACGTACTCGGGAGGCGCGACGGCCAGCTCTCCGTCGCCGAACGGGATCCGACGTCGGTTTGCGAGGCCCCAGCGGTGCAACGAATCCGTCGCCGTCAGGTAGACGTCGGCCTTCATTCCGGTCCCGTGATGGATCAGATTGAAGTGACCGCGCGACTCGCGGGCGCATTCGAGCCGAACCACCTCGATCGGTGGGCGATAGAACTCGGTCTCCGGGAACGCCGTGAGTAGTTCCGCGCAGCGTTCGGGATCGAGGTCGAGCACGATGTCCACGTCGAGCGTCAACCGGGGCTCGCCGTAGATCATCGACGCGACCGATCCGGTCACCATGTAGGGGAGGCCGAGCGCCTCCAGGCGGTCGACGAAGATCTCAATCCAGCCGGGCGCTGCCATGGATCTGCCACGCGCGGAGCCGTTTCTGGATCGCCGCCTCGTCGTCGTCCGGATGGCGCATCCGCAGCCAGGCCTGCTTCAGCTGGACGGCGTCGTCGTGCAGGCGTCGCGCAACCGCGAGCCTTTGCTCCGGTGACAACCGGGCGAGCATCCGCATCTGGGTGGGGTCGGGACGGTCGAGCGCGGCCATGATGCGAACGCTAGCCCAACAACAACCTTCCCCTGGGAGCAGATCCTGCGGAACGGGTCGCTCCCGGACCCCGGCGCGCTATGCTGCGCGCCATCGTTGACTTTCGAGTCAAGAGGAGCCTCCCCCAGATGAATCTCGAGTTCTCCGAGGACCAGCAATTCGTCCAGCAGACGGCCCGGGACTTCCTGGCCAAGAACGCCGGTCCCGACGTCTGTCGCAAAGTCCTCGAGGCGGCCGACGCCCACCACGACGCCACCTTGTGGAAAGGCGTCGCCGAGATGGGTTGGCTTGGCGCGGTGGTCTCCGAAGAGCACGGCGGCGCGGGACTCGGTTACCTGGAACTGGTGTTGATCGCCGAGGAGGTCGGCCGCTCGCTCGCGCCGATTCCGTTCTCGTCGTCTGTGGCGCTCTGCACCGAGGCGATCCTCGCCTACGGCAGCGACGCACAGAAGCAGCAGTGGCTCCCGCGGCTCGCTGCCGGCGATGCGATCGGCACGTTCGCCATCGCGGAAGGGCCCGGCGAGGCGGACGCGGCGTCGGTGACGGCGCGCTTCACCGGCGGAAAGCTCCGCGGCGCCAAGCTGCCGGTGCTCGACGGCGAAGCGGCGACCGTCGCCGTCGTCGTCGCGCAGGGTGAGCGCGGCCCCACGCTGGTGCTCGTCGATCTCTCCGGCGCCGGCGTCGGCCGCACCCGGATCCAGTCGTTCGATCCGTCGCGTTCGCTGGCCCGGATCGACTTCGACGACGCGCCGGCGGAGCGGCTCGGGCCCGCCGACGGCGGCGCCGCGCGCGTCGACGCGCTGCTCGACCGCGCGGCGGTGGTGATCGGCTTCGAGCAGCTCGGCGGCGCGACGCGCGCGATGGAGCTGACGCGCGAGTTCGCGCTCGGCCGCTACGCGTTCGGTCGCCCGATCGCGTCGTTCCAGGCGATCAAGCACCGCTTCGCGGATCTCTACGCGAAGATCGAGATCGCGCGTTCGAACGGCTACTACGCCGCCTGGGCGCTCAGCACCGACAGCGACGAGCTCGGCCTCGCGGCGTGCAGCTTCCGCGCCGCGGCGAGCGACGCGTTCGAGACCGCCGCGCAGGAGATGATCCAGATCTACGGAGGCGTCGGCTTCACGTGGGAGTACGACTGCCATCTGTTCTATCGGCGCGCGCGTTGGCTCGCGGCGTCGATCGGGTCGGCGAGCGAGTGGCGGGACAAGCTGGTCACGCGCCTCATGGCGCGGCAGGGCGACGGCGCCGCGCCGCACGCCGACTGACTCCGGCTCGATCCCTCTCCGCACCCGGCGCGAACCAGCGAGGAACGAACATGGACTTCAACGACACCCCGCAAGAAGCCGCCTTCCGGAGCAAGGCCCGCGCCTGGCTCGCCCAGCACGTGAAGCCGCGCGATCCGGATGCGATCGCCGCCAACCTGCTCGGCGAACGCGAGAGCGCCGAGGTGATCCAGCAGGCCAAGGACTGGCAGACGCTCAAGTTCGACGAGGGCTGGGCCTGCCTCACGTGGCCGAAGGAGTACGGCGGGCAGGGACTCGGCCGGCTCGAAGCGGTGGTGTGGGGCCAGGAAGAGGCCAAGTTCGATACGCCGCCGAACATCTACGCGATCGGTCACGGCATGCTCGGGCCGACGATCATGGCGCACGGCAGCGACGAGCAGAAGAACCTGTACCTGCGCGACATGGCGCGCGGGCAGGTGGTGTGGTGCCAGCTGTTCAGCGAGCCCGACGCCGGCAGCGACCTCGCCGGGCTGCGCACCAGCGCCGTCCGCGATGGCTCGGACTGGGTGCTGAACGGCCAGAAGATCTGGAGCACCGGCGCGCACTTCTCGGACTGGGGCATGATCGTCACGCGCAGCGATCCGAACGCCGCGAAGCACGCCGGCCTCACGTACTTCATCGTCGACATGCACGCGAAGGGCATCGAGGTCCGGCCGATCAAGCAGATCAACGGCGGCCAGGGCTTCAACGAGGTGTTCTTCAGCGACGTGCGCGTGCCCGATGCGAACCGTCTCGGCGGCGTCGGCGACGGCTGGCGCGTCGCGATCACGACGCTGATGAACGAGCGCGTCGCGATCGGCGCCGGCGGCGGGGCCGGGCGCTTCCGGGATCTCCTGAAGCTCGCGCAGCAGACCCGTCGCAACGGCCGTCCGGCGATCGAGGACTCGGCCGTGCGCCAGAAGATTGCGGACTTCTACATCAAGTCGAAGGGCCTGCAGTTCACCAGCTACCGCACGCTGTCGGCGCTCTCACGCGGAGCCACGCCGGGACCGGAGGGCTCCATCGGCAAGGCGATCGGCGCGCCGATGGGCCAGGAGATGGCGCACTTCGCGCTCGAGCTGCAGGGGGCGATGGGCGGCGCCGACGACGAGAGCATCGTGCCGCAGGAAGCGCTCTGGCAGGGCATGTACCTCGGGACGCCCGGGCTGCGCATCGCCGGCGGCACCGACGAGATCCTGAAGAACATCATCGCCGAGCGGGTGCTGCGGCTGCCGCCGGAGATCCGCGTCGACAAGGACAAGCCGTTCCGCGAGATCCCGACCGGCTCGGTGAAGTGAGAGTCGACTGGAGCGACGCGGAGCGGCGGGGCTGCGACCGGGCGGGTCCGTTCAGGCGTTCGAGGTTCGCTCCAGGCGTTCAAGGGCAGGGCTTCTCGAGGATCGCGAGCACGGCGCACGCCGTCGGCAGTGGGGCCGGTTCGTTGCCTGGCGATGCCGCGCGCGCCTGGGCAGCCTCGAAGAACGCGGCGCGGGCGGCCAGCGGATCGCCGCTCGCCGCGATCGCGAGCGCCAGGACCGCGGTGGCGTGTGCGGCCGCGAGGCTCGTGCCGTCGCCGAACGCGAAGCGGCTGCCGGGGACCGTCGAAAGGATCTCGACGCCTGGAGCCAGCACCTCGACGGCCGGTCCCCGGTTGCCGCGGGCGTAGGCGCGGCCGGCCCGGTCGAAGGCGCCGACACCGATGACGGACGGATACGCAGCCGGGTAGCGAGGCTCCGCGACGCTCTCGTTTCCGCTCGCCGCCACGACGACGATGCCGAGCCCGTCCATGCGATCCATCGCGCGGCGGAGCAATGCGTTCGGCGGCCCGACCAGCGAAAGGTTGAGCAGCTGCGCTCGCTGCTCCCAGGCGAGGTCGACACCGCGCAACAGCTCGAAGAGCGCGCACTCGTCGCCCCCGCCGGCCGGCGCCGGCCGACACACCGGGATTGCCACCAACTCGGCTCCCGGGGCGAGGCCGGCGATGCCGTAGCCGTTGCCGGTCACGGCGTTCGTCACGCCGGCCATCAGCGAGCCGTGCGTCGCCGGTGTCGATGCGGGCGCGTCCGGGATCGCGACGACGCGCACGCCCGCGAGATCCCGGTGGGCGGCCTCCGGCGCCGAGTCGAGCAGGGCGACCCGTGCGCCGCTCCCGTTCGAGACCGCCCAGGCCTGCGCGGCGCCTGCGCGCTCGAGGCCCCACTGGAGCGCTCGATAGGGATCGTCCCCGGTGGCGGTGTCCGAAGGGCGGTCGCTCGGGAGCGGCCGTACTTCCGCCTGTGCGGGGACATAGATGTGGTTCGGCGTGGCCACGGCGCCATCCGGCGCTCGCGCGACCAACGTGGCCGGGTCCCGATCCGGCGGACCGATGACGCGCACGACGGTCGCGCACAGCACCGGGCTGAAGAACGAGGCCGCCACCGCCGCTCCCGGCGCCAGCTCGAAGTCGGTCGGGATTGCGCCGTCGGCGCCTTTCGGCAGCACGAGCAGGGCCTCTCCGGCGACCTCGTTCGCTCGTAGCGTCGCTGCCGGGGGAGCCGGCAGCGGTACGATCTCGCCGGGTCCCGTGCTCGCGCCTTGCTGCTGCGATGGGACGACGCCGGGCTCGGCGCGGGCGCTGACGAGCACGGCGTCGTCCACGCCGATCGGGCCGCAGTCCGCATCATCGCCGGCGGCAACCGCCGACGCGGAAACGGGCGGTGCGCCCTCTGCTTCGACCCGGGCAAGTACGAGTCCGAGCAGTACGACGGCCAGGCCTGCGCGAGCGGACGAGCGCAGCCCTGTCCGCACGTCAGGGCTGCACGGGCTCGGCATACGAGGCGACGCCGGTTCCTTCGGCGCGTAGCAGTGCGGCAGCTGCCCGCGCGTCCGAACCCGGCGGCAGCACGAGTCGATAGCGCCCGAGTTCGGTCGGGCCCCTCGCGACGTTGGCGCCGAGGCCGCGCAGGACCGTGTGGATCTGCTCGGCCGAGGTCTCGCTCCGGAAGACGACGTCGAGCGCGACGCCGGTGACGGCAACCGGCGGAGACTCGCTCGCGGTTCGATAGATCTCGCCGGCACCGGCGTCGTCGACGGGGCTCACCCAGTCGCGCCCCAGCCAGCCGAGCGCGCCGACGAGCGCGACCAGACCGAAGCCGGCCGCCGCGAGCGCACCCCGGTGCCGCCACGAGAGCCCGCGACGGCGCCGGGCTGGGGCGCTCCGCACGGGTCCCATTCCTTCCCGCGCCAGGGCCAGCGCGTTCGCCGTCGCATCCGGTCCCTCCGCCAGGAGGCTCGCCTCGATCCGCGCGAGCACGCGCTCGAACAGCTGTTCCGGATCCCCTGGCGCCGCCGTCGCATCTGCGCGCTCGGACAGGATGGCGAGCTCCTCGCGGCACGCCGCGCATTCCGCAGCATGCACCTCGACGGCTCCGCGCTGAGCGTCGGTGAGGGGGCCGTCCGGGTACCACGCGATCCACTCGAGGATGAGCGGAGGGCAGCTCGGTTTCGGGTGCTCGGTCACGATCGACCCCTCTCGACACCGGATCGGTCGAACCCTCGTCGCAGCTTGCCGCGCGCCCGGGAGACGCGCGTCTTGATGGTTCCTTCCGGCAGACCGAGCCGCTCCGCGATCTCGTGGTAGGGGAGCCCCTCGATCACGGCGAGTTCGAGCACGGTTCGCTGGTCCTCGGGGAGCGAGGCCAGCGCGCGGTGGACGATCCGGAGTTCCTCCCGCGCGCTGATCCAGTCGTTCGCGTCGCGCTCGTCGGCGACGCGGTGGAGGGATTCGACGTTGGTCGGGATGACCGACGCCCGTTTGCGTCGAGAGCGATCGCGGTGTGCGCTCACGGACTTGAAGTGCGCGATGCCATAGATCCACGTCGACGGGCGCGAGGCCCCTTCGAAATGATCGATGCTGCGCCACACCTCGAAGAACACGTCAGCGACGACCTCCTCGGCCAGGCCCGGATCTCCGAGCCGCCGCAGCGCGAAGTGCAAGACGCGCCGGTGATAGCGCTGGAACAGTGCCCGCAACGCCGCGCTGTCGCGAGCCCGGATGCCGTCGAGCAGCTGCTCGTCGCTCGTGACATCCGCCGCGCTCGGGTTTCCCGGCTGGTTTCTCATCGTCCCTCTTGGGTTGCTGCGAGCCCACGTTCCGTTCCGCGCCCCGCGGGCAGCGGAGGCCGCCGGTTGCAGGTTCGTCGCGCGGCTCCATCGAGACGTAGCGGCAGATCGAGCGGCGTGTCAGGGGAGGCCCGGTAGGCCGCCGGGCAGCGTCCCGGGAGTCGCCGGCTGCTCGATGACGCCGGTAGGCGGCGGCCCCACCGTCGGCAGGCCGCTCGGGCTCCGGCCCAGGAGCGTCTTGCCGCAGGGCGTGCTCGGGTCCGCGCAGGGGCCGGGCCCCTGGAAGGCGATCGGCTCGGGCGGCGCTGCCCCACTGCCGCTTCCGGGCCCGATGCCTGCGACGTCGGCCGGATCGAAGCGGCTGCGAACGGCCGCCTCGCCAGTGCACTGGCCCGCGGAGCACACCGGCTGGGTGTCGAGCCGAGCACACGGGCCCGCCGGAGCGATCTGCCAAGTCTTCGTTCCGGCGGCGGAAGTGGGACTGCCAAAGGCCGATCCCGACGCCAGCACCAGCAGCGCGAGCGATCCGGCGAGCGCCAACACGGTCCGGATCCGCCCGAACCCGCGGCCAGGGAACCTCCCCGGGGCCTTCCGCCTGGAAACCCTCGGGCCGGAAATCGATCGAACTCGAGCTGTCATGTTCGCCTCGCACTCACCGTTCGTCGGCAGCAGGTTAGTGCCCCCAGGCCCAGGTCAGGTACGCCCCGAGCACCTCCCGGCGGTAGTCGAAGACCTCGACATTGGAATGGTTTCGCTCCCGGCGCCAGCCCGCGGAGGCCGTGAGCCCGCGCCCGATCGGCCGGGCGAGCGCGATCGCCACCGCCGAGTAGCGCTCGTCTCGATCCCGGTTCGCGACCCCGAACTCGGTGTCGAAGAAGGGCTCCGGCGGGTCCGGGAACGTGCTGGGGTGGTCGAAGGGGCGCCACGTGACGACACCCGAGACGTCGAGCGCGAACTCGAACGGCAGCGCGATCAGCACGCCGCCCGACAGCGAGTGCGCGACGTGCGAGTACTCCGTGCCGCTCGCGTCGAAGCGCTCGAACTCGTATCCGGCATGCAACGTGCTGCGCAGCACGGGGATGCCGAGGGAGTGGCGCACGCCGACCACGGCAGAGCGCCCATCGCGGTTTCGCTCGCGGCGCTCGTTCACCCCGTGCGGACCGCAGGTGGGGATCGACGCGCCGGGCGGCGGCTCTGGGCACGGGGAGCCCGGTGCGCCGGTGCCATCCGGAATGTCATCGCCGTTCTCGAAGTATTCGTCGATGCGGAAGCGGACGTAGAACTCGCTGGCACCGGCCGACTCGAACGCGCGCAACGCGGAGAGGCTTGCGCGTCCCGTCGCGAGGAAGGAGTCGCCATCGACCCAGGCATGGCCACCATCGAGAGCGAGTCGCAGCGTGGTGGAGTCGTCGAGCTGGCGGTCGAGCCAGAGCGCCAGGACGGGGTAGTGGGTGTCGAACGACGTGATGTCGGCGTGCGCGGTGCCGCTGTAGCCGCCGAGCAGACCCGCCGACCAGCGCTCGCCCCGCAGCAGCTCGGTGCCCGCTTCTGCCGACCAGGTGCCCCGGATGTCTCGTGCGCTCGAGATCTCATCCGGGAGCGGCGCGCCGCCGCCCTGCAGGATGACGTTGTCGTCGTACTCGAAGCCGCCCCGGATGCGGACCCAGCGACGCAGCCGTTCCTCGTCGAGGCGCTTTCGCAGGCGCTCGGCCTGGACGGCCCAGGCGGTATCCGGCCACTCTCGCAACACGCGGGCGATCGCCGCCTCGGCTCGCGCCCTTTCCCGAGCCCGTGACCACGCGAGCGCCGCGTAGTACGACGCGACCGGTTCGACGGTGCGCGGCTCGCGCGCCCGCGCGCTCTCGAGCGCCTCGGCCGCTTCGAGCGCCCGTCGGTTCTCGAGGTGCAGCAGCCCGCGGTACAGCAACGCCTCGGCGTGCGGCTCGGCGAGGTCGCGTTCGGCGGCGTCGAGCTCGCCTTGCGCTGCGTCGAAATCGCCCAGGTGGTAGAGGGAGATGGCGAGCCGCAGGCGCGCCTCCGCATGCGCCGGCTCGCGGCGCAGCACTTCGCGCAGCGCGTCGACCGCCTGTTCGTAGCGCCGGGTCTGGGCGGCGCAGGCGGCCTCGAGCAGGAGCAGGTCCGTGTCGATGGCGCCCTCGGCGCGCAGCTCCTCGGTGAGCTCGAGGGCGGCCGCACAGCGGCCCTCCGAGGCGAGGCGATCGGCCTGGGCGCGCCGCCCGTCGCTGGTCTCGGCGCGCGCGATCGTCGCGTGCATCGTCACGGCGAGGACCAGCGCGAGCGTCCAGCTCCGCCTCGTTCGATCGCCTCCAGCGGACCTCGATCCGGGATCTCGAGAGATGGCTTGTCCCCCCGACGCTGTCAGGTCGATGGGCGCGCAGCTCGCTGGCGGAGTCGTCGAGCGCTCTCGCGTGGCACCACCGCGCCCGATGGTCCCCGATCGGTGCGCGATTGCCACCGGTCGCGGCGAGGGCGCGCGCCACGAGTCGGGACTCGGGAGGCTGCCGGTCCCTCCGCCCGGAACCCTATCTGGAAGCGTCGATTTCCGGGAGCGGCTTCTCGTCGTCGGCTCCGGACACCGCGGCGGCTCGACGTTCGTTCGTGACGTCTCGGCTCACCCAGAGCTGGCGCTCCGACTTGCCATCGCCCGAGCGAAGCTCGCGCAGCGAGATCTCGAGTACGCGCTCCACGGGTTCCCGGAAGCGCAGCTCGAATGCGCTGCCAGCGAAGCGGCCCGCGGCGAAGCGCTCGGACAAGCGGTGCGCCTCCTCGGGCAGGAGGCGCCGCGAGAAATGCGCGAACGCATCGCGCGTCGAACGCCGGATCCACAGCTCCGGATCGCCCAACCCGTACTGTTCCGCGCCGAGCCGGGAGAGCATCGTGATGCGTCCGTCGCGGTCCGCCAGCAGGATGCCCGCCGGGACGGCCTCGATCAGTGCGCGCAGCGTGCGTCGCTCGTCGTCGAGAGCGGCCGCGTGCTGCGACCGCTGCTCGAGAGCTTCCGCATGCGCGAGCACGAGCGCAATTTCCTGGGCGAGCGTCGCCAGCAGGCGACGGTCCCTCGCCTCGAAGTGGCGATCCGGCGTCAGCGCGGCGAACACCGCGCCGAGCGTCCGCCTGCTCGCCCGCAGCGGCGCGACCGCGGCCTCGGCGATGCCCCACCTCTGCGCCCGCTCGCGCAGCGGGGGTCCTTCCTGGCGCAGATCGACGATGGTCACCGGATCGTCGCTGCCGAGTGCGCGGGCCAGCAGCGGATCGTCGATCGGCAGGCGCGACACCGTCCGAGGGGCATCATCGATGCGTCGCAGCCTCGCGGCGCAGCGGAGATGCGTTCCCTCCGCCTCGAGCGGCCAGATTCCGAAACCGGTGAAGCCCGCGAGCGATGCCACAGCGGCGACGATCTCGTCGAGCGCTGCCTGCGCCTGCCGCGGGTCGCACGCCGCCATGCGCGCCACGCGGTGCAGAAGTTCTCGTTCCGCGAGCAGCCGTTGCTCCCGCTCGCGGATCCGCTCGAGGAACGTCATCACCTGCAGCAGCGCCACCGCCAGTGAAGCCGTGAGCCAGCACAACACCATGGGGACCATCGAGAGGTCCATCAGCCGCGCGAGCGGATCGGCGGCGTTGACCATCGCCAGAAGCATGAGCGCCGGCCCCATGAGCTGCTCCGGGAACGAGCTCGGTCGCCAGCGCGCGGCCCGAAACGCGACGACGGCGGCGCCCATCGAGAGGGGCAGCTCGAGCGGCACGGCGACCGCGAAGCTCAGCTCGACGCGGTCCGCGGCGAGCAGCCCCGCGCGCAGGAACCCGACGGCGAGTCCGGCGCCGATCGGCCACGCGACGAGGCGCGCGCGGCCGAGCGTCAGCGCGCCGGTGAGCAGCAGCGCAGGGAACAGCGAGCCGAGCACGGGTCCGGCGAGCCGCGCGGCGAGCGGCGGCTCGGGGAGCGCGTTGATCAGGCCCGCCGCATACAGGGCGAGCCATGCAGCGCCCCAGGCGGTCGTCGCCGGGCCTTCCGAGAGGCGCTGCAGATACAGGAACGCGAGGACGACGAGTGCGCCGAGCGGTGCGACGAGGCCGAGCTCGCTCAAGGGACAGGGTTCTCCCGGCGGGGGCGATGGCGCCAGACCTCCGTTAGCTTCGGCTTTCGTGAAGGCGGTCTTGACCGACAGACCCGGCGACGAGAGCGTCCTGCGCATCGGCGAGGCGCCGTCGCCGCCGATCGCCGGCGGCGCGCTGCGGATCCGCGTCGTCGCCACCGCGGTGAACCGGGCGGATCTGCTGCAGCGCCAGGGGATGTATCCGCCGCCGCCGGACGCCTCCCCGATCCTCGGCCTCGAGTGCGCGGGCACCGTCAGCGAGGTCGGCGCGGGCGTCACCGGGTGGCGGGTCGGCGATCGCGTCATGGCTCTTCTCGCCGGCGGCGGGTACGCCGAGGAAGTCGTCGTCGATGCTGGCTCGGTGCTGCCGGTTCCTGCGTCGCTTCCGCTCGAGGAGGCGGCCGGCGTACCCGAGGTATTCCTCACGGCGTACCTGAACCTGTTCGAACTCGGAGGGCTCGGCGCCGGCGGGACGGCGCTGGTGCATGGCGGCGGGAGCGGCGTCGGCACGGCGGCGATCCAGCTCTGCAAGGCGGCCGGCGTTCGGGTCTTCGTAACCGCCGGCTCCGACGCCAAGTGCCAGCGCTGCCGGGAGCTCGGCGCCGACCTTGCGGTGAACTACCGGACCGATTCGTTCGCGGAACGGGTGCAGGACGCGACGGACGGTCGCGGCGTCGATGTGGTGCTGGACCCGATCGGCGCGTCCTATCTGGCCGACAACCTGAAGTCGCTCGCCGTCGGGGGGCGGCTCGTCGTGATCGGGCTGATGGGCGGAGTGAAGGCGGAGCTCTCGCTCGCGGTGCTGCTCGCCCGGCGGCTCTCGGTGATCGGCTCGACGCTTCGGTCGCGCCCCGTCGAGGAGAAGGCGGCGATCCTCTCCGGTTTCCAGCGCCGCTTCGGGCCGGACCTCGAGGCCGGGCGGATCCGACCCGTCATCGATCGCATCGTCCCGCTCGAGGCGGTCGCCGACGCCCATCGCGCGATGAAGGCCAGCGAGCACTTCGGAAAGATCGTGCTCCGGATCGGCGACTGAGGGCAGCCCTCGTCGGCTCCGTCGCAGCTGCTAGGTTGCGCGCCCCGCCACCATTCCGAGGAGACCCGCATGGCTGTCGAGCGAACCCTGTCGATCATCAAGCCCGACGCCGTCGCGAAGGGCGCCATCGGCGGCATCCTGGCGACGTTCGAGAAGGCCGGGCTCCGGCCGATCGCGATCAAGATGATCCAGTTGACGCCGCGGCAGGCGCAGGGCTTCTACGCCGTGCACAAACAGCGGCCGTTCTTCGGCTCGCTGGTCGAGTTCATGACGTCGGGGCCCGTGGTCGTCAGCATCCTCGAGGGCGAGAACGCGATCGCGCGGCATCGCGAGCTGATGGGCGCGACGGATCCGACGAAGGCGGCGCCCGGGACGATCCGCGCGCAGTGGGCCACCGACATCGAACGCAACGCGGTCCACGGGTCGGACGCTCCCGAGACGGCCAGGGTCGAGATCGCGTACTTCTTCGACGCGACGCAGATCCAAGGACCGGTGGAGGCGCTGGCCTGAGCTGCCGCGGGCGCCGTGCGTATGTCAGGCGTACGCGCGGGCGAGCAGCAAGAGCACGGCGAAGTAGCCGAAGGTGAGCCACAGCTGTTGGTTGCGGATCGCGCGACCCAAGATCCCTCCCCGAGGTTGCTGTTCGAGCGCCGATTCCTCGGCGTTCCGGTCCGGCGAGGAGGCCCGGAATCGCCCGGGCGCCCGCCTGCTGCCGTGCCTGTTCATTCGACGCGGAACTCCTCGGTCTTGAGAGTCGAGTGGCTCAACGGCCGGTGAAACGCGGTGACCTTCGCTCGCGCGTGGCGGCGAGGCCTTCGCCGAGGTCGGCCGTCTCGTAGCAGAGCGCTTGCTGTTCGGCCTCGAAGTCGAGCTGCTCCTCGAAGGTTGCGGCGAGCGCGCGGGACAATGCGTGCTTCGTGCCGCGAACGGCAACGGGTGCGCAGGCGGCGATCTCGTCAGCGGCTGCCAGTGTCTCGGACAACACGTCCTCTCGGGGAACTGCGCGGTTCACGAGCCCGATGCGCTCGGCCTCCGCGCCATCGATGGTGCGCCCGGTCAGCAGCAGGTCCGCGGCATGGGCGGGGCCGACGAGGCGCGGCAACGTCCACGACGATCCCATTCCGGGATGGATGCCGAGGCGCGTGAAGTTGAGGCCGAGCCGCGCGTCGCGGGCAGCGATGCGCAGGTCACACGCGAGCGCGACCGCGAGGCCGGCGCCGATCGCCGCGCCCTGGATGGCGGCGAGACTGGGCTGGGGCAGCTCGCGAACGGACAGGAACAGCTCGTAGAAGCCGCGCATGAACTCGCGGTTCCGGCTGCGGCCCGGTTCGCCCGGCGCTGCGCGGCCGGCACGGGCCTTGTCCTCGATCATCGCGAGGTCGCCGCCAGCGGAGAAGGCCGCGCCGGCTCCGGTGAGCACGACGGCGCGCACGGCGTCGTCTGCGCCGAGGCGCGCGATGACCGAGGAGAGGGCGCGGCCCATCGCCTCGGTCATCGCATTGCGGCGTTCGGGATCGTCGAAGACGATCAGCGCCACGGCGTCGCGTCGTTCGACGCGGATCCGACCCTCGTCCAACGCGGCGCCTCTCGGTTCAGTCGGCGGAGCGGCGCAGGAAGGCCGGGACTTCGCGGTCCGTCTTGTCGTCGCCGTGCGACGCCTTCTTGCGCAGGAACGCCGGGACGTCGTACTCCTCGTCGAACGGCGACGCGAAGGAGTCGTCGGGCCCGGCCGGCGGCAGCTCGGCGCTCCAGTCGCCCGCCGGCTCGACCTCCTCGGACACCGGAGCCGCGGCGGACGCCAGCGGGGCCGATGCGCGCGCGCCTTCGGACTCCCGGCGCAGCGGCCGCACGTTGGGCACGAAGTCCGCGTCGTCGCGATCGCGCCCGCGCCCGATCCTGCCGTCGTCGAGGCCGGTGGCGATCACCGTCACCCGCATCTCGCCGGCCTGGTCGAGCGCGTCGTCGATCACGGCGCCGAAGATGATGTTGGCATCCTCGTGCGAGGCGTCCTGGATCAGCTTCGCGGCCTCCTCGACCTCGAAGAGCGTCATGTCCGGTCCGCCGGTGAAGTTGATCAGCACCCCGCGGGCACCCTGCATCGAGAGGTCCTCGAGCAGCGGGTTCGAGATCGCCGCACGGGCCGCATCGGCGGCGCGGCTCTCGCCGCGGCCGATTCCGGTGCCCATCAGCGCCATGCCCATCTCGTTCATGATCGTCCGGACATCGTTGAAATCGAGGTTGATCAGGCCGTGACCGGTGATCAGGTCCGAGATGCCGCGCACGGCGCCGAGCAGGACGTCGTCCGCCAGCCGGAAGGCATCCTGCATGCGCGCGCTCTTGCCGGCGACGGTGAGCAGGCGCTGGTTCGGGATCGTGATCAGCGTGTCGACGACCCGGTGCAGCTCGTCGAGGCCGCGCTCGGCGTGCTTGGAGCGCGGCTTGCCCTCGAACGTGAACGGTTTGGTCACGACCGCGACCGTGAGGGCGCCGACCTCGCGCGCGACCTCGGCGATGATCGGGGCCGCGCCGGTGCCGGTGCCGCCGCCGAGGCCCGCGGTCACGAACACCATGTCCGACCCGATCAGCAGCTCGCGGATCCGGTCACGGGCCTCGAGCGCCGCCTCGCGTCCCTTCTCCGGATTCGCGCCGCAGCCGAGACCGCGCGTCACTTCGCTGCCGAGCTGGAGCCGGAGCGGCGCCAGGCTGTGCTGGAGCGCCTGGTTGTCGGTGTTGGCCGCGATGAACTCGACGCCCGACAGGCCGCCGGCAATCATCGTGTTGAGCGCGTTGCCGCCCCCCCCGCCGACGCCGACCACCTTGATGACGGCTTGGAGCTTCGACGGGCTCTCGAACTCGAGCAGATCGGTGCTGCCATCATCGGGCCCGATCTCGAGCAGCTCGAGAGACTGCCCGGGACCCGACTCGCAGGCCGCGGCGGCCTGCTGCCGGGTCCACGAGCGATCGGTTTCGGCAAGGACCCGGTCCTGGGACGAGCCCTCGGGCTTGCCCCCGTCTGTCTTCCCGAACTCGGACTTCCCGATGTCGGAAGTTCGCGGATCGCGATTGCGCGGCGCCATGACTCACCCCCCTTGGTCCGTCGCGGCGATATGGTCGCCGCATTGTACATGAAACATTCGAGAAAGCAGCAGGTTCCCTGCCAGATTTGCGAGCTGGTGGAGGTCCGGCCCGGAGGCCCGAGCCCCAGATACCGGGCTCAGTCGAACTCGCCGTAGAACCACTCCCGCATGCGCTGCCGGACGCGCCGGAAGATCGACTCGTCGCGGATCCGGAACCGGCTCGGGCCGCGGTCCTGGTTGGCCCCGTACAGGACCAGCCCCACGCCGGTCGCGTACATCGGGTCGCGCACGACGTCCTGGAGGCCGCCGATGTTCTGCGGGGTCCCCAGCCGGACGGGGGCCTCGAAGATCTCCTCGGCGAGTTCCGCGACGCCGTTCAGCGCCGAGCAGCCGCCCGACAGCACCACCCCGCACGGAATCCGATCTTCGAGGTTCGCCTTGGCGAGCTCTCCGCGCGCCAGCGACAGGATCTCCTCCATGCGCGGTTCGATGATCTCGCACAGCAGCTTCCGCGACACTTCCCGGGGTCGGCGCCCTCCGACACTGGGGACGGTCAGGATGTCGTCGCTGCCGAGCAGGCGCGCCGACGCCACGCCGAACTTCTTCTTGATTCGCTCGGCTTCCTCGAACGGCGTGCGCAGGCCGACGGCGATGTCGTTGGAGACGTGGTTGCCGCCCAGCGCGAGCACCGACGTGTGCGTGATCGCACCGTCGGCGAACACCGCGAGATCCGTCGTGCCGCCGCCGATGTCGATCAGACACACCCCGAGGTCGCGTTCGTCTCGCGAGAGCACCGCCTCCGCCGAAGCCAGCGGTTCGAGCACGATGTCGACGACGTTGAGCCCGGCCTTGTTGGCGCACTTCACGATGTTCTGCGCGCTGGTGACGGCCGCCGTGACGATGTGGATCTTCGCCTCGAGACGCACACCGCTCATGCCGAGCGGCTCGCGGATCCCGTCCTGGTCGTCGATCACGAACTCCTGCGGGATCACGTGGATCACTTCCCGGTCCATCGGGATCGCCACGGCCTTCGCGGCGTCGATCACGCGCCGGACGTCGCCTTCGGAGACCTCGCGGTCCTTCACCGCCACGATGCCGTGGGAGTTGAAGCCGCGGATGTGCCCACCGGCGATGCCTGCATACACGGAACTGATCTCGCAGTCTCCCATCAGCTCCGCTTCTTCCACGGCATTCTTGATCGACTCCACGGTGGCGTCGATGTCCACCACGACACCCTTGCGCAGTCCGCGCGACGGATGCGTGCCGATGCCGATGACATCGACGCGGTCCTCGTTCTGCTCCGCCACGACGACCCCGATCTTCGTGGTGCCGATGTCGAGTCCGACGATCAGGTTCTCCTTGCGCGCCATCTGTTCTCCCCCCCCCTTGTGGAAGCCGCCGGCGTCAGCCCGCGCGGCGTTCGGTTCCGGGCGTCCGCGGGGTCTCCTCCGCGGACGCCTCGTCGCCCTCCCCGGGTCCGGGAAGGGCCGGTCGCAACACCACCTGTCCTGCGAAGCGCAGGTCGATCTCGCCAGCCGCGCGGCTCGCCGGGACGACGGCGAGCGCGCGCGCCAGATGCGCGAGCTGCGTTTCCCGCTCGCGGTCGCCCAGCAGCACCCGCGGCGCGACACCCGCGAGATGCAGCACCGGCAGCGCACGCGGATCGGGTCCGTCGAGCTGGATCCGGGGCTGCGCGAAGCCGGCGGACTCGACGATGCGGGCCAGCGCCACGCCGGCGGCGAGCCGCGGATCGGGCGCGCAGGCGCGAATCGGCTGACACACCGGAGCGTCGGATCCGTGAAGGTACAGGTGGGGCAACGATTCGTCGTCGGCGGCGGCGAACGGCGTTCCGTGCCCATCGATCAGGAACGCCTCGCCGGAGCCGCGCACCCAGATCGCCGCGGGGACGCGCTCGACGATGCGCAAGATGACGGTGTCCGGGGCCACTCGGACCGCCCGGGCCTCGGCGATCCAGGGATGGCGGGAGATCCTGCCGATCAGGTCCGTGGGCGTGAGGATGGCCGTCGACGCGCTCGCATCGCGACCGGCGATGCGGGCGATCTCGCGGGCGTCGATCCGGTCGGCGCCGAGAATCGCCAGGCGCTCGACGGCGAAGGCGGCCGGCATCGCGGCGACGGCGACCCGCAGCAGCGGACCTGCCGCCAGCACGCCGGCGACGAACGCCAGCAGGGCCGCGCCGGGCGTCAGGCGCCGGAGCAGGGCGCGTCGCCTCGCGCTGGCACCCTGACGGCGCAGCTGCGAGCGCACGCTCTCGAGCGCCGCGTGTCGCTGCTCCCAGGTCGGTCGCAGATCCTCCGTCCGCCGTCGCCGCCGCCACAGGGTCATCGGCACCGCGAGGCCCTCTCCGGTCGACACGGGACGGCCCTCGCTGCGGCCGCCGGGACCGACGCGGGTGTTCCGGCGCGCGGGCGCCCGACGATTCGCACCTCGGGCTCGAGCGCGATGCCGGTGCGCTCGCGCACGGTCTCCTGCGCGCGCGCGATCAGCGCGAGCACGTCCTCGGCCGTAGCGCCGCCACGGTTCACGATGAAGTTCGCGTGCCGCGACGAGATCTGCGCGTTCCCGATCTGCAGTCCCTTGAGCCCGGCCGCCTCGATGAGTCGGCCGGCGCGATCGCCCGGAGGGTTCTTGAACACCGAACCGAAGGAAGGCTGGTCGACCGGCTGCGTCGCGCGGCGGTGGGCGAGGTGGCGGTCGATCTCTGCCCGGACCTGGGCGGGATCCGCCGGTCGCAACGCGAAGCGGGCCGCCAGAACCACGGCGCCCTGCGGGAGGCCGCGCGCGGCGCGATAGACGAAGTCCATTTCTTCTCGCGAGCACATGCGACGCCCGGCGCCCGGCTCGGCCAGCTCGACGTCCCGCACCACCGCGCCGGTCTCGGCGTCCGGCACACCGGCGTTCATCGCGATCCAGCCGCCGACACTTCCGGGAATGCCGGCCGCGAACTCGAGGCCCGCCAGGCCGCGCTCGGCGCACAGGCGAACGACCTGCGAGTGCGAGACGCCCGTCTCCGCACGCAGCGTCACGCCGTCCACAGCGAGCGCCAGGGCTCGCAGGCGCTGCGTCCGCACGGCGACGCCGTCGAGCCCGCCATCGCGCACGATGGTGTTGAAGCCGCCTCCGAGCACGTGCAGCGGAAGCCGGTGCTCCGCTGCCAGCGCGACCAGCGCGGCGAGCTCATCGAGACTCTGCGGGACTGCCAGGGCGTCGGCCGGACCTCCGACACCGACAGAGGTATACCGGGCCAGCGGAACGTCGAAGTCGACGTGAGGTCCGAGCAGCGATGCGACCGCGAGCCGTGCCTCCGGCGTGATCATGACGACCGGCCTTCGAGCGCCGCCAGCAGGAGCGGACCGAGTGCAGAGATGCTGCCCGCGCCGAGCGTGATCACCAGATCCCCGGGCTCGAGCGTCTTCGCGAGCTCGGCGGGGATCGCGGCAGGGTCCGGTACCAAGCGCACCTCGCGCTGGCCATGGGCACGGATCGCGTCGGCGAGCGCCTTCCCATCGACGCCGGCGATCTTGTCCTCGCCGGCGGCGTAGATCTCGGTGATCCACAGCACGTCGGCCTGGTGGAATGCGGTCGTGAAATCTTCGAAGAGCAGCTGCGTCCGTGTGTAGCGATGCGGCTGGAAGACGACGACCACGCGGCCCGGATGCAGACTGCGTGCCGCCGCGAGCGTCGCGCGGATCTCGGCAGGGTGATGCCCGTAGTCGTCGACGATGCGCACCCCCGCCGCCTCGCCCTTGGTCTCGAAGCGGCGCTCGATTCCCGGGAAGTTCGCCAGGGCGTCCGCGGCGACCGCGAACGGCACTTCGAGCTCGAGCACGACGGCGAGCGCCGCCAGCGCATTGCGGACATTGTGTTCCCCCGCGAGGGCGACGCGGACGGCTCCGAGCGCTTCGCCGCGCCGGCGCACGAGGAAGCGCATGCCCCCGGCTTCGCAGCGCGCTTCGTCTGCCATCAGATCGGCCTGCGGCGAGAGGCCATAGGTCGTGACGCGGCGGGTGAGCCGCGGCAGGATCGCCTGCACGCCCGGATGGTCGAGACAGACGACGGCGAGACCCCAGAACGGCACCCGGTTCGCGAAGGCGACGAACGCCTCGTAGAGCGCCTCGACCGAGCCGTAGTGGTCGAGGTGTTCCGCGTCGATGTTGGTGACCACGGCGATGATCGGCGCCAGCCGGAGGAACGAGCCGTCGCTCTCGTCGGCCTCGGCGACCAGCAGCGTTCCGGCGCCGAAACGCGTTGTCGTCCGACCGCTGGCGTGCAGCACGCGGCCCCCGATGACGGCGGTGGGATCGAGTCCGGCGGAATCGAGCAGGTGGTCGATCAGCGATGTCGTCGTGGTCTTGCCGTGACTCCCGCCGACCGCGATGCCGTCCTTGAGACGCATCAGCTCGGCGAGCATCTCGGCGCGCGGGATCACCGGGATCTTGCGCTGCTCCGCCTCGAGCAGCTCGGGATTCCCGGGCCGAACGGCGGACGAATAGACGACGACGTCCGCGTCGCCGACATGCTCGCGCGTATGCCCGATCGCGACCGGGACGCCGAGCGCGCGCAGTCGCGCAATCGTTGCGCCTTCCTTCAGGTCCGAGCCCGACACTCGGTAGCCCTGCTGGTGCAGCAGTTCGGCGATCCCGCACATCCCGATCCCGCCGATGCCGACGAAGTGTACGCGCTGGATGCGGCGGAACATCATCGCGTCTTATCCTCGGGAGATCGCGAGACCCACGATCGGCAGGTCGCGACGATCTGCCGTGCGGCATCCGGACGTGCCAGTGCGCGCGCACGCCGCCCCATCTCGATCAGCGTATCGGGCCGCTCGAGCAGGGCGCCGAGTGCGCTCGCGAGCTGCTTGCGGTCGAAGTGCGCCGGGTCGAGCAGCTGTCCGGCGCCGCTCGCTGCGAGTGCGCGGGCATTGGCTCGCTGGTGATCGTCCGCCGCGTGCGGGTACGGCACCAACAAAGAAGGCAGCCCGGCCAGCGCCAGCTCGGCGACCGTGAGCGCGCCCGCTCGACACAGAACAACGTCGGCCCATCGGTAGCGAGCGGTCAGGGTGGAATCGAACTCCACGACCTCTGCGTGGAAGCCCGCGTTCCGGTAGGCCTCCTCGACGCGCTCGCGATCGGCGGCACCGGTCTGATGGAAGACCTCGAGGCGCGCCGGATCGAGATCCGGCAACGCTTCGATCATCGCGTCGTTGAGCTGCCGCGCGCCCTGGCTGCCCCCGACGATGAGCAGCCGGAACGGCGGCGCCGGCGCGCGCCGGGCGCCGGCGCCGGCGAACGAGTCCAGCAGCGCGCGGCGCAGGGGTGCGCCCGTGGTCTCGACGGGCGCGCGCCCGGCGAAGGCCGGCTCGGCCGCGGAGAACGCCGTGAACACGCGCTTCGCGAAGCGCGCCATGCCCCGGTTGGTGCGCCCCGGCACGGCGTTCGGCTCGATGATCGCGAGCGGTCGGCGCAGCGCGATCGCCGCCGCCGCGGCGGGCGCGGCCGCGTAGCCACCCACGGACAGGACGACGTCGATGCGGCGACGCCGGAGCAAGCCGAGCGCCGCGATCGTGGTGGTCGTGAACGCGAGGAGGGCGGCGAGCTTCGCGAGCGGCCCGCGTCCGGCATACGGACGAACGGGCAGGGTGACCAGCTCGAAGCCGGCCGGCCGGACGAGCCTGGCCTCGAGGCCCCGCTCGGAGCCGACGAAGAGGACGGCTTCGCCGGCCGCCGCAATTTCCTCCGCGAGGGCGAGCGCCATCGTGACATGACCGCCCGTGCCACCTCCGGCGATCGCCCAGCGTACTCCTTCCCGCGGCGACATCGCGCTCATCGCGTTCGTCCTCTGCGCGCGACCGCGCGCTCGGCCTGAGGTTCCGCGCGGGCGCCCTCCCGCCGGCTGATGCCGAGCAGGATTCCGATCGCCGCGAACGATACCAGCAGCGAAGAGCGGCCGTACGACACGAACGGCAGCGTGAGGCCCGTCGGCGGCACCAGTCCCATCACCACCGCCGCATTGATGGCGGCAGGCACCGCGATGACCGCGGTCATGCTGAACGCCACCAGGAAGGCGAAGCGGCTGCGCGTGCGCGCCGTGATGCGGACCCCGGCCACGATCAGCGCGGCGAACGCGCCGAGGATCAGCGTGACCCCGATGAGCCCGAGTTCTTCGGCGGCGACCGAGAGCACGAAGTCTGTGTGCGCTTCGGGCAGGTAGAACAGCTTCTGGCGGCCGTTGCCGAGGCCGACGCCGGCGAAGCCACCGCGTCCGAAGGCGACGAAGGACTGCACGAGCTGGAAGCCCGATGCCTGGGCGTTGGCCCACGGATCCAGGAAGGCGAGGACACGACTCATCACATAGGGACGGACGGCGACGGCAACGCCCAGCACCGCCGTCGCGAGTCCGACGGGAATCGCGAATGCCCGGATCGGAGTGCCCGAGACGAACAACTGCAGCCCCACGAGCACGAGCAACAACAACGCGCCCTTGGTGTCGGGCTGCACGAACACCAGCGCCGCCGGCGCGATCACCAGCAGCAGGACGAGACCACTGACCGGCAGCTGGAAGCGCGCGCGCCGGCGTCCGCTCGGCTCTCGCGAAAGCGCCGTCGCCGTAGCCAGCAGCGTCGCCCACTTGGCGATCTCCACCGGTTGCAGCACCGGGCCGAGGCCGGGGATCGACAGCCAACGCTGGGCGCCGTTCACCGTCGTGCCGGCGGCGAGCGTCAGGACCAGCAGCGCGATGCACAGGGTCCACAACGGAATCGCGAGCCGGCGCCACGCCGAGAGCGGCAGCAGCATGCATACCGTCGCCAGCGCGATGCCGGCGACGAGGCCCACGAGGTGACGGAGGAAGTGCGGGGGCACCCGGGCGTCGAGCGCGAACGGCGCCGTCGTGCTCCAGACCATCACGAGTCCGATGCACGCCAGCACCGCCGTCGCGGCCACCACGCCGCCGTGCGGCGGGGCGAGTCGAGTCGGGGCCTTGACGGGAGCCGGACCCGTGACGACGCCGGCCATGCTCATGGCCTCGCCTCCGGGTGCGCGGCGATCCACGCCAGGGCCGCTTCGCGGAAGCGGGTGCCGCGTTCCTCGTAGTTCCGGAACTGGTCGAAGCTGGCGCAAGCGGGCGACAACAGGACGGTGTCGCCGGCCCGGGCGAGAGCGCCGGCTCGGGTCACGGCCTCCGCGAGGTCGGCGGCCCGCTGCACCGGCGCGCGCCCCGCGATCGCCGCCTCGAGCGCGCCTGCTTCTTCGCCGAAGAACACGCACGCGCGCACGCGCGCCGCGGCGATGTCCGCGAGCGGGCGCAGGTCGAGCCCCTTGCCGCGACCGCCGGCGAGCCAGACCGCGCGGCCCGGTACGGCCTCGAGCGCGAGCGCCGCGGCAGCCGGGTTGGTGGCCTTCGAATCGTTGACCCACGTGACGCCGGCATGGTCCGCGATCCGCTCCCGGCGATGCGGCGGCGGCGCGAAATCGAGGAGCCCCTCGGCCGCCTTCTCGACGTCGGCGCCGAGCGCGCGACAGACCAGCAATGCGGCGAGCACGTCGTCGACCGGCGGCGCGGCGGCGCCGGCGCGCAGGATCGCCTCGAGCGGGATGCGCAGCGTGGCGTCGGGTCCGCCGGCGCTGCGATCGCGCAGGACGGCCTGCCCGGCGTCCCACCACGCACCGGAGTCCACCGGGCCCCGCGTCCGGAACCACCAGTGGCGTCCGCCACTGCGCGCGGCGATCGCCGTCGCCTCGGGATCGTCCGCGTTGCCGATCGCAGTGTCGCCGGCGCCCTGGCGCACGAACAGCTGCGCCTTGGCCTCGGCGTAGGCGGCGAGCGATCCGTGCCGGTCGAGATGGTCGGGTGCGAGATTGAGGATCACCGCGACGCGCGGCCGGAACGCCTCGACCGCTTCCATCTGGAACGACGACACTTCGAAGACCGCGACGTCGAGCGGACGGCCGACGAGTTCGAGCGCCGGTCGCCCGATGTTCCCGGCGGCTTCGGCACGCAGGCCCGCGGCGCACAGCAGGCGCGCGGCGAGAGCGGTCGTCGTGGTCTTGCCGTTGGTGCCGGTGATCGCGACGACCGGGACCGACAGCGCGCGCCACGCCAGTTCGACGTCGCCGAGTGCGCGACGCGCGCGGGCCGCCCAGCGAGAGCGCGGGACGCCGGGGCTCGGTACGACGAGGTCGAAGTCCGCCGGGTCCGGGAAGGGAGTCCCGATGCGCAGCTCGACGCCGAGCGGGTGCAGCGCGTCGTCCGGCGCGTCCGACGCGCCCGGCGACGCCGGGCTCTCGTCGGCAGCGACGACCGATGCACCGCGCTCGGCGAGCCAGCGCGCCGCGCTGCGGCCGGAGCGGCCGAGACCCAGGACCAATACCCGCTGTCCCGTGAAGGATTCCATTTCAGCGCAACTTCAACGAGGAGAGGGCGACGAGCGCGAGGATGATCGACACGATCCAGAACCGGACCACGATCTTCTGCTCGGCCCAGCCCAGCTTCTCGAAATGATGATGGATCGGCGCCATCAGGAAGACGCGCTTGCCCGTGAGCTTGAACCAGAAGACCTGGATCACCACGGAGAGCGTCTCGGCGACGAAGACCCCGCCGATGACCCCGAGCAGGATCTCCTGTCGGATCAGCACGGCGATCGTGCCGAGGGCTCCTCCCAATGCCAGCGACCCCACGTCGCCCATGAAGAGCTGCGCCGGAGAGCTGTTGAACCACAGGAATCCCAGTCCGCCGCCGACCAGCGCACCGCAGAAGATCGGCAGCTGGTCCGCGCCCGGCACGAACTTGATCGCGAGGTAGTCGGCCATCACCGCGTGGCCGGCAGCGTAGGAGAGCAGCAGGAAGCTGCCGGCTGCGATCATGATCGGGCCGATGGCGAGCCCGTCGAGGCCGTCGGTGAGATTCACGGCGTTGCTGGTGCCGACGATGATGAAGACGGCGAGCGGCACGTAGAGCCAGCCGAGGCTCGGCGTGAAGTCCTTGAAGAACGGGACCGCCAGCTCCTTGTCGAAGCTCGGGTCGGTATAGATGGCGACCGCGACGACACTCGCGATGACGATCTGCGCCGCCATCTTCACGCGCGCCGAGAGCCCCGCCTCGTTGCGCTTCTTCGAGACCTTGCGGTAGTCGTCGACGAAGCCGAGAAAGCCGTACGCGACGGTCACCGCGATGACGATCCACACCAGTCGGTTCTCGAGATTCGACCACAGCAGGACCGCCGTCAGCAGCGACAGGAGGATCAGCAGTCCGCCCATCGTCGGCGTACCGGCCTTGTCCTGGTGCGCCGGCCCGATCTCGCGGATCGGTTGCCCGGCCCGCAGCGAGGCGAGCATGCGGATCAGCGACGGACCGACGAGAAACGAGAGGAACAGCGCTGTCAGGGTCGCGGCCGCCGTGCGGAAGGTGACGTAGCGCACGACGTTGAGCGCGGAGAACTCGGAGGCGAGCGGGAAGAGCAGGTGGTAGAGCATCAGTGTCGCGCCTCGGCGGCGACGGCCGTCGCGAGACTCGCCGTTCCCTCGGGCTGCGCGAGCGCCTGGACGATGCGTTCCATCCGCATCGAACGCGAGCCCTTGATGAGTACCCAGTCGTCTGCACGCAGCGTCGCGCGAAGGCGCGGAATCAGCTCGGCCGCGTCCCGGCTTGCGGTGATGCATTCCGGCCGCAACCCGGCGGCGAGCGCCCCCGCCACGACCTCGTCGGCGAACTCGCCGAGCGCGAACAGCAGTTCGATGCCGAGTCCTGCGGCGAGCTGGCCGGTGGCGCGGTGCGCTTCGCAGGCAATCGGGCCCAGCTCGCCCATGTCGCCGAGCACCGCCAGCCCGCGGCGCGCACCCTTGAGCTCGGCGAGGCTGCGCAGCGCGACCTCCATGGACTGCGGATTCGCGTTGTAGCTGTCGTTCAGCACGACCACGCCGTCGGGCAGGGAGATACGCTCCATCCGGCCCGCCGGTGCGCGGTAGTTGCCGAGGCCCGCGACGATGGCTTCGAGACTGGCACCGGCGGCGAGGGCGCCGGCCGCTGCCGCCAGCGCGTTGATCACGAGCACCGTTCCGACGGCGTGCACGCGGATCGGCGCCCTTCCCGACGGCGTCACCAGATCGAACGCGACGCCTCCGTCCGGAAGCGGCGTCTCGGCCTCTGCGCGGACGTCGGCCTTGGCGCCGCGCCCGAATCCGAGCTGCTGCGCGCGGGTCCTCGTGAGTTGCGTGACGACCCGCGCATCATCGATGTTGGCGACGGCGATCGCCTGCGGGCCGAGCGCTTCGAACAACGCGCCCTTCTCGGTCGCGATCGCGTCCTGCGACCCGAGGTATTCGATGTGGGCGGTCCCGACGTTGGTGAGGAGTCCGATCGTGGGCGCGGCGACGGCGGCGAGCGGGGCGATCTCTCCGGCGTGGTTCATGCCGATCTCGACGACGGCGGCGCGGTGGTCGGAATCGAGTCGCAGCAGCGTGAGCGGCACGCCGAACTGGTTGTTCAGGTTGCCCTCCGTCTTCAAGCAGGGCGCGCGCATCGACAGGATCGCTGCACACATCTCCTTGGTCGTCGTCTTGCCGTTGCTGCCGGTGATCGCCACCAACGGCCCAGCGAAGCGACGCCGGTGGCCTGCGGCCAGGGCGGAGAGCGCACGGGTCGTATCGTCGACGGCGATCACGGTGACCGTCGGGGGAAGCTCGCCCGCATCCCCCCGCCGTGCGAAGGCCTCGCGTTCGACGAGCAGCGCCGAGGCTCCGTCGCGAGCGGCGCTGGCGAGGAAATCGTGGGCGTCGTGCCGCGGTCCGCGGATCGCGACGAAGAGCACACCGGCTGCGACCGTTCGCGAGTCGATCGTCACGCCGCTGCAGGTCCCCGTGCCCGGTCCAGCGACGATGGCGCCTCCCGTCCAGGTCGCCACGTCGCGGATCGCGAGGGACGCGCTCACGAGGAACTCCTTCGCCTGCGCAGCGCCCGGCGCGCCTCGATCCGGTCGTCGAAGGGAAGTCGCTCGCGACCGACGATCTGGTAGTCCTCGTGGCCCTTGCCGGCGATGACGACGAGGTCCTCCGGCTGCGCCATCCCGATCGCGAGCGCGATCGCCCGCTGCCGATCGGCGAGCCGGACGTAGCTGCCAGCTCGGGCGTCCAGCTGCTCGGGCGTCACGAGATCCCGACCCTGCAAGCCCGCCGCGACATCGTCGAGGATCCGCTCGGGATCCTCCGTCCGCGGGTTGTCGCTGGTGAGAACGACGCGGTCGCTCCAGCGAGCCACGGCTTCGGCCATCAGCGCGCGCTTGCCGCGGTCGCGGTCCCCCCCACATCCGAACACCGTGATGAGTCGCCCGGGGGTCAGCGGTCGGACCGTCCGCAGCAGCTTGTCGATCGCGTCCGGCGTGTGCGCATAGTCGACGAGGACGGTGGGGACGCCGGGCTCGTTGGGATCCACGCGTTCGATGCGTCCCGGCACCTGCTGGCACGTCCGCGCGCCGCGTGCGATCGCATCCGGCGGGAGGTCGAGCGCCGTGGCACAACCGGCGGCGACCAGCAGGTTCTCGAGATTGAAGTCCCCGAGCAGCGGGAGCTCGATGGCGAGCGGACCGTCCGGCAGCCGCAGCTCGACCTGCGTTCCGGTGAGTCCCACGGTGGCGTCTCCGATCGAGACGTCGATCCCCGGTGCGGATTTCCGGGCCACGCGCAGCAGCCGCGCGCCGGCCTCGCGCGCGCCCGCCTCGAAGAGCGGCGCATTCGGGTCGTCGGCGTTGACGACGGCCGCGGCGCCGGGGCGCAGCAGATCGCGGAACAGCCTCAGCTTGGCGTCGCGGTAGGCCTCCATCGTCTCGTGGAAGTCGAGGTGGTCCTGGGTCACGTTGGTCAGCGCGGCGACGCTGAATCGGCACTCGTCGGTGCGCCCGGCGGCGAGACCGTGCGACGACACCTCCATCGCCACGGTGTCGACGCCGCGGTTGCGCATCGCGCGCAGGATGCGCTGCAGCTCGAGGCTTTCGGGCGTCGTGTTGATCGAGCGCATGTGTTCGCCCGCGAAGCGGATCTCGACGGTTCCGACGACGCCGGCGCGTCGTCCCGCCGCCGCCAGCATCGACTCGATCAGGTAGGTGGTGCTGGTCTTGCCGTTGGTCCCGGTGACGCCGATGAGCTGGAGCTCGCGCGAGGGATCGCCAAAGAAGCGCGCAGCCAGCGGCGCCAGCGCGCGGCGGGAATCGGCGACGACCACGGCCGGTCGACCGCGCAGATCGAGTCCCTCGGGCACGCGCTCTACGACGAGCGCCACGGCGCCCAGCTTCAGCGCCTGATCGAGATGCTCGTGGGCGTCGACCTGGATCCCGCGCAGCGCCACGAAGAGATCGCCGGGAACGACGGCGCGCGAGTCGATGGCGACGCCTCGGATCGGAACCTCCTGCGCGGCGCCTTCGCCGAGTACGCGGAGGACGGCTCGATCGGCGGGCAGGGCGGCCAGCAGCTCCCGAAGTCTCACGGTAGACGCCTCCGGCCCGCCATCAGCTGCGCCCCCCGGCCGGCTCGAAGCGGACCCGCAGCCGTTCGCGTCCTGCGCTGAGGATCGTGCCGGGAACCGGTTCCTGCGCCACCGCACGCCCGCGGCCGGTCAACTCGAGCCGGATCGCCGTACCGCTGACGCGCTGGACGACCTCGGCGACGCTGAGTCCCTGCAGATCCGGAACGAGGATGCGATCTCCCTGTGTCGCGGCGATCGCCGTCGACGGCGCCGCAAACCGTGCGGTTCGTGTCACCGGGGTCGCGGGACCGGAAGCCTCGGGCGTCGTCGGAATCCCGATCTGCGTCAGATACGCCGCTGCGACCTTCGCGAACACCGGCGCCGCCACCGCGCCGCCCGTCCTCACTCCCTGTGGCTCGTCGATGGCGACGACGATCGCCACCCGCGGCTCGTGCGCCGGTGCGAGGCCGACGAACCAGGCGATGTAGCGGCTCTGCGAGTAGCGGCCATTCGCCTCGAGCTTCTGCGCCGTGCCGGTCTTCCCGGCCACGGGGACGCCGCGGAGCCGTGCGCGGCGACCGGTTCCTCCCTCGACGTGGACGACGCCGGTCAGCATGTCCAACACCTCGGACGCGGTCTCGGTCGACACGGCGCGGTGTTGATTGCCGGGCGCAACGGTCTGCCAGGCGCCATCCGGCGCTCGTCGAGCCTGCACCAGTCGCGGCGGAATCCAGACGCCGTCATTGCCGAGCGCGCCGATCGCCGAGGCGAGCTGGACGGGAGTCACCGAGATGCCATGACCGAACGTAGCGGTCGCCGCGTCGACCGGACGCCAGCGTTCCGCAGGCCGCAGCAGTCCGTTCGATTCGCCCGGGAAGCCGCTGCCGGTGCGGAGGCCGAAGCCGAAGCGACGCAGGGTCTCGTAGTGACGAGCGGCGCCGATCTTCTGCCCGATCTTCACGGCCCCGACGTTGCTCGACACGCGCAGGATGCCCGTCACGTCCAGGATCGGCTTCGGGTGCAGATCCCGGATCATCTTGCCGGGCACCCGGACCCCGCCACGCAGATCGAAGACCTCTCCCGGAGTGACGGCGCCGGCCTCGAGTGCCGCGGCGACCACGAAGGTCTTGAACGTCGAACCCGGTTCCATGACATCGGTGAACGCGCGCGCGCGGGTCGTCTCGAACGGGACGGTCCGGAAGTGGTTCGGATCGAAGCCGGGGCTCTCGGCGACGGCCAGGATGTCGCCGCCTCGCGGATCGATGGCGACGACGATGCCACCGCTCGCAGCGTGCGCCGCGATCCCCTCTGCGAGCGCCGTCTCGGCGCTCGCCTGCAGCTGCAGGTCGAGCGTCAGGGCGACATCCCCACCGGCTGTCGCGTGGCGATCGAGTCCGGGGCCGAGCAGCATGCGACCGCGAGCGTCGCGCTCCACGGCGACGCGGCTCGGCCGACCCCGCAGCCACACGTTCTCCATCTGCTCGACGCCCCGCGCGCCCTCGCCATCGATGTTCGCGAAGCCGAGCACGCCAGCGGCGAGCGCCCCGTGCGGGTAGGCGCGCTTGGGCTCCGTCACCGTGCCGATGCCGGCGAGTCCCAGCGCACGGACCTGCTCGGCGCGGTCGTCATCGACCCAGCGCCGCAGGAACACGAACGGGCGTTTCCGAGCGAGACGTTCGCGTAGCGCGTCTGCGTCGAGATCGAGCAACCCGCTGAGCTGCGCGGCCGTGCCGGCGGGATCCCCGATCTCCGACGGGACGGCGTAGACCGACGCGATCCCGACGGTGAGCGCGAGCTCGACGCCGTTGCGATCCAGGATGCGGCCACGCTCCGGCGGGAGTTCGAGCGCCGTGATCAGCTGGTTCCGGCCGCGTTCCTCGCTGCGATCCGCCGCGAGCGTGAGCTGGGCGGCACGCAGCGTCAGCGCGGCGAAGCCGAGCAGCAGCACGGCGTACGCGATGCGAAGACGCAGGCGCAACATCCGCAGGTCCGGAGCCCTCACGGCGTTCCCTCCAGTCCCGCGGCAGGATCGCGAGGGCAGGGCCGCGGGTGATCGAGATCGATCGTGCAACCGGCCGGTGCGAGACCGAGTTCACGACCGAGACCCTCGAGCCGCCGAGGATCGCGGAGCTGCCGCACCTCGACGGTCAGGCTGCGCTGCTCGTCCAGCAGCTCTTGTTCGGCCCGCACGGCGTCGGCGAGCGCGTAGCGCAGGCGCACCGAGTCCATGCGCAACGCGACGAGCAGCAACGCCGCGCACACGGCGCCCGCCGCGACGACGCCGAGCGCGGCCGGGCGGATCCCCGGGAGCCTACGTGTCGTCGGCTCGCACTTCGAGACGTCGCGGCCGGTCACGACCCATGGTTGCGTCGCGTGTTTGCGATCTGCGACGACACCGGACCGGCGCGTACGGCGAGGGGCTGCGGACGCGCGCAGATCCTTCCGCGCAGCGGCGCCGGAACGAAGGGGACTCCCGCCCTTGGAGAGCAGCGGGCTCCGCGGCTTGGAGAGCAGAGGGCGACGCATCAGGCCACCTCCCGACTCGCGTCGGCGCCGGAATCCGGGAGTCGCTCGGCGGCGCGCAGCCGCGCGGAGCGCGCTCGCGGATTGTCGCGGATCTCATCGTCTCGCGGACGGACCGCGCGGCGCGGGTGCAAACGCAAACGGGGCGCCCGGCCGCAGGTGCAGACAGGCTGCCGCGGCGGACACACGCAGCCGCGCGCCTCGCTGCGCAGGCGTTGCTTGACGATCCGATCCTCGAGCGAATGGTAGGCGATCACGACGAGCCGTCCGCCGGGCGCCAGCGCGTCGATCGCGGCCGCGAGCCCCTCTTCGAGAGCGTCGAGCTCCTCGTTCACCGCGATGCGCAGCGCCTGGAAGACGAGCGTCGCCGGGTGGTGCTTGCGCCCGCCTCCGACGCGCGCCCGCTCGACGACCTGCAGCAGATCGCGCACGGTGCGCAGCGGCGTCGCGCGGCGCGTCTCGACGATGGCCTGGGCGAGTCGGTGCGCGCCCGGCAGCTCGCCGTACTCGCGAAACCAGCGCTCGAGCTCGTCGGGCGTGGCCTCCATCAGCAGTCGGGCGGCGGTCCGTTCGCTGCGAGTGTCCATCCTCATGTCGAGAGCGGTCACGTCGGCGCTTCCCTCGGCGAATCGAAAGCCCCGCTCCGGGGCATCGAGCTGTCGCGACGAGACACCGAGGTCGAGCAGCACGGCATCGACCCGGGCACGGTCCTCCTCGGCGAGCACGCGTCCCAGTTCGCGGAACGAGGCACGCACCAGGCGCACGCGATCGCCGAACGGAGCGAGACGGTCCGCAGCGACCGCGAGCGCGTCCTGATCGACATCGAAACCGATCAACCTGCCGTTGGGACCCGTCGCTCGGAGGATTGCCTCGGCGTGACCGCCGCCGCCGACGGTTCCATCCACCACCCGGGATCCGGGTCGGAGCGCCAGCAATGCGAGGCTCTCTTCGAGAAGGACCGGCCGGTGATAGTCGGACCCGGCCACCCAGGCTTCTCCTGCCGTTTCCCGGCGGGTTCCACCGCCGGGAAGAAAGGGGTGCCTCGGAGCTCCAGAAGGGAACGGTTCGAACCCCCCTTTTCTCCCCGCTCCCCGAGCGGAGCTCCGAGGACACCCCCTCTCAACCGGAGGCCATTCGGCCTCCGATCCCCCCAGCGTTCAGCAGGCGGCGCAGCCGCGGGCCCGCCGATTCATCGAACCTGTCGTCGTTACGAGTGTCCAATCTTCGAGACCTCCGTGGAGATCTCGCCGAAACGGGCGAGTGTGCGCGCCTGGTCTTCTTCGAAACGGCGGCGGTCCCAGATCTCGATCGAGTTGCCGACGCCGGCGATCACGACTTCCCGCTCGAGCTGGGCGTGCGTGCGCAGGTGCGGCGGGATCAGGATGCGGCCCTGTGCATCGGGCACGCACTCGTCGCTGTTCGAGATCAGGAAGCGCTGCAGCGCGCGTCCCTCCGTGCGCAGGGGATCGACGTCGATCAGGCGCTTCGCGAAGGCGTCGAAGTCCTCGCGGGCGTACAGCACCAGGTGTTCGGGCTGGATCGTCAGGATCGGCGCGAGCTGACTGCGGCGCTGAAGCTCCATCCGAAACCCCGCCGGGATGCTGACCCGACCCTTGACGTCGATGGCGTGGACGAACCGACCTCGGAACATCCTGCCTCTTTCGGTTCTGGCTGCGGGTCGGGGAGGGGCGGGTTCGGGTCGAGACTGGCACCGCTGCCGGGCTCACTCCGCGATCTCCCACTTCCCCCCACTCATCCCCACTCGACAGGACTTTTATCCCACATAGGCCCCACAGGTCAAGCAAGAAAATCGCGGAACCTCCTGTTTTCGCGTAAAAAAAACGGGTGGGTCGGAAGCCCGACCCGGAAGCCCCTAGATGTTGGGGGTGTTCGTCGGCTGGAACACGAAATACCGCGCAGAGCGGGTGGCGCGCCGTTCAGGCGGCTCCGACCTCGCGATGGAAGCCGCGCTGGACGGCCGCGACGCGGGCGACGACGTGGCCCAGCGTGCTGCCGGGCGTGAGCGCGGGCGCGACGGCGAGCGCTGGGGACGCAGGCGCGAGCAGCACGTCGAGCACGGCCTCCGTGCCCTGCTGCAGGCCGCTCGGGGCATATCCGCCTTCGAGGACGAAGACCAGACGGCCGCCGCACAGAGTGTCCGCCAGGGCGCGGACGATGCGGGTCATCTCGGTGAAACCATGATGTGTTACCTGCATCGACGCGAGCGGATCGTCCCGATGGGCGTCGAATCCACAAGACACCAAAATGAGTTCCGGACGGAACGAGGCGGCGACGGGGACCAGCACGCGGCGCAGCGAACCGATGTACTCGGCGTCTCCGCAACCTCCCGGCAGAGGCACGTTCACCGTGGCGCCGAGGCCGGCGCCGCGGCCCGCTTCGTCGAAATCGCCGGTTCCGGGGTAGAACGGGAACTGATGCGTCGAGAAGTACAGGATGTCGCGATCCTCCTCGAAGATGTGCTGGGTCCCATTGCCGTGATGGACGTCCCAGTCGAGGATCAGCACGCGTTCGAGGCCGTCCGCGCGCAACGCACGGGCCGCGACGGCGACGTTGTTGAACAGACAGAAGCCCATCGCGCGCGACGCTTCGGCGTGATGGCCGGGCGGCCGAACGGCGGCCAGCGCCGCGTCGACCTCGCCGTGCGCGACGGCCCGGGCGGCGGCGATCGCTCCGCCGGCGGCCAGCAGCGCCACCTCGTAGCTCGCCTTGGAAAGGTAGGTGTCCGCATCGATTCGTGCGGGAGCCCGCCGCGCCGCCGCGTCGATGGCCTCGAGGTGGGAGCGGGGATGGACCGCGAGGAGTTCCTCGGCGCTGGCGGCGCGCGGCGACAGCCGCACGAGCTGCTCCTCGCGAGCGGCGATCGCCGAGGCGACGGCGATCAACCGCTCGGGACACTCGGGGTGCCCCTGAGGAGCGCGGTGCTCTCGATACTGCGCGTCCTCGATGACGGCGATCCGGCGGGGGGCGGGGCGCGTGACGGCCATCAGCGCGCATGGTATCCCGTGGCTCACGACGCCGCCGGATGACTTCGGCGCAGGAGGTAGATTGACGCACGGGGCGCATTCGCCGGGCTGCGTAGCGATCACGGGCGTGCGCAGCTTCCTCGGCCAGCGCCTGGCCGAGCGCCTCGCGACGCGCGGTCGCGGGCTGCGCGTGCTGGGGATCGATCTGCGGCGGCCGTGGCGGCTCGAGCGCCGCTTCCCGTTCGAACGCGTCGATCTCACCGATCCGGCGGCAAACGCGCGGCTCGCGGAGCTCTTCGTCCGCGAACGCGTCGAGGCGGTCGTCCACACGGCCTTCCGGCGCGACCCGACGCCCGATGTCGAGGCCGATCACGAACTGGAGACGATCGGAACGCTGCAGCTTCTGCATGCATGCGCCGCCGCGAAGATCTCCCGCCTCGTCATCGCGTCGAGCACGATGCTCTACGGGCCGTACCCCGACAATCCGCAGTATCTCTCGGAGGCACACCCGCTGCGCGGCCACTCCGAGGCGCACTGCATCGCCAACCGCGTCGAGATGGAGCAACTCGTCGCGGACTGGAGTCGCAAGCGACCCGATGCCGAGGTGACGGTATTGCGCTCCGCGTGGATCATGGGTCCGAGCTTCTGGGACCAGGTCGTCCGGCATTTCTCCGGCTCCTTCGTTGCGACCGTGCTGGGCTACGACCCGCTGCTGCAGTTCGTCCACGAGGAGGACTGCCTGGCCGCCTACGAGCAGGCCGTGCTCGATGGTCACTCCGGTGTGTACAACGTGGTCGCTCCCGAGGCGCTGCCGCTGTCGATGCTGCTGCGGCTTGCGGGAAAGACCGCTCTGCCGGCGCCAGCACCGCTTCTGTATCGCCTGCAGGATCTGGCCTCGCGCGCGCGAACGGGCGATCCGCCGGCTGCGTTCTACGACTACCTGCGCTGGCTTTGGCTCGCCGACGGCGAGCGCGGCTGGAACGCCTTCGGCGAGCCGATCTACAGCACACGGGAGGCGTGGATCTCCTTCGTGTCGTCGCGACGCATGCGGCAATACCGCTAGAGTGGCGTGAGAGAGGAGTCGTGTGATCCCGCACGAGCCCGAGAACGGTGACGACGACCTCGATCGCATGGCGGCGAGCGAAGATCTGGACGTGACAGGCGACGCCGCCGAGGCGCGGGCGCGCCGGCGCCTCGAGCAGGGGAGCGTGCTGCGCGACGCGCTCGACGGATTGCGCGAGGAGCTGCGGTCCCGGCTGCCGTCGAACGAGCACGGCGTCGACTGGATGGCCCTGTATGAATCCCTGCGTCGCCGCTTCGGTTCGACGGGCATGCGCAGCCTCCCGGCCGAGATCGACGAGTTCGGCCTGGATCGGGCCGCGCTCGAGAACACGCGGCCGTGGCTCGACGTGCTCTTCGATCGCTGGTGGCGCGTCGAGGTCTCCGGCGCGAGCGAGCTGCCGCAGGGTCGCCCGTGTCTGTTCGTCGCCAACCATTCGGGACTGCTTCCGTGGGATGGACTGATGGTCTGTCACGCCCTGGCGCGCGCGCATCTCGGTCCCGAGACGCCGCGTTTCCTCGTGGAGGACTGGCTGCTCAGGCTTCCGTTCGCGCAGTCCTGGCTGACCAGCCTCGGCGGCGTGCGCGCGTGCCGCGAGAACGCCGAGCGACTGCTGCGCACTCGGCGCTCGGTCGTCGCGTTCCCGGAAGGCGCCAAGGGTGCCACCAAGGTGTTTCGACAGCGCTATCGCGTACAGCGATTCGGGCGCGGCGGGGTGGTGCGTACGGCGATCGCGGCGCGCGTTCCGCTGGTGCCCGTCGCCGTCGTCGGCGCCGAGGAGGCGCATCCGCTGCTGTTCAAGGTAGAGGCCGCGGCACGCTCGCTCGGTCTGCCGTTCGTCCCGGTGACGCCGACGTTTCCGTGGCTCGGCCCGTTGGGCCTGCTACCGCTTCCGTCGAAGTGGTGGATCGGGTTCGGCGAGCCGCTCCGGACCGACGAACTCGATCCCGAGGCCGCCGACGACGAGATCCTGGTCTGGCGCCTGAACGAGCAGCTGCGGGCTGCCGTCCAGTCCCGTCTCGACGAGGGCCTGCACGAACGCTCCTCGGTCTGGAGCTGACGCGTCAGTACGGGCCGCGATCGAGGGAGGCGTCGTCCTCGTCATCGACGGGGGCTTGCGGCGGGCGCGGCTGGGCGGGCCTCGGCTCGCGTGCCGCCGCGGGTGCGCCCAGCAGCTCCGAGAGCCGGTCGAGCCTCTTTTCGAGCACCTCGAGGTCGGCGCGCGTCGGCAGGTCGAGCACCCGCAGCACGCGCTCGAGCGCGCGCTGCACGACGTGATCGAGATCCGGTGCGCCGAAGGCGATCCAGTCGCGCCGTGTGCCGCCGTCGCGATTCAGCAGCTTGCGCACGTTGCGCTGCAGCTCGTCGAGGCCGCCCGAGGCATCTCCGACGCCGCGCTTCAGCGCGCCGTAGAGCGCGTCTCCGCTGCGCTGGATCAGGTCCGACAGAACGGTGCCCGGCACGCGTCGGCTCGACCGCTCGTTGTCGACGAGGATCTGCGACAGCGTGACCGAGGTGATGTCTTCGCCGCTGGCGTTGTCGATCACGCGCACCTGTTCGCCTGCCTCGATGAGGTCTGCGATGCCCTTGAGCGTGATGTATCGACTCGTGGCGGTGTTGTAGAGCTTGCGATTGGCATAGCGCTTGATCAGCACTGCCTCTTCATTGCTGGAACCGAGATCGTTCACGGGGGGAACCTCGACCGAAAGGCGCCCCAACCTAACGAATGGCTTCGGAGCGGTCAGCCCGGGCGCCCCGCGGGCTCTCCTGCGTCCGTCGCATCCACCGCGACGCGTTCGAGGCGCACCGATCGCCCGCGTCGAAGCGGACGGCGCGCCGGCACCGCGACGCGTGCCTGCGGCGCCGATTCAGGGTGGGGCTGCGCCGAGCCTGGACTGCGCCGGAGCCCGAACTCCCACAGCAGCTCGCGCACGCTCAGGAACGCGCGCAGCACCGCGCGCGCGTCGGGATCGATGCGACTGCGCGCCTCCCAACGCGCGACCTCGGCATCGAGCGCGTCCGAAACCGTCTCGAGCCAGCGCGCGACGTCCGCGTGGGCGCCTCCGGACGCTGCGGCGGCCGCGCGATCCAGCCATTGCGCGGTTCGGCGCAGCGCTTCGTGGCCCTCGGCGGGAACCCCGGTGGCGCCCAGCGAAGCAGCGTCGAGCATGCAGCGGGCGGCCAGCACGGCTTCGGCGAGGGCGATCCGCGCGTGCTCGCGCGCCCTCGCCAGTGACTCCTCGAAGCTGCGCGGGGTGGTGTCTCCTCCGCCCGCACGCGGCTTCGCCGCTCGGCGCTCGCGCGCGTCGCTCATCGCCAGACCTTCGCGGCGGGAGCCGAGCGTCCGAACAGCCACGACGCGACATGGTCGAGGCCTTCGAGGTCGTGCACGTCGCCGGGCAGTTCCGGGATCCGCTGCACGAAGCCCCCGCGTCGCGCAGCGCGCGCAGAGAGTTCCCCCGTCGTGTCGGCGTCTGCGCGCACCCAGGCAGCGTAGCCATCGGCGGCGGACAGCGCTGCCCGGGCGGCGGCCTCGGCGTCGATGGCGCCATCGTCGGCCGCGAGCGCGGCAGACAGGGCGGCGATTGCCTCGGCGTCACGGCCGGGTTCGGGGACACGCATCGGCGTCGGCTCGCCGCCGGGCCACAGGTGCACGCGGTTCACGACGACGCCGGCCAGCGGGACGCCGGCCGCATCGAGGCGATCGAGCAGTCCGAGCGCGTGGCGCGTCGATTCGGCCGCGGGCGATGCGGCCAGAACGAAGGCGGCGTCCGGCCCGGTCAGGCGCGCCTGCACCTGGTGGGCGCGTTCCCGGAAGCCTGCCGACATGCCCTCGAACGCCATCAAGAACTCCGAGATGTCCTCGAGGAATGCCACGCCCGACACGCGTTCGATCACGTGCAGCACGCGTTCGGTGCCCTTCTGGAACAACCGGAAACCGAAGCGCCCGGCCGCGAATGCCGGATGCAGCAGCAGCTGCACGAGCCGGCTGTCGAGAAATTCGACGAGGCGCCTCGGCGCATCGAGAAAATCGAGCGCGTGCTGCGACGGCGGCGTGTCGACGACGATGAGATCGAGGTCCTCGCGCTCCGACAGCTCGAAGACCTTCTCCATCGCCGAGTACTCGGCACTGCCGGCGAGCGCATCGGAGACGTGCTGATAGATGCGGTTGTCGAGGATCCGCCGGCGATGCTCCTCGGAGTCCGCGAAGCGCGTCACGAGATCGTCGAAGGTCCGCTTCATGTCGAGCATCAACGCGAACAACTGCCCCTCAGCCGGCACGCCGAGCGCCGTCAGGCGTTCGCGCGGAACTTCGGTCGGCTCGTTGTCGAGCGCGCCGATGCCGAGGGCATCCGCGAGCCGGCGCGCTGGATCGATCGTCAGCACGGCGGTGCGACGGCCGGCGCGCGCGCCTTCCAGCGCGAAGCTCGCGGCCAGCGTCGTCTTGCCCACGCCGCCGGTCCCGACGCACACCAGGATGCGACGGCTGCGCACGAGCGCCGACGGATCCGCTGCGGTCTCGTTCATCGGCAGGCCTCCCGCGATCCGTGGGCGTCGAGAGACGCGAGAGTACACCAGCAGCTGGATCACGAACCCGCGTCCCCGCGCGACTCGAGACCTGTGCGTTGCCTCGCCTACGCCGCTCCGACGACGGCCCCGCGCGGCACCGCGACCACGCGACCCGCCGCCGCGGCGCCGACGGCCGCCTGCGCCGCCGCGACGGCGCTCGCGAACGACACCTCCGAGAGCAGACCCGGGGCCGCGACGCGGTCGCCGGCGAGCCAGCGGTCGCCGCCGCGCTCCACGGCCGGGCGATCGCGCCAGCTCGCGCCGGGCGGATCCGCGGCCCCGGCGCCCTCGCTGAGGCCCTGGCGCTGCCAGCGGGAGCGCTCCCGCCAACCGGGAACCGCGAGGTCGAGCACGGCGTGGATGCGGGCCAGTCCGTGCTCGATCCCCTGGTCTTCGTCGATGCCGGCGCAGCACTGGAGCAGGTGTTCGCCCTCCGGTGCGAGCGATGGATCGTAGGCGCTGTAGTCCGATACGTAGACGCGCCGGTCGATGTCCAACACCGCCCAGGCGTCGCCGCGACGCGGCGGGACGGCCAGATCGAAGAGCGCCGTGCGCGGCGCCGGCCAGTCGATCGAGTCGTCGCCGAGCAGACGTCGCGCAGCGCGCAGATCCGTCGCGACGATCACCGGGCCCTCGGGAAGCGTCGTGCACTTCGCATCGGTCTCGATCCGCACGCCCCGCGCGCGCGCGCGAGCGGCGAGCGACGCGACCAGAGCGCCCCAGCCCCCGCGGATGTAACCGACGCCCGGCTTCGCGAAGGAGCGCTGCAGCCGCTCCTGCACGAACGCCGCCGAGAGCCGGCCGGGATCCGCATGGAACGTCGGCAGCGAAGCGAAGCCGATCGCGGCCTCGGCGCCGCGGGCGCTCATCTGCCCGTGCGCCCAGCTCCGGTAGTCGGCGTCGACGGGCGCCGCGCGCTTCAGCGTTCGCAGCATCGGCAGCAGAGCCAGCGGCAAGCGCCGGATGCGCCCGCCGCGCGCGAGCCGGAACGCCGACTTGCGCGGTGGCGCGAGGGGGGGACACAGCTCACGCTCGGCCAGCCAGCGCGAAAGACTCCCGTGATAGAGAGCGTGGGGGCCGAGGTTCGGCCGGTGCAGCCCGTCCCCCGTGCGGGCACGGCCGCCGAGCAGCGGGGTCGCCTCGTACAGCACCGCTCGTCCGCCCTGCTCGGCCACGGTGACGGCGGCCACGAGGCCCGCGAGGCCTCCTCCGACGATCGAGATCTCCTGCATGGTCTGGCATCCTCCTGGGCGCTGATCGACTGCACACCCAGGGGCGTCCGGGGGCGAAAAGGTTCCGGGAACCTTTTCGCCCCCGGACGCCCCTGGAAGGGGTGGATGTGGACTCCTTCTCGGATCCCCTGGTCCGGGCCGCCCAGACAGGGGACAGCGTGGCGATGGCGGAACTGCTGCTGCGGCTCGAGCCGATCGTCGGGCGCATCTGCGGCGCCATCGCGCTCGACCAGGCGGCCGACGCGGCACAGGAGGCGCTGCTCCAGATCCTGCGCGACCTCCGACAGCTCCGCGACCCGCAGCGACTCGTTCCGTGGGTGCGACGGATCGCAGCGCGTGAGGCCGTGCGCATGGCGCGCCGGCAGCGCGAGCGCGCGCCGGCGGCGTTCGATCCGGGCGCCTTGCCGGCCGCTGGCGATCCGGAGCTCGCTGCGGCGGTGCGCACCGTGCTCGCCCGCCTCGCGCCGGAGCAGCGCGCGATCCTGGCGCTGCGCGACCTGGCCGGGCTCTCGGAAGCGGAGGCGGCGGCCGAGCTCGGCGTCGCGAAGGGCACCGTGAAGTCGAGATTGCACCGCGCCCGCGCGGCGTTCCTCGAAAGGTGGACGTCTTGACGGACTGGCCGACCGTGGAGCTCGATCCGGTCGCGCGCCTGCGCATCCTCGCGCGCGCGCTGCCGCACGTGCACCTGGTGGAGCGCTCGATCGATGCGCCCGTCGCGCGCGTCTGGTCGATCGCCGGCGACCTCGAAGACGGCGTGCCGCGCTTCGAGACGCTGGTGCGCAGGGCGCGCGTGCTCGCGCGAGACGGCGAGCGGCTCCAGCTCGAGGCGGCCAGTCCGTTCGGCGCCACACGCTTCGACGTGCTGCTGCGTCCGGGTTTCTGCGTGATGCACGGCGGCTCGACCGACATCGGGATGGCCGCCGCATCCGAAGGCGCCGGCACGCGCTTCGCGCACTTCGAGGGCCATCGCCGCTTCGGGCGGTTCGCGTGGCCGTATCTCGCCTGGTCGATGCCACGAGAGCTCGCCCGGCTCGCGCGACTCGTGGAAGGCGGAGAGCGGAAGCGTTAGCCGCCTCGGGCTCTGTGCTACCGCGGGTCGAGATCGCTCGCGGAATGCCGCTCCGGCACCCGTTCTTCCTCGGGGCCCCAGACCCGGTTCACGCGCTGGCCCCGCTGCACGGCGGGCCGCTTCATGAAGGCATTCGCCCAGCGCACCACGTTCGTGTAGGAGGCCACGTCGAGGAACTCGCCGGCGTCGTACAAGACGCCCAGTACGAGCGCGCCGTACCAAGGCGCGGCGGCCATGTCGGCGATCGTGTACGCGTCGCCGATCAGCCACGCACGCTCGGCGAGGTTGCGGTCGAGTACGTCGAGCTGGCGCTTCACCTCCATGGCGTAGCGGTTGATCGGGTACTCGTACTTCTCCGGCGCGTAGGCGTAGAAGTGGCCGAAGCCTCCGCCGAGGAACGGCGCGCTTCCCATCTGCCAGAACAGCCACGACAGGCACTCCGCGCGGGCCGACCCCTGCTCGGGAAGGAACGCGCCGAACTTCTCGGCCAGGTAGACGAGGATCGCACCGGATTCGAACACGCGCGTCGGCGGCGACGTGCCGTGATCGACGAGCGCCGGGATCTTCGAGTTCGGGTTGGCCGCGACGAAGCCGCTGCCGAACTGATCGCCGTCCTGGATGTTGACGAGCCAGGCGTCGTATTCGGCGTCCTTCCCGATCGCCAGCAGCTCCTCGAGCAGCACCGTCACCTTGACACCGTTCGGAGTCGCCAGCGAGTAGAGCTGCAACGGATGCTCGCCGACCGGCAGCTCCTTCTCGTGGGTCGGTCCTGCGATGGGCCGATTGATCTTCGCGAAGCGCCCGCCGCTCTCGGCGTCCCACTTCCAGACCTTGGGCGGCGTGTATCGGGGCGGCGTGAGGGCGGTGGCGGAAGGGGAATCGGATGTGTCGGTCACGGTGGCCTTTCGTCGTCGCGGGAGCGAGCGCGCGCGCGCCCCGGACCGAATCGTAGGACAGGACATCGGGCAACGGGGTCGGGCGAGCCGGTGGGAGATCGGCAGTCGCCGCGGGCCGACGGCCCTGCGAGGCCCCTGCCCATGGCGCGGCTCCTAAACCGGTCGAGGACCCGGACGCTGCGGCTAGTGGAACGGCCAGCGACTCCGCCGTGTTCTCGCCGAATGGATGGTGGCCCAGGCCAGAATCGAACTGGCGACACCCGCATTTTCAGTGCGGTGCTCTACCAACTGAGCTACCGGGCCACGCGGGCGCGGAAGCTAGCTCATCGGGCGAGCCGGCCCAAGCGTGGCGGTGGCGAGAATCCCGAGACCCAGCGCGGGCGGCCGGCGCTCACGCGCTCGGAGCGAAGCCGCGCACGAACAACGGCTCGGTCCGCTGCGCCCAGGCCGGGTCGGGGTCGGCGGCGGCGCGCGCAGCCGGGTCCCGCACCGCGAAGCTCGCGCCGGCGCGCAGCATCGGTTCGAGCAGGCGCACGTCGCCGGCGGTGTCGACGCACACGCCCGGGCGCTCGAGCGACCGGCGGATCTGCTCGCGCGCCGCGGCATGGCTCCGCTCGCCGGTCCTGGTCGCGAGAAGGACGTCGCGGCGGTGACGGCGCAGGAACGGCGCGAGGCGCAGCTCGGCGTAGCCATACGAAACGGCCACGTCGATGTGATCGACTCCGGCGGCCTGGATCTGCGCCAACGCCCGATCGGCTTCGTCCTGGGACACGCGCGACAGCGCCGCCGCGCCGAAGAGCAGCCGCGAGCTTTCGTGCCCGGTCCGCCCGAAGGGGAGGGTGGGAAGGCGCGCGCGCGAGAGCTCGGTCATCGCAGGGTATCTCCGCGCCGTGGCCACAAGATCCCGAAGTCGCACCCGATCCTCGCGCCGCTACCGTCTTCTCTTCGCGTCCGCTCGAGTCGGAGCGTCCGCAGGCCGATACGAAGCACTCCGGAGGTTCCGATGTCCCAGCCGCTCGTGACCGAAGATCTGCGCGAGGTGCCGCGCGCCGGGGTGGCGAGCATGCTGATGAACCTGCTGCGCGGCGGCGGTGAGCGCGTCGACATGCTGAGCCCCCTGCAACGGCTGCACGAAGAGCACGGCAGCGCCGTGATGCACCGCGCCGGCCCGTTCCAGATGGTGCACCTCTTCGGGCCGGACGCGAACCGGCTCGTACTGCTCGACCGCCAGCAGATCTTCTCGTCGCGCCGGCCGTGGACGGCGATCATGGGAAAGATCTTCCCGAACGGCCTGCTGCTGCGCGATGGCGAAGAGCACAAACACCACCGCAAGATCATGCACGAGGCGTTCAAGCGCCCGGCGCTGCGCGAGTACGGCGAGCGCATGAATCCGATGATCGAGGCGGGGATCGAGGACTGGGCCGACGGCGATGGCCGCCGGCTGGCGTTCCATTCGTTCAAGGAGCTGACCCTCGACATGGCGGCGTCGATCTTCGTCGGCATCGACCTGGGTCCCGAGACGACGCGCATGAACCGTGTGTTCGAGGACCTGGTGGCGGCGTCGATGTCGCGGATCCGGCTGCCGCTGCCGGGCCTCGAGTTCCACCGCGGCCTCGAGGGACGCAAGTTCCTGGTCCGCACCTTCCGCGAGCTGCTCGCGAAGAAGCGCAGCGACCAGGGCCAGGACATGTTCAGCCGGCTGTCGCGCGCGGAGACCGAGACCGGCGATCGCTTCTCCGACAGCGATGTCGTCGATCACATGATCTTCCTGATGATGGCGGCGCACGACACGACGACCAGTACGCTGACGTCGATGACCTACGAGCTGGCGCGGCATCCGGAGTGGCAGGAGCGGATCCGCGAGGAGGCGCGGGCGATCGGGAAGCCGTGGCTCGAATTCGAAGACCTCGCGCGGCCGACGGCGCTCGGCTGGGCGATGAAGGAGACGCTGCGCCGCTATCCGCCGCTGCCGGTGATCCCGCGCGTTGCCGGCGCGGACTTCGCGTTCGACGGCCTGCGCATTCCGGCCGGGACGATGGTGGTGATCGCGCCGATCCACACCCACCACATGCCGGAATGGTGGACCGCGCCGACGATCTGGGATCCCGAGCGCTTCAGCCCGGCGCGCGCGGAAGACGAACGCCACACGCATTGCTGGATCCCGTTCGGCGGCGGCCCCCACCACTGTCTGGGGCTCCGCTTCGCCGAGCTGCAGGTGAAGGCGATCCTGCACCAGCTCGTGCTCCGCTATCGCTGGAGCGTGGAGCCCGGCTACCGGATGCCGGTCCAGCAGGCGCCGATCTCGAAGCCCCGCGACGGGCTGCCGGTCCGTTTCGAGCGCCTCGCCTGAGGCGGCCCGCGCACGATCCTGCGACCCCCGCTCGTTTCGCTTGCCCGGGCCGAGGCGCCTGTGGTAGAAACCGGCCTGATGAAACGCTTCCCCGCGCACAATTCCGGCGCCCGGCCGCTGACCGACCGCATCTCCCGGATGCGGGTCTGCCCCGAACGGGTCCCTCCCGTTCCTCGCATCCGACCATGACCTGAGCGAAGCCCCACGGGCCGCTCCGGAGGCCGCGGATGCGAAAGCATTCGCGGCCTCCGGCGTTTCGTCCCTGGAGCTTCCTCATGACCGCTTCCACCACGACTCCGGCCCCGCGCCTCGTGTCGCCGCGCGCGGGCGGCGTGCGCGAGGTCGCGCAGCTCGCCTGGCCGCTCGTGCTCGCGCAGATGTCGCAGACGACGATGCACGTCGTCGACTCGATCTTCGTCGGCCAGCTCGGCGCCGCGCAGCTCGGCGCCCTCGGCTTCGCCGGCATCTGGTTGTGGACCGTGTTCGCGATCTTCAGCGGCTCGGCGACGGGAGTCCAGACGTTCGTGTCGCAGGCGCACGGGGCCGGCGACGAGCGCGTGTGCGGCGGGTGGGCCTGGCAGGGCTTGTACGCACTGGTTCCGGCGACTGCGATCACGCTGTTCCTGTTTGCGACACTGGCAGAGTTCCTGTTCACGACGGTCGGCGCGCCGGCCGCGCTGCGCGAGCACGCGCTCGCCTACATCGCCGTGCGGCCACTCGGGTTCGTCGGGCTGATCCTCTGGATGGTGCTGGCGGCGTTCTTTCGGGGACTGGGCGATACGCGCACGCCGCTGATCGCCACCCTGATCGCGAACGGAGTCAACATCGTGCTCGACTATGGGCTGGTGCTGGGGCGGCTGGGGTTGCCGGCGTGGGGGATCGCCGGCGCCGGCGTCGCGACGTCGATCGCCGAGTGGGTCGGCGCCGCCGTGCTGGTGACCGCGTTCGCGCGGCCGGCGCTCGTGCGTCGCTTCGGCGGCCGGCCGATCGCGCCGAGCGGCGCCCGGATTCGGCGCTTCCTGCGCACCGGCGCGCCGATCGGCGGCCAGTGGGTTCTCGACATGAGCGCGTTCGCCATCTTCACGACGCTCGTCGCGCGGATGGGAGATGCGTCGATGGCGGCCACCCAGGCGATGATCGCGTTGCTCTCGCTGTCGTTCATGCAGGCGATCGGCATCGGGCTCGCCGCGACGACGCTGGTAGGGCGCTACAAGGGCGCCGGCTCGCTCGATGCGGCGCTGCGCAGCCTCGTCTCGGCGCTGAAGCTGGCCGTGGCACTGGCGGTCGGCATCGCGGCGCTGTTCCTGCTCGCTCCGCAGACCCTGATCGGGCTGTTCACGGACGACCCCGACGTGCTGGCGCTCGCCGGACCGCTGCTCGCGCTCGGCGCGGCGTTCCAGTTCTTCGATGCGCTGCAGATCGTCATCGGCGGCGCACTGCGGGGCGCCGGGGACACGCGCTGGCCGTTCGTCGTGCAGACGCTGCTCGCGTGGGCGCTGCGGCTGCCGCTGGTCTGGCTGTTCGCGTTCGTCTGGGAGGCCGGGGTCCTCGGCGCGTGGTACGCGGAGTTCGTCTTCATCCTCGCGCTGACGCTGGCGCTCGCCTGGCGGTTCCGCGGCGGCGCGTGGAAGGAGGTCGCGATCTGAGGTCCCGAGCCGTGCCTCAGCCCTTCGCCGTGGCGTCGCGGATCGCTTCCTCGGTCGGACCGAGCAGGCTCGCGGCGCGCGGGTATCCGATGTACGGCGTCAGCTGGATCAGCGTTTCGCGCGCCTGCTCCGGCGTGAGCTCGCCGTTCTCGAGCGCGGCGCGGACCTGGATCCGCCACGTCATGCCCTCGCCGAGCGCTGCGATCACGCCCATGATCAGCAGGCGTCGCTCGCGGATCGCGAGCGCCGGGCGGGTCCAGACTTCGGCGAAGAGCTGTTCGAGCATCAGGTCGGCGAACGCGCTCTGGCCCTCCGGCGGGGCGGCGACACGACCGGCGTAGACCTTCGCGAGCATGTCGGCGCCGCGCTGGCGGCGGTCGGGATCGGCCATCGGGTTCGTCTCCCTGTTCGTTCGGAGGGGGCGCGCCAGGGTATCCGAGCCCGCCCGAAAAATACATTGTGGATGTTATGTAAATCGTGATAGCGTGCCGGCCATGACGCTGCGGGTAGGCTTCATCGGTCTGGGCAACCAGGGCCTTCCGATCGCCGCGAACCTGGTGCCGGCCGGCTTCGAGACGACGGTCTACGACCTCGCGCCCGAGCCGGTCGCGACGCTCGTGGCGGCTGGGGCGAAGGCGGCGGACTCGCCGCGGGCGCTGGCGGCGCGCGCCGACGTCATCGGGATCTGCGTTCCCGCCGACGAGCACGTCCGCGCCGTCGTACTCGGCGAGGACGGCGTCCTCGCCGGAGCCGCGCGCGGCACGGTCATCGCGATCCACAGCACGATCCTGCCCGAGACGGCCCAGGAACTCGCGCGCGTGGCGGCGCCGCTCGGAGTCGACGTGCTCGACGCCTGCGTGACCGGCGGCGCGGCGCGTGCGAAGGCCCGGCAGCTGACGTTCCTGGTCGGCGGCGCCCCGGAAGCGCTGGAGCGCGCGCGTCCGGTCCTGGAGGTGTCCGCCGCGAAGGTCCTGCATGCGGGCGAGGTCGGGAACGGCGCCAAGCTGAAGCTCTGCCTGAACGTCATCACCTACATCCAGTGGGCCGCGGCCTACGAATCGTTCCAGCTCGCGGGGGCGACGGGGCTGCCGCCGGAGCTGCTCGAGGAGGCCGGCCAGGCGAACGGCCAGCTCACGCCTTTGATGCTCTCGTTCCTCGCGCTGCACAAGGCGCCCGACGCCGCGCGCGCGAGTGACTCGATGCAGGCGATGCTGCGTGGCCACATGCACGTGGCCGAGAAGGATCTCGCCTGGGCCCTAGAACTCGCGCGCCGCGCCGGCGTGTCGCTGCCGGTCGGCGGTCTCGTCTCGCAGCTGATGGCCCGGCTCTACGGCGTCGTCGACGCGGGTCGGCGATGAGCCCCCGCGTCGATCTCGCCCCGCGCAAGGCGCCGCGCCGCACGCACGCCGAGCGCACGGCGCAGACGCGCGAGCGCATCATGGGCGCCGTCGTTGCGTCGGTCTCGGAAGTCGGCTTCAACCGGACGACGGCGAGCGAGATCGCTCGCCGCGCCGGTGTCACCTGGGGTGCCGTGCAGCACCACTTCGGCGGCAAGGAGGGCATCCTCGCTGCCGTGCTCGAGGATTCGTTCGCGCGCTTCGCGCAGCGCCTCTCGGACATCGAGGTCGCCGGTACCTCGCTCGAGCGCCGCGTCGAGCTGTTCATCGATCGCGCTTGGGAGCACTTCGAGAGTCCGCACTTCCGCTCGACGTTCGAGATCCTGCAACACCATGCCGGCGAGTCTTCGAACGGCTGGCAGGCGGAGATGCTCACGGCGTGGAACCGCATCTGGTCGGCGCTCTTCGACGATGCGCATCTTTCGCGCCGGCGTCGCGTGACGCTCCAGCACTACACGATCTCCTGCCTGGCGGGTCTTGCAGCGGTCCTGCGCTTCGAGACGCCTCCCCGCCGCGTGCTCGGCGACGAGCTGGCGTTGCTGAAGGATACCCTCGTGCGAGAGCTGCGCCGTGGATGACTACGGCGGCGCCTTCGATCCGCAGTTCCGCCTCGAGCAGCTCTCGCATCCGACGCTCGCGCGCCTGGGCCGCGAGTACATGCTCTTCGGCCACTTCCACGACCGCGGCCTGATGCCGCTGCTCGCCCGGCGCTTCGACCGCGCGGAGATGACTCGCGTCGCGTGCGACGAGTGGATGGGTGCGAGTCCCATCTACAACCGCCGTGTGCGCGAGATGCTCGGTGTCCCTGGAGACGGCGTATCGGCGATCCTCAAGTCCCTGCAGCTCGACGTCGGCTTCGCGCACCGGTACATGGACGTGCGCTACCAGCTCGTCGACGAGTCGCTCGGCTACTTCTGGCTGCCCTTCTGCGGCGCCTACCAGGACGTCCACACGATCTCGCGTGGGGCCGAAGCGGCGATCGTCCAGCTGTGTCATCACATGGAGGATCCGACCTTCGATGCCACCGCGATGGCGGTGAACCCGCGAGCACGCGTGCGCGCGGAGCATCGCCCTCCGCTGGCGCCCGACCACACTGGTCCGAAGTGCCACTGGCGGGTGTTCCTCGATCCGGACGCGGAGGGAGAGTTGGCACCGCTCGCCGCGCGCGACGAGGTCGCGGCCAGTCGCGCGGCGCGCTTCGCCTTCTCGGATCCGCCGGACGATGGCAGCCCCGGCCTGCGCAACTACTCGGGTGCCCTCGTCCCCCACTTCGAGCTGGAGCAGCTCTCCCACGCCGTGCTCGCCCGGCAGTGCCGCGAGTTCATGCTCGATGTCCACTTGTTGATGCGAGCGGCGTTCGCGTCGATCCGGGCGCGCTGGGGCGCGGAGCTGGCGCGCGAGCTCGCGCGCGAGCAGTGGGCCGCCGTCGCGCCGGTCTATGGCCAACGAGTCCGCACCGTGCTGGGCATCCCCGGCGACGACATGGCCGCGATCGTGAAGGCGCTGCAAGTCGACCCCGGTCTCCCGCACGAGTACGTGCGCTGCGGGTTCGCGATCGATTCGCCCTCGAGCGGACGCTTCTGGATCGAGGACTGCGAGGCGTTCGCGGACGAGGAGGCGGATGCCTGGCTCGCGCTCCTCGACGATGCCGACCGCCCCGGCTTCGAACCGGTCGTCACCGCGGTGAACCCCCGCGCGCGCTGCATCGCGACCGGGAAGCGCGCCTGGCGGATCGAGATCGACGCGGACGCGGAGCCGCGCGCAGAGGCGCCGATGGCGAATGCCGTCCGCGTCAGCAACGTCGCGGCCTTCGACCTCGACGCGGAGCGCGACGCGTGACGGCGCTCGAGTACGACCCGTTCTCCTACGAGGTCCACGAGGACCCGTATCCGATCTATGCCCGTCTGCGCGAGGAGGCGCCGGTCTATCACAACCCGGAGCGGGGCTTCTGGGCGTTCTCGCGCCACGCCGACGTGCTCTCGGCGATCCGCGACACCGAGCGCTACACCAACACCTACGGCGTCTCGATCGAGCCGACGGCGTCCCACCCCGCTGCGCATCTCGCGATGTCCTTCCTCGGCATGGATCCTCCGCGCCACACGAAGATGCGCGCGCTGGTCTCGCGGGGGTTCACGCGCAACCGCGTGGCGGAGCTCGAGCCGCGGATCCGCGAGATGGCGATCGCGCGCCTCGATCGGATGCGGGAGCAGCGGCGCTGCGAGTTCGTCGCCGAGCTGGCGGGCGTCCTCCCGATGGACGTGATCAGCGAGCTGCTCGGGGTTCCCGCTCCCGACCGCGCCGAGCTCCGGATCCATGCCGATCTGCTCGTCCACCGCGAGCAGGGCGTCTACGACGTGCCGCCCGCTGCGGCGGAAGCATTCGGGAAGATCTGGCGCTACTTCGGCGCGCTGATCGCCGCGCGCCGCCGGGCGCCGCGCGCAGATCTCATCAGCGCACTGCTCGAGGCCGAGGTGGACGGAGAGCGGCTCGCCGACACGGACTTGCAGTCGTTCTGCAACCTGATGGTCGTCGCGGGCAACGAGACGACGACGAAGCTGCTCGCGAACGCGCTGTACTGGTTGTGGCGCCATCCGGACCAGCGGAAGCTGCGCGAGGAGGACGCGGTGTCGATCCCGTGCTGGGTCGAGGAGACGCTGCGCTACGACAACTCGAGCCAGGCGATCGGCCGCGTGACGAAGGTGCCCGTCGCACTCCACGGCTGCGAGATTCCGGCCCAGCAGCGGGTGCTGCTGCTGATCGGATCCGCGAATCGCGACGAACGTGCCTTTCCGCGCCCGGATGCGTACGACCTCCGCCGCGACACCAACGCAAGTCTTTCCTTCGGCCAGGGCGCCCACTTCTGCCTCGGCGCCGCGCTCGCGCGGCTCGAGGGACGCGTCGTGCTCGAGGAGTTCTGGCGCCGCTTCCCCCGCTACGAGGTCGATCCGAGCGGCATCGTCCGGGTGCATTCGGTGAGCGTTCGCGGCTTCGCGGCGCTGCCGCTGGAGCTCCGGGATGTCTGAGCGCGCCGCGCGTACCGCGATCGTCACCGGTGCCTCGTCCGGGATTGGCGCCGACACCGCGGCCGAGCTCGGCCGCCTCGGCTACCACGTGGCGCTCGGCGCGCGGCGCGTCGCCCGCCTCGAGGAGACCGCGAAGCGAGTCGAAGCCGAGGGCGGGCGGGCGTTTGCGCACGAACTCGACGTCCGCGACCACGCGTCCGTAGACGCCTTCTGCGCCGCCGCGGAGACCGCGCTCGGCGAGGTCGACGTGCTGATCAACAACGCCGGCGAGAACCGCGCCGCGTTGATCCACGAAGCGAAGCCCGAAGATCTGCGCTCCGATGTCGAGGTCAATCTGCTCGGCGCGATGCTGATGACGCGCCGCGCGCTGCCGCGCATGCTCGCGCGTGGTCGCGGCGACGTCGTCTTCATCGGCTCCGACAGCGCGCGGCACCCGCGGCCGTACCAGGGCGCGTACGCGGCGGCGAAGTGGGGACTCGAGGCCTTCGCGCGCGTGCTCGAGATGGAGACCGAGGGCACGGGCGTGCGCTCGATCCTCGTCCGCGTCGGCCCGACGGCCAGTGAGTTCGGCAACCAGATGCCGCAGGAGCAGTTGCCGAAGATCCTCGCGTCGTGGAAGTACTGGGGCGTGCTCCGGCATCTGCACTGGATGCCGGGCGCGAGTGTCGCGCGCGCCGTGGCGCGGTTGGTCGAGATCCCGCTCGAGGAGTCCTATCCGACGATCCTCGAGATCCAGCCCGGCGGACGGGCAAAGGAGACCAGTTCATGATCCATGACGGAATCTCGGACAAGGTCGCCGTCGTCACGGGTTCCGGGGGCGGCATCGGCGAGGCCTATGCGCGTGCGCTCGCCGGCCAGGGGGCGAAGGTCGCCGTCGCGGAGATCGACCGCGCGAAGGGCGAGGCCGTCGCCGAGTCGATCCTCGAGGATGGCGGCGACGCGCTCTACGTCGAAGTCGATGTCAGCTCGCCGGAGTCGACGCGCGCGATGGCCGAGCGCGTGATCGCCGCGTACGGCGGCATCGACTTCCTCGTCAACAACGCCGCGATCTTTGGCGGCATGAAGATGCAGGGGCTGCTGCGTGCCGACTGGGACTACTACCTGCAATTCATGAACGTCAACATGAACGGCGCGTTGCTGTGTACGCGGGCGTGCTTCCGCTCGATGCGCGAGCGCGGCGGCGGGGCGATCGTCAACCAGTCGTCGACGGCGAGCTGGATGGGCGCGAGCTTCTACGGCCTCGCGAAGCTCGGCATGAACGGCCTCACGATCGCGCTGGCCCGGGAGCTCGGCCCGGCGAAGATCCGCGTCAACGCGATCGCCCCCGGCCCGACCGACACCGACGCGTTGGCGAAGCAGGTCCCGGAGGCGTACCAGCAGCAGCTCGTCTCGCAGCTCCCGCTCGCGCGGCTCGGCACGCCGCAGGACATGGCGAACGCCTGCCTGTTCCTCCTGTCCGACGCCTCCGCGTGGATCACCGGTCAGATCCTCGCCGTCGACGGCGGCCAGATCGTGCGGGTGTAGAGGGGCCATGGCACTCGCAGAACTCGCTCCCGAAACGCGCAACCTGATCGACGGCCGGCTCACCGCGGCGTCGTCCGGCGGGACGTTCCCGAACGTGAATCCCGCCACCGAAGATCTGCTCGGAGTCGCCTCCGACGGCACGCGGGACGACATGCTGCGGGCGATCGCCGCCGCGCGGCGCGCCTTCGACGAGACCGACTGGAGCACGAACCACGAGCTCCGCGCGCGCTGCCTGCGCCAGTTCCACGCGGCGCTGCGCCAAGAGAAGGAGCAGCTGCGCGCGATCGTCGTCGCCGAGGCGGGCGCCTGCGTGTCGCTGACACCGTTCATGCACGTCGACGATCCGATCGAGATGGTCGCGTACTGGGCGGAGCTCGCGGCGAGCTACCCGTACGAGCAGCGCCTCCCCGACGTCCCGTATCTCGGCCGGCCGCAGGGGCGCATCCTGCGACGCGAGGCCGGCGGCGTAGCGGGCCTGATCACGCCGTGGAACGTGCCGCTCTATCTGAATCTCGCGAAACTCGGTCCCGCGCTCGCGTCGGGCTGCACGGCGGTGCTCAAGCCCGCGCCCGATACGCCGTGGTCGGCGACGCACCTCGGGCGGCTGCTCGCCGAGCAGACCGACGTGCCGGCGGGCGCCGTGAACATCGTGGCCAGCGCCGATCACGGACTCGGGGAGCTGCTGTCGAGCGATCCGCGCGTCGACCTCGTCAGCTTCACCGGCTCGACCGCGACCGGCAGGCTCGTGATGGAGCGCGCGGCCGCGACGGTCAAGAAAGTGTTCCTCGAGCTCGGCGGCAAGAGCGCGAACATCGTGCTCGACGACGCGGACTTCGCCGCGGTGCTCCCGATGACGGCCTTCACCTGCGTCCACGGCGGCCAGGGCTGTGCGCTCACGACCCGGCTCCTGCTGCCGCGCTCGCGCTACGAAGAGGGGCTCGCGCTCGTACAGGCCGCGTTCGAGCGCTGGCGCTACGGCGATCCGACGAACCCCGCGCACATGCAGGGCCCGCAGATCTCGAAGCGGCAGCAGGAACGCGTGCTCGCCTACATCGAGAAGGGTCGCCAGGAAGGCGCGCGGCTGGTCGTCGGCGGCGGCGTGCCGAAGCAGCTGCCGAAGGGCTTCTACGTCGAGCCGACACTGTTCGCCGACGTGGACCCCGCCTCGACGATCGCGCAGGAGGAGATCTTCGGACCGGTCCTCTGCGTGCTCCCGTTCGACGACGATGCCGATGCGGTGCGGATCGCCAACCAGTCGAACTACGGCCTGTCGGGTTCCGTGCACAGCGCCCAACTCGATCGCGCGCTCGCGCTGGCGCGCGGGGTCCGGGCCGGAACGCTGTCGGTCAACGGCGCCCAGTGGTTCCACGTCGACAACCCGTTCGGTGGCTACAAGCAGAGCGGCGTCGGGCGGGAGAACGGCAGGATCGGATTCGAGGAGTACCTCGAGACCAAGCTGATCGCCGTACCGAGCGAGGCGACCCGATGAACGTGCCGGTGCTCTCGGGCGGCTGGCCGCTGCTCGGCCATCTGCAGGCGCTGCGCAAGCGCCCGATCGAGCTGTTCTGGCGCGTGCGGGACGAGTGCGGCGAGGTGGGCGAGCTGAACTTCGCCGGCAACCGCGTGGTGCTGCTGACCGGCGTCGAGGCGCAGGAGGCGTTCTTCCGCGGCAGCGACGAGCAGCTCGACCAGGCAGCCGCGTACCCGTTCATGACGCCGGTCTTCGGCCGCGGCGTCGTCTTCGATGCGACGCCCGAGCAGCGCAAGCAGGCGCTGCGCAACCAGTCGCTGCGCGAGTCCGCGATGCGCGGGCACGCGGAAGTCGTCGCGGAAGAGACCGAGCGCATGATGGCCAAGCTCGGCGAGCGGGGCGAGATCGATCTCCTCGACTTCTTCTCGGAGCTCACGATCTACACGTCCAGCGCGTGCCTGATCGGCAAACGGTTTCGCGAGGAACTCTCGCCCGAGTACTACCGCGTGTTCTACGAGCTCGAGAAGGGAACCGATGCGCTCGCCTACGTGAATCCCGATCTGCCCTTGCCGGTATTCCGCGCGCGCGACCGGGCGCGCCGGCGCATGGTCGAACTGCTGACCGGCGTCTTCGAGCGTCGCGCACACGCCCGGGAGGATGTGGCGGACGGGGAACGGCGAGAACTATTCGACGTGCTGCTCTCGATCCGCAACCCGGACGGCACGCCGCGCTACACGGTCGACGTCGTCACCGGGATGTTCATCTCGATGATGTTCGCCGGGCACCACACCACCTCGGGAACCGCCGCCTGGACGCTGATCGAGCTGCTGCGGCATCCCGAGTTCGCCAAGCGGGTCGTCGAGGAGCTGGATACGCTGTATGCCGATGGGCGCGCGGTGAGCCACCAGGCGCTGCGCGCGATTCCCGAGCTCGAACACGCGATCAAGGAGGCACTTCGCCTGCATCCTCCGTTGATCCTGTTGATGCGCAAGGTCGTGCACGACTTCCAGTACAAGGAATGGACGATTCCCGCCGGCAAGCTCGTCGCGGTCTCCCCGGCGGTCTCGAACCGGATGCCCGAATGCTTCCCGGATCCCGACCGCTACGACCCCGAGCGGTACACGACGGGCCGGGCAGAGGACCAGCAGCTCTTCGCGTGGATCCCGTTCGGCGGCGGCCGCCATCGCTGCGTCGGAGCTCCGTTCGCGATGATGCAGCTGAAGGCGATCTTCAGCACGTTGCTGCGCACCTACACCTTCGAGCTGTCCCAGCCTCCCACGAGCTATCACGACGACCACTCGAAGATGGTCGTGCAGCTCGCCCAGCCCTGTCGCGTCCGCTACCGCCGTCGCGACGCGTTCTCGGAGACGCCATGAGGATCCGCGTCGATTCCGATCTGTGTCAGGGGCACGGCGCGTGCGTGCAGGAAGCCCCGACGGTCTTCGCGCTCGATCCGGGAACCAACCAGGTCGTTCTCCTGGAGGAGCACCCCGACGAGTCGCTGCGGGCGGCCATCGAGGCCGCCGTACGCTACTGCCCGACCGGAGCGCTGACTCTGGCAGAGGACGGAGGAGGTTCGCATGGCCCTGTTTCCGCGTGACGAGCTCGAGGAGATGATCCGCCGCTTCGTGGCCGCGAGCGGCGAGGCGGGCGCGACCGGCGACTGGTCGAGAATGTCGCGCTTCTACGCGGAAGACGCGCTGTACTCGTGGAACACCGGCGCCAACTGGGAGTTCGTCGCGCGCGGGCGGCAGCAGATCCACGACTGGGTGTTCGGCACCGAGATGGCGGGCCTCGAGCACTGGGTCTACCCGTACGTGCGGACGCTCGTCGACGACCAGAAGGGCGAGGTCGTCGGCGTCTGGCGCCAGATCGCGCCCGATCGGGATCCCGAAGGCCGACCCTACGAGATCGCCGGGACCGGGGGCTCGTGGTTCCGCTACGCCGGGAACTGGCAGTGGGGCTGGCAGCGCGACTTCTTCGACCACATGAACGCGGGCGTCGTCTTCGGCGCGATGGCCAAGGCGCAGCAGCTCCGGCCGGCGATGCTGGAGCGCATGCAGCGCGGTGCGAAGCAACCCGGTTGGCTGCCGCGCGCGGACTTCGACTGGTACGCGACGATCGCCGATCGCGAGGACTGAATCGGGGAGCTACGGATCGCTGTGCGCGGCGGCCGGCGCTTCGATGCGAATCGATTCGACGACGACGTCTGCTCGCGGCCGGTCGGGCGGACCCCAGCGGCCGTACTCGTCCCGCTCGACCGCGACGATCCGATCGACGACGTCCATGCCTCCGACGACGCGGCCGAATACGCTGTGTTTCCCGTCGAGATGCGGCGCGTCTGCGACCAGCAGGAAGAACTGGCTGCCGCCGGACTCGGGCCGGCCGGTGTTCGCCATCGACAGCGCGCCCCGGACGTGCGGGGCGCCACCGAACTCATCCGGGATCGTGTAGCCCGGCCCGCCCACCCCGTCGTTGCGCGGGTCGCGGTCGCGGGTATTCGGGTCGCCGCCCTGGATCATGAATCCGGGGATGACCCGGTGAAAGCTGGTGCCGTCGTAGAAACCCTCACCGGCCAGCTTCTCGAAGTTGGCGACGGTTTGCGGCGCGACGTGCGCCAGCAGCTCGATCCGGATCTCGCCGAAGTCCCGCACGCGGAGCGTGGCGATGGGAAGCCTGCCGGGCGGCGGCTCTGGAACCGTTGCGGCCGGCCCTGCGCCCGGGACGAGATCCTGAACTGCGTCGTCCCGTTCCTCGCCGCAGGCCAGCGCCAACGTGAGGCCGACGAGGCTGACTAGGGCGAGACGACTGCTACGCGTCGCGAGAATCCCGGGCATCTGCGGGCAAGGTAGGAGACCAGCGGCGCGATGACAGGGCGCCGGCTCCGAGCCGTCGGGTCAGGAGGGGGGCCTTGCCGTCACGGCTCGGAGCCTCCGGGTGGCCGCGCGACGCATGACCGAGCAGGGGAAAGCCATGCGCGTCGGCTCCGGAGAGAACGGGCGTCCTGTCTGAGGCGTGGACGAGAGGAGACGTCGTTCTATTCGAGGTTCGAAGGGCGTGCCGAGGCTCCCTGCCGGGCTCGCGAGTCAGCATCGAGAGGCGCGTCGCTGTGATACGGTGCCGCCGGATGACGACTCGAAGCCGGAGCGATCGCCGCGTTCCTTCGCGCCTCCCGGTCGCGGGCCGCCGCGCCGCTCGCGCGGCGCTCGCGATCCTGGCGTTCGGGTTCGCGGCGGTCGCGGCCGAGCGCGCGCTGGCCGCGGCGGCGGCACCGGCGATCGGGACGCGGGGCATGGTCGTGAGCGCCGAGCGCCATGCGACGGAGGCCGGCCTCGCGATGCTGGAGGCCGGCGGCAACGCCATCGACGCCGCGGTCGCGACGGCGTTCGCGCTCGGTGTGACGGAGCCATACCACTCCGGCATCGGCGGCGGGGGACTGCTGCTCCTCCACCTTGCCAGCGGCGAGACGATCGCGCTCGATGCGCGGGAGACGGCGCCCGCGGCGGCGCATGCCGGGATGTTCCTCGAGCCGGGCGTCGCGGACGATGCGTCTCGCACGGGGCCGCTGGCGGTGGCCACGCCCGGGCTCGTCGCCGGGCTCGCGCTCGCGCAGGAGCGTTGGGGCACGCTGCCACTGGCCGACGTGATGGCCCCGGCGATCGCGCTCGCCGAAGACGGCTTCCCGATCAGCCTGCGGCACGCGCGGATGATCGAGTTCTGGCGCGGGATGGGTCACGCCGAGCGCTATCCGGAGACGGCCGCGATCCAGGCGCCGCCGGCCGGCACGCCGGCGATGCCCGGCTGGCGGCTCGTCCAGAAGGACCTTGCCAGCACGTTGCGCGCGATCGCGCGCGACGGCCCGGACGCGTTCTATCGCGGCCCGATCGCCGCGGCGATCGCCGACGAGGTGCAACGACGCGGGGGGATCCTGCGCGCCGACGACCTGGCGGCTTACGAAGTCGAGTTGCGCGAGCCGGTCCGGGGCCGCTACCGCGGTCGTGCGGTGCTCTCGTTCCCGCCGCCGTCGTCGGGCGGCATCGCGCTACTCCAGATGCTGAACGTGCTCGAAGGCTTCGATCTCGCGGCGCTCGGCGCCGGCTCCTCGGCATCGATCCATCGGATCGCCGAGGCGATGAAGCTCGCGTTCGCCGACCGCGCCGCCTATCTCGGCGACACGGACTTCGTCGATGTCCCGGTCGAGCAGCTGCTCGACGAGGCGTACGCGGCCCGGCAGCGCGCGCGGATGCTGCCGCCGCGCTGGCGCCGCGCGCCGTGGACGTGGGGACGGGACGAGGTGGCGATCCGCGTCCCGGGTCCCGGCCTCGGTCCGTGGCCGCCGCCGCCCGGCGGGACGTCCCACTTCTCCATCACCGACGCCGCCGGCAACGCCGTTGCGGTCACCCAGACCGTGAACCTCCTGTACGGCTCCGGGCTCACGGCCGCCGGCACCGGCATCGTGCTGAACGACGAGATGGACGACTTCTCGATCGACTTGAACCACCCCAACGCGTTCGGCCTCGTCGACATTCGTGGCAGCAATGCCGTGGCGCCGGGCAAGCGTCCGCTGTCGAGCATGACGCCGACGATCCTGCTCGAGGACGGCCGCGTGCGCATGGTGACCGGCAGCCCCGGCGGACCGCGCATCATCAGCACGACGCTGCTGACGATCCTGAACGTCGTCGACTACGGCATGGACGTCTCCGAGGCCGTCGCGGCGCCGCGCTTCCACCACCAATGGGAGCCCGACGAGCTGCGTGTCGAACGGGCGATTCCGGTCGACGTGCGCGAGGCGCTGCGCCGCCGCGGCCACCACGTCGCCGAGTCGGAGCGCAACTGGTCGAGCGCGCAGGCGATCGTCATCGATCCGGAGACGGGATGGCATCTGGGCGGCAGTGATCCGCGCAGCGACGGTCTCGCCAAGGGCCACTGAAGCGCGCGGCCGGGCCGGCGTTCTCGAGCCCGCGCTACAGCGTCGGCAGGCTCCACTCGAAGCCGAGCACGACGCGGTCGCGCTCGTCGAACTCGCCGAACAGGCCGTCGCGCGTGCCGTAGAACCAGTCGGCGCCTAGCCAGGCCCACAGGCCGTCGCGCAACTCGTAGCGGATCTGCGGGCGCAGCATGCCGTCGTCGTCGTTCAGGTTGTGCAGCCAGATCGCCTGGGTCACGAGCCGTTCGTTCTGGAACGTGCGGCGCGCGAGGAACGTGACGCTCGTGTCGAAGCGATCGCGGATCACGCCGGGCTGGTCATCGACGAGCAGGCTCGGAAAGACCTGCAACGACAGCAGGGTGTCCCGGAAGCCCCACCAGTCAAGCCCGACGACAGCAGAGAGATCGTCGCTCCGCACGACGCCGTCGCGATCCTCGCGATCCTCGGTCGGTTGCCAACGCGGCACCGTGTAGGAAGCCTCGAAGCGCAGGGTGAGTTCGCCGAAGGTGTTGCTGGCGGTCGCGCCGACGACGTGGGAACGCTCGAACTCCGGGTCGACGGTGACCGTCGGGACGCCACCGGGAAGGGCCAATGAGCGGCGCAGAACCGGAACGTCCTCGTAGTGCCACAAATAGTTGGCGGTGAGATCCCAGTTGCCCGCGCGCCACGCCAGGCGAGCCCCGAGGTCCGAGCCGCGGAAGGCATCCGGCCGGTCCGCGGCGCGCAGGCGCACGTCGACCCCGGCCGGTGCGCGCGCGCCCACGAGGCGCGGCGCGGTGAACGCGAAAGCGGCGTCCGGTTCGGGAATGTCGTGCGCGGTCGGATCCGGAATCCACAACAGCTGCAGCGTCGTCGGCCCGACGGGCACCTCGACGTTCGCCATCCACAGCGGGATCCGGGAGTCCTCGAAGTCGGGCATGATGAACTCGCGAAACGTCTGCGGATTGATGACGTCGAGCACCTTCAGCCCGTCGGCCTGTCCCCACACCACCTGCTGCTTCCCGAGCCGCAGCCACGCGGGACCGGCGCGGCCTTCGACGTACAGCTCGCGCAGCTCGAGGTCGACGCGGTCGCCGAACTCGAGCGTCCGGGTCGGCGACCAGAGTTCCGCCTGCGCCGGCCCGCCCGGCGCGAGCCGGTCGTACGCATCGACGTGCAGCCGGCCGATCGCGGTCAGGCGGTAGCCGCCGGGCAGCGCCTGATCGAGCTGGGACTGGAGTCGCGTCGCGAGCTTCTGCGCGCGCCCGGATCCCGTCTCGATCGCCCACTCGCTCTCGAGTGTGGACGTGATCGACGGCGGCTCCGCCGGCGCGATGGTCGCGAGGCAGACGAGCGCGAGGACGAGACCGGAGATCCGGAACGAGCGCGCCATGGCGCCGCGCATTCTAGGCGCAAACCCCTCCGATCGCCTTGGCGCCATGACCGCGGGGCCGTTAGAGTCCTCGCTTCGATTTCCGGGAGGTCGCAGATGATTCGTCGCCGTGCACTCGCCGTCGTGACCCGCGTCGTTTCGCCGCTGTCCGCCATGTTCGTCCTGGCGCTCGTCGTCGCAGGTCCGGTCTCGGGTCCCGCGCACGCCCAGCCCGCTGCCGAGAAGGGAGGCAAGCCCGTGGTCGTCCTCGAGACATCGCTCGGCTCGATCGAAATCGAGCTCGACGCCGAGAAGGCGCCGGTCAGTGCCGCGAACTTCCTCGCCTATGTGGACGCCGGCCACTACGACGGCACGATCTTCCACCGCGTGATCCCGGACTTCATGATCCAGGGCGGCGGCTTCGAGCCGTCGATGACGCAGAAACCCACGAAGGCGCCGATCCAGAACGAGGCGAAGAATGGCCTCACGAACCAACGCGGCACGGTCGCAATGGCGCGCACCAGCGTCGTCGACAGCGCCACGTCGCAGTTCTTCGTCAACCTGAAGGACAACGACTTCCTGAACCACAGCGGTCGCGACTACGGCTATGCCGTGTTCGGCCGGGTGACGAGCGGCATGGACGTGGTGGACAAGATCGCCGCGGTGAAGACAGCCAACCGTGGCGGGCACCAGAACGTTCCCGTCGACGCAGTGAAGATCGAAAAGGCCCGCCGCAAGTAGGGCAGGGCGCGCGGACGACGGGAGGCGTGAGCGCGGATGGGGGAGCCGGGCTCGACCGCCATCCTGCTCGCCGCGATCGGACTGCTGCTGGTGCTGGCCGGTCTCGCCAGCCCGATTTCGAATCGCCTCGGCGTGCCCGCGCTGGTGCTGTTCCTCCTGCTCGGCATGCTGGCCGGCTCGGAGGGCATCGGCCGGATCCCTTTCGATGACTATGCGCTCGCCTACCGGCTCGGGACCGTCGCGCTCGTCCTGATCCTGTTCGACGGCGGTCTCAACACGTCGCGCGCCGTGCTGCGGCGGGCGGCGCTGCCGGCGGGTCTCCTGGCCACCGTCTCGGTCCTGGTGACGGCGGCCGTGGTGGCCGGCGTCGGATGGCGACTCGGTCTTTCCCTTCCGGTGGCGCTGCTGGTCGGCGCCGTCGTTTCGTCGACCGACGCCGCCGCGGTGTTCTCGGTGTTGCGCAGCAGCGGCGTCCGGCTGCGCGAGTCGACCGGCGCCACGCTCGAGGTGGAATCGGGCCTCAACGACCCGATGGCGGTGTTCCTCACCGTGCTGGCCACGGAATTCGCGCTCGGCCAGCCGCTCGGTCCGGGCGACGTCGTGTTGCTCTTCGCGCAACAGTTCGCCTTCGGAGCGGTCGCCGGCGTGGCGCTCGGCTACGGAGCGCGCTGGCTGCTGCGAGCGCTGGAGCTGCCCGCCGCCGGCCTCTACCCGGTCCTGACCGTGGCCGTCGCGTTCCTGTCCTTCGGCGTTTCCACACTGCTCGGTGGCAGCGGATTCCTGGCCGTCTATGCCACTGGCCTCGTGCTCGCGTCCGGGTCGATGCCCTACCGCGCCGGCGTACGCCGGGTACACGATGCCCTCGCGTGGCTCGCGCAGATCCTGATGTTCACGATCCTCGGGCTGCTGGCGGTTCCGTCGAATCTGATCCCGGCGATGGGGGCGGGCGTTGCGCTCGCCGCCACGCTGGCGTTCGTCGCCAGGCCGCTCGGCGTGGTCGCCGTGCTCGCGCCGCTTCGGGTGCCGCGGCGGGAGCTGCTGTTCGTGTCGTGGGTGGGACTGCGCGGCGCGGTGCCGATCATCCTCGGCGCGTACCCGGTCGTGCGCGGCGTCGCCGGCGCCGAAGAAGTGTTTCACATGGTGTTCTTCGCCGTGCTCGTCAGCAGCTTCGTTCCCGGCGCCACCGTCGCCTGGCTCGCGGGTCGGCTGGGACTTGCGGATGCGCAGCCGCCATCGCCCGCGGCCAGCATCGAGCTGATCTCGCTGCGCGAGTTCCCCGGCGACTTCATCTGGTACTACGTCGCGCCGGTATCGGCGGCCGCCGATGCGCTGGTCCGCGATCTCGAGCTGCCCGAAGGCTGCCTGATCACACTGATCGTCCGTGAGCGCAGCGTGCTGGTGCCGAAAGGCAGCACCGAGCTTCGCGCCGGCGATCACGTCTGCGCATTCGTCCCAGCCGAAGCGCGCGGACTCCTGGACCTGCTGTTCGGCGGCGCCGCCGAGGATCCGCGCTGATGGCCGAGCGTCCGCAGCCGGTCAGTCCGCAGCCGGTCAGTCCGCAGCCGGTCAGGGCCGGATCACCGCCTCGACCGGCGCCGAGAGATCGACCACGCGTCGCGCCACGCGCAGCACGTCGTCGGCGGTGACCGAGGCGATGCTGGCGGCGTAGTGGTGCTGCGCATCGGCGCCGAGCCCGTACAACGCGTCGATCGCCATGTGGGCGGCGCGCACGGCGCTGCGCTGACGGTCGATCTCGAAGTTGCCGATCAGGTAGCGCCGGGCGCGCTCGAGCTCGTCGGCCGGCGGCGGCGTGGCGACCAGCGTCTCGAGTTCGTCGACGATGCCGCGCCGCGCTTCGTCGAGCTTCTCCGGCGACGTGCCGATCGTCACCGCGAAGAACCCGGGTGTGGCGCCTTCGACGTTGACGGCGCTCACCGAGTAGGCGAGCCCGCGCCGGTCGCGCAGCTCGAGGAACAGCCGTCCGCCCTGCCCGGCCAGAAGCTGCGTGATCACGTCCAGCCCGAAGCGGTCAGGATCGTCGACGGCGAGCCCGCGGAAGCCCAGCACGAGGTGCGCCTGCGCGCGGTCCTTGCGCAGCTCGGCGAAGCGCGGCGCCGTCGGCGCCGGTTCCGCCGCGGGCCCGGGACGCGGGCACGGGGTCGCGGCGAGCGCGGCCAACCGGATCGACACGTGCTCCGCGGCGGTATCGGGATCGACGTCACCGGAGAGCGCGAGGACGAGGTTCGGACCGCGCACCCAGCGCGCCTGCTGCGCGAGCAGGTCGCTGCGCGTGAAGGACGCCACCGTCGCAGGCGTTCCCAGGACAGGCCAGCGGTATGGATGGGTCTGCCACAGCGTCGCCAGGAACAGATCGAAGACGCGGGCGCCGAGCCGGTCCTCGCGGCGCGCGAGAGCAGCCAGCGTGTCGCGCCGCTCGCGTTCGAGCTCGTCGTCGGAGAAGGCCGGCTCGAGCAGCACCTCCGCGAAGAGGTCGAGCGCGGCTTCGAAGCGATCGCTGGTGGCCTCCATCGAGAGGCCGAAACCGCTGCGGCCGGCGAAGCCGTCGACATCGGCGGCGATCGACTCGATCGCGTGGGCCAGTTCGGCGGCGCCGCGGCGGCGGGTGCCGCGCAACCACATCGAACTCGTCATCTGCGTGAGGCCCACGCTCGCTGCATCCTCGGCGAGCAGCCCGCCGTGGAGGGCGCCGCGCAGCGCCACCACGGGGACCTCGCGTCGCGGTTCGACATGCAGCACGGCGCCGCTCGCGAGCTGATAGCTGCGGATCTCGGGCGTTCGTGTGCGCGTGCGCGCCGGCGAAGCCTCGGCGCCTACGCTGGGAAGCGTCGGTCCGGCCCTGCCGGCGGTCTCGGTGGCGCCGATCCGCTCCGGTACCGAGACGACGGCGGAGCGTTCCGCCCCGCGGCCGGCCGCGGCCAACAGCGCCTTCTCATCGAGCGCGGCCGCCGCCCCCTCCGGAAGCACGGCTGCCACCGTGACCCGGCGCGGGTCGAGATGCATCCGTGCGACGCGCAGCAGGTCCTCGGGCGTGGCGCGGCGGATGGAGCCGAGATACGCCTCGTCTCCGCGCCAGTCCCCGGCGATCGCTTCGAAGGTGCCGAGCTTGCGCGCGCGCCCCGAGACGCTCTCGCGCTCGAAATGCTCGCTCGCCAGGAAGTTGGCGCGCGCCTTCTCGAGCTCCTCATCCGACACGGGAGAGTGGCGGGCGGTCTCGATCTCGCGAGCGATCGCCTCGACGGCATCCGGTACGCGGTCGTCCTCGAGATCAGCCGAGATCCCGAACAGACCCGCGTCGATCGGCGTGTAGCAGGACGCATCGATGCGATCGACGACCCCCTCGGCCTCCTTGACGCGGCGCACGAGTCGACTGCTGTCGCCCTCGCCGAGTACGAAGGCGAGCAGATCGAGGTACGGCGTGTCGGGATGCGCCAGGGCGACGGCGGGCCAGGCGATCTCGATGCAGGCGCGCTCGAACGGCCGTCGCAGCAGGACCGCGCGCGGCGCCTCCTGCAGTGGCTCGGCGCTTCGCATGCGGTGTACTCGCGCCGGCGCTGCATCGCCGAACAGCGCGCGGACGGACGCGGCGAAGGCCTCCGAGTCGAAGTCGCCACTGGCGACGACGAGCAGATTGTCCGGCGCGTACCAGCGCCGGTAGAATGCCGTCACGCGGTCGCGGTCGAAGCTGAGGACGCTCTCTCGCGAGCCGAGGATCGGCGCGCGATAGGGATGCGCGCGATACGCCGCCGCGAACAACGCCTCGGCGCACACGTGGGCCGGCGAGTCGTCGGAGCGCTGGAGCTCTTCGAGCACGACGGCGATCTCGCGCTGTAGCTCCTCCGGGTCGAATACGGATCCGCGCACCATGTCCGCCAGCACGTCGAGCGCGAGTCCGAGACCGTCCGAGGGCACGGTCGCGTGGTACACCGTGGTGTCGTAGCTGGTGTAGGCGTTGACGCGGCCGCCGACGCCTTCGATGGCGCCGGCCACCTCGGCGACGCCGCGGCGCGCGGTGCCCTTGAAGAGCATGTGTTCGTGGAAGTGGGCGAGCCCGGCTTCCCCGGGCTGCTCGTCGGCGGAGCCCACCTTGGCCCAGATCTGCACCTCGGCGACGGCGGCCAGGTGGGATTCGTCCAGCAGCAGGACGAGCCCGTTCGGCAGGACCTCGCGGCGGATCGAGCGCGGCGGCGGGGCGGGGGAAGCGTCCAAGGCGCCGGAGCATAGCCGACACGCGCCGGGCGTCCGTGCCCGGCCGCCGATCCGCGCGTCCCGCCCGTCCTCTACTCTCGCGCGGCGATGGAAGACGGTGCGATCGGCGTCTACGTGCACATTCCGTTCTGCGAACGGATCTGCCCGTACTGCGACTTCGCCGTCGTCGCGGCGCGGACGCTGCCGGCGGATCGCGAGCAGGGCTACGTCGCCGCGCTGCTACGCGAGCTCGATCTGCGCGCGCCGGCCTTCGAACGTGCCGACGGCAGCGTCCGGCCGCTCGCGTCGCTGTACTTCGGCGGCGGCACGCCGTCGCTGCTGACGCCGGCTTCGATCGCGCGTCTCGTGGCGGCGGTGACCGCGAGCTTCCCGGGTGGGCGCGAGGTCGAGGTGACGCTCGAAGTCAACCCGAGCACCGTCGAGCGCGCCCGGCTCCCGGCATTTCGCGCCGCCGGCGTGAACCGCCTGTCGGTCGGCGTGCAGTCGTTCTCCGACGCGACGTTGAGGCGCCTCGGCCGGGCGCATCGCGCCGACGAGAGTCGCGCGACGCTCGCTGCGGCGCGGGCGGCCGGCTTCGACGACGTGTCGCTCGACCTGATCACCGCCGCACCGGCGCAGCGGCTCGGCGATCTCGAGCGGGATCTCGACGAGGCGCTCGCCTTCGCGCCCGAGCACGTCTCGGCGTATCAGCTGACGATCGAGCCGGGCACGCCGTTCGAGCAAGCGGCGCGGCGCGGGCAGCTCGCGCTGGCGGACGAGGAGGAGGCGATCCGGATGCTCGAGCGCGTCGTGGAACGGCTCGCCGCCGGCGGCCTCGCGCGCTACGAGATCTCGAGCTTCGCGCGTCCGGGCCGAGAGGCGCGCCACAACCGCCGGTACTGGGAGCGCGGCGCGGTACTCGCGATCGGCGTCGGCGCGTGCTCGTACGAGCCTCCGTCGGCCGCGGCGCGGCACGGAGTTCGGCGCGCCAACGTGCGCTCGCTCGACGACTACCTGTCGCGGATCGCCAGCGGAGCGTCGGCGGACGCGGAGCCGCCCGAAAGGCTCGATGCAGCCAGCGCGCGCGGCGAAGCGGCGTTCCTGGCGCTGCGCACCGTTGCGGGCCTTGCCGCAGGCGCGTTTCGCGACGAGTTCGGCGCGCCGCCGCGTTCGTTCTGGCCCGACGCCATCGAAACGCTGGTCGGCGCCGGACTCCTGCAGGAGGAGCCGTCCGGTGATCTGCGTCTCACCCCGCGCGGGATCCTGCTGTCGAACTCGGTATTCGCGCATTTCGTCTGAGAGCGCCGTCGGGTCGGCTGGCGCGAGGCGCGCGCGTTGGCTAACTCCCGTTGCAATTCCAGGGGGTTGCGTTGGACCCTCGAGTCGTCTCCGAAAGCCTTGCAAGCGATCTTCCGGCGCTGACGGGACGCCAGGCGCTGGTGCTGCGCGCACTCGTGGCTCGCTATGTCGGGGACGCCGCCCCGGTCGGCTCACGCAGTCTGAGCGAAGTGCTCCCGATCCCCCTCTCGGCGGCGTCGATCCGCCACACGATGGCGGAGCTGTCGGACCTCGGGTTGCTCGAGAAGCCGCACGCTTCGGCCGGCCGGATGCCGACCGCGCTCGGGCTGCGGGTGTTCGTCGACGGATTGCCGCCGCGCGGCGTCGACGAGTTCGAGCGGCGCGATCTGGCCGCCGGCATGGGGGAGCCGGATCCCGCTGCTCTGGTGCGGATCGCGTCGCGGCTGTTGTCGGAGCGCACGCGGCAGCTCGGATTCGTCGTCGTGCCGCGGGCCGAGGATCTGGTGCTCCGGCACCTCGCGCTGGTGCGGCTGTCGAGGAGCCGGGTGCTGGCCGTACTCGTCGCCGAGACCGGTGAGATGCTGCGCCGCGTGGTCGAGGATGAAACCTCTGGCGGCCAGCCGGAGCTGGACCGGCTGGCCGCGGCACTGAACGATCGGCTCGTCGGTCGTACGCTGACCGAGACGCGAGACCTGCTCGCGCGGGAGGTGACGGCCCTGCGCTCGCGGGCGGAGAGCGTGCTCGAGCGCGCACAGCGGCTCGCGCTGCGCGCGCTCGAAGCGGAGGCCGGCCCCGGCGAGCCCGGTATCGGCCCGTCAGGAGATCTCGTGATCGCCACGTGGCTCGCGCTGCTCGACCAACCGGAATTCCGCGATGCCGGCCGGGTGAAGGCGCTGCTCGCCGCGATCGAGACACGCCAGGCGTTGCTGCAGCTCGTCGAGCGCGTGCTCGGTGCTGGGGGCGTGACGTTCGCGCTGGGGGAGGAGCTGGGAGAGCCCGGTCTGCGGCAGCTCGCGCTGGTGGCGGCGCCCTATGCGAGTGGCGGCGCCTCGGGCGTGCTCGGCGTCATCGGACCGCGCCGGATGGACTACGCGCGCGTCATGGGCCTGGTCGGCTATCTCTCTGAACTCGTGACGAGGAAACTATCGACATGAGCGATCAGAGGAATCAGAGGCCGGGAGCCGCGGACGCGCCCGAGGTCGGCCTCGAAACCAGCCAGGAGCTCGAGGAGGCGATGCGCGAGGCCGCTCGTTCGGTCGAGGCGCGGGCCGCCCAGCGACGCGCCGAAGGTCGTGCAGACGATCCAGACGAGGTGGGAGACGAACCCGACCCCGCGGCATCCGGGGCGGATTCCGCCCGCGTCGAGGCACTCGAACGGGAGCTGGCCGAGGCGAAGGATCGGACGCTGCGCGTAGCTGCGGATCTCGAGAACTTCCGCAAGCGCGCGCTGAAGGACCGGGAGGAGGCCCACCACTTCGGGCACCAGAATCTCGTCAAGGACCTCCTGCCTTCGGTCGATAACCTGGAACGTGCCGTCGACCACGCTCGCAAGGGCGGGGAAGAATCTGCGTCCGGACTCCTGGAGGGGGTCGAGCTCGTCCTGCGAGAGCTGCACAGCGTGCTCGGGAAGCACGGCGTAACCCCCATCGAAGCCCTGGGGCAGCCCTTCGATCCCGCCTTGCACGAGGCGATGGCGCAGGTGCCCGATGGCTCGCAGCCGCCGGGAACGGTCGTGGAGGTGTTCCAGAGGGGCTATCAGCTTCGGGCCCGGTTGCTTCGCCCGGCCCGGGTGGTCGTCTCGAGGCTGCCCGACGAAGCCGGAACGGGAAGCGAAGCACAGGACGGCTGACGGGACCGCGCGAACGGGTCCCTGGAACCACAGAGGGACCCGGAGCGTTGGGCAAGGTCATCGGGATCGATCTCGGGACGACCAACTCTTGTGTCGCCCTGATGGACGGCGAGACGCCGCAGATCATCGCCAACGCCGAGGGCGCGCGGACGACGCCCTCGATGGTCGCGTTCACCGATTCCGGCGAGAAGCTGGTCGGGCAGATCGCGAAGCGCCAGGCCGTCACCAACCCGGAACGCACCGTCTACGCCTCGAAGCGCCTGATCGGACGCAAGTTCGAGTCGCCGGAGGTCGACCGCTTCCGCGGCATCGCGCCGTTCGACATCGAGGCGGCCGCCAACGGCGACGCCTGGGTGAAGGTCGGCGACAAGCTGGCGCCGCCCCAGGAGATCTCGGCGCTGGTGCTCGCGAAGATGCGCGAGACCGCCTCGGACTACCTCGGCGAGCCCGTGACCGACGCGGTCATCACGGTCCCTGCCTACTTCAACGATGCGCAGCGGCAGGCGACGAAGGAGGCGGGCCGGATCGCTGGTCTCAACGTTCTGCGCATCCTCAACGAGCCGACAGCCGCGGCGCTTGCCTACGGGCTCGACAAGGACGACGGAAGTCAGCGCATCGCGGTCTTCGATCTCGGCGGCGGGACCTTCGACGTGTCCGTGCTCGAACTCGGAGACGGCGTCTTCGAGGTGAAGAGCACCAACGGCGACACCTTTCTCGGCGGCGAGGATTTCGACGAGCGGATCGTCGAGTGGCTGATCCAGTCGTTCCAGGAGCAGGCCGGCATCGATCTACGGCAGGACAAGATGGCGCTGCAGCGGCTCAAGGAGGCCGGCGAGCGCGCCAAGTGCGAGCTGTCGTCGACGCCGAGCACCGAGATCAACCTGCCGTTCATCGGCGCCGATGCGTCGGGCCCGAAGCATCTGAATCTCACGATGACGCGCGAGCGGCTCGAGGCGCTCGTGGCCGATCTGATCGAGCGGCTGGTGGCGCCGAGCGAGCTGGCGCTGGCCGACGCCGGACTGTCCAAGACCGACATCGACCACGTGATCCTGGTCGGCGGCATGACGCGCATGCCGCGAATCCAGGAGAAGGTGGCGGAGATCTTCGGCAAGCCGCCGCACAAGGGCGTGAATCCGGACGAGGTCGTCGCGGCCGGCGCTGCGATCCAGGGCGGCGTTCTCAAGGGCGAGGTCTCGGACGTCCTGCTGCTCGACGTCACCCCGCTGTCGCTCGGTGTCGAGACCCAGGGCGGTGTCTTCACGCGCATCATCGACCGCAACACGACGATCCCGACCCGCAAGAGCCAGGTGTTCTCGACCACCGAGGACAACCAGAGCGTCGTCCGCGTGCACGTCCTGCAGGGCGAGCGCGAGATGGCTGCCGACAACCAGACGCTGGGTCGCTTCGAGCTGCTCGGCATCCCGCCGGCGCCGCGCGGCGTGCCGCAGATCGACGTCACCTTCGACATCGACACCGACGGCGTCGTCAAGGTCTCGGCGAAGGACCTCGGTACGGGACGCAGCCAGGAGATCCGCGTCGCCGCTGGCAGTGGGCTCAGCGAAGAGCAGATCCAGAAGCTCTGCAGTGAGGCGGAGGCGAACAAGACAGCGGACCAGCGACGTCGCGAGCTGGCGGATCTGCGCAACCGGGCCGACGGCCTCGTCTACTCCACGGAGTCGACGCTCGCCGACTATGGCGAGCATGTGACGCCCGACGAGAAGGAAGCGCTCGAGGCCTCGCTCGTGCGGACCCGCGCCGCTCTGGGCGGCGAAGACGCCGAGTCGCTGCGTTTCGCCGTCGAAGAGCTGACGGCGCTCTCGTACAAGATGACCGAGAAGCTGTACTCCGTGCTCGGCGGAGACACCGCCGCGTCCTGACGCGGCGCCCGCGTCTCCTGGGTCGGGGCCCCTCGGGCGCACGGCTCGCGTCTCGCCCCCCGTTGCGCCTCTCCCTCGAGTGCCTAGCCTCCTCGGCGATTTTCCCAGCGGGGGCGGCAGTTGGCGAAACGCGACTACTACGAGGTTCTAGGCGTCGACCGCTCGGCGGACGCCGAGGCGCTGAAGAAGGCCTACCGGAAGCTCGCGCTCCAGTACCACCCCGATCGCAATCCCGATGACGCCGAGGCCGAGGAGAAGTTCAAGGAGGCGTCGGAGGCGTACGCCGTGCTGTCGGACGCCGACAAACGCCGCACCTACGACCGCTTCGGCCACGAGGGCGTCGCCGCGGGCGGGGGGCCGGGCTTCTCGGACTTCGGCGACATGGGTGCGTTCGGCGATGTCCTGAACGACCTGTTCGGCGACCTGTTCGGGACCCGGGGCGGCGGGGGTCCGCGGCGGCGCGGTCGCGGCCGGCGCGGCGCGGACCTGCGCTACCAGCTGGATCTCGACCTGCGCGAAGTGTTGACCGGCAAGGACGCCAAGCTGTCGATCCCGAAGATGCGCCCGTGCGGGAGCTGCAGCGGCTCGGGGGCGCGCGCCGGCACGCAGCCGGAGAGCTGCGGCCGCTGTCGCGGGACCGGCCAGCTGATGTTCCAGCAGGGCTTCTTCCGGATCAGCCGGCCGTGCGATGCGTGCGGCGGCGCCGGCGAGGTCGTACGCGAACGCTGCCCGTCGTGCCGCGGCCAGGGCCGCGTCGAGAGTCAACAGACCTTGTCGGTGAAGATTCCCGCCGGCGTCGAGCACGGTACGCGGCTGCGGCTCGCCGGCGAAGGCGAGGCCGGTATCGAGGGGGGGCCGCCGGGGGACCTCTACGTCGACGTTGCCGTGCGCCCGGATCCGTTCTTCACCCGCGACGGGCCGGATCTGCACTGCCAGGTTCCCGTGCAGTTCGTGCAGGCTGCCCTCGGCGCCGAGATCGAGGTCCCGACGCTCGAGGGCCGCGTGACGATGCGGATTCCGGAGGGCACGCAGTCCGGGCGCATCCTCCGGCTCGCGGGCAAGGGCCTGCCGGGCTTCGGCTCGCGTTCGCGCGGCGACGTGCTGGTGCAGATCTTCGTCGAGGTGCCGACCAAACTGACGCAACGCCAACGCGAACTGCTCGAGCAGTTCGCCGAGGAGAGCGGCGCCGACGTGTCGCCGGTGACGAAGGGCTTCCTCGACAAGCTGCGCGACGTGCTCAGCTGATGAAGCGTCGCGGCGTCGTCCTGCTCGCGTTGCTCGCGCCGTTGGGGCTCGCCTGCGCCGCGCTGCCGGGCGCGCGCGGCGGCGCGGGCGCCGAGAGCCGATCGTTCGACGCTGCCCTGCGCGGCGCCGAGGAGAGCCCGGCGATCGGTCGCGGCCGTCTCGCCGCGTTCCTGCGCAGCCATCCGGGGAGTCCCCTCTTCGATGACGCCGCGTTGGCACTCGCGCGCCTCGAGCGCGCCGACGGCAACCCCGCCGCCGCCGAGCGCCCGCTGCGCGACGCGCTGGTGCGCCGGCCCCGAGGTGACCGCGTCGATGCCGTGCGTCTCGAGCTCGCCGAACTCGCTCGCGCGGTCGGCGACGACGAGACCGCCTGGCAGGAGGCACAGCGCGTGCGATTCGCCCTGCTGCGCGACGACGAACGGCCCCGCGCCGCGCGGCTGATCGCCGACCTCGCGCGCGACCGCGGCGATCGTGGGGTCGAGGTGGAGGCGCTGGCGCAGTGGCGCGATGCGGCGCCGCCCGCAGCGATGGCGGCGATCGACGAGGCGTTTGCCCGCGCGCTGGACGAGGTTGCGACCGAGGACCTGGTGCGGATCGCCGAGCGGCTCGGGAGTCGCCCAGCGGCAGGCACGCTATGGCTTGCCATCGGCGAGCGCGCGCTGGTCGAGGGGGACCGCGGTCTGGCGATGCGCGCCGTCGCGCGTGCCGAACGCGCGCCGCTGCGCGACGGAGACGATGCGCGCCGCGACCGCCTCGTCGCGGCTCTCGCTGGGCGGTCGCCGGCCACTGCGGTCCTCGGCCTTCCGCCCGGTCTCGCAGAAATCGACGGGGAATCGCCCTTCATCGACACGCGAACGTTGTCGGGTTCCATCGGCGTCGCGCTGCCGCTCACCGGCCCGTTTGCCGAAGTCGCCGAGCAGACGCTGCGCGGCGTACTGCTCGCCACGGGAGTCTTCGGCGCCGACGCTGCGGCCGGCGCCCCCTCGCAGGAAACTGCCGCGCCGGGAGCCGGGCTGCGCGTGATGGTGCGCGACACCGGCGGCACGCCCGACGGCGCAGTCGAGGCGGTTCGCGCACTCGCCGAGCAGCCCGACGTGCGCGCGGTGATCGGGCCGATGCTGAGCGAGGAAGTGCAAGCAGCGGCCGATGCGGCCGCCGCAGCCGGCGTTCCGTTGCTGGCTCTCACCCGACACGAGTCGGTGGCGAATGCCGGAGCGGGCGTATTCCGCCTGTCGCTCACTCGCTCGATGGAGGCGGAGATCCTGGCGGATCACGCGGTGCGCGATCTCGGACTGCGGCGCATCGCGATTCTCTATCCGAAGGACGACTACGGCCGGGAGTTCGAGGCGCTCCTGTGGCAGGCCATCGAGGCGCGCGGCGCGCGCGTCGTCGGCGTCGCCAGCTATCCGCCGGGCGCTCGCGACTTCACGGACCCGATCCGCCAGCTCGTCGGGTGGACGCTGCTCGACGACGGACAGCGCGCCCGTCTGGCGCAGCGCGACGCCGAGCGGGCCGCCGGGTCCGCGAACGACCGCGCGGCGGTTCCGCTGTCCGGGCGCGGGTTCGGGTCGAGTGACCCGGCGGAGGACGCGCTTCCGCCCGTCGTGGACTTCGATGCGCTCTTCGTCCCCGACGCGCCGGACATGGTGGGCGTGCTGGCGCCGCAGCTGGCGAGCCAGGGCGTCGAGGACGTCGTGCTGTTCGGCCCGAGCGCGTGGCACAACGCGGAACTGCTGCGTCGCGGAGGCACCCGCATGGAGGGCACATTCTTCACGTCGTCGTTCGATCCCGCGTACCCGGCGCCGCTCGTTCAGGAGTTCGTGCGCCGCTACCGCGACGGCTTCGGCGAGGAGGCGAGTGCCTTCGCGGCCCAGGGCTTCGACGCGGCGAACCTGGTGGTGTTGCAGCTTCTCCGCGGTGCCACCGACCGCACCGGCGTGCGCGACGCGCTGCTGGCGACGGAACTCTACCCGGGCGTCTCGGGTCCGACCTCGTTCGGGGGCGACGGCAATGCCCGCAAGCGCCCGTTTCTCGTCGGAGTCCGCAGCGGCCAGCTGGTCTCGATCGAGTAGCCGGACCGCTCTGCCCCTGGGCCGCGCGCGCGCGCCGTGCTACGACCGCTCGGCATGAGCCAAGACGCGAGCCGCGAGCCGATCGATCGCCTGCTGAGGGTGCTCGATGTCGAGGAGATCGACGTCGATTTGTACCGGGGCCAGAACGAGAGCGGTCGCCCGGGCCGGATCTTCGGCGGCCAGGTGGCGGCGCAGTCGCTGGTAGCCGCGAGCCGTACCGTCGCGCCTGGGCGGCAGGCGCATTCGTTGCACGGCTACTTCCTGCGCGCCGGAGATCCGACGGTCCCGGTCGTCTTCACCGTCAGCCGACTGCGCGACGGAAAGTCGTTCTCTTCGCGTCATGTGATCGCGCTCCAACGCGGCAAGGCGATCTTCGACGCGTCCGTCTCGTTCCAGATCGACGAGCGCAGCTACGAGCACCAGATGGCGATGCCAGAAGCACCGGCGCCGGATTCCCTGCCCACGCGGGAGGAGCTGGTGCAGCGACACTTCGAGGACATCCCCGAGGCGGACCGGCACTGGGTGGCGCAGCCGCGCGCCATCGATACGCGCCATGCCGAGCGCCCGACGTTCTTCGGCGGAGGACCGCGACGTGGCACCAATCTCGTGTGGTTCCGGGTGCCGTGCCGGATCGGCGACGATCCGAGTCGGCATCTGCAGCTGCTCACCTACATGTCGGACATGACGCTGCTCGACAACGTCGTGTTGCCGCATGGGCGCCGCGGGGCGCTCGGGCCGCTGATGATGGCGAGCATCGACCACGCACTTTGGTTCCACCGGCCGGTCCGCGTCGACGACTGGCTGCTCTACGTGCAGGACAGCCCGTCGGCCAGCGGGGCGCGCGGATTCGCGCGCGGCAGCATCTTCGCGCGCGACGGCACCCTCGTCGCCTCCGTCGCGCAGGAGGGCCTCATGCGCCCCGTCCATCGCGCCGAGGACCGCTCCGAATAGCGCCGTCGAGCCACCTGCCGTCAAGAAAGGGGCCGGGTTGGATTCGTCAACTTTTCCCGTTCGGGAAAAGTTGACGAATCCAACCCGGCCCCTTTCTTGACGCGGCTCAAGCGGGGGGCGATCGGGGACGATGGAAGGGCATGCAAGACGCTCCCGATCCCATCGATCTGCCCGATGAGTTGCCGGTCGTTCCGCTGCGCCAGTTCGTGGTCTTCCCGTACATGGCGCTGCCGCTGTTCCTCGGTCGCGATCGCTCCGTCAAGGCCGTCGACGACGCGCTCGCCGGCGATCGCTTCGTGTTGCTCGTCGCGCAGCGAGACGTCGATCTCGACGAGCCCGACGCCGACGACCTCCACCGCTTCGGCACCGTCGCGATGGTGATGCGCTCGATGCGCCTTCCGGACGGCCGTGTGAAGGCGTTGGTCCAAGGGCTCGCGCGCGCCGAGGTCGACGGCTACTCGGAGACCGATGACAGCTGCGCGATCCGCGCTCGTGTGCGGCCGGTCGACGCAGACCGGGAGCCCGCGTGGTCGGTGGAGATCGAGGCGGTGATGCGCGCGGTGCGCTCCCGCGTGGAAGAGCTGCTGGCGCTGAAGAACCTGCCGCCCGAAGTCCTTGCCGTCGCCCAGAACGTGCAGGAGCCGGGACGGCTGGCCGATCTGGTGGCCTCGAACCTGAAGCTGCGTCTCGCGCACGCCCAGGAAGTCCTCGAGATCCGAGATCCGCTGGCGCGCCTGCGCCGGGTGGATTCGCTGCTGCGTCGCGAGCTCGAGGTCTCGGCCGTGCAGGCGGAGATCCAGTCACAGGCCAAAGAGGAGCTGACGCGAGGCCATCGCGAGCAGTTCCTGCGCGAGCAGTTGCGCGCGATCCAGGCGGAGCTCGGCGACGGGGATCCGCGCTTCGAGGAGGTCGAGGAGTACCGCGAGAAACTGCGGGCCGCGCAGCTGCCCGGCGAGGCGGAAACCGAGGCGTTCCGCCAGCTCCAGCGCCTCGAGCGCATGCATCCCGAGGGTCCCGAGGCACAGGTCCTGCGCGGCTTCCTCGACTGGATGGTCGAACTGCCGTGGGCCGTCTCCTCTCCGGATCGGATCGACCTGCCGCAGGCGCGCGCGATCCTCGATGCCGATCACGCGCACCTCGAGCGCATCAAGGATCGCATCCTCGAGCATCTGGGCGTGCGCAAGCTCCGTCCGGATGCGCAGGGGCCGATCCTCTGTCTGGTCGGTCCGCCAGGGGTTGGCAAGACCTCCCTCGGTCGCTCGATCGCGCGTGCGATGGGGCGTGAGTTCGTGCGCGTCTCGCTCGGTGGAGTGCGAGACGAGGCCGAGATCCGCGGGCATCGCCGCACCTATGTCGGGGCATTGCCCGGCCGCATCCTGCAGGGGCTCCGCCAGGCCGGAACGCGCAATCCCGTCTTCATGCTCGACGAGATCGACAAGCTCGGCAACGACTTCCGCGGCGATCCGGCGTCCGCCCTGCTCGAGGTCCTGGATCCCGAGCAGAACGCGAAGTTCAGCGACCACTACCTGAACACGCCGTTCGATCTTTCGCGGGTGATGTGGATCACGACGGCCAATTTGCTCGATCCCATCCCTGGACCTCTGCGCGATCGCATGGAGGTGATCCGGCTCTCCGGCTACACGCCGGAGGAGAAGGTCGGGATCGCGACGTCTTTCCTGATCCCGCGGCAGATGGAGGAGCATGGACTGCCCCCCGGACGCATCCAGTGGGCCGGGACCGCGATCGACCAGCTCGTGGCCGGCTACACCGCCGAGGCGGGTGTTCGCAACCTCGAGCGCCAGGTGGCGGCGGTCTGCCGGAAGTTCGCCCGGCGCGCCGCCGAAGGGGACGAGCGGCGCGTCCGCGTGACTCCGCGTCTGCTGCCGAGCCTGCTCGGGCCTCCCCGCCACCTGGCGGATGATCTGCAGGGCGCCGGCGAGGTCGGCGTCGCCAATGGGCTCGCGTGGACCGAGCACGGCGGGGAGATGTTGCGCATCGAGATCGAGACGACACCCGGGCAGGGCCTCGTGCTGACCGGCCAGCTCGGCGACGTGATGAAGGAGTCCGGGCAGGCGGCGCTTACGTGGGCGCGCGCGTATCTCGCACGCGCCGGCATCGACGACGCGGCGCTCGCGCGCCGACAGGTGCACGTGCATGTGCCGGCGGGCGCGATTCCGAAGGACGGCCCGTCGGCTGGCATCACGCTCGCGACGGCGCTCGTCTCGCTTGCGATCGGTCGGGCCGTCCGGGCCGATGTGGCGATGACCGGCGAAGTCACGTTGCGCGGGCGCGTGCTCCCGGTGGGAGGGGTGCGCGAGAAGGCGCTGGCCGCGCTGCGCGCCGGCGTCCGGCGCGTGATCGTTCCGCAGCGGAACCTGCCGGATCTCGAGGAGATCCCGCGCGAGGCACGACGTCGGCTCGAGTTCATCGCAGCGTCGCACATGGAGGAGGTCCTGGCAGCCGCGCTCGAGGGCGAGGCGCCTGCTCCGCGGCGCACAGCCCCCTCCCGGAGAAACCCGCTTCCGACGGCGGTGCCGGCGGCCGCCTCGGGACCCGACTCCGACGCCTGATCGCGTCAACCAAGGGGCCGGGTTGGATTCGTCAACTTTTCCCGTTCGGGAAAAGTTGACGAATCCAACCCGGCCCCTTAGTTGACGGGGGTGCGGCTGCAAGAGGTCGGGGAGTTCGGGTTGATCGAGCGCATCGAGCGCGCGTTGCGGCGCGCCGGGGCGGCGAGTGGCAGGGCGGTGATCCTCGGGATCGGGGACGACGCCGCGGTTCTGCGCTCGCGCGCCGGCGAGGATGTCGTCGTCTCGACGGACGCGCTGGTCGAGGGAGTGCACTTCCGGTGGGACCACGAGCCCGCCCCGTCGATCGGCCGGCGCGCGATGGCCGCGGCGCTCTCGGACCTCGCGGCGATGGGAGCACGGCCGCTCGGTGTCGTCATTGCAATGGCAGCGCCTCCGCGTCTCGAACTGGCTCGCGTCGACGGGCTGGTGCGGGGACTCGCGACGGCTGCGCGCCGCTGGGGGGCGCCGCTGGTCGGCGGCAACGTCGCGCGCAGCCCCGGCTGTTCGCTGGCGTTGACGGCGCTCGGGGCGGTTCGCCGCGGCCGCGCGCTGCGTCGCAATGCCGCGCGTCCGGGGGACCGTCTGTTCGTCACCGGGACCCTCGGCGGCGCAGCGCTGTCCGTTGCGCGCGCCGCCCGCAGCGGCCGCCGCCACGGGTCGGCTCCGGAACCCCGGCTGGCGGCCGGCCGCGCGCTCGCGCGGCTCCCGGGCATCGGCGCGTGCATCGATGTCTCCGACGGCCTGCTGGCCGATCTGGGGCACGTACTACGGGCGTCGCGGGTCGGAGCGACATTGGACACCGCCCGCGTGCCGCGACCGCGTGGCTTCGCGAGAGACTGCGAGGCTCTGGGGCTCGAGCCGCTGTCGCTCGCGTTGGCTGGCGGCGAGGACTACGAGCTGGTTTTTACCGCTCGCGCATCCGGGCCGTCGACAGCCCTGCTGTGCCGCCGCCTCGGCGTGCGCGTCACCGAAGTCGGTCGTATCGAGGCGCGGCGCGGGCTGCGAGGTGCGCCCGCGCCCGGCGCCGCCGGCTGGACGCACTTCTAGTCGAGAGCCGCGGTACAGGTCCCTCGCCGCCACCGCGCAACCGTCCGCTTCAAGCCCGCTCCGCGACGCGCCGATACAACCGGCGTGCGCGTGCCGCTGTCCTACAAGCTCGTCCTGCAGTCGCTGCTGGTGGCAGCGGCCGTGGTGTCTTTCCCTCATCTCCTCGCTGCCGCGGGGTTGAGCGCGGCGTTCTGGGTGGCGCCGTTCGTCGCCTTGGGCGTGGGGGGCGGGCTCGGCTTCTTCCTGTCGCGCGAACTCGGTCGTCGCTTCGACGCCGTGCGCAGCGTCACCGACCGGATCCGAACCGGCGATCTCCGCGAGGCGCCGCTGCCGGCGCCGTCGCGTCTGCTGGACGAAACCGACGATATCGCTCGCAGTGTGCACGAGATGCTCGCGAGCCTTCGCGAGGTGGTGGAGCAGGTCCAGCACATCGCCGGCGGCGTCTCGAGTGCAGCGGCGGAGCTGTCGCGCTCGACACGCCAGACCCAGTCGACGAACGAGGAGGCGTCGGCCGCCGTCGAGGGGCTCGCCAAGGGCGTCGCGAACCAGCAGGAGCTGCTCGACGAGGCGATGCGCACGATCCGCGACATCGCGCAGACGATCGAACTCAACGCTTCGCGCGCTCGGGAGGCGTTCGGATTCTCGGCGGAGGCGAGCCAGAAGGCGCACGCCGGCGTCGATGTCTCGCGGCTCGCGCTCGAGAAGATGAGAACCGTGTTCCAGCGCGTCGAGCAGGCCGGCGGACTGGTGTTCCAGCTCGAGGCGAAGACCCGCCACGTGCACCAGATCACCGAGATGATCCACAGCGTCGCGCAGCGCACGAATCTGCTCTCGCTCAATGCCTCGATCGAAGCGGCGCGGGCGGGCGAAGCCGGCCGCGGCTTCTCGGTCGTCGCCGACGAGATCCGGAAGCTCGCCGAGAGCTCCGGTCGCAGCGCCGAGGAGATCTCGAAGCTGATGCACGAGATCCAGGCGGAGACCGCCGAGGTTGCCGATGAGATGCGGCAGTCGAGCATGGTGATCGGCGAGGGGCGCGACGACGTCAACACCATCGCCCACTCGCTCGAACAGATCCAATCCGCCGTGCAGGAGGCTGCGGCTCGCGCCGAGGAGATCTTCCAGGAGGCCGACGCGCAGGCGCGCGATGCCGAGCGGATGGTGGGCTCGATGGATGAGATCGGTCGCGTCTCCGTCGCCAACGCGAGCGCGATCCGCGAGGTCTCGGAGGCGGCGGAATGTCAGGTGGGAGCGGTCACCGAGACCGTGTCCTCGGCGCTGGCCGTCAGCGAGCTCGCCGAGGAGATGCGTCGCGTGTTGCGCCGCTTCCGGACCGACGACGGCAGCCGCGCGACCGGCGACGTCGCCGGCGACGCGGGCGCCGAGCGCGCGGGGAGCGCGACGTGAGCGCCGACTCGACTCGCGTGGGCGCCTCGCCCGAGACGCGTCTGCTCCTTTTCGAGGTGTCGGGGACCCCGTATGCGCTGCCGATCGCGGACGTGCTCGAGGTCGTGGAGATGGCGCCCACCGCCGGGATCCCGGGGCTGCCCCGACGACTCGCGGGCGTCATGAACCATCACGGAGATGCGCTTCCGGTGGTCTCTCGCGAGGCCCTGTTCGATGTCTCGGAAACGAAGCTGACGCCCGCGCGACACGTTCTCGTGCTCGCCGAGCGCGGCGGGGAGGCGGGTCATCTCGGCGTCCCGGTGGACGGCGTCGTGGGGCTCGCCGATGCCGCACTCGGGCCGCCGCAGGGCGGCGGTCTGGTCGTGGAGCGGCTGTCGCTGCGCGACCGGGTGACGAGCGTGATCGACGCGCGTCGCCTGGTGGCACGCGCGGCTGCGTTGATCGAGGTGTCCAGCGTTCCGGCCAGCGCGCGCTGACCGGAACGCTGTCGAGGCGACTTTCGAAAGGGGACCACAACATGTCGAGTCGAGTCCTGGTGGCGGACGACGCGCGGTTCATGCGCCAGTTGATCCGCGAAATCATCGAGCCGGAAGGCTTCGAGGTGGTGGGCGAAGCGGCGGACGGTCGCGCGGTCGTCGAGGAGTTCTCGCGGCTGCAGCCGGACGTCGTCACGATGGACATCGTGATGCCGAAGCGTTCGGGAATCGACGCGGCGAAGGAGATTCTCGCGCTCGATCCCAGCGCTCGGATCGTGATGGTGAGCGCGCTCGGCCAGGAAGCGCTGGTCATGGAGGCGCTCCAGGCCGGCGCTGCGGACTACGTGGTCAAGCCGTTCAAGCCCGACGCGGTGATCGCGACGCTGCGCAAGCTGACCGAGAAGGGCGAGTAGTGGATCCGGTCAAGTACCGGAACCTGTTCCTCGAAGAGGCGACCGAGCACCTGGCGGAGATGAGCCGGGCGCTGCTCGAACTCGAGAAGGATCCGCGCGCCATCGAGGCGATCGACCTCGTGTTCCGCATGGTGCACTCGCTCAAGGGAATGGGCGCTTCGCTCGGCTACGATGCGGTGAGCGAACTCTCTCACCGCCTCGAGGACCGCCTGGGAGTCTGGCGTGCGCGCGGTGGAATCGACGGGGTCGACGATCTCCCGTTGCTGTTCCGCGGCCTCGAGAGCCTCGAGCGGATGGTCGCCGTCGTCCGGGACAGCGCCGAGGCGCCGCCTCCAGACGTGGCGCTCCTCGCGGCGATCGACGCCGCACCGGTGTCGACACCAGAGGACGTCGGCGACCCGGCGCCAAAAAAAGCGGGAGCGCGCGTCCGGTAGCTTCCGCCGATCGCGCGCCGGGAGGCCTCGACGCGGAGCACCCGGCAACCGACGCCTCTCCGCACGAGCCCGAAGCGGCCCGGATCGCCGCGCCGCCGCCGCCGCCGTCGGTCCGGGTCCCGAACGACCGGCTGGACCGCTTCCTGTCGGCCGTCGGCGAGGTGATCCTCACGACGACGCAGCTGCGGACCGCCGCCGATGACGCGGCCGGGCAGGGGCCTGCGGAAGCGAAGCTGACCCGCGGCTTCGATCACATGGATCGCGTGGTGGGAGAGCTGAAGCGGCGCGCGCTCGAGCTGCGCACCACGCCGCTGCTGCGCATCATGGAGAACCTGCCGCGATTGGCGCGCGAGGTCGCGCTGCGCGGTGGCAAGCTCGTCGAGGTGGAACTCTCCGGCGCCGAGCTCGAGCTGGACCGCTCGATCCTCGACCGCCTCTACGACCCGTTGGTCCACCTGGTCCGCAACGCCGTCGACCACGGGCTCGAGACGCCCGCCGCGCGGCGCGCCGCCGGCAAGCCGGAGACGGGACGGCTGGTCGTCGAGGCGGTGCGCGAGAAGGATCTGATCCGGATCGCCGTGCGCGACGACGGGGCGGGCATCGACCTCGCCGCCGTCCGCGGGCGTGCGATCGCCGCGGGGCTCCTGCACCCGGATCTCGCCGACGATCTCCCGCCGGACGAGATCCTGAGGCTCGTGTTCCGGCCGGGTCTCTCGACCAAGGAAGCGGTCTCGGACATTTCCGGCCGCGGGGTCGGGATGGATGCGGTGCGGGCGACTCTCGAGTCGCTGGGAGGCGAGGTCCGGCTGGCGTCTCGCGCGGGCGGCGGGACGGAGGTGGCATTGCGCGTGCCGATCGCAGCGGCCGTGCAGCGCGTCCTGCTGCTCGGTCTCGGCCGCGAAATGGTGGCGCTTCCGATCGCGAAGATGGAGCGGATCGTAGAGGTGGAAGCCGCGTCGATCGAGCGCAGCGGTGGCGACGACTTCGCGCTGGTCGATGGCGAGCCGGTGCTCGTGATCGATCTCGTGAGTCGACTGGCCTGGGCGGACCCGTTGCCGCCGGGCGCCCCCGCCGACGCCGCGCCCGTTCTGCTGCTCCTCGCCGACGTACGCGGAGAGCGGGTGGCGTTGCGCGTCGATCATCTGGCCGGGCAGCAGGACATCTATGTGAAGCCGCCGCCAGTTCTGCTCGGCAGTCTGCGCGCGTTGACGGGCCTCACGGTGCTGGGCGACGGGCGCCCGGTGTTCCTGATCGATCTCAACCAGGTGCGCTGAGAGGGCCGCCGCGGATGGACGCAGCCGAGCTGGAACGCATGCGGGAGGAGCTGGATCGGCTCTGCGAGTTGACGAACGTCGGTGCCGGCCATGCGGCGGGAGCGCTGGCGCGTCTGCTCGGCTGCACGGTGCGGATGGACCCTCCGAAGCTGCGTCTGACGGCGCGGGGATCGAGCGATTCTTCTGCCGCTGCGCTCGGGCTCGAGACCGTCGGCATCTTCTTCGAGGTGCGCGGTGGCATCGGGGGGACGCTCGGCGTGCTCTTCCCGCGCCGCGCGTGCGAGAGCCTGCTGTCGACGTTGATCGGCGATCCCGATCTCCATTCCGAAGAAGCCGAGTCCGCGCTGCGCGAAGTCGGGAACATCCTGGCTTCCCACGCCCTGTCTGCCGTGGCCGACCTGATCGGCGATCGCGTGCTGCCCTCGCTGCCAGTGCTCGCCGAGGAAGCCGCCGGCGCCGTTCTCGGTACGCTGCAGGCCCGCGGCGAACCGCTGCGCGTCGAGTCACGGCTCGTCGACGAGACGGGTGGACTGCGCTCGCTGCTGGTCTGGATTCCGTCGCGTCTCCCGCGCGAGGCGATGTCCTCCCTGCTCTGATACCGTCCCACTCCCGATGCACATGGATCCACCGCCCCGTACCGGTGGATCGCAGACGCAGGTCCGGCGCTTGGCCAGCGGGCAGGTCGCTCGCGGCCGGAGGCGGAGAAAGGGGAGGCGCGCGCTTGGACCGGGACCGACTCCGCGCGCTGCTCGTACAGGTGAGGAGCGGCGAAGTCGATCCGGAGACGGCGGCGGAACGCCTCGCGCATCTTCCCTTCGTCGACACGCCGCACGCGCGCGTCGACACCCATCGCGCGCTGCGCCAGGGGCTACCGGAGGTCGTGTACGGCCCCGGCAAGACTCCCGAACAGATCTCTTCGATCGTCGCGGTGCAGCGCGCGGCGGACCTGTCGGTGCTCGTGACGCGGATCGAGGCGGACGCGGCGTCGCAGGTACTCGCGCTCGCGCCGGAGGGCGAATACGACGTCGCTGGGCGTCTGCTCTGGTATGGACCGGAGGAAGTCCCCATCGTCGGCAAGGGCCTCGTCCTGGTGGTGTCCGCGGGCACTTCCGACCTTCCGGTCGCCGCCGAGGCCGTCGGCGTGGCGCGCCGCTACGGAAATCGTGTCGAGCTGCTCGGCGACGTCGGGGTGGCCGGCATCCACCGGTTGCTCGCGTCGTCTGCGCAGCTTCGGAAAGCGCGCGTCCTGATCGTGCTGGCGGGCATGGAGGGCGCGCTGCCCTCGGTCGTCGGCGGGCTGGTCGACAAGCCGGTGATCGCGGTGCCGACCAGCGTCGGCTATGGCGCGTCGTTCGGCGGGGTGGCGGCGCTGCTCGGGATGCTGACCAGCTGTGCCTCGAACGTGTGCGTGGTCAACATCGACAACGGATTCGGAGCCGCGCATGTCGCAACGCTCATCAACCGGCTCTGAACGAACGGCCGCCGCGCGGGGCGGCCGCCGTTCGCCCTCCGCAGCGTTCGCCGGCCGCGTGCTGCATCTCGACGCGTTCTCGGGGATCGCCGGCAACATGCTGCTCGGCGCGATGATCGACGCCGGGCTTCCGCAGCGTACGCTGATCGGGGATCTCGGAGCGCTCGACGTGCCGTTTCAGCTGGTGTCGCGCCGCGTGCAGCGCGCCGCGCTCGTGGCGCGTTGGGTGGACGTGCGCGTCCCGCGCCCGCGTCAGGGCGGCCGGGTGGCGCGAAAGCCGAAAAAGCCGGCCGGCGCCACGCGCGCCGGTCCGTCCGGACACACGCATGCCCACGCCCACCCACCGATCGCCGCACACTCTCCCCATGCGTCGGGTCGTCGTTGGACCGAGATCCGACGTCTGCTCGGACGCGCGCGTCTCGAGTCGGTCGTGCGCGATCGTGCCCTCGCGGTCTTCAGCGCGCTTGCCGAAGCCGAAGCCCGTGTGCATGGGATCCCGGTGGAGCAGGTGCACTTCCACGAGGTCGGCGCCGTCGATGCGATCGTGGACATCACCGGCGCGGCGATCGGACTCCACCGCCTCGGCATCCGGCGCATCACCTGTACGCCGCTGCCGCTCGGGTACGGCTCCGTCGACACCGAGCACGGCCGGCTGCCGCTGCCGGCGCCAGCCACGCTCGAGCTGCTCCGCGGACTGCCGGTGGTGCCCGCGCACGTGGCGTGGGAGACCGTGACGCCGACCGGCGCTGCGATCGTCCGCACCGTCGTGGACGAGTTCTGCCAGCTTCCGGCGATGACGATCGAGGCGATCGGCCTCGGCGCCGGGAACGACCGGTCGGGAGCGCTGCCGAACGTGCTTCGGGCAGTCCTCGGTCGCGGGGAGGGATTCGGCGCCGACCGGGTGGTCACGATCGAGTGTCACGTCGACGATCTCAATCCCGAGCACTTCGAGTATCTGATGGAGCGCCTGTTCGAGGCCGGCGCCCTCGACGTGGCGCTCCAGCACCTGCAGATGAAGAAGAACCGACCTGGCTTTGCGATCCACGTGATCGCGAAGCCGTCCCATCGCGTGCCGTTGGCGCGGGTCCTGTTCGCCGAGTCCACGACGCTGGGCGTCCGCGTCGCCGAGGCCGAGCGAATCGTGCTGATCCGCGAGGAGCGCCGTGTCGCGACGCCCTTCGGGCCGATCCGAGTCAAGCTCGTGCGCGACGCCGCCGGTCGTCCGACGGCATCCGCTGAGTATGAGGACTGCAAGAAGGCGGCTCGCCGGGCCGGGGTTCCGCTGCGAGAGGTGGTGCGGATGGCCGAGGACGCCGCCCGGGCCTCCGACGCGGAGGGCGGGTCACACGCCCGGGGGAAGCGTTGACAAGGGCGATCCGCGACTCCTACGATCGGCCGCCGAGAGACCGGGTTTGCACGAACGGGCTCCCCGGACCTGCCTCCAGGAGCAGCTTCCGACATCCGGTTCCGAAGGCCGCGCCGGAGTGACGGGAAGCCGGGTGGACATACCGTCGGATCGCCACGAGTCGAGGCGCCAGAAACCGAACACACGACAGCCCGGAACGAGGGGATCTCGGGTCGGGCGGGAGGATCGAGGAATGGGGGATCTGCCGAACGCGGTCGTCAAGCGGTTGCTCGCCAAGCATGGCGGGGATCTCCGCGTGTCCGGGTCTGCGATCGAGAAGGCCGTCGAAGCGGCAGAAGGGTATCTCTCGCGTCTCGCGCAGGAAGCCCAGGCCGTCGCGGTCGCGGACAAGCGCAAGACGATCATGGATCACGACATCGCGAAGGCGAGACAGAAGATCGAGGCGGCTCCCTACTAGAGAGACCGTTCGTCGATCACGGACTCGGGATGGTCTCGCTTTCCCGCTCGCGTGCGAGGCCGGCGAGGTATTCGATCCAGGCGGGCTCGGCTCCCGACTCGAAGCCGCAGAATCGGAGGCCGAAGCCATCCGGTCCGATCGCCGCATCGGGAAGTCGATACAGCGGCTCTGCGTCGACGCGAAGCGTGTGGCGCGTTTCGGGTAGATGGAGTGCGTAGCGCTGGCGTCCCGGCGCGGCGGCGGGTGTTCGTACGAACAGCCCGCCGCGCCCGATCGTCGCGGTGACGCCAGGCGTGCCGCAGTCCGGCCACGACAGCGAGAGCGCGCGCTCGAAGCGCGTGAAGCGGCGCTTGTCCGTATTGGCGAGGTGGGCCAGGGAATCGGCGGTCCGAGCGGCGTCGCGTGGCTCGGGCCAGTAGGCTGTCGCGCCGGCGGCCAGGGCGTCGGCGCGACGGCTCTCTCGCGGCCGGTCGTCGGTCAGCGCGACCGGGAGTTCGAGAATCCCCGGGACGGCGCGCAGCGCGGGAATCAGCTCCGCGCCGTCCGCGCGGCCGAGGCGGGTCTCCGCGAGCACCACCTCGAAACTGCGCGATCCGAATGCACGGACGGCATCGGTGAGAGAGCGAACCGCGGTGACGGTGAAGCCGCAGCGGCGGAGCGCCTCGTGCAGCGAGCCGTCGACGGCGAGCTTCGCACCGACGAGGAGCGCCGGCGCCAGACGAGCAACGCGCGGCACGGGAAGTGGCGCGTCGATGGGTCGCGCGGGCGTCCGGCGCGTGGCCCGCGCCAGTGCTTCCAGCCGCGCCGTAACCGCCAGCGCGAGATCTGCCGCCGAGTGGCAGTCGTCTCCCGGCTCGTAGATCCGATCTTCCCAGCGCGGCAGCAACACGCCCGAGAGCGGGCCTCGTGAGGGCAGCAGCACCCGGTTCGGCTCGAAAGCAACGGCTCGCGCGCGGTCGTCGTCGAGCCCCAAACGAATGCTCCACTGCGGCGCGCCGCCGGACGCTTCCGCACAGGCGCCGAGCTGTTCGAGCCAGAGCCGGGTGCGTGTGAGCGCGTGCGTCCGCTCGCTCCAGGCGGCGCGCACACGAGCCTCGACTTCCGCAGCGCTGTCGCAATCGACGATCCGCATCAGCGGCAGATGGAAGAGGGCGACCGGGGCAACGCACTTGATGCGGTCCGGCCCGACGGTGTAGAAGCGGATCGTGTGCAGGACGCGCGGTCCCTGCGGTGTCGGGAAGGGCTCGGGTCCCACGGGAAGCGTCACGACCACCGCGCGCCCGCCGGGCAACAGGCCGGCGGAGAGCCCCATCGTCTGGAAGCGGCGCAGGAGGATCTGTTGTCGCCGGAGCTCTTCGGCCTGCGCCACGCGAGATCCTCCCGACGGCGCTTCGGCTGGGCTTCCGCCCCTCTTGAGCCGCAATCGGCCGGGGTGGCGCGGGAGTGTCGACGAAAAGGACCCCGACGCATCCTGCGTCGGGGTCCTCGAGTCTGCGGCCGAATCCGGGAGGACTCGGAATCCAGGTGGACTCACATCCCGGGCATGCCGCCCATGCCGGGCATGCCGCCCATCCCGCCCGGGCCGCCGCCGCCGTGCGCATGGCCTTCCTCGCGCGGGCGTTCGGCGATCATCGCCTCGGTGGTGAGCAGCAGCGACGCCACACTGGCGGCGTTCTGGAGTGCCGAACGAACGACCTTGGTCGGATCGATCACGCCGGCCTTCACCAGGTCCTCGTACTCTTCCGTGGCCGCGTTGAAGCCGAACGCGCCCTTGCCGCTCTTGACCTTCTCGACGACGATCGAGCCGTCGATGCCGGCGTTCTGGCTGATCATGCGCAGCGGCTCCTCGAGCGCGCGACGCACGATGTTCAGGCCGGCCCGCTGCTCCTCGTCGAGCGTGCCCTCGAGGTCGGCGAGCACCGACTGCGCGCGCAGCAGCGCGACGCCGCCGCCCGGGACGACGCCCTCCTCGACGGCGGCCCGCGTCGCATGCAGGGCATCCTCGACGCGCGCCTTCTTCTCCTTCATCTCGCTCTCGGTGGCCGCGCCGACCTTGATGACCGCGACGCCGCCGACCAGCTTCGCGAGCCGCTCCTGGAGCTTCTCCCGGTCGTAGTCCGACGTGGTCTCCTCGACCTGCTTGCGGATCTCGTTGCAGCGGCCCTCGATCTCCTTCTTGGCGCCGGCGCCGTCGATGATCGTCGTGTTGTCCTTGTCGATGACGATCTTCTTGGCGCGACCGAGGTCCTTCAGCGTCACGTTCTCGAGCTTGAGACCGAGTTCCTCCGCGATGACCTGGCCGCCGGTGAGGATGGCCATGTCCTGCAGCATCGCCTTGCGGCGATCGCCGAAGCCCGGCGCCTTCACGCAGGCGGCCTGCAGCGTGCCGCGGATCTTGTTCACGACGAGCGTCGCGAGCGCCTCACCGTCCACTTCCTCCGCGACGATCAGCAGCGGCTTGCCCTGCCTCGCCACCTGCTCGAGGACCGGCAGGAGATCCTTCATGCTCGAGATCTTCTTCTCGTGCAGCAGGATCAGCGGCTCGTCGAGCGACACCTCCATGCGCTCCGGGTCGGTGACGAAGTACGGCGAGAGGTAGCCGCGGTCGAACTGCATGCCCTCGACCACCTCGAGCGCCGATTCCATCGACTTGGCTTCCTCGACGGTGATCACGCCTTCCTTGCCGACCTTCTCCATCGCCTTCGCGATCATCTTTCCGATCGTCTCGTCGCCGTTGGCGGAGATCGTGCCGACCTGCGCGATCTCGCTCTGATCGCGGGTGGGCTTCGACAGCCTCTTCAGCTCGGCGCTCAGGGCTTCGACGCTCTTGTCGATGCCCCGCTTCAGCTCCATCGGGTTCATGCCGGCGACCACGAGCTTGCTGCCCTCGCGGAAGATCGCCTGCGCGAGCACGGTCGCGGTCGTGGTGCCGTCGCCGGCGACATCGGAGGTCTTCGAGGCCACCTCGCGCACCATCTGCGCGCCCATGTTCTCGAACTTGTCCTCGAACTCGATCTCCTTGGCGACGGTGACGCCGTCCTTGGTGACCGTGGGTGAGCCGAAGCTCTTGTCGATGATGACGTTCCGGCCCTTCGGGCCGAGCGTCACGCGGACGGCGTTCGCGAGTCCGTTGACGCCCGCGAGGATCTTGCTGCGGGCATCCTGGTCGTAGCGGATTTCCTTGGCTGACATGTCTCGTGCCTCTCTTCTACTTTCTACTCGAGGATCGCGAGGACGTCGTCCTCGCGGATGATGATGTGATCGTCGCCTTCGACCTTGATGTCCGTTCCGGCGTACTTGCTGAAGAGGATCTTGTCGCCCTTCTTCACCGCCAGCTCCTGGACCTTGCCGTCGTCGAGCACGCGGCCCTTGCCGACGGCGATCACCTTGCCCTCCTGGGGCTTCTCCTTGGCGGTGTCGGGAATGATGATCCCGCCCTTGGTCTTCTGTTCCTCGTCGATGCGCTTGACGAGGATCCGGTCGTGCAACGGTTGGACCTTCATGGCCTCCTTGTCTCCTGGGGTCGCCCGCACGGGGCGGTTCTGGCTGTCCTGTCGCCGCGAGCGCGCTCCTCGGACGGACGCTCCGCTCCGTAGAAGCCCGGCGGGGGCCTCGTCGTCGTTGCCGGCTCTCCCGGCCGGCCGATCCTCCGCCGGCGATCGCGGTTGGCACTCTCACGGTTCGAGTGCCAGATCGCGTCGGAGTCTAAGAGCGGGTGCCGGGCGCGGCAAGGGACCCTGCGCTAGTTTTCGCCTGACTTTCGCAGGAGCTGACGATGGCCCTGACGCGGCGGCAGCGTGAGATCTACGACTACGTGTGCGCCTTCATCGAGAAGTACGGCTACTCGCCGAGCCTCGAGGAGATCGGCGGGCATTTCGGACTCTCGTCGGTGGCGACCGTGCACAAGCACGTCAACCAATTGGTCGAGAAGGGCTGGCTCCGCAAGTCGTGGAACCGCTCGCGCTCCCTCGAACCCGCCGGCGATGCCGCGGCTGGCGAGATCCTGCTGCCGTTGCTCGGCGTCGTAGCGGCCGGCGCACCGATCGAGCCGATCGAGGTCGAGGAGCGGATCTCGATCCCAGCCGATCTGGTACGCCGGCCGGCGGCGTGCTTCGCGTTGCGCGTGCGCGGAGATTCGATGATCGAGGAGCAGATTCGCGAGGGCGACACCGTCATCGTCGAACGGCGCGGCGAGGCGCGAGACGGCGACACGGTCGTCGCGGTCCTGCGCGGCGAGGAGGCAACGCTGAAACGCTTCCGCCGCCGCGGTGCGACGGTCCATCTGATTCCGGCGAATGCGCGGATGAAGCCGATCGTGGTTCCGGCCCGGGACGTCGAGATTCGCGGCGTCGTACGCGCGCTGCTCCGCCGCTACTGAGAGCCGGCCGGGCTGCATCTGACCTCTCGGCATCGGGCTCCCGTCGGGAACCGCTGCGGCGGCTGGCAGTGGCTCGCTGCAAGGTTACGATTTTGTCCGACCGAGCCCCCCCACGGCGGTCGTTTCCTACGAGGTTCTGGTCGTGTCCGATGATCGCCGGGTCCGCCTCACGCGCGCCATCGACTTCTGCTCCTCGCTGCGATACCGCCTCCCCGGCCTGTCGGAGGCGGAGAATCGCGTCCGCTTCGGTCCCGCCGCACGCCAGCATGGCCACAACTACCGCTTGGAGGTCATCGTCGAGGGGATTCCGGATCCCGCGACGGGGATGGTGATCGACCTCAAGGATCTGAAGCAGGTGCTCGAGCGCGAGATCGTGGCGCGCTTCGACCATCGCGATCTGAATCGCGATACGTCCTGGTTCGAGAAGAATCCGCCGACCCCGGAGCATGTTGCGTTGGTGATCCACGGGCTGCTGCGCGAAGCGCTCGGGGAGTTGCTGTACGGCGTACGCTTGCGGCAGGACGACGACCTCTGGGTCGAGGTGACCGGCAACGGGGCGGACGAGTCGTGATCTCGGTGACGCGTCGCTACCGATTCCCGGCGGCACACATCCTGCGCAGCGATCGCTTCTCTGCCGCCGAGAACGAACGCATCTACGGAAAGTGCGCCAACCCCGGCGGGCACGGCCATGACTACGGACTCGAGGTCACGTTGACCGGGCCGCTCGAGCCCGATACGGGCGCCATCCTGCCGGTCGCGCAGCTCGACGCGCTGGTTCGCGAACGAATCCTCGATCGGCTGGGTCACCGCTTGCTGAACGAGGATCCGTGGTTCCAGCAGGAGGTTCCGACGGCCGAGAACATCGCCCTCGCGGTGCGTCGCGAGTTGTCGGAAGTACTGGTCGGTCACAGCACCGCTCGGGTCCTGCGGGTTCGGCTGCACGAGACGCGTCGCAACGCCTTCGAGTGTGGGAGAGAGACATGAGTCACGCAGGAGAATCGGAGCCGCCCACGGATCCGATCGAGTCGCTGATCCAGTCGCTGCTGAAGGAGCTGGGACAGGATCCCGGGCGCGACGGACTGGTGCGCACGCCCGGCCGGGTCGCCCGTTCGCTGCGCTTCCTCACGGCAGGCTATGGCCAGGATCCCATCGCGATCCTGAACGACGCGGTCTTCGAAGAAAGCTACGACGAGATGGTTCTCGTCAAGGACATCGACTTCTACAGCCTCTGCGAGCACCATCTGTTGCCGTTCTTCGGAAGGGTCCACGTGGCGTACATCCCGAACGGCCGCATCGTCGGGTTGTCGAAGCTGCCGCGCATGGTCGGGATGTTCGCGCGGCGCCTGCAGGTGCAGGAACGGCTCACGACGGACATCGCGAGTGCGCTCGAAACGGTGCTGCGACCCCGGGGCGTCGCTGTCGTCGGGGAGGCGATCCACCTGTGCATGATGATGCGCGGCGTCGAGCAGCAGAACGCGTTTGCGATCACGAGTTCCCTGCGGGGGGTGTTTGCCGACGACCCCAAGACTCGCGCCGAGTTCATGGAGCTGATCCGGCACCAGAAGCGCTCGTTCGCCTGACCGCAGGGGGCGCGGAGCCACGGCCTCGTCGCTCCTACGCCGCGCCGCTTCAGCCCAACCGGTCGGGTCACTCCCCGAGGGGCTCCTCAAGCTCCTGAATTCGCAACGAAAATCGCCGTTGACGCAGAGTGTAAATTTCGCTTGCAATCAGGCGAAACGGATCTATATTGGCGCCTCGCGCCCCCAGGACGGCCCGCCGCTCCGCGGACCATCGAAGGAACAAGAGAGATCGACCACGGACCTCCCACAGCGGAGCGGGAGAGGTTGCGCGGCGAGTTCGAGCGAGACGCGCGCGTGGGACGCAGGCTGGGACGCAGGAGTCGGGCGAGGGCTCTTCGTCAGCAGCCTTCGCACGCGGTTTCCGCAGGCACTTCGCAGACTCGATGGAGTCCGGCCGGAAGAGACAGCCGGGCTCGCGACATGTTCAGCGAACGGATCGGATCCGCAATCCGCGAAGACCCATCGGCGCTGCCTGGCCAGGTCCGGTTGGGGCGATTCGCGGTCGTGCTGGCGAGGCGGTGACACCGACTTGCAGTCGGCGGCACCTTCGAACGCCGAGCGAACAGGAATGATTCACGCCTCGACAGGTCATCGTGACCGTCGCGGTTGCCATTCGGCCTGCACTTCGGCCGCACGACCGGGAGAGACCCGGAGAAGGTGCGAGAAGGCGGGACCGGGCGATAGAGAGTTTCGGTCGATGGCGATGCGGTCGACGGAACTCGGAGGAACGATTCGATGAGCGCACAGCGGACCGCGCGCCAGAGCACGCGCAAGGGACTCGGAGGGGCGATGAAACAGCGTCGGCCTGCGAAGACCCGCGAAGACCGCGGCGGGCTCGGAGGCGGAACGGACTTCGCTTCGCTCGCGACGGTCGATCAGCTGGTCGCCCACGCCGCGCGCTGGAGCGCCGCGCGCGCGGGCGACGACGTCCGTGACCGCGAGCGCAGCGCGCTGGTCTCCTACTTCCGCGACATCGCCGCGATCCCGACGCTGACGAAGGATCACGAAGTCCTGCTCGCCAAGGAGATCGAGGCCTCGACCCTCGCGTTCCGCGAGGGCATGCGGTCGATTCCGCTGGTCGCCGACGAGGTGATCGCCGCCTGGCGCGAACTCAAGGGCGAAGAGCGCGTGACCGGCAAGATGTCCGAGTCTTTCGGCTCGGGTTCGCCCGATGGCGAGGACCTGACGGCGAAGGTCGACGAGGCGCTCTCGCGCGTCGAGAAGCTGCTGAGCCAGCGGCAGACCGTCGTCACCGGCGGCAGCCGGGCCAAGGACGCCGCGGCGGCGCTCGAGCGGGTGGACCGCAAGATCGCCCGGGCCCTCCAGGACGCCGATCTGTCGATGCAGATCCTCGCCCGGATCCGGCTGCGCCTGCTCGAGGTCCGCCGGGACGCGCAGCGCACGCAGCGCGACCTCGTGGCTGCGGAGTCCCGCAAGGGCGCCGAGCGCGCGCAGCGCGCACAGGTCCTGCGGGAGCACGCCACGGCGCTCGAAGCGCAGATCGGACTTCCGCTCGACGTATTCCTGCCGCGGATGCGGCAGATCGAGGATTCGTGGGGCCGGCTGATGGAGGTGAAGAACACCTTCGTCCAGCACAACCTGAAGCTCGTCGTGGCGATCGCCAAGGACTTCCGGAACATGGGGATCACCTTCCAGGATCTGATCCAGGAGGGGAATCTCGGCCTGATCCGCGCGGTCGAGAAGTTCGACTATCACCGCGGGCACAAGTTCTCGACGTACGCCGTGTGGTGGATCCGCCAGGCCTTCATCCGGGCGATCCAGAACCACTCGCGGACCATCCGGATCCCGAGCCACGTGCACGACACGCTGCTCAAGTACCACCGCGCGTACTCGGAGCTCGAGACGCGGCTCGGGCGCGATCCGACGCCGGTCGATCTCGCGAAGGCGCTGAAGACGACGGCGGACCAGATCGAGCAGCTGCAGCGCATGACGCGTGAGCCGGTGAGCCTCGAGGCGGAGGTGCGCGGCACCGACACCAAGCAGGTCAAGGACTACGTGAAGGATCCCGACGCGGCGTCGCCCGTCGAAGGACTCGACCACGTGCGGCTCGAGCGCGAGACGGAGGACGGGATCGCGCTGCTCTCCTCGCGAGAGCAGAACATCCTGCGCTGGCGCTTCGGGATGAGCGGCGAGAAGGAGCACACGCTCGAGGAGATCGGCGCGAAGCTCGGCCTCTCCCGCGAGCGCGTGCGCCAGCTCGAGGCCCGTGCGCTGGCCAAGCTCCGCGCGTCCGAATACGGGGAGCGGCTGCGGTCCTTCGTGCTGCCGGGCGCGGCGGCCTGATCCCACCGGGCGCATCCCGAAAGCGGATGCGGCTCGATTCCCGCACAGGGGCGGTCGGGGGCAGGGCCTCGACCGCCCCTGTTTCTTTCGCGGACGGCGCGTTCGCCGGCGTGGTTCCCGCCCGCGTGTCAGCCAGCCTGGTCTGCCGGGGGGGGGAGCGTCGACCAGTCGACGCGCAAACGCCCTTCGCGCTCGAATCGCTCCCGCGCGGCGGCGAGCCAGGTATTGCGGGCCTCGCTTCGAAGCCGTTCGCGCAGCTGCTCGCGTTCGCCGTCGAGCTGCGCTGCCAGCTCGTCGGCCGTTGCGCCGCGTCGCTCGAGCAGCTCGACCATCACGCGCTTGTCGCCGACCTGGAAGACGCGCGGGGACGTGGGCTGCTCGGCCGTCAACGCGAAGGCCGTGGTCAGCAGTTCCGGGGAAGCCCCCAGACCGGCGATGAACCCGTCGGCTCTCCGCGAGATCCAGTCGGGTCGCTGGATGTCGAGATCCAACTCGCGCGCAGCGTCGACGAGCGACTGGCCGCTGCGGATCGCGTCGGCGAGCGCATCGGACCGCTGTTGCGCGAGCCGACCCGCCAGATCCGCCCGCAGCAGTTCGATCGCGATGTCGCGCGCGGCCTCGTCGAAGCTCCGCTCCTCGGCCGCTCGGCGCTCTTCGACGCGGATCACGTGGAAGCCGAAGTCCGTCTTCACGACGTCGCTCGTCGCGCCCGGCTCCAGCGAGAACGCGACCTCTTCGAACGGCGGCACCATCTGCCCGCGCGCAAAGAAGCCGAGATCGCCGCCTTTCTCCTTCGAGCCGGGATCCTCGCTCAGCTCCGCCGCAACCGTCGCGAAGTCCTCACCGGCCTGGATCCGCGCCAGCGCCGCGTCCGCGAGTCCGCGGACGCGGCCGACTTCCTCCTCCTCGGCGCCCGGCGCGAGCCGCAACAGGATGTGGCGAGCGCGGACCTTCTCCGGCTGGCGGTAGCGCTCGGGGTGCTCGTCGTAGAAGGCACGCACGCGAGGCGCCGCGTCGGCGAGCAGGGACTCGATCTCGGCGTCGTCGACGACGACGTCCTCCTCGAGCTGCGCCGGATCCACGACCGCGAGCGCCAGGCGGACGGCCTCGCGCTGATAGCGGATCGCGTCGCGCAGCTCGGCGTCCGAGACCTCCACGCCCGCGTCGATCAACCGCAGCAGCTTCGACGTCAGGATGTCATCGCGGATCTCGTCGGCGAAGCGACGTTCGCTGCCATAGCGGCTCTCGCCGAAGTTGCGGGCTGCCGACGCGTCGATCGTGCCCTGATCGGTCCGGAATACGCTGCGCACGACGTCGCGAACTTCGCCGTCCGTGGCGCGGAGTCCCAGGCGCTCCGCCTCTGCGGCCAGGACGGCGCGCTGGATCAACGACTCGGCGGCCATCTGGTCGAGGTAGAGGGCGGCGCCCGCGGCGTCGAAGGCATCGCCGAGGCTCTCGCGCAGGCGCCGCTCCTGATCCTCGCGCACGCGCTGCAGGTCGAGCAGCGTGTAGCGGCGGCTGCCGAGCTCGACGATCGAGCCGGCGCTCGTGGTCCCGCTCAGCCCGGGGCCGCCGAGCCCCATGTACGCGACGAAGACGCCGCCGACCACGAAGATGACTCCACCCATGAGCCAGCGTTGGCTGCGGCGCAGCGCTTCGAGCATCGGGAACTCCTTTTGTGGTCCGGCGGGACGCGAGGAATCCGGTCGTGAGACTCGTCCCCCGGTCCGGCCGGCCGGGGATCCTCCGGGATCCGAAGGGCCGGAGGCTAAGTGGGGGGCGCCACGGGAGCAAGCGCGACCGGCGGCGAAGTCGCCGCTCGCCCGCGCCGGGCCCGAGCGCCGCACGGCCCGAGCGCGGCCGTTGGTTGATCAAGGGGGGCTTTGGCTGTTAGCATCCGAGTCGTTTCCGTCCGGGTTTCGTCCGGCCTTCGAAGGGCGCGGAATTTCCAGCACTTAGGGCTGGAACTTCACGAGCCGACGGGCGCGCCGCCACGCCGTCGAACAGCGTCCCACTCCCGACTTCCACGATGGAGTGATCCCACTTGCTGAATCGCATCCTCGGTTGGTTCTCGAACGACCTCGCGATCGATCTCGGGACCGCGAACACCTTGGTGTATGCCAAGGGCAAGGGCATCGTCGTGTCGGAGCCCAGCGTCGTCGCCGTCACGAAGGACGGCCGGGGGCCGGACAAGGTGCGCGCGGTGGGGCGCGAGGCCAAGGAGATGGTCGGCCGCACGCCCGGCAACATCGTCGCGATCCGGCCGATGAAGGACGGCGTCATCGCGGACTTCGAGATCGCCGAAGCGATGCTGCGCTACTTCATCATGCGCGTGCACAACCGCTCGACGCTGGTGCGGCCGCGGATCGTCGTGGCGGTGCCGTCGGGGATCACCGAGGTGGAGAAGCGCGCGGTACGAGAGTCGGCGATGTCGGCGGGTGCCCGCGAGGTGTACCTGATCGAGGAGCCGATGGCGGCCGCGATCGGCGCCGGGCTTCCGGTGACGGAGCCTTCCGGCAACATGATCGTCGATATCGGCGGTGGTACCACCGAGGTCGCGGTGCTCTCGCTCTCCGGCATCGTCTATTCGAACTCGACACGCGTCGGTGGCGACAAGATGGACGAGGCGATCATCAACTACGTGAAGCGGAAGTACAACCTGTTGATCGGGGAGCGCACGGCCGAGCTGGTGAAGGTCACGATCGGCACCGCCTACCCGATCGATGCGATCCAGAGCATGGAAGTGAAGGGCCGGGATCTCGTCGCCGGCGTGCCCAAGACCCTCGAGCTGAAGAGCGACGAGATCTGCGAGGCGCTCGCGGAGCCCATCAACACCGTCGTCGAGAGCGTGAAGATCGCGCTCGAGTCGACGCCCCCGGAACTGTCCGCCGACATCGTCGACAAGGGCGTCGTGATGACCGGCGGCGGCGCACTGCTCGCCAACCTGGATCTCCTGCTGCGGGAGGCTACCGGGCTGCCGGTGATGCTGGCCGAGGATCCCCTGTCCGCAGTGGTGCTCGGCACCGGCCGCTGCCTCGATGAGCTCGACCTGCTCCGCGACGTCGCCGTCCGCTCGTGACGTCCGGCGTGGCCGCGGAGCCCTCTGGCGCCACCCGCCAGCCACCATCCCCGAGGCCTCCCGATGCTCCGCGCGCTGATCGAGCGATTGCGCGTTCCGCTGCTGCTGCTGCTGCTGATCGCGCTCGCGCTGCTGGCGATCGCTTCCGATCGTCGTGCGCTCGCGCGCGGCGACCGCGAGTCGAGCTGGCTGCGCGGCATCCTGCTCGAGGTGGCGGCTCCCGTGCAGAAGGCGCTGACGGCGCCGGTGGACGGTACTCGGAACGCGTGGAGCCACTACGTCGCGTTGCGCGGTGTGCGGAACGAGAATGATCGACTGCGCGAGCGACTGGCCCAGCTGGAGGAAGAGAATCTCCAGTTCCGCGAGGCGCTGGTGGAGGGGGGTCGGCTTCGTACGATCGCCGAAATGCGGCGGGACGTGGAGGTGCCGATGCGACCCGCCCAGGTCGTCGGCATGGACGTCTCGCCGTGGTTCCACTCCGTGCTCGTCGATCGCGGCCGCAGCGACGGGGTGCATGCCGGAATGCCGGTGGTGACCGAGGACGGTGTCGTCGGCGTGGTCACCGCGACGTCACCGAACGCCGCGCGCACGCTGCTGTTGCTCGATGCGCAGAGCTCCCTCGACGGAATCGTCCAGCGCAGCCGCGCGCGCGGCATCGTGCGCGGAACCGGCGCCGACACGCTCGAGTTCGAGTTCTTCGTGCGCGGGGACGACGTACAGGTGGGCGACCTCGTCATCACCAGCGGCTTCGGCGGCGTGCACCCGAAGGGCTCGCGGATCGGCGAGGTGATCGAGGTCCACGCCGATCCGACGGCGTTCGAACATCGCGCGATCCTGCGCCCCGCGGTCGACTTCGGACGCCTCGAACAGGTCTTCGTGCTGCTGTGGAGGGGGCCGACTCTCGATCTCCTCTACCAGGGCGAGGGCGACCAGCCGGCGCCCGGCGTCGGCGGCGCCGAACCGGCGTCGAAGCCGGCGCCGGCGTCGGCCACGGTGCCCGAACCAGCGAAGCCGGCCTCGTGAGACGGGTCGCGCTCGCCGCGTGGGGGCTCGCCCTCGTCGGCCTCTTGCTCGTCGGCAGCGCCGCGATCTGGCTCCCGCGCGGGTGGTTGCCCGACGTGACGATGCTGGTCGCCGTGGCGCTGGGTCTGCACGTGCCCGGCGCCGCGGGACTCGTCACCGCCTGGGCGGTCGGCGGCACCGCGGACCTGCTCTCGGGGGGACCGCTCGGCCAGCACGCGCTGCTCGATCTCGGCGCGTGGCTGCTGACGCGGGCCGGCATGCAACGCGTGGACCTGGCGCGCGCCGTGGTGCTGGTGCCGTTCGTCGTCGCGCTCAGCACGCTCCATCTCCTCGGACAGTGGGCCCTGGTCGGAGTGCCGGAGCTCGGCCGCGACATGCTCGCGATCGCGATCCCGCGCGCCACCGCGAACGCCGCGGCGGCGCTCGCGGTTCGGCGTCTCTTCGCGGTTCTGCTGGGACGCGTCGATCCCGACGAATCAGGACCTGCCGCCCTGCGCATCGACGCCGCGGCGGGCCTGCGGTGAGCCAGTTCGGTCCCAGCGGCGCGACGGATCCGTTCTTCGACGGACGGCTGCGTCTTTTCGGTGTCGCGATGATGGCCGCTTTCGCGATCTTCGGGCTGCGACTGCTCCAGCTCCAGGTGCTGCAGGGCGACGAGCTGCAGCAGCGATCGCAGCGAAACTCGATCCGAACCGAGCGGCTGCTGGCGCCCCGCGGCGAGATCGTCGATCGCAAGGGCCGCATGCTGGCGACGACGCGCCCCGCGTTCCACCTCGAGGTCGTTCCGAGCGAGCTGCGCGATCCCGAGCGCACGCTGACCGTGCTGGCCGCGCTGGTCGGAGACGAAGAGGGACGCTTGCGCACCAGCTACGGCGACCCGCGCGGGCGCGCGCGATTCCAGCCGCTTCGGCTCGCCGCGGATCTCGACTGGGAGCGGCTTGCCCGCGTCGAGGCGCATCGCTACGCGCTGCCGGGCGTCCTCACGGAGATCCGGCCCTATCGCCAGTATCCGCACGGGACGCTGGCGGCTCACCTGTTGGGCTCGCTGGGAGAGGTGAGTCCCGCGGAACTCGAACGCGAGCGTTTCGAGGACTATCGACCGGGGGACGTCGTCGGCAAGTCCGGCGTCGAGGCGCTGCTCGAGCCACAGCTCCGCGGGCGCGCCGGCGGCCGCAACGTCGTCGTCGATGTCGCCGGTCGCGAGGTGGAAGTCCTGAATCGTGTCGAGCCGGCCACCGGACAGCGGGTCATGCTGGCGCTCGATCTCGAGCTGCAGCGCGCGGCGGAGGAGGCGCTCGCGGCGGCGGCGCCGCCGGGCGAGCCGGTCTCGGGCGCCGTCGTCGCGCTCGATCCGCGCGATGGCGGCGTGCTCGCGCTGGCGTCGCTTCCGTCCTATGACCCGAATCTGTTCTCCGGCCGCATCGAGGCGGCCGTCTGGCAGGCGCTCAACGCCGATCCGCTGAAGCCGCTGCAGAACCGGGCGCTGTCCGGCCAGTATCCGCCGGGCTCGACGTACAAGGCCTTCGTCGCCGCGGCGGCGCTCGAGGAGAAGCTGCGCACGCCGACCACGACGACGTTCTGCCCCGGCGGCTTCCGCTTCGGCAATCGCACCTATCGCTGCTGGAAGCGAGAAGGGCACGGCACCGTCGGACTGATGCGATCGCTGATGCAGTCGTGTGACGTCTACTACTACCGCGCCGGTCTCGACCTCGGCATCGACCGGTTGGCGCACTACGCCCACGGCTTCGGGCTCGGCGTGAAGACGGGCATCGGACTCGACGGCGAGCAGCCGGGGCTGGTCCCGACGACCGAGTGGAAGAAGCGCCGGTTCGGGCAGGCGTGGATGCCCGGCGAAACCGTCTCGGCGTCGATCGGGCAGGGCTACAACCTGTTGACGCCGCTTCAGCTCGCGGTGTCCTACGCGGCGATCGCGAACGGCGGGCATGTGATGCGACCGCGCCTGGTGCTGGGCGTCGTGGAGCCGGGCGGCGCGCTCGTGGAGCAGCGGCCCGTCGAGGTGCGCCGCGTGCCGGTCTCCGGGGAGAACCTCGCGCTCGTGACCGAGGGCTTGCACGCCGTCGTGGATGCCCCGGGTGGCACCGGCCGACGAGCGCAGGTGCCGGGAGTCTCCGTGGCCGGAAAGACCGGCACGTCACAGGTCGTACGACTCGAGGTGACCGCCGGAAAGAAAGGCCTCGCGATCCCCCGGCAGTTTCGCGACCACGCCTGGTTTGTTTCGTTCGCACCATCGGAGGCGCCGGAGATCGTGGTGGCGGTGCTCGTCGAGCACGGCGGCGGCGGCGGCGCGAACGCCGCACCGATCGCGCAGAAAGTGATGCAGCGCTGGTGGGACGACAAGAACGGGCGACTGCTGCCCGATTCCGACGAGCCGGAGGCGGACGCAACGACCGCGGCGGCCACCGCTCCAGGAGGATCGCGTGGCGCGGATTGAGCGCCGGACGGCGCAGCACTACGAGTGGTGGCTGCTCGGACTGGTGTTCCTGCTGCTCGGACTCGGACTCACCAATCTGATGTCGGCGACCCACGCCGGCGCGGAGGGCGTATTCTCGCCCAACGTCGTACGCCAGCTCGCCGCGATCGGCCTCGGGACGGTGCTGCTCGTCGCGGCGATGATCATCGACTACCGCCAGCTCGAGCGCTGGGGCTGGTTCGTCTACGCCGCGGCACTGCTGTTGCTCGCCTCGACGCTGGCACTGGCGCCGGTGACGCGTGGCAACCAGAGCTGGCTGGTCTTCGGGCCGCTGCGGCTGCAGCCGGCGGAGTTCGCGAAGCTCGCCATGGTCATCGCGCTCGCGCGCTGGTTTCATCGCAACCCACCGGCGTCGATCCGACGCCTGCGTGATCTCTGGCGCCCGGGCCTCATCTTGGTCGGTCCCGTGGGGCTGATCGTGTTGCAGCGCGACCTGGGCGTCGCTGTGTTGACGCTCCTGATCGGCTGTACGTATCTGTTGTTCGTGCGCATCCCGGCCCGCGCCTGGCTGGCCGTCGGCAGCGTGGCGCTCGCGGTGCTGGCGGCCGTCTGGCTGTTCGGTCTCGAGCCGTATCAGAAGAGCCGCATCCTCGACGTCGTCGACCCGGGCCGCGACCCGCTGGCGTCCGGGTACCAGGCGAACCAGTCGCGGATCGCGATCGGATCCGGCGGGCTCCTGGGCAAGGGTTATCTGGAAGGCACCCAGACCCAGCTCCGCTTCCTGCCCACGCAGCACACGGACTTCATCTTTTCGGTGCTCGCAGAAGAGTGGGGACTCGCGGGAGCCTCGACCGTTCTCGTGCTGTATCTACTGCTTCTGATCTGGGGTCTGTTCATCGCGCGTGGCTCGAAGGACCGTTTCGGCGCGCTGCTGGCCGTGGGCATCGTCGGTATGCTGTTCTGGCCGACCGTCGTGAACCTGGCGATGGTGCTCGGCCTCGGGCCGGTGATCGGGGTCCCATTTCCATTCCTTTCCTACGGCGGTTCGGCGATGATGGCCAGCCTGCTCGCCGTGGGGTTGCTGCTCAACGTATCGCTGCGGCGCTACATGTTCTGAGAGGGTTGGAGCGGGAGAGGGAGCGCGCGTCATGACCGAGCCCAGGCGCAAGCGCCACGTCCCGCGGATCGGCGCGTTCTTCGACATGGACAAGACGCTGATCGCCGAGAACTCCGGCTCGCTGTACATGAAATACCGCTACGAGCGCGGAGAGGTGGACGGTTGGGAGCTCGCCAAGGGGCTCTACGCCTACCTGCGTTACAAGGCCGGCGTCCTCGACATCCGCGCCTTCACGCAGCAGGCGCTGCTCGAGTACCGGGGCCAGAGCGAGCGGCGCATCTTCCGCGAGGCGCGCGACTTCGTCCAGACGATGGTGATCCCGACGCTCTATCCGGCCGCCGTCGAAAAGATCCGCTGGCACCATGCCCAGGGGCACGTCGTCGCGATCGTGTCCGGCGCGACCAAGTTCGTCGTCCGGCCGCTCGCCGAGTACCTGGGCGTCAAGCACTACCTGTACACGCGCCTAGAGGTTTCGAGCGGCCGCTTCACCGGCCGCGTCATCGATCCGATCTGCTTCGAGGAAGGGAAGATCTACTGGCTGCAGCAACTCGTCGACGAGAAGGGCATCGATCTCGCGAAGAGCTGGTTCTACACCGACTCGATTACCGACCTGTCGCTGATGAACCTCGTCGGCCACCCGGTCGCCGTGAACCCCGACCCGTTCCTGTACCGGACGGCCCGCCGCCGCTGCTGGCCGGTGGATTTCTTCGAGCCGCCCCGGCACGCGGGGGAGTCGGGAGCCGCCGGGGGGTGAGGGCGCTCCCGCCGTACGCTACGCGATCAGCTTTTGCGCCATCTGCTCGAACGCGGACTTCGGGCGGGCGCCGGTGATCTGCTCGACGACCTGGCCGTCGCGGAACGCCAGGATGGTCGGGATGGCGCGGACGCCGTAGCGGGCCGGCGTGGTCTGGTTCTCGTCGACGTTCATCTTGACGACCTTGATCTTGCCACCGTGGGCGGCGGCGAGGTCGGCGATGAACGGGGCGATCTGCCGGCACGGCGCACACCATTCGGCCCAGAAGTCGACGATCGCGGGGATCTCGGACTTGAGGATCTCGGCTTCGAAATTCTGGTCGGTGACCTCGTCGATCGCTGCCATGGCGGGAATCTCCTGTGGGCGCGCGCGCCGACCCGGCGAGGCGTCGGCGAGTCGGTTGGATGCCGGTCGGACGATGCGGTTTCGCGCGGCGCCCAGGTCCATCGTGGCCCCGGGATCCCGCAGCGCCTGCGCAGCATAGCAGTCGGTGACGCGCCGGCGGCGCCACCGCGTTGACGCTCCCGAACCCGCCCCCTATCTTGCGCAACACGCGCATCTCTGCGAAATCTCGTCACTTTTCCGCTCGGTGCGCGATTCCGTCGGCCGCGTTCCGCCCGCGACCAGGAGGCCCGGCTGCGCATGCGCGAGAGTCGTTCCGACGCGATGCCGCCTGCCGACCCGGGGGCATCACGCGTACGCGCGCTGCTCGAGGAGAGCGCGCGTGTGCAGCGCGCGCTGGCGGCATCGCACGCGCAGGCGATCGCGCGGGCGGCCGACGTGCTCGCGGAGGCATTCCGCGCCGGCGGCAGAGTGCTGCTGTTCGGCAACGGCGGATCAGCGGCGGACGCGCTGCACATCGCCGCGGAATGGTGTGGGCGGCTCGGCCGCGACCGGCCGGCGTTGCCGGCGCTGGCGCTGCCGGCCAACACGGCGGAACTCACGGCGGTCGCCAACGACTACGGCTTCGAGCGGATCTTCGCGCGCGGCATCGAAGCGCACGGCCGGCGAGGCGACGTGGCGCTCGCGCTCTCCACGTCCGGCGACTCGCCGAACGTGCTGGCCGCCATCGACGAGGCACGCACGCGCGGGCTGCGCACGCTGGCGCTGGCCGGCAAGGGCGGCGGCAAGCTCGCGAGCCGCGTGGAGCTGGCGATCGTGGTGCCGTCCGACGACACGCAGCGGATCCAGGAGGCGCACATCGCGATCGGTCACGCGCTGGCCGAACTCGTCGAGGATGCGCTGTTCCCGGCGCGGTGAGGGAGCCTGTCGCCGTGGCCGCCCGCAAGCCGCCGAAGATCGATCGCACGCGTGTGCGCACGGAGCCCGTGCGGCGCCGGCCGAGCAAGGTCCGTCGCCGCGACGAGGCGCGTCCGCATCGCGCCGGCGCGTCGTTCGCGTCGTTCCTCGACGGGCTGCCGGATCTGCTCGGCGCCGCCGATCTGCGCGCGGCGATCGACGCGGCCGCTCGCGCCCGTACGGCCGAGCGCACGATCCTGTGGGGGCTCGGCGCGCACGTCATCAAGGTGGGCCTCGCGCCGCTGGTCGTGGACCTGATGGAACGCGGCTTCGTGTCGGGAATCCTGATGAACGGCGCCGGCTGCGTCCACGATCTCGAGCTGGCGCTGCTCGGCGCCACCAGCGAGGACGTGGGGCCGGCGCTCGACGACGGCAGCTTCGGGATGGCGCGGGAGACAGCGGAGGCGCTGAACGGCGCGATCGCGCGCGGCGCGGCCGACGGGCTCGGCATGGGCGCCGCGGTCGGCCGCGAGCTGCTGACGGGTCGCTATCCGCACCGCGCGCGCTCGATCCTCGCGACCGCCGCACGAATGGAGATTCCAGTGACGGTGCACGCGGCGATCGGGACCGACATCCACCACATGCATCCGAGCGCCGACGGCGCCGCGCTCGGGGCCACCAGCTACCGGGACTTCGAGACGCTGACGGGCCTCGTCGCGACGCTCGAGCGCGGCGTCTACTTCCACGTCGGCTCGGCGGTGATCCTGCCCGAGGTGTTCCTGAAGGCGCTCGCGCTGGCGCGCAACCTCGGCCATCGCGTGCGCCGCTTCACCACGGTGAACCTCGACTTCCTGCGCCCGTACCGGTCGCTCGTGAACGTCGTCGAGCGGCCGACGCGGCTCGGCGGGCGCGGCATCTCGCTGGTCGGTCAGCACGAGCTGCTGGTGCCGCTGCTCGCGGCCGGGCTGATCGAACGCGCCGGAGGCGAGCGATGAGCGGCCGCATTACGATCCGCGAAGGCGACATCAGTGCAGAGGAGGTGGACGCCATCGTCAACGCCGCCAACAGCGCGCTGCAACTCGGTAGCGGCGTCGCCGGCGCCATCCGCGAGCGCGGCGGCCCCGAGATCCAGGCCGAGTGCAATGCGCACGGGCCGATCGCCGTCGGCGAGGCCGTCGCCACCGGCGCCGGCGCGCTCCCCGCGCGCACCGTGATCCATGCCGCGGGCATGGAGCCGGGGGGCCGCGCGACCGAGGAGGCCGTCGCCGCGGCGATGCGGCGCAGTCTCGAGATCGCGCGCGAGCTCGGCTGCCGCACGGTCGCGGTGCCGGCGATCGGCGCCGGTGTCGGCGGGCTGTCGACGCAGCGCAGTGCGGAGCTGCTGCTCGCGGAGGCACGCGCGCACCTGGCCGGCGCCACCTGCATCGAGGAGATCCGCTTCGTGCTGTTCGGCGAGCAGGCGTTCCGGCTCTTCGAGTCCGTCCAGGATTCGATCCGGATCGCCGAGCAGGCGCAGCGGTGGTCGTCTTGAGCGGCGCGCGGCGCCGGGAGGCGACCCTCCGATGGTGATCAGCCTCCACCAGCTCGCCGCGGCCTGCTATCTGCTCGCGACGCTCGGCACCACGCTCGGGCTCGCGCTGCCGAGCGCGCGGCTCGCGCGGCTCGCGGTGTGGACGCTGGTCGCGGCGGCGCTGTTGCACGCGGCGGCCTTCGCCGGGCTCCACACGCTCGATCCGCCGCCGCCGCTGACGGCGCGGCCGGCGGCCGTCTCGCTGATGGCGTGGCTGGCGGTGGCGTTCGCGCTGGTGCTGCTCCGGCGCGGGCGGCTCGAGAGCCTCGCCGGGCTGGTGGCGCCGTTCGCGTTCGCCGGAACGCTCTATGCCAGTGCGACGCTTGGCGGTGTCGAGCCAGTCGTCGCCGAGGTCGGCGGGCGCTGGCCGCACCTGCACGTGATCCTCGCCAGCGCCGGCCTGTCGCTGCTCGGCGTCGCAGGGGTCGCGGGGTTGCTGTTCCTGGCCGAGGTGCGCCAGCTCAAGGCGAAGCGTCCGGTGGCGCCGCGCCGTCCGCTGCCGTCGCTCGAAGCGCTCGATCGCGTCAACGTGATCGCGCTGGCGCTCGGCTTCCCGCTGCTCACGCTCGGTGTCGTCGCCGGCATGATCTGGACCCACGGCCTCACCGGCCGCGTCTGGGACGGAGGCGCGCACGCCACGTGGACGGGGATCGCGTGGGCGATCTACGGCGCGCTGGTGGTCGCGCGCTTCTCGTTCGGCTGGCGCGGCCGCGAGGCCGCCGCGTGCGCCGCGGCGGGCTTCGCGTTCCTGTGTTTCGCCGTGCTCGGCGTCGAGGCGCTGCTGTGAAGATCCTGCTCGCCGGCATGAACCACCGGACCGCGCCGATCGAGGTCCGCGAGCGCTTCGCGGTCGACGAACCGGGCCCGTGGCTCGCGAAGCTGGTGGCGAGCGATGAGATCGACGAGGCCGTGCTGCTCTCGACCTGCAACCGCGTCGAGGTCGTCGTGACGACGCGCCAGCTCGATGCCGCGCGCCATCGCCTGCGCAGCTTCTTCCTGCGCGAACTCGGCCGCGGCGAGGCGCTGCCCGAGGCGCTCTCGCCGCACGGCATCCTCTACGAGCACGTCGACAGCGATGCAGTGCGCCACCTGCTGCGCGTGTCGTCGTCGATCGACTCGCTGGTGATCGGGGAGCCGCAGATCCTCGGCCAGGTGAAGGACGCCTATCGCTCGGCTGCCGAGAGCGGCGCGAGTGGACCGGTGCTCTCGCGCCTGTTCGCCGCGGCATTCGCCGCGGCGAAGCGCGTCCGGCACGAGACCCGGATCGCGGAGCGTCCGGTGTCGGTGGCGCGCGTGGCGGTCGATCTGGCGCGGCAGATCTTCGAGACGCTCGAGGACAAGCACGCGCTGCTGGTCGGCGCCGGCGAGATGATCGAGATGGCGCTGGCGGCGCTGCGTGGCGCTGGACTCGCCGACGTCTCCGTTGCCAACCGGACGCCGAGCCACGCGGCGGCGCTGGCGCAGCGCTTCGGCGCCAGCGCACACGGCCTCGACGAACTCCCGGCGCTGACCGCGCGCGCCGACGTCATCCTGTCGTGCATCGCTGCCGAGCGGCCGCTGCTGGACGTCCCGCTGTTCGAGGAGGCGCTGCGCGCGCGCCGGCGCCAGCCGATCTTCGTCATCGACATCGGCGTGCCGCGCAACGTCGACCCCGACGTGAACCGTCTCGACGACGTGTACCTCTACGATCTCGACGATCTCGGCGGTGTCGCCGAGGCCAACGCCGAGGAGCGTCGACGCGAGACCATCCGCGCCGAGGGCATCGTGCAGGAAGAGGTCGAACGCTTCGGCGGCTGGCTGACGGCGCTGGCGGCGGTGCCGACGATCCGCCGCGTGCGCGATCGAGCGGAGGCGGTGCGTCAGGCGGAGCTGGCGAAGTGGCTCGCGCGCACTGGCGCTGACGAGGACGGGCGGCGCGCCGTGGAGGCGCTCACGCGTTCGATCGTCAACAAGATCCTGCACGCGCCCGTGTCGCGGCTGCGCGAGCAGGCAGAGCGCGAGGATGGGCTCGCGTACCTGGAGGCGGCGCGCGTGCTCTTCGCGCTGGACGACCCGGCAGCGCCCGGCGCCGATGCCGACGCAGCCGGCGACACACCGAGAGAACCGGAACGCGGGGAGGAGGCCGGGGATCCGGAGCGAAAGCGTCGGCCCCGCGACGAGACCCCGGAGCGCGCATGAGCCGCCTGCGGATCGCCACGCGCGCCAGCGAACTCGCTGTCACGCAGACAGGCTGGGTCGCGCGCCAGATCGAGGCGGCGCTCGGCGTCGAGACCGAGCTGGTGCCGCTGCGCACCACCGGCGACCGACTCGCGACGGTGTCGCTCGCAAAGGTCGGCGGCAAGGGTCTCTTCATCAAGGAGCTCGAGGAGGCCCTGCTCGACGGCCGCGCCGACCTCGCCGTGCACAGCGCGAAGGACCTGCCGGCGCACGTGCCCCCGGAGTTCGCGCTCGCCGCCGTTCCGGAGCGCGCCGATCCGCGCGATGCGTTCGTGTCGGACGGGCGCTTCGCGTCGCTGGCCGCGTTGCCGCGCGGCGCCCGCGTCGGCACCGGCAGCGCCCGCCGCGGTGCCCAGCTCCTCGCGTGGCGCCCAGACCTCGCCGTCGTGCCGCTGCGGGGCAACGTCGCGACGCGGATCCAGCGGCTTCGCGAGGGGAGCGAGGGCGCCGGCCTGCGCCTCGATGCGGTGGTCCTGGCGTGCGCCGGCCTCGAACGCCTCGATCTGACGGCGCAGATCGACGAGCGCATCGCGCCGGAGCGGCTGCTTCCGGCCGTCGGGCAGGGGACGCTCGCGCTCGAGACGCTCGCCGACGTCGGGTTCGGCGCCGATCTCGCCGCCGTCACGCACGCCGACAGCGCGCGTGCGCTGCGCGCCGAACGCGCGCTGCTCGCGCGTCTCGAGGGCGATTGCAGCGTCCCGCTGGCCGGTTTCGCCGAGCCGCTCGCCGACGGCGGCCTGCGGCTGCGCGGAATCGTCGCGAGTCCGGACGGCGCGCGCATCGTACGCGCCGAGGGGGCCGGTGCGGACGCCGAGGCGCTCGGCGCAGCTGTCGCCGACGATCTTCTGAGGCAGGGGGGACGCGAGATCCTCGCGGCGTTGCGCGGGGCGGCAGGAATCGCGTGACCACCGGCCGCGTCCTGCTGGTCGGCGCTGGCCCCGGCGATCCGGATCTCGTGACGGTGCGCGGCGCCGCCGCGCTCCGCGAGGCGGACGTCGTCGTCTACGACTCGCTGGTGTCGCCGGAGCTGCTCGACCTCGCGCCGCCCGAGGCCGAGCGCATCGACGCCGGCAAGCGCGGCCACGAAGACCCACGACGCGCGCAGCAGGAGATCGAGACGTTGCTGGTCGCGCGCGCGCGCGAAGGCAAGCGCGTCGTGCGGCTCAAGGGCGGCGATCCCTTCGTCTACGGGCGCGGCGGCGAGGAGGCGAGCGCGTGCCGCCGCGCGGGCATTCCGTACGAGGTGATCCCCGGCGTCAGTTCGGCGCTGGCCGCTCCGGCGTTCGCCGGCATCCCGATCACGGATCGGCGCCATGCGGCATCGTTTGCCGTCGTGACGGGACACCGCGACGAGTCGCGCCCGTGGACGTCGATCCGCTGGGATCGGCTCGCGACCGCCGTCGATACGCTCGTCGTGCTGATGGGCATGCGCAACCTCGGCAAGATCGCCGAGACGCTGATTGCCGAAGGGCGGGCCGCCGACACACCGGCTGCCGTCGTGATGGAGGCGGCGACGCCGCGCCAGCGCGTCGTCGTCGCGCCGCTCGGCGAGATCGCCGCGCGCGCGACCGAGGCCGGGCTGCGCGCGCCGGCCGTCGTCGTCGTCGGCGACGTCGTGCGGCTGCAGGGCGATCTGGCGTGGTTCGAGACCGCCCCGCTGTTCGGGCGCCGCGTGCTGGTGACGCGGCCGGCGGAGCAGGCGGCGGCGCTGGCCTCGCTGCTGCGCGCCGCCGGCGCCGAGCCGGTGTGCGTACCGATGCTTCGGATCCTCGCGACGCCCGACGGCCCCGGCGTCGACGACGCGGTCGCCGGGATCGAGCGGTTCGACGCGATCCTGTTCACCAGCGCGAACGCCATCGCGCCGCTCGCGGCGCGCCTCGCCGCCGCCGGACGCTCGCTCGCTGCCCTGCGCGCCCGGATCTTCTGCGTCGGTCCTGCGACCGCCGCGGCTGCGCGCCGGGCCGGCTTCCGCGCGCCCGACGCGCCGGCCGCGCGACACGATGCGGCGGCGCTGCTCGAGCTGCTGCGTGAGCAGTTTCCGCCCGCCGGCCGGCGCTTCCTGTTCGCGCGCGGCGAGTCGGCGCGCACGGTGCTCCCGGACGGCCTGCGCGCGGCGGGCGCGCGGGTCGACGAGGCCGTGCTCTATCGCAGCGCGCCGGCCCCCGTCGACGAGGCGGCGCTACGCACGGCGTTGGTGCGTGGAGAGCTCGATGTGCTGACCTTCACGAGCGCCGCGGCGGCACGTCGCTTCGCGGCCTGTCTCGACGAACCCGCGCGGCGCGCGGCGCGCGGCTGCGTCGTCGCTGCCATCGGCGCCACGACGGCGGCGGCGCTCGTCGAACTCGGACTCGCGCCGTCGGTGCAGCCGGAACGGGCAGGGCTACGGGCGCTCGTGGACGGGCTGGCCGAACATCTCGCCGCTGGAGGATCCCGCCGATGAGCTTTCCGACCGTTCGCATGCGCCGGCTGCGCCGCAGCGAGCCTCTGCGCCGGCTGGTCCGCGAGACGCGCCTCGAGCGCGACGATCTGGTGCTGCCGCTGTTCGCCGTCGAGGGTCGCCGTGTCCGCGAGCCGGTGTCGTCGATGCCGGGCGTCGAGCGGCTCTCGGTCGATGAACTCGCCGAAGAGTGCCGGCGGGTCGTCGCTCTCGGCCTGCCGGCGGTGCTGCTGTTCGGCGTGCCGGCTGCCAAGGACGCGCGTGGCTCCGGCGCCGACGACCCGGGTGGGATCGTGCAGCGGGCCGTCGAAGCTGCCAAGCGCGCCGCCCCCGAGCTGTGCGTGATGACCGACGTGTGCCTGTGCGAATACACCGATCACGGTCACTGCGGGCTGCTCGACGGCGAGGAGGTCGCAAACGACGCGAGTCTCGAACGGCTGGCGGCCACCGCCGTCTCCCACGCCCGGGCCGGCGCCGATGTGGTGGCCCCGTCGGACATGATGGATGGCCGCGTCGCCGCGATCCGGCGCGCGCTCGATGCGGCAGACTTCGCGTCTCTCCCGATCCTGTCGTACTCGGCGAAGTACGCGAGCGCGTTCTACGGCCCGTTCCGCGAGGCCGCCGAGAGCACGCCGGCCTTCGGCGACCGGCGCGGCTACCAGATGGATCCCCCGAACCGGCGCGAGGCGCTGCGCGAGATGGAACTCGATCTCGCCGAAGGCGCCGACGCGTTGATGGTGAAGCCGGCGCTGCCGTACCTGGACGTGCTCGCCGACGCGCGGCGTCGCTTCGACGTTCCGCTCGCCGCCTACCAGGTCTCGGGCGAGTACGCGATGCTGATGGCCGCAGCGGCCAACGGCTGGATCGACGGCCCGCGCGCGATGCGGGAGACGCTGGTCGCGATCAAGCGCGCGGGCGCCGACTTCATCCTGACCTATGCCGCCAAGGACATCGCGGCGGAGCTGGCGCCTTGACCGCGAACGAACAGAGGGAGGCACCGTGGCGCTTCGCTACAAGGTGATCGAATGCAGCTCGCCGACGGACGAAGACCTCGAGGGCGTGGTCAACGAATGGGTCGAGCAGGGCTGGCGCTTCGAGGGCTTCCACTTCGCGATGCGCGAGTCTTCGAAACGCCCGGCAATGGCGTTCGTGACCTTTACGCGCGAGGACGCCGAAGCCGATTGAGCGCTGCCCGGCCCCTTTCTCGACGGCGGGCGGGGTCAGAGGATCGGCAGGACCCGGCCGACGAGTCGCTCGAGCGAGCTGCGGCGTGCCTTCTCGTCGATGCGCGCGGCGGATCGCAGGACCAGCAGGTCGAGACCGAGCCGCTCGCGGTACTGCGCGAGGAGCTCGGCAACCTCGCTGGCCTCGCCGATCAGCACGCGATCGGCTGCGAGACCCGTGGCGACGGCGGCGATCGCGCCGCCCGCGCGCGCCGCCAGCGCGGCGAACTCGGCCTCGGCGGCCTCGCGCACCCGGCGCGTCTCGGTGGCGTGCGTCGTGACGTGCACCGTGCGCATCACGGCGACGGGCGGCGCCCCGTCGAGCGGATCGACGGCCCGCAGCTCAGCGTAGCGAGCGAAGTTGCGCTCGAGCGTCGCGAGGCTCTCGAGCGGGGAGGCGAGGTACGGCAGGCCGCGTCGCGCCGCCTGCGCGAGTCCCTTCGGGCCGAACGCGGCGACGAACAGGGGAGGGTGCGGACGCTGCAGCGGCGTGGCCGCCTCGTCCTCGTCCGACCATGCACACAGGATCGCGTCGAGGGCGGCGTCGAAGCGGTCGCGCTTCTCGCGCGGGTCGACGCCGAAGGCGCGCAGCATCGCTGGCTCGAAGCCGCGTCCGAGTCCGAGCACGACCCGGCCTCCGGAGAGCTGATCGAGAGTCGCCACTTCGACGGCGACGCGCCGGGGTTCGAGAACCGAGATCAGCAACGAGGTGGTTGCGAGTCGGATCCGCTCCGTGCACGCCGCGAACGCGGCCAGACCGAGCAGCGTCGACGACGGGGCGCCGACGCGCAGGTGCCCCTCCGGCAGCCACAGCGAATCGAGGCCGGCGGCATCCGCCCAGGTCGCCAGCGCACGGGCCTCCGCCCACGCCTGCGGATCGCCGGGTCCGCCGAGCGCGAGGCCGACCCGCAGCGCCGCGCCGGTCAGTCTTCAGCTCCGCCGGACGCCGAGCGGCATGGCCGATCCGACGACATAGGGGAACACGATCTGCATCGGATCGAGCTTCGTCCCGAGGGAGCGGACGACGCCGGAGAGCAATCCCATCGTCCGGGCCAGCAACACCACGTGACTCGGGATCCGGATCAGCGGGTTGTTGCGGACCTGCTCGGCGAGCTCTTCGCCCAGTCTCTCCATGCGTTCCGGTCCGAGCGATCCGGACTCGGCGAGTTCCTGGAGCAGAGAGAGGCCTGCCTGCGCGAGCCGCACCAGCGATTCCCGCGAGCCGTCGCGCGTCGCGAACCCCAGTGCGGCCAGCGCTGCCGCCATCGCGTCGGCGTCGCGGCGCAGGACGGCCATCATCAGTGCGAGCGCATCGACGCGGAAGCGATCGGGCAGCTCCTTGGCGAGCCCGAAGTCGAGCAGGACGAGCCGTCCGCCACCAGCGCCATCCGGCTCTACCAGCAGGTTTCCCGGGTGCGGATCCGCCTGGAAGAACCCGTGCACCAGCACCTGCTGACACCAGGCGTCGACGAGGATCCGGAGCATCGACTCGGCATCGATGCCCAGGCCATCGAGCGCTTCGCGCTCGGTGATCTTCACACCGTCGATGAACTCCATCACCAGCACGCGGCGCGTGCTCCACTCGCGGTAGATGCGCGGGACGCGGATGTCGTCCCTGTCGGCGAAGATCCGAGCGACGCGCTCGGCGTTGGTCGCCTCGGCCAGGAAGTCCAGCTCGCGCGGCACGTGCTGGCCGAGCTCGTCGAGGATCGGCAGGAGATCGAAGTCCGGCTCGAGCCAGCCGATCGTCCGAAACAAGGCGCGCAGGTTGGCGAGGTCGCCGCGCACCAGGTCGGCGACCTCCGGGTACTGCACCTTCACGGCGACTCGGGTGCCGTCGCGCAGCACCGCCACGTGGACCTGCGCGAGCGACGCAGACGCCACCGGATGCGTCGAGAACGACCGGAACACCGCCTCGAGCGGCCGTCCGAGTTCGGCTTCCACCATCCGGCGGACCTCCGGTAGCGAGCGCGCCGGGACGCGATCCTGCAGGCGCCCGAGGATCTCGACCCACTCGGGCGGCATCAGGTCTGCACGTGCGCCCAGGTACTGACAGCCCTTCAGGACCAGACCGCGCAGATCCACGGCCGTCTGGTAGACGCTCTCCGCGCTGTCGCGATGGAATCGGCGCCAGCGCTGCCGCATCTGTTGGCGCGACAGCCCGCGGGCCAGCATCTGATTGGTCTTGATGCCGAGGTACACGCGTCCGACGGTCATGCCGAGCCGACGCGCACGTTCGATGCGTTCCATCGCGCCGATGGCGGCGGGCCGCGACAGCGGGCGCACCTACCAGAGCTCCGGCGGCTTCGTCGGACAGGACCAGGCGCCGCCGAGGTCGTCCTCTGCGTCGGCTCCCGCGTCCGCAAGATGCTCGTCGTCGCTCTCGTCGTCCTCGAAGTCGTCGTACGGCGGGTTGTAGGTGCACTGGACCCAGCGCGGTGCGGGGAACTCGAGCAGGTAGCTGGTGCCGAAGGCCTGGTACGTGAAGCGCGTGCCGTCATCGAGCCAGGCAAAGCCGACCTGCGGCTCGGGGACGGCCGCGAGGTCCCTGCTGTCGATGAGCTCGGTGAGCGTGTCCGGATACATCTGCTCCCGCTCGTAGTAAGAGGCGAGGCCGTCGATGATGCGCTTCGCATACACGTCGCGGTTTCGGCTGTAATCGAGCCGTGCCCAGGCCTGGCCGATCAGCAGCGGGACGCCGAGCAGCAGCGCGGCGGCGCCGAGCACCCGCGCTCGTCCCTGCAGTCGCGTCGCATCGCGGCTCGCGAGGCCGGCGACGGCGATGACGACGGCGCAGGCGAGGGTCGCGATCGCAAAGCCGCGTGAGGTCACCTGGAACGGCAGGAAACCCTGGCTGCCGAGCGCCAGCCATCCGGCAGGGAGCGCCAGCCCTGCGCCGATGAGCAGGACGCCGGTCCGTGCACGGCCGTGCGCCCGCAAGGTGAAGCCGGCCAAGCCCAACGCTGCCCCGGCGAGCAGCGACGCGAAGATCGTGCCGACGACCTCGAGCCCGAAGACCGGGACGACCGGCCACGGCGAAATCGCGAAGGGAAGACGTGGATTGGTGCCGGTGATGCCGCGCTGCATCGCTACGACGGCCAGCGCCGCCGGTGCGAAGGTCAGGACGCGCAGCAGCCAGCCGAGCCCGAGCCAGCTCGAGGCCAGCCACGGCGACAGCAGCACGCAGCCCGTCACGACGGCCAGCGCCAGCATCGTTCCCGACGCGCGCCAACCGAAGAAGGTCCAGGCGACCCGCGATCCGCCGCCGCCGAGCGCGTAGAAGACGAAGATCGCGGCGGCGATCGCCGCGCTGACGGCGAGCGTTCGCACCAGCGCCGAGCGCGTCGTGACCCAGCACGCGACGGCCAGCAGCAACGCGGGCGTCCAGAACGCGAGGAATCCCTTCCAGCGCGTGGCGACCAGGGACTCCCACGACGAGGCGAGCAGCGCGCGTGTGAGGAACCCGCGCGGAGAGTGCCATTCGAGACCGAGGTCGGGACGCGGGCCGAGCCCATGGTGCAGCAATGCGGTCCAGCCGAACAGCGCAACCAGCAGTGCCAGCGAGAGGAGGGCACGCGTCGGACGGGCGGCGATCGCGCGCGACGAGGTCAAGCCGTCTCCTCGTTCTCGCCGTCGCTCTCGGTCACGGTGACTCGCAGCGCGCGTCCGCGAGACTTGCCGCGAGTGGGCTCGGCGTCACCCGCTGCGCTCTCGCCGTCGGGCGCGACGAAGCGGAGTCGAGCGGTCACCTCGATCGAATGGCCGCGGAGCAGGCGCTCTGCCAGCTGGGGGAGATCGACCCCGTCGAGTGTTCGGCCGACCTCGCCTGCGACCCGGTCGATCAGCTCGCGGCGGGTCCGCTCGCTCTGCGCGGCCGCGAACTCGACCCAGTCCTTGGGCAGAGTTTCGCCCAGCGCCTTGCGCAGCACCTCCTCCGTCAGGAAGAAGCCCGAGAAGCCCAGGCCGACGACCCGGCGCAGCAGCTCCGGCACCCGGCCGGCTGCATCCTCACGGGACGCGGTGTGGTCCCGCTCTCCGCGGCCCTCGGCCTCCGGTTGCCGCTGCGATCGCTTCCCTCGCGCTGCGCTCATCGAGTAGACTCCTCGCGAATGCCCGGCTCCGGCCGGCGTCGAACCCCCCCGGACGATAACGACTCCTGGGCGTTCCGGTCGCCCGGACCCAGGCGGCGAGTGAAACCCTTCGAGACCCGTCGAGGATTCGAGTTGACCAGGAACGCGCGCGTCCGCGACGTCATGCAGACCAAGATCGTGACGATCGGCGTGACGGAACGTCTGTCGACCGTCGAGGACATCATGACGCTCGGGCGCGTACGACACATGCCCGTCGTGCACGGCGGGCAGCTGGTCGGCGTGCTTTCCCAGCGGGACCTCCTGCGCGCGTCGCTGTCGGAGCTCGGCTCGTACGCCAGCGAGGCGCGCCGGGCCTTCCTGCACGCGATCGAAATCGAACGAGTGATGTCGGCGCCGCCGATCGTCATCGACCCGGAGGCGTCGGTGCAGCTGGCGGCGCGGCTGATGGCGGATCACAAGATCGGCTGCCTGCCCGTCGTGGACGGCGACTCGTTGGCCGGCATGATCACCGAGACCGACGTGCTGTGCTGGGTGGCTGGCGTCGAGCGGGATTCCAGCGAGCGCTGACGCGCAGCTTCAGTCCTGTTCGCTGATCCACCGTCGCAGCGACGCGGGCAGACCGCCGAGCCCCGGTCGTACCGGCGCGTGCGACCAGAAGTCCACTGAGTTGAAGGTGTTCCAGAACAGCAACGGCGGTTCTGCGGCTCCGCTGGCCGCTCGCGCCAACATCTCCGCGAGGCACTTCGCTGTGTAGGTCTGTTCGAGCAGGATCCCGGCGGCGCCTGCCAGCTGCGCGGCGGCTCGTCCGGGCTCCGTCTCTGCGCCGTAGCCCGGCCCGAGCTGGGCGTGCGTGATCTCGAAGTCCGCGGGATCGATCGCGACGTCCGGGAGCGCCGGGTCGAGCCTGCGCAGTCGCGCGAGCGTGGCGCGCGCCAGCGCCCCGATGCGCCGCGCTCCGGGGGGCAGGATGTCCGTCACCAGAACGCCGATGATCCGTGCGCGCAGGCCGGCGAGGCGGGCTCCGAGCGCGAGGCCGGAGAGCGAGCCGCCGCTCCCGATCGGCAGGTAGATTTCGTTCGGCGCCGGCAGGACGCCCGCCTCGATCTGCTCGGCCAGCTCGAAGGCCGCCGAAACGAAGCCGATGTCGCCGACCGCCGAGGAACCGCCGGTCGGCACCAGTCGAGGCCGCTCGCCGGCGAGCGCGCTGCGCGCGAGTGCGCGCACCGTCTGCGCGGCGGCTCCCGGCAGGCTGCGGGCGAAGCGAAGCTCCGCGCCGAAGGCCAGCATCGCTTCGAGTTGTTCGAAGACGTGTCGAGTCAGCGGCTGCGGTACGCAGACCACCGTGGTCGCCATCCCGAGCGATCGACCGAGGATCGCCGTCGCAAGACCGTGGTGCGTGCCGATGCCGCCGGTCGTGAGAAGCCGCCGTGTGCCCCGTGCCGCGGCTGCGCCGAGCACGAACTCCAGCTTGCGCGGTTTGTTGCCCCCGTAGAGAGCACAGGAGCGATCGTCGCGCTTGACGAAGCACGCGCCCGGCGGCAGGCCGGCCAGCGCGAGCGGCTCGACGGGCGTCGCGGCGGGGATGAACGGTGACCGCGGGAGCACGCGCAGTGCCGGGTACCGCCGGAGCAACGCCGGCTCCGAGGCCCCGAGTCCGGTCCCTGGCCCGGTCCTGCCGAGCGGAGCGGCGCCGGCGGGTCCAGTCGATCGTCCCGCTCTCGTGGGAACCGCCTCCGTGGAGTCTCCTGCCATGCGGTCCGATTTGACACGGAGTCCCGCGCCGCGCAATGGGTCTACCCGCCGCTGCGCGCCGAGACGCAGTTCGGCCTCAGGTCGATTGACTTCTTCCCCGCGGGTCTCGTACTCTCGCCACGTCCGACCCCGCGGGAGAAAACATGGCCGTCGTCGAGCCCCTGCCGGATCTGCCGGGTCAGCGTCGCCGTCTGCGTTTGCGCAGCCCGGCGACGCTCGAAGAGATCGGCGAGATCGAGGTGCAGACGACCGACGACGTGCGTGTCCTCGTCGAGCGTGCGCGCAAAGCCCAGACGCAGTGGGCGGAGACGAGTTTCGCCGAGCGCGGACGGGTGTTGCGTCGCGCCGTCCAGGAGTTGCTGGCGCGCCAGGACGAGTTCGTTGCGACGATCGAGCGGGAGACCGGCAAGCCGGCGTTCGAAGCGCTGTCGGCAGAGCTGCTGGCGGGCTGCGATGCGCTCGAGTTCTGGGCCAAGCGCGCGCGCAAGCTGCTCGCGGAGCGCGTCGTCCCGCTGCACTTGATGAAGACGAAGCGGTTGCGGCTGGTCTACAAGCCGCTCGGTGTCGTCGGCATCATCACGCCGTGGAATTTTCCGTTCATCCTCGCGCTCAATCCGTGTGCCCAGGCGCTGATGGCAGGCAACGCCGTCGTGCTCAAGCCTTCGGAAGTGACGCCGTACACCGGGCGCCTGGTCGAGGAGTTGTTTCGCGCTGCGGGTCTGCCCGAAGGCGTGTTGACCTGTGTCACCGGTGACGGCGAGACGGGCGCGGCGCTGGTCGAGGCCGGCGTCGACAAGATCTGCTTCACCGGAAGCGTTGGCACCGGACGCAAAGTCGCCGAAGCCTGTGGCCGCCAGCTGATCCCCTGCACGCTCGAGCTCGGCGGCAAGGATCCCATGGTGGTGTGCGCCGATGCGGATCTGGAGCGCGCCTCGAGCGGCGCCGTGTATGGCGCCTTCGCCAACGCCGGCCAGGTCTGTGTCTCCACCGAGCGCGTGTACGTCGTCGACGCCGTGGCCGACGAATTCCTGCGCCAGGTCGTCGAGAAGACCGGCCGGCTGCGTCAGGGCGCCGGCGGCGAGTCCGACGTCGGGCCGCTGATCTGGCCTCCCCAGCTCGAGATCATCGAGCGTCACGTCGAAGATGCACGGCGCCATGGCGCGCGCGTGCTGACAGGGGGCCGCCGCAATCCGGCGTATGATGGCTATTTCTACGAGCCCACGGTGCTCGCAGACGTCGATCACGAGATGCTCGTGATGCGAGAGGAGAGTTTCGGCCCGCTGCTGCCGGTGATGCGCGTGCGGGACGAGGCCGAGGCGCTGCGCCTAGCCAACGACAGCGTCTACGGACTCAGCGCGAACGTCTGGACCCGGGACAAACGCCGCGGCACCGAACTCGCTCGCCAGATCCAGTCGGGCTGCGCGGTGGTCAACGACTGCATGATCACCTACGGGATCCCGGAATCGCCGTTCGGGGGCGTGGGCGCGAGCGGCATCGGCCGGGTCAACGGCGAGCTGGGACTCAAGAGCTATTGCGCGGTGCAATCGATCGTGATCGACCGGTTCGGCTCGAAGGCGGAGCCGATCTGGTTTCCGTACCGCGCGCGAAAGACGCTTTGGCTGCGGCGCGCGATGCGGCTGGTGTGGGGCACGCCGCTAGGACGTTGGCTCTCGTGAGGAGCCGCTCGGGAACGCAGAGGGTCAGAGACTCGGGGGTGCCACGATGATCGAGACGATACTCATCGCGACGGATGGCTCGGACGCGGCGGCAGCGGCCGAGCGTTACGGCGTGGCGCTGGCGGCGCGCCTCGGCGCCCGCGCGCTCGGGCTGTCGGTCGTAGAGGAGCGGATCGCGCGCGGCCTGCGCGGCGAAGGTCTCGGCCTCTCGCCTCCGCCGCTGGACGCGATCGAGAGCTTCCTGACGGCGCGCGCGGAGGCCGCCTGTCGGCGGTTGGCCGGCTCGGCGCGCGAGAAGAGCGTCGACTGCGACACGGAGACGAGTCGCGGCGTCGCCGATGACGTGATCGTCGAGCGCGGCAAGCAGGCGGACCTGCTGGTGCTGGGGCGCGACGGGGAGCACGCCGGCTTCCGCACGGCGCTGATCGGTTCGACCGTCGACGGCGTCCTGCGCAAGACGTCGAAACCCGCACTGGTGGTGCCAGCCGCTGCCGCGTTGACCGGTCCGGTGTTGCTGGCGTTCGACGGCTCGCCGGGCTCGCGGATCGCGGCGCGGCTGGCGGTCGAGATCGCCGGCAAGCTCGGCGAGACGATCCACGTGTTCGTGGACTCGAAGGACAAGGGCCGCTCGGCGGCGCGCTTCGACGAGGTGCGACGGCTGCTCGGCGCACCGGACGTCGGAATCCGCGAGGCGGCGTCGACGCTCGGTCGGCCCGATGCGAAGATCGTCGACGCGGCACGCGAGGCAGGCGCCGCGATGATCGTGATGGGCGCGTTCGGTCGCAGTCGCTTGCACGAGTACTTCCTCGGCAGCAACTCGGCCGCGGTCGTTCGCTCCTCGCCGGTCGCCGTGCTGCTGGCGCGCTGAACGGGAATGCCGCGCATCCGCGCGACCTCGCTGCGTGAGCTGGCGGCTGCGCTGGGCCGCGAAGTCGAGGGCGACGGGAGTGTCCGCGTCCGCTCGGTCGCTTCGCTCGCCGATGCCGGCCCCGCCGATCTCGCGTTCGTGCGCTCGACTGCGTTCGCGCATGTGCTCGCGGCGAGCCGAGCCGGTGCCGTGATCGCGCCGAGCGATGTCGACACGGGCGGACGTCCCACCGTACGCTCGCCACGCGCGGATCTGGATTTCGCCCGCGCCGTCGCGCTGCTCATCGAGCGGGTTGCCGTCGTGCCCGGGATCGATGGCCGTGCCGTGGTCGCTCCGGACGCGCGGGTCGATCCGAGTGCGTCCGTCGGCGCGCTCGCCGTGATCGGCCCGCGTGCGACGGTCGGGCCGCGTACGGTGATCCATCCGCACGCGGTCCTCTACGCCGACGCCAAGGTCGGTGCGGACTGCACACTCCACGCCGGTTGCGTGCTGCGCGAAGAGGTGGAGATCGGCGATCGCGTCGTGCTGCATCCGGGTGCCGTGCTCGGCGCCGACGGTTTCGGCTATGCGCTCGACGAGACCGGCTGCCCGACCAAGGTGCCCCAGGTGGGGCGCGTCGTCGTCGAAGACGACGTCGAGATCGGCGCCAATGCGACGATCGACCGCGCCACGCTCGGAGAGACCCGGGTCCGGCGGAACGCAAAGATCGACAATCTGGTCGTCGTGTCCCACAACTGCGACATCGGGGAGGACGTGCTGATCGCGGCCCAGAGTGGCCTCGCGGGCTCTACGCGCGTCGGGCGCGGCGCCATCCTGATGGGGCAGACCGCCAGCGCGGGGCATCTCACGATCGGCCCGGCTTCATTCCTGGGCGCGCGGGCGGCCCTGCACAAGGATCTTCCGCCAGGGTCGCGGGTGTGGGGCGCGCCGGCGCTCGAGGAGCGGCGCTGGCACAAGAGCATCGCGGTGTTCGCGCGGCTGCCCGAGATGATGCGGCGGCTGCGCGCGATCGAGCGCCGACTCGGACTCCGGGGCGCTCGCGGCGACGAGGCCGAAGGCGAGCGATGAGCGGCGCGACAGCCGTTTCGCTGCGGGTTCTCGGTGCGCGCGCCCAGGCGGCGCGCGACCCGCTGGCGCTCGAGCGCCTGCTCGAGACGTTGTCCGGGGACCGGCGCGCGGGCGCCGCGCTGCTGGCCGACCGGGTCGCCCGGCGCCTGGCGGCACTGCGCCGCGAGCAGGCCCGCGTGTCGGGCCTGTTCGCGCTGCGCGCGCAGCTCCGAGCCGCCGGCGCGCTCCACGTGGCGGGTGTCGACGAGGTCGGCATGGGTCCGCTGGCGGGGCCCGTCGTCGCGGCGGCGGTGATCCTGCCCGACGTCGTCGACCTGCCGGGCCTCGGCGACTCGAAGCAGCTCTCGCCGCGGGTGCGCGAGCGACTCGCGGCGGCCATCCATGCGCAGGCGCTGGCGGTCGCGGTCGGCGAGGTGTCGGCGGCGGAGCTCGATCGCTGGAACGTGTACCGGGCCGGTCTCGAGGCGATGCGGCGCGCCGTGGTGTCGCTCGCGCCGCCGCCGCAACACCTGCTGGTCGATGCCCGGACCGTCCCCGGTGTCGGCTGTCCGCAGACATCGCTGGTGAAGGGAGACGCCCGCGATGGGTCGATCGCGGCCGCGTCGATCGTCGCCAAGGTCCATCGCGACGCGCTCATGCGTCGGCTCGACCACCAGCATCCCGGCTACGGCTTCGCTCGTCACATGGGCTACGGAACGCCCGAACACCTGGCGGCGCTCCGGCGGCTGGGGCCGTGTCCGGAGCATCGTCTGTCGTTCGCCCCCTGCGCCGCCGTCGCAGTGCGCTGACCCCGATGCCGCGCATCCGCACCGAGGTGGACGACTTCCTCGTCGAAGAGCTGCCTCTCTACGAACCGACCGGTGAGGGCGGCCACACGTTCGTGTGGATCGAGAAGCGCGAGCTCGACACCGAGGAGGTCGTGCGCGCGCTCGCGCGCGCCGCCGGGGTCCCCCCGCGCGAGATCGGATACGCCGGTCGCAAGGACCGGCGCGCCGTCGCGCGACAATGGATGTCGGTGCCCGCCCTCGACCCGACGCAGGCGCTCGCGCTCGCGATCCCGGGCGTCCGCGTGCTCGCTGCGAGGCGACACCCGCACAAGCTCCGCACCGGGCAGCTGCGGGGCAACCGCTTCGCGATCGTCGTGCGCGGCGTCGACGCCGCCGCGGCCGAGCGCGCCGGAGCGCGGCTCGACGAGCTCCGGCGTGTCGGCCTGCCGAACCGGTTCGGCAGCCAGCGGTTCGGACGCGACGCCGACAACGCCGAGCGCGGACGAGCGGTTCTCGAGGGCCGGCTGCGCCCGCGCGACCGGCGCGCGGCGCGCTTCCTGGTGTCGGCGCTCCAGTCCGAGGTCTTCAACGAGGTGCTCGCCGCGCGGCCACTGGCGCTCGACGAGATCGAGACGGGCGAGGTCGCCCAGGTCGTCGACTCGGGCGGCCTGTTCGTCGTCGAGGACGCCGCGCGGGAGACGGCGCGCGCCGGACGCTTCGAGATCAGCGCGACGGGACCGATCTTCGGCACCGGAGGGCGCGATCCCGTGCCGGCCGGCGCAGCGGCCGAGCGCGAACGGGCCGCGGCGGCGACGCTCGGCGTGACCGACGAACTCGTGCGGAATGCGCCGGCGGGCCTGCGTCTGCGGGGCGCGCGCCGGCCGCTCCGCGTGTCGGTCGCCGACGCGGCGATGGGTATCGACGGCGAGACGGTCCGGCTGACGTTCTCGCTCGCCTCGGGAAGCTACGCGACGGTGCTGATCGAGGAGCTGTTCGGGCCGCTGGAGGACGGCGCGCCGCACCAGCGGGGGGCAGGTGGCCCCGGCCCGATCTAGCCTTCGAAGGTCTCTGGAGGGATCCATGAGAGAACGAGTCTCTCTCGCAGCCATCGGCGCGGCGCAGGGCTTCGCCGTTTGGCTCCTCGCAGAGAGTTGGCCCGAAGCCCACGCGGCGCGGGCCATTTTCGTCGGGATCCTCACGTTCCTCGTCACTTCGGCAGCCGTTCTCCATTTCGCCTGGACGTCCGAGCATGTCGTGCGCTTGCTCGCGCTCGCGGCGGCGACAGGCATGGTCTACGGACTCATCGCGACCTGGGTGGGCGGGGGGCTCGCCGACGACAATGCTGTCTCGGACGCGGGCGGCGAGCGGGTGACGACGTGGATCCTCGCGTCGGTCGTCACGCTCTACGTTCTCGGCCCCTTCCTCCAGATCCATCAGCGTACGGGCCGGCGGGTCTTCGCCTACGAAGATCTCTTCCTTCACTCTTGGAACAATTTCTTCGTGGCTCTGATCGGCGCCCTGTTCGCTGGAGCCTTGTGGGTCGTGCTCCTGTTGTGGGCCGAACTCTTCGAGCTCATCGGGATCCAGGTCTTCGGCGACCTCTTCAGCGAGCCCCTGTTCGTCTATGTCGCAACCGGTGCCGCCGTGGGATTCGGGATCGCACTCGGCCGCGAGAGCGAGCGGATCGTCGCGACACTTCGCACCATCACTTTGAACGTCTTCACGGGCCTGCTTCCACTCGTCTGCTTCGTCGCGCTCCTGTTCCTGGCGGCTCTCCCGCTGACGGGCCTCGAACCACTCTGGAAAACCGAGCGCGCGTCCTCGCTCCTGCTGGCGTGGGTCGTGGTGAGCGTGCTCTTCTTCAACGCCGTGTACCAGGAAGGTGCGCGTGCAGAGCCGCTCCCGCGGCCTCTTCGGAGACTGGTCGAGGCGGGGCTGATCGCCATGAGCGGTTTCCTCGCGGTCTCGGCGTGGGGACTCTGGCTGCGCGTCGATCAGTACGGGCTCACGCCGGCGCGAATGTGGGCCGTCCTGCTCTGGATCGTTCTGGCGGCGTATGCGCTCGGCTACGCGGGCGCGGCAATCGGGCGCGGGTTGCCCTGGCTGCCGGCCGTGCGTCCGGTCAATCGGGCGGTGGCGTGGCTCGTCATCGCCCTGGGTTTGCTCGTGCACACGCCCGTGCTGGACCCGCTGGGGTGGAGCGCTCGCAGCCAGTATCGGCGGATCGTCGAGGGCCGCGTGCCGGCTGCTGGCTTCGACTACGGGTTCTTGAGATTCCAGCTGGGTCGAGAGGGGGCGGAGCGATTCGAGCAGGTCGCGAGTTTGGAGAGCCATCCGGAGATCGAGGCGGTTCGAGCGGGCGTCGCGCGGGCGCGTGAGGTCGAGACCTACTGGGACTGGAAGCGGCAGGGGGAGTCGTCACGAGCCGGGAAAGCGATCGGAGCGCTCGCCAAGGAGGTGGCTGCTCCGCCGGGTCTCGTAGAGAAAATCCGCCGAACCTCGGAGGTGGAAGCAGATCGCTGCTCGGAAGGAGAATGCATGCTCTTCTCCGCCGAACTCTCGGGGGACGGCCCGGGCGAGTGGATCCTCGCCTCGAGCGTCTACGGTTCGAGCCGCCTGCACGTCTTCAGCCAGGACCAAAGCGGCAGCTTCGTCTATCTGGGCGAGCTCGCGACCTCGAACGATCTCGCCACGGTGCAAAGCGTCGCGACCGCGATCCGCGAAGGACGCTTCGAGTCCGTTCCTCCCATCCACCGCGATCTGCTCATCGATGGGTCGCGCTATTGGCTCGTACCGCCACGCTGATCGGCGGGCGATGGGCGTGCCGGGTCTCCAGGCGTCACGAGCCTCCTCTCCCGTGGATCCCGGCCCGATCCCTCGAGGCTCATCGGAGAAGGTCGCACCGTGACGCGGGAGACCCCGGCATGTAAAGTTTGCTGCGAAGCCGCTTCTGGAGGAAACCATGAGTTCCGAGACCCCCCGCCGCGCGATCGCGGACGACGTCACCCAGCTGATCGGGAATACCCCGCTGGTGCGGCTCCACCGCGTCACGCGAGGCCTCGATGCCACGGTGCTCGTCAAGCTCGAGAGCCAGAATCCGGCGGCCAGCGTCAAGGACCGGATCGGTCTCGCGATGATCGAGGCCGCCGAGCGCGAGGGGAAGCTCGTCCCGGGCAAGACGGTGATCGTCGAGCCGACCAGCGGCAACACCGGCATCGCGCTGGCGTTCGTCGCCGCGGTGAAGGGCTATCAGTGCGTGCTCGTGATGCCCGAGACGATGAGTCCGGAACGCCGCGTGGTGTTGCGCGCGTTCGGCGCGAAGCTGGTGCTCACGGAAGGGCCGAAGGGCATGCGCGGCGCCATCGAAAAGGCCACCGAGCTGCTGGCGAAGCTGCCGTCGGCCTACATGCCGCAGCAGTTCCAGAACCCGGCGAACCCCGAGGTCCATCGTCGGACCACGGCCGAGGAACTCTGGCGGGACACCGACGGCAAGATCGATGCGGTGGTCGCCGGTGTCGGGACCGGAGGGACCATCACCGGCGTCGCGCAGGTGATCAAGGAACGGCGACCGTCGTTCCAGGCGATCGCGGTGGAGCCGACGGCCAGCCCGGTGCTCTCCGGCGGGCAGCCGGGTCCGCACAAGATCCAGGGCATCGGCGCCGGCTTCGTCCCCGATGTGCTCGACATGAAGCTCGTCGATGCCGTCCTCCAGGTGGACAACGAGCAGGCTTTCACGATGGCGCGACGGCTCGCGGCCGAGGAGGGAATCCTGTGCGGGATCTCGTCGGGCGCCAACGTCCACGCGGCGATCGAGTACGCCAAGCAGCCCGGGAACCAGGGCAAGTTGATCGTCGCGATCATCCCGAGCTTCGGCGAGCGCTACCTCAACACCGATCTGTTCGCGCCCTTCCGCTACGAGGGCAGTGACGACGTCTGATCGGGACGCCACGATCGAAGGGTTGGCTCCGCTGCTGTTGCCGTTCCGGGGCCGCCTGCCGCGCATCGACGCGACGGCATGGATCGCACCGGGAGCCGTGGTTGCGGGGGACGTCGAGATCGGCGCCGACAGCAGCGTGTGGTTCGGCAGCGTCGTGCGGGGAGACGTCCATTCCATCCGCATCGGCGCGCGGACGAACCTGCAGGACCACTGCGTGGTGCACGTGACGAAAGGCCAGTTCCCGGCCTGGATCGGAGACGGCGTCACGGTCGGACACCGGGCCACGGTGCATGGCTGTACCGTACGCGATGGGGCGTTGATCGGCATCGCGGCCGTCGTGCTCGATGGCGCGGAAGTCGGCGAGGAGGCGCTGGTCGCTGCCGGCGCGCTGGTACCCCCGGGCGCGAAGATCCCGGCGCGTCACCTCGCACGCGGCATCCCGGCGCGCGTCGTGCGCGAACTCAGCGAGGACGAGCTTCGCCTCCAGCGGGACCGTGCACTCGAGTACGTGGAGACGGCGAGGTGCTACGCGCGACGCCCTCGCTGACCGGGCGCGCCGCGTTCGTCCGTCAGTGAGGCCGGCGGAACCCCGGCAGGGCTTGCGTCCACAACCCGAGGCCCAATGCGGCCACGGTGGCGAGCAGCGCATAGGGAAGCTTGCCGCGCAGCGCGTCTCGCGTGATCTCCGCGGCGAGTTCGCGCTCCCGCTCGGTGACCGGCCCGTCGCTCGGCGGTAGCGAGCGGAGGCTTTCGAGCAGCGCCGGCATCGCCAGCACGAGACAGAAGAACAGGAAGAACGCGAAGAAGTAGAGAGCGACCAGCGTGAACCGCGGTCGGAAGGTGACGGGCGCGGGCCGCGGGCGGCGCGTCGGTGGTCGCGAAGGGGGTTCCATTCCCGCTACGCTACGGGCGTCCTGCGTGCCGGTCAACGCGCTCCTCCCGGATCTGGTGCCGCGCCGCTCTCGCCTCGCATCCGTGACTGCGCTCTCCTCGCCGGAGTTCCCGCCGTGCCCGTCCCTCGCCACCACCTCGTGATCATCGATGCGGCGAACTGCCTCTATCGAGCATTCTTCGCGATTCCCCCGCTGCGGACGGCCGGAGGCGTTCCCACCAATGCGGCGTACGGCTTCGTCAACATGGTCAACAAGGCGCTGCGGGAGGAGCGGCCCGATCACGTCGTGGTCGTCTTCGACGCGCCGGGGGGCGCGCCGTTCCGCGAGGAACTCTATCCCGAGTACAAGGCGCATCGCGACGCGCAACCCGAGGATCTGACCGCGCAGCTGCCCGCGGTGCGCGAGCTGGTGGACGCGTATCGGCTGCCGGTGCTCGAGGTGACGGGCGTCGAGGCGGACGACGTGATCGCGACACTGATCCGACAGTTGCCCGCGGATTGGCGCGCGACGATCCTGTCGACAGACAAGGATCTGATGCAGCTGGTCAGCGAGCGTGTGCAGCTGCTCGACACCATGAAGGATCGCCGCTACGGACCCGCCGAGGTGACGGAGCGCTTCGGGGTCCCGCCCGAGCGCGTGCTCGACGTGCGCGCCCTCGTCGGCGACCCCAGCGACAACATTCCGGGCGTGAAGGGCATCGGCGACAAGGGCGCGGCGAAGCTGATTGCCGAGTGGGGCGATCTCGAGAACCTGTTGGCGCACGCCGAGGAGATCCCGCAGGCGCGCACGCGCAACGTGTTGCGGGAACAGGCGGAGCGCGCGCGACTCTCGAAGCGCCTCGCCGCGTTGAAGGAAGACGTCGCGCTTCCGTTCGGACCGGACGCTCTGGCGTGTCGAGAGCCCGATCGCGAAGCGCTGCGCGGCCTGTTCCGCCGGCTCGAGTTCGGGCGCCTGCTCGCCGATCTCGAGGACGGCGACGGGCAGTTGCACGACGCCGCGCGATCGAGCGCGCCGGCGCCGGGCGGTGAGGGGGCCGAGCAGCTGGCGCCGCCCGTCGAGATCCCGCGCGATGAGCTCGCGCTCGCGGCGCTCGTTGCGCGCATGGCCGCGGCGCCGCGCGTGATCGTGATCCCCGTCGGTGGCGAGGACAACGTGCTGCGCGCGCCGCCTGTGGGTCTCGCGTTCGCGCTCGGCGACGGTGTCGCCGCCTATGTTCCGTTCGGGCATCGCGCGTTGATCGAGGGACACATGCTCCGCGCCGAGACGGTCGCGGAGCACGTCGGGCGCGTCGTCGCAGAGCGGCCTTGGGGGGGACGCGACGTCAAGCCGCTCTCGGCATGGCTCGGCGAGCGGGGCACCGCGCCGCCGGCCGCCTCGTGCGACGTCGCGATCGCGTCGTTCCTGCTCGACCCCGCGGCTGCGCTCACGACGCCCGCGCTCGCTTCGCTGCACCTGGGCCGACGTCTCCGTGCCTGGCACGAGTTCGCCGGACGTGGCGCGAAGGCCACCGCCGCCGCCGATCTGCCGATCGAGACCACGGCGGCGTGGGCCGCGCAGGAAGTCTGCGCGATCGCCGAGTTGCTGCCGATCCTCGAGGAGCGGCTCGCCCGCGACGGGCTCGACGCGCTGTACCACGACGTCGAGATGCCGCTCACGTCGGTGCTGGCGCGGATGGAGCGCGAGGGCGTGCGCGTGGACGAAGCGGCGCTCGCCGCGCTCTCCCGCGAATACCAGCGAGAGCTGACCCGAATCGAGGCCGAGATCCATGCGCTCGCCGGCGAGCCGTTCCAGATCGCCTCGCCGAAGCAGCTGCAGCGCGTGCTGTTCGAGAAGCTGAAGCTGCCGGTGCTGCGCAAGACGAAGACCGGCTATTCGACCGACGAGGCCGTGCTCGAGCAGCTCTCGGCGCAGCACCCGCTGCCGGCGCAGATCCTCGCCTACCGCCGTCTCGCGAAGCTCAAGAGCACCTACGTCGATGCGCTGCCGCCGCTCATCGATCCGAAGTCCGGCCGTATCCATCCGACCTTCCATCAGCTCGGCGCGGCGACGGGAAGACTTTCGGCTTCGGATCCGAATGTACAGAACATTCCCATCCGCAGCGCCGAGGGAGTCCGGATCCGCGAGGCGTTCGTCCCGCGCGAGGGCTGGACGCTGGTCTCGGCCGACTACTCGCAGGTCGAGCTGCGCATCCTCGCGCACTTCTCGCAGGACGAGGAGCTGATCGCGGCGTTTCGCAGCGGAGAGGATGTCCACCGTCGCACTGCGGCCGGCGTCCTCGGTGTCGCACCCGAGGAGGTCACGCCCGATCAGCGGGCGCGCGCCAAGGCGATCAACTTCGGGATCATCTACGGCTCGACGGCATTCGGGATCGCCAACCAGCTCGGCATCGCAGCGGGCGACGCCCAGACGACCATCGACGCCTACTTCTCGCGTTATCGCGGCGTGCGCCGCTTTCTCGACGACACGATTTCGCACGCCCGCGAGCAGGGTTTCGTGCAGACGCTGCTCGGGCGCCGGCGTTATCTTCCCGATCTCGGCTCGCGCAACCGCGTGCTGCGCAACGCGGCCGAGCGGATGGCGGTGAATACGGTCATCCAGGGCACCGCGGCCGACCTGATCAAGAAGGCGATGGTGGCCGTCGATGCGGCGCTCACCCGCGCGGAACTCCGCGCGCGGATGATCCTCCAGGTCCACGACGAACTCGTCTTCGAGGCGCCGAGGGACGAGACGGAGCGGGTCGGGGAACTCGCCCGCACCACGATGGAGTCGGTCTTCGCGCTCGACGTTCCGCTCGTGGTCGACGTCGGCTCAGGGCCGAACTGGCGGGAGGCGCACTGACACACCGACCGGATCCCCTCCCCCCCCAAGGGGTGCGAATAGCATGCGCAGGGCGCCGTCGAAGGCCCCAGAGGCGGGCCAGGAACGATGATCCCTCTGACGACCATGCTTCTCCCGATCCTCCCGGCTCCGTGGCCGGCGTCCGACCGGCCGCTGGATCCTCGAGAGACTCCGCGGGGTCGTCCGGTTCGAGACGACCCGGATCCGTGCGGCCTGGATCGGAGCGCTCCGACTCGGGACGCTCTGGACCGGGACGCCACGGCTCGAGACCGTTCGGATCGGGACCGTTCGGAACGGGACGGTTTGGATCGAGCGGGTGGGGAGCGTCATCCTCCCCGGAGTATCGTTCGTACTCGGAGTCCGGTTCGTGGACGCTCGGATGTCGATGCTCCGCGTCTCGGTCGCGCGATCCACGATCGCTCGACGCCAGGTCGTTCGGAGCGGTCGAAGGGGAGCAGGGCGATCGCGGCGAGTCGTCCCGATGGATCGGGTCCCAGCGACATCGAGGCCGTTGCCGGCGCTCGGGGCGGGGATCCGGAAGCCTTTCGCGTCCTGGTCGAGCGCTACCAGGGCCGTGCGTACAGGCTCGCGCTCCGTGTGCTGCGCGACGAAGAGCGCGCACGCGATGCCGTCCAGGACGCATTCCTCAAGGCGTACACGAACCTCGATCGCTTCGAAGGTCGCTCGAGCTTCTATACCTGGCTGTATCGCCTGGTGATGAACCTGTGCCTCGACGCACGGCGGAGGGACCGCTCGTCGCGGATCGTCGCGACGAGCGAGTCGATGGACCTCGAGCAGATGGGCGCTCCCGACTCGCGCCCTGCTGACGAGATGATCTTTCGCGAGCACGAGGAGGGTCCTGCGGAAGCCCTCGACCGCGGACACCTGCGCGCCGCACTGTCGAAGGCGATCGACGAACTTCCCCATGCGGCGCGAGAGACGCTGATCCTGCGCGAGGTCGAGGGCTTGAGCTATGCAGAGATCGCCGCTCTACTCGAGATCCCGAAGGGGACCGTCATGAGCCGTCTGCACTACGCCCGCAGGCGGGTGCAGGAGCTGCTGCGACAGGGTGGCATGGTGGAGAGCACGCCGGCGGCGCCGCGTCGCGGAGGACCCCGATGAGAGCCTGCGAGCGCCTGGGTCCCCTACTGGATGCCTACCACGACGGGGAACTCCGCGGCCCGCGTCGCTGGCAGGTCCGGCGTCATCTCGCCGGCTGTGCCGCGTGCCGCGAGACGCTGGCCGAGATCGAGCCGTTGGGGCTCCTCGTGCGAGACGTCGTCGGCACCGTCGCGACGCCGGACCTCTGGGAAGACGTCGCGCGGAGCTTACCCGTGCGACCGCGGCCAGCGGTGCCTCGGAGTCGTCGGTTTCTTCCGACCTTCGCGATGCCGGCGTTCGGAGCCGCGGCTGCGGCGGCGCTCGTCGCAGCGCTGACTCTAGGCGGTCCCGCCGACTGGACGGGGCTCCTCTGGACGACGCCGCAGGCCGTGGTCCACTCCCTGAACACGCATGGCCGTCCGGTCATGGTGCTCCAGGGTCCGGACGATGAGACGATCATCTGGCTGATGGACGAAGATCGCGGCCAGCCGGCGGAGGACTCGACGAGTGTCTGGATCTGAGCGCGGCGCCGGGGTCGTCGCGCGGAAGCCCGTAGGCCTGGGCCGCCGGCGCCGGAGCGCGAGCCGAAGCCTCGCCCCGCTTGCGGCGCTCGTGCTGACCTTCGGAACGATGGCAGCAGGTCAGGCGTCGGGCCAGCCGGCCGACGCCGTCCGTCGGGTGGGGCTGAGGCTCACGGTCACTCACCTGTCGGCGCAGCCGGGGCCGGTGGATCCCGCTGCCGCTCGCCTGCACGAGAGCCTTCGCAACGAGTTCCGCTACGAGAGCCTGCGCGTGATCGAACGTCGCCGACTGATCCTGCGGCCCGGGGAGATCGGCGGTCTCGATCTGCCGTCCGGGAAGCGTGTCCGGGTCCGGCCGCTCCACATGGGGCCCGGAGGTGTGCTGCTCGCCGTGGACATCGAGAACACGCTCCACACCGATCTGCGGCTTCCGGACCGCCAGCCCGTCGTGATCGGAGTCGACCGCTATCAGGGCGGGAAGTTGATCCTGACCGTCGAGTCGGAGCTGCCGGGCGAGTGATCGAGGGGGCGGGTATCCGATCCCCCTTCCGAGCAGGCGATTCGGCCTGCGAGCCGTGACACTTTCTCGGCGGATCGGCCACTTTCCAGAGGACAGCACAAATACATCCCCTTCCCAGGGAGGCCCGAAACTCGCAAGGGTTTCGGGCCTTTTGTTTCGGGCCTTTTTGCGCTCCCGGAGCAAAACGGATGTGTCGGGCTCCGCTCGCCTCGCGGCATGCCTGCTGGGGTGGTCGAGCCGCAGTCGCGCCAGCGCCGCTGGCGGTCATGGCGCAGGCTGGGTGGGTTCGTCGGCTCGCTCCTGGGAGGGCGAGCGGAGAGCAGCCATGCGGCCGATCCAGTGGTATCCACTCCACGACCGGTCCCGAAGACATCGGCCGGCGCACTCGATGGGGGATCCGTATGCGCGTCGCGCTGTCGCTTCTCGTTGCCACCTCGGCACTCCTCGGCCTCGCCGGGGCCGGCGAGGCAGCCCCGCTTCCGATTCGCAACGCGTCGCTGAGTGTTCGGATCAGCGACCTGGCGGAGTTCGAGATCCCGCGGAGCGCCGGTCCGTCGGTCTTCCTCGCGAACGGAACGCGGTCCGACACGCAGTTGTTCGAGCTCACGCTGCCGCAGTCCCTGTTCACCCTCGTGACGGGCGCCACGCCGGTCGACCTCAGCCTCGTCGGAGGTCTGGGGCTCTCCTCCGTTGGCAACGGCATGGGAGACTTCGACGATCTCGGCGGTCCCTTCGGCGGCACGATGGCGATTCGCGGGTTCGCCTGGGTCTGCCTGTTCGCGCCCTGTACGTTCGAACCGTTTCCCGTCGATGCGATCTCGCTGCCGATCGACGTCGTGGGCGTCGGCGGCAGCACAGTCGTGGACGCCGGACTCGTCGACGCGACCTTGGTCGGAGCTCCCTGGACGACGGGGGCCGCGGTCGTCGGCTCGGACATGGAGACGGGATCGATCGGTCCCGCGCCGGGCGGCGGAGGCTTTCTCGCGGTCCGGCTCGTGACGCCGATCCGCCTCGAGACGGATCTCGACCCTCCGAACGATCTGATCCCGGCCTTCGGCATCCTCACTTTCGAAGTGCCCGAGCCGGGGACGCTCGCGCTCGGCCTCGCAGCGGTCGGGACGCTGACCGCAGTCGGGGTCTCGCGAGTCCTCCACCGGCGCTGAACGGGCTGCCGAGACTCGGCAAGCCTGCGCGCAGCGACCGGCGTTCCGCACCGGAGCGGCACGGCCGGGCGAGGGCCGTTCGCGCCGCGCCGCCGGCGACCTCCTCTCGCGGTCGCTCGCTGCCGGAATGGCGGGCGAGGTCGGAATGCCGTGTGCGCGCCGCGGCGGGTGCCGCATGCTGCGGCTACGCTGCGCCGCCATGGAGAGCCAGATCGAACGCGCCCTCGTCCTCGCCGGCCGGCGAGCCGGCGAGGGCGAGATGGGCCTGCCGGCCGCGACCAAGGCGCTCGTCGAGATCGGCGGCGAGCCGATGATCGAGCGCGTGCTCGGTTGTCTGCGCACCGCGATCGGGGCGCGGCCGGTGTCCGTGAGCGCCGGGGATCCGGCCCTCCTCGCGGCGACGCCCGCGTTGCGCGCGTGGGTGTCCGAAGGCTGGCTGCGCCACCACCAGAGCGCTGGCTCGCCGGCGGCCAGCGTCCACGATTTCCTGGTGGGCGAGTTCGCTCCGGGCGCGACGCTCGTCACCACCGCGGATCATCCGCTGTTGACGCCCGCGATGGTTCGACACTTCCTGGCGGCGGCGGCGGCGACCGGCGCCGAGGTCGTCGTCGCCGTCGTCGAAGCTTCGCTGTTCCGCGCGCAGTTCCCGCGCGTGCGGCGCACCTTCGTTCCGCTCGCCCACGAGCCGGTCACCGGTGCAAACCTGTTCTACTTCCGCACCCCGAGCGCCGCCGAGGCCGCGCGCTTCTGGATGCAGGCCGAAGGCGTGCGCAAGCGGCCCTGGCGGATGGTCGCGCTGTTCGGCCCCCTCGCCCTCGCGCGCTTCGCGGCCGGTCGCCTGACCCTCGACGACGCCGTGGAGCTCGTTTCCTCCGCGATGGGCGTCCGCGTGGCCGTCGTCCGCATGCCGTTCGCGGAATGCGCGATCGACGTCGACAGTGCGGCGGATCTGGAGGCCGCGACACGCGTGTTGGCGCGCCGCCGTGCGAGCGAGACCTAGTGAGCGGCAGCTAGCCCGCGGAGCTCGCGGGAACCTGTTCCTCGGCCTCGGCGGCGAACGAGCCGGTGGTCTCGTCGAGCCCGCGCACCTGCCAGGAGAGTCGGCAGCGCGGCGCGCCGGTGGCGTCGCGCTCGGCATCGATGCGATACAGGTGATAGCGCGCGCGACGGGCCGGACGGTGCCCGATCGACGACGACGACGGGACGCCGAGAACCGGGATCGCACCGCGTGGTCCCGGAACGGAACCCTCGTGACTCTCGTGTGTGTGGCCGTGCAGGACCAGCTCCGCGCCGGCGCGCGCGAGGACCCCGCGCATCTCCGCGGCGTCGTCGAGCTGACGACGGCGCGACTGACCCGCTGCGAGCGGGGGGTGGTGCATCAGCAGGATCCGCACGCGTCCCTCCGCGCCGAGCTGCTTCAGCGCGGTCTCGACGCGGATTCGCTGGGCCGCGCCGACGCGTCCCGTCGCCAGCAGCGGCGCCGTCGGTCGAGCCGAGGAGACCCCGACTAGCGCGATGCGAGAGCCGACTCGTCGAACCCACGGGAAGCCCCGCGTGTCGGCATCCTCGCCCTCGTCGCGGTCTGCGTCGGCTCCGGCGGCGACGGGCTCGCCCATGTACCGGCGCCACGGGAGCCAACGCTCGGCGCCCGCCGCGCCCGCATACGCGTCGTGGTTGCCCGGGACGATCGACACCCGTTCTGCGGGCCCGATCCGTTCGAGCCACGTGACCGCGGCGTCGATCTCGGACGGAAGTCCGAGATGCGTGAGGTCACCGGTGATGCCCACGTGGTCCGGCGCACAGCGGCGGAGGTCCTCGATCAAGGCGGCGAGCACGGACGCCTGGTGTTCGCGCCGCCGCCTATGGCGCCACGAAAGCCAACCGAGCGCTCGCTTGCCCATGAGGTCCCGCGCAGAGTCGAGACGGACATCGGTGGCATGGAGGTCCGACAGATGGGCGAGCAGGAGGCTCTCCCCATGGGGGAAATCGCCGGGCTCGGTCTGGCTGCATTCCGACATCGAGGCGTTACGATAAGGCCTCGTCGGCGCGGGACCACCCGGGGCTCCCCTCCCTCCCTCGCGAGCACCCTGAGCAGCCGCGTGTCGCCTCGACCCTGGATCTCGCAGGGTTCTGGTGTGAAGAAAGCGTTGCCGTCCGGTGACTCGAGCGAGGAGGGGCGCGTCCATGCGCCATGGCCAGACGAGGCCTGGTTCCGCCGCGCCGCAAAGCGAAGGCCCTCGGATCCATCCGTGCTCCGTACGCGCTCGTGCGATCGCCCAGAGAGCCGTTGCCTGGGCTCCCGCTGAGAAAGCCGAGATGCTCGTCCGTCGCCGTTTCGATCGACCATCGTGGCCGTGCGGGATTGCGGGTGTCCTGCTGCTCGCGCCGCTCCTGCTCGGCCTCAGCGCCGGGCTGGCCGCGCGCGCCTCCGAGGCGAGTGTGCCGCGCGGTGACGCCGCGGCACGTCTGCCGGACGGGGCGCTCGCCAGCGAGTCCTGGGACGTCGTCGCGCACTTCGAGTCGGGTCACGTGCTGGTGGCGACGATGGCGCTCTTCAACCCGGGACGCCGTGCACGCAACGCGCTCGCATTCGGGCAGCTGGTCGAGCCGGATGGCACGGTCCATCCGTTTTCGCGCAGCGAGCGCGCCGGCGGCTGGCGTCTCGACGCCAGCCGCCGGCGCCTCGACCTGCGCTCGATCGTGCTCGACCAGCGCGAGGCAACGCGTCGTTTCGTCGTCGACAAGAACGAGCTCGGCATCGAGGTCGTGATCGAGTCTCGTGGCGCCCCGGCGTGGCCTCCCGCGGAGTCCACGGGCGACTGTGGGATCGATCTTCTCGAGATCGCCGGAGCCGCTACCGGATCCTTTCGCATCGAGCGCGGCGACGCGCTCCCTCTGCGGGGTCTTGCGGCCGTCACGCATCGTTGGACGCCCGATCTCGAAGCCGCTTGCCTTCGCCACGACGTCGAACTCTTCGCGATGCAGGGCGAGCTGGGCTTGTATCTCCGAGAGACCGAGACACCGACCGGTGCGCGCCATTCCTGGCTGGTATTGCAGCGCGACGGAGCCGTCGTCTTCCAAGGTCCGCCATCCGACAGCCAGATCACCTGGAGCACCGGACGGCCCGGCTATCCAGTGCCGACGGCGCTGCGCTTTCGCGCACCGGGGATGTCGGGGCGGGCTTCGTTCGGAGAGGTACTCGGCCGCTTCGAGCCGTTGGCACGGCTACCGGCTCCGCTCCGCCTGGTCCTGGAGCTGCGAACGCGGCCGCGGCTGCAGTGGAGCGCGTCGCGCGTCGAGTTGACGCTCGACGGCGCGTCCGACCCCCTGATGCGCGGCGCTGCGCTCGCGAAGGTCGCCTGGACCAATCCGATTCCCGCCGGCATCGAAACGCTTCCGGCGGCGGACGACCCGGCGCCGGGAGGAGAATGACCATGCGGATCGGTGTGCTGTCCAATCTTCGCGCGGGCCAGCGGGACTCGAAGGTCCGGCAGGTGCTGCGATTCCTCGAGCAGCATCCGGGCGTTCTGCACGTCGAGACGTCCAGCGATGCCGAGGTGCCGCCGGCGCTGCGCGAGTTCGCTCGGGCCGGTGTCGAGATCCTCGTGCTGAACGGGGGCGACGGAACGATCCAACATGCGATGACGCATCTGTTCGGCAACCCGGCCAATGCCTGGCGCCCGTGGATCGCCCCGATTCGCGGCGGCCGCACCAACATGACGGCGCTCGATCTCGGTGCGCGTCGCAACCCGGTGCGGGGGCTCGCCGAGTTGATCGCCGCCGATCGCGCCGGCCGGCTGGCCGAGCATCTGTGTGTCCGCCCGGTGCTGCGCGTGGAGATCGCCGAAGGGGTCCACTACGGCATGTTCCTCGGCTTCGGCGTCTTGCACCGAGCAGTGGCGTTGGTGCCGCAGCTGTTCCCGGAAGGAAAGGCGCGCGGCGTCTTCGGCGCCGGCATCGTCACCGGCGTCCTGGTGACCCGCGCGGCGCTCGGCGGCATGCGCGGTCTGCTGGCCCCGGACAAGATGCGCGTCGTCCTCGATGGAGAGCCGCAGGAGCCGCGCGAAGTGCTGCTGGCCCTCACGACCACGCTCGAACGACTCTTCCTCCGCATGCGCCCGTTCTGGGGAAGGGAGCAAGCACCGCTCCGTGTCACGCTGATGGATGGCGGGTCCTATCGACTGGCCGCTGCCGCCGCGGGAATCTTGCGCGGGCATCCCGCCGCCCACGTGCGGCCGGTGAACGGCTATCACAGTCGCAATGTCCACGAGATGGTCGTGCAGCTCGATGCCGGCGTCATCCTCGATGGCGAGCTCTACGATCCGATACCGGACCGGGTCGTGCGGGTCAGCGCGCTCGAAGGCGTGCGCTTCCTCCGTGCCTGAGCTCGACGCACTGCTCGCGGCGGAACTCGGCGCGCCGGTCGCCGCGCCGGTCGCACGCCTGGTGGACGCCATCCGCGATCGACATCAGGGCGTGTCGGCGGTGCTCTTCTACGGCTCTTGCCTGCGGCACGCGACCATCTCGGGCGTGCTCGACTTCTACGTGCTCGTCGACGGCTATCGCGTCTCGCACCGTTCGTGGGTCAAGGCCGCCCTCGGCTGGCTGCTGCCGCCGAACGTGTTCTACGTCGAGATCGACGACGAGTCCGGGCGCCTGCGCGCCAAGTACGCGGTGATCTCGAGCCGCGATTTCGAGCGCTCGGCGCGCGGGCAGCGCCTCGATTGCCGGATCTGGTCTCGCTTCTGCCAACCCGCGCGGCTCGTCTGGTCGCGCGACGAAGTGGCCCGCACGAGTGTGCTCCGCGCGGTGCGCGGGGCGACGCTGACGGCGGTGGATCGGATGCTGAACTGGCTCCCCGGTGAGGGACCGATCCAGCGCTTCGAGCCCGGCGAGCTGTGGCGGACCGCCTTTCGTGAGACCTATCGTGCCGAACTGCGCGGAGAAAAGGCCGAGACGATCGACGCTCTCTACGCCGCGCAGAGCGAGCGCTTCGATCGGGTCGCCGTCGCGGCCCTGCGCGCGCTCGAGGTGCGCGGCAAGCTCCGGCTCGTGGCATCGGGCGCTGAGCTCGAGGTCGAGTCGGATCCCGCCTGGCGTCGACGCGCCCGTCGCTCGTGGCGCATTTGGCGACCGCTGACGAAGGCGCGCGGCGTGCTCGGGCTGATCAAGACGCCGGCCACGTTCGACGGCTGGGTCGACTACGCCCTCTGGAAGGTGGAGCGGCACAGCGGCCTTCGCATCGAGCTCAGCGAGCGCCAGCGGCGGCGCCCGTTCCTGCATGCCGGCCCGGTCCTGTGGAAGCTGATGCGGCAGCGCGTCCTGCGCTGAGGAGCCGTAGAAGAAGCCTCCGACCGAGGGGCGGACCCGGTCTAGCTGGCCGCCGCTTGCGGGGCTGCGAGTAGCGGTTCCGCGAGGGCCGCGACTTCGTCCGGGCCGGTGACGCCGCGAGGAAGGCGCGGCAGCGTGACGACGGGGAGTCCTGTGCTGCGCGCGATCTCGGTCGCCCAGCGCTGGTTCAGATCGGACCGCGCGCGGAGATGCCCGGCGCATGCGGCGAGGACGGCGGCCGCCGGTGCTCCGGGAAGCTCCTGCTCGCACGACAGCCTCGCCAGCCGTTCGTCGAGGTCTGCGATGCCGGGGGGGAACGGCTCGGGCGTGACGGCATTGACGACCACCCGGTCCACCGTCACGCCCACCTGGTCCCGCAGGCGTGCGATCAGCTCGGCAGTTTCGCGGGCCGGAAGTTCCTCGCCGAGTGCGACGGGCAGCAGGAGCGTACGCTCGGGATCGCGGATCAGTGCCTCGACCCACCCGGCATGGCGACGCAGAGGTCCAGCACTCACAGCCGAGCCGACGACGCGCGGTACGTCGAGAAACGTGATGCCGTGCCCCGTCGCGGGAGCGTCGACGACGATCAAGTCATAGCGGGCGCTTCCTTTGCCGCTTTCGAGCTGCTCCAGGTGCCAGATCTTTCCGAGCGTGATCAGCTCGCGCCAACCCGGCGACGCCTCCATCAGTTGACGGAACGCCTGGTTTCGGAGCACCCGCCGCACCAGGCCGCGCAGTCCGATCTGGAGGCCAAGATACTCGGCGAGCGCCTCGTACGGATCGATGCGCATCGCGCGCAAGCCCTTGGACAGTTCGCGACCCTCGTAGCCGACGATGGGGATCGGTTCGGGCGCGAGGATGCCAGGGAGATGCTCCTGGGGACCGACCTCGGCGAGCAGGACGTTTCGCCCCGTCGCCGCGGCAGCCACGCCGAGCGCCGCCGTCACGGTCGTCTTCCCGGTGCCGCCCTTGCCCGTGACGATGACGAGCCGCCGGTCGAGAAGCGAGGAAACGGACGGCGCGGCGGCCGGACTCGAAGAGGCCAATCGACGGGCTCCCCGCCGGCGAAGCATGCTGCCGGCGACCTGCCGCGAGGTTGCAGGCTCAAGCGGCGAGCTTGCACATCCGAAACGCCGGCATCGACAACGCCGGTGTCGGCAACGCGTCGCTCGAACGACCGGACCCGCTGTACCGAGTCACGTGGAGCCGGTCTTCCGGGCTGCAATCCGGCCGAAAAGATACGTCGCTTCGCGGCCTTCCGGACGCTAGCACACGCGTGCGCGGGACTCGTGGGCGGAAGGCGAGGGGAGAGATACCGGTGATCGTCCGCTGCGAACGCTGCGAGACTCGCTTCAAGCTGGACGAGGCACGCCTTCCGGCGCGCGGCGCCCGGGTTCGTTGTTCGCGTTGCAAGCATGCATTCTTCGTGATCCCGCCCGGCTCGTCGCGAGAGGAGCTCGTTCATGACGTCGCTGCAGACGCGGCGGCCGCGCGGAACCCGTCGAATCGAACACCGGGACCCGCCTGGGATCTCGCGGAAGGCAGCAGAGCGCCGGCCATGGCCGCGTCCGTCGACAGACCCGCCGCAGCGGCGCCAACCGAGACTCTTGGGGGCGATCCCGAGGACGACAACGACTGGCGCTTCGAAGACGACCTGCCCGGGATCGACTCCGGGGAGGGCGCTGCGTCTCTCGACCTCACCGGCTCCTCGCCGCCGCCGCCGTTCCTCCCATCGCAGGACGCCGGCGAGGACTCCTTTGCAGATCTCGGGGATCCGGAGACGTGGGATCTTCTGTCAGGTGACACTCCGACACCGTCGCCTGTTTCGGAGAGCCCCGTCCCGGAAGTCGCATCGACGGTGGCGCCGCCGGCATCGGCAACGGCCCCGGTCCCCGGCAAACGTGACAGCGAGGCGCCGGCGGCCCTCCCCGAGGCGGCCGTGTCGATTCCGGCCGTGTTCGAACCACCGGTGCCGGTGACGGCGCCGATCTCGCCAGCGCCAGTGGTGCGCCTGGCTCCGGCTTCTCGCGCATCTGGTTGGGCGGCTGCGGCGGGGCTATCGGCCTTGGTCGCATGGGCTTCGTTGACCGCTCCGACGTCGACGCCCGTCGTGTTGGCTCCCGTCGCCGGTTTCGAGGTGACCGAAGCGCGAGCCCGGGTGCTCGACAATGCAGCGGCCGGACCTGTGCTCGTCGTCTCCGGCCGGCTCCGCAATCCCGGGCCGGCTCCGCACGTGCTCGGAGCATCCTTGCGCGTCCAGCTCCTGGATGCGGCGGGCGTCCCGCTCGCGGGCGGGAGCACACTGGCGGGCCCGTCGCTCTCGGAGCGGCGCATCCGCGAGGAGTCGCCCGAGCAGCTCCGAGCCGCGCAGGAGGCCGGCGCTGCCGAGTTCGCGCGGCGGCCGGTGGCAGCAGGCGGCGAGCTGAGCTTCGACGCGGTTTTCGGACCGCCTCCCCGCGCGGCAGCGAGCGCTGCGCTCGGCGCACGCGATCTCGCCCCGGGACGCGAAGGCTAGAGCGGCGCGAGGATCAGGAAGGCGCCGACGGCGAGCGCGGAGATCCGTCGCTCTGCTTCAGTTCTTCCTTCTTCGGCGTGACGTCGATCTCGTCCTTGCCGGAGACGCCCGCCTTGAAGTTCTTGATCGCCTTGCCGACCCCCGAGCCGATCTCCGGAAGGCGCCGCGCGCCGAACAGCAGCACGCAGATGCCCAGGATGATCATGAGCTCCGTCGCGCCGAGTCCGAACATGCGTCTAGGGTGACGCCCGCCCGGCAGGGGGTCAAGCGCGGCGCCCTCGATCGCCCGGCCATCGCGCTGGCCCATGCGGGTGCTCTCAGTACACTGCCCGATCATGTCGATCTTCAAGGCGTATGACATCCGGGGCGTCTACGGCGAGGAGCTGACGGCTGCGGCCGGTCGCCGGATCGGGCGGGCAGTGGCGGGCTGGATGAAGGCGCGCGAGCTCGCCATCGGGCGCGATGCGAGGCCCAGCTCCCCGGAGCTCTCGGCGGCGGTGATCGAGGGCATCCGCGACGAGGGCGTCGCCGTCGTCGATCTCGGACTGGTCTCGACTCCGATGCTGTATTTCGCCGTCGAGGCGCTCGCGCTCTCGGGCGGGATCATGGTCACCGCTTCGCACAATCCGGCCCGTTACAACGGACTCAAGGTGTGTCGCGAGCACGCGATCCCGGTGGGGGGAGATTCGGGCCTGCAGGAGATCGCCGCGCTGGCGCGGGAGAGCGCGCCGCCGCGCGAGCCGCGCGGTTCGTTGCGCCACGAGGACGTGCGCGCCGGCTACGTGCGCCACGCGCGCTCCGTCGGCGGCCGCTGTCCGCGGCTGCGCGTCGCCATCGACTGCGGAAACGGCATGGCGTCGGTCGGGCTCGAGCCGCTGCTCGCCGAGCTGCCGCTCGCGACCGAGCGGCTGTACTTCGAACCCGATGGCACGTTCCCGAATCACGAGGCAGACCCGCTGAAGCGCGAGAACCTGGACGACGTGATCGCGGCGGTGCGGCGGGTCCGCGCCGACTTCGGCGTCGCCTTCGACGGCGATGCCGACCGCGCGATGTTCGTCGATGAACACGGCGACCCGATCGGCGCCGATCTGATGACGGGCCTGCTGGCGCGCGCGGTGCTGCGCAAACAGAGCGGTGGCCGCGTGCTCTTCGATCTGCGCTCCAGTCGTGCGACGGCCGAGGCGATCGCAGAGGCCGGCGGGACGCCGGAGATGTGTCGTGTGGGTCATGCGTTCATCAAGGCGCAGATGCGGGAGAGCGGTGCGGTCTTCGCCGGTGAACTTTCGGGCCACTTCTACTTTCGCTTCTCGCCGACACTGGTTCACGACGACGGCATCGCCGCATTCGCGGCGCTGCTCGATGTGCTGGCGGAAGAGGGGAAGCCGCTGTCGGAGCTGATCGCGCCGCTGCGCCGCTATTCCTCGAGCGGCGAGATCAACCGGCGTGTGGCCGACGTCGGGGGTCTCCTGGCCGCGCTCGAGGCGGATCATGCCGGCGAGGCGGAGATCGTGAAGCTCGATGGCTTGCTCGTCCGCTACCCGGATTGGTGGTTCAATGTGCGGGCATCGAACACCGAGCCGGTCGTGCGGCTCAACCTGGAGGCCGGCGATGCCGCGGCGATGGCGCTGCGGCGCGACGAGATCCTTGCACGAATCGAGCAGTTCGCGCCGCCGGGCGGCAGCGCGCCGGCGACGGACTGAGCAGACACGGACGGCATCCGTGAGCGCCAGACGCAGGGGATCGGTCGGTGGGTCCCTCAGGGCTTCGCGCATGCGTACGCGAGGTCGGCGCTCACGGCTCGAGCGCGCGGGCCAGGAACTGCCACATCGCCTTCAGCGCGCGGCCGGGCAGATTCTGGTGCCCGCCATCGAACCAGAGCAGTTCCTTCGGGTCGAGTGCGGCCGCATGCAGCGCTTCCGCGGCGCTGCGCGGGATCCGTTCGTCGTCGGTCGCGTTGATGAGCAGGAGCGGCCGGCCGGCGAATCCACCGATATGGTGGACGGGATCGAATGCCGCCGGCCCGAAACCGCCTCCGCCGAGCGCCAGCGCCGCCGCGCGGAGACGCGGCTCGCGGGCGCAGAAGACGGCACCGAGAATGGCGCCGAGGCTGAACGCCGCATAGGCGGCGCGATCGATGTCGATCTCGGGATGCGTCGACAACGCATCGAGCGCGCGGCCGAGGTCGTGCAGCGCCTGGCTCGCGAAACCCTCCCACATCGAACGCGCGTGCGCGCGTTCGGTGCCGTGCCGATCGGCGAGTCCGGTGAGCAGGATCTCGCTCAGCTTGCTGCTCGCCCGCTCGCCGTGCAGCGGGAAATCGATCGAGGCGACGGCGACGCCGCGACGGACCCACGGCAGCCGCGTCGCATCGAGATAGTCGGAGTCCTTCGAGCCGCCGGCTCCGTGCTGGAGCAGGACGAGCGGAAACGGGCTGCGCCCCTCGTCGGGCAGCAGCAACCGTCCGGGCACGCGGTCGCCGCGGCTCGAGTACTCGAAGCGGAACGTCCTCACGCCGGCGCGATCCGAGCGCGGGGGTAGCGGCGCGATCCACGCGGAGATCGGCTCGCGCGAATGCAACGAGCGGGTCGCCGCGTCGTCCCGCTCTCGGGCGTCGGGTAGGGTGCTCACGCCGGCGCAGTCTATCGCGCCAGCAACAACCTGCGCGCCCTGTACAGGTGCGACTTGACGGCGTCTTCGCTCTTGGACAAGAGCCCGGCGATCTCCAGGATCGAGCGGTGCTCGAGGTGGTGCAGCTCGAAGAGCTGGCGCTGCTCGTCGCTCAACTCGTCGGCGACGGCGCGTTCGAGGCAGGCCAACCGCTCACTGCATTCGTAGACCTGGTGCGGATCCGAGGCGTGGGTCGCGGAGCGGAAAGCGACGTCCGTGTCGTCGTCGCCCATCGGAATCAGGGTGGGCAGCCGCTTCTTGAAGCGGCTGGCTACCGTGCGGCGCGCGAGTCCGAATACCCAGGCTCCGAACGGCGCTTCTCCGCGGAACGAACCGATCGACGCGAAGAGGTTGAAGAAGACCTCCTGGACGGTCTCCTCGGCATCCGCGCGATTGCGCAGCCGCCTCGCCACGAAATGGAACACGCGCGGGAAGTAGCGCCGGTAGAGCTCTTCGAAGGCGTCTTGATCCCCCGCGCGGACCCGGTCGACGAGGATCTCGTCCGCTAGCGGGCGCGAGGGGGCCGGCTGGCCTCTCCCCGAGTCTTCTCCGGACGACTCTGCCGGCAAGTCGCCTCGCGAGGGCCCGCTCCGTCCCGCCATCCCGCTCAGCCCCTTCCCGCTCGGCAGTCGACATGAGGCGAGCGGGGACGAGTCGGCGCCTCGGGCACGACCGACCGAACCTACACCTGCCGACAGAGCCCGCAGGCTCACGGCCGCCACAGCGTCCAGACCCATCCCCCACGTATGAGTAGCGCTCGGAGGCGCATAGGTGTCAAGAATTGTCATCGGTAGGCTGGAATTTGTCACTCCCCTCGGGATACCTGGGAAGGGACGGGCCGCCGTTGCTCTCGAAATCGCGATCCGTGAGACCGGAGTGGAACATCGACGCGATCGGCCGCGACGGCGGATACGAGGCGACGCTTCGCTCCCTCCCGTCGAGCGGGGCGACCTGCTCGAGTCGGAGCTCGGCGCTGCCGCGCGCGCCCGGTTGCCACCGATAGCGGCCGAGCCGGATGCCGTCTCGATCCGCCTCGCGCGCGGCCACCCTCGCGAGGCGGGAGAACTCGGGCGCTAGCAACACCAGCAGGGGAGGCGTGTCCCGCGTCGCCGGAAGCTCCCGCGCGAGTTGCCTCCAGTCCGGAAGCCGGGAGCGCACCCATGCGCGCTGCGCGAGCCCCCGAACGAGCAGGCGCTGGTCGCCGCCCGCTCCGTCTCCGCCATCGACGAGGACGACCCAGAGGCGTCCGGAGGGTTCGACGGCGATCCAGTCGATCGGGCCATCCTCTTCGCCGAGCAGTCCCTCCGCGAGGATCTGCAACGGGCCGCCGATCGCAGCAAGACGGGAGCGCAGTGCGCGCCGCAACCCGGCCGCGTCGGACTCGTCGTTCGGCGCCGCGCTCATGCCTTCGGCTCCATCGCGTCGCGGGCGTCGTCGAGCAGCATCGAGGCGACGTCCGTGAGCGCTCGCGCGGCCGGTGTGGACGGCTGGCTCAGGGGGATCGGTCTTTGCGAAACGATGGACCGCGAGAGGTGTACGTCGTCGATCAGGACTCCGTAGCTCGCGAGGGGTCGCGCGAGCTCCAGTTCGGTCAGGGCCGCCAGACCCTCGAATGCACGGCGAGCCTCGGCCAGGGACGCCACGCCGAACAGCGAAACACCGATGCGCGCCCGCGGCGCCTGCTCCGAGATCGCACCGAGGGCGGTCCAGGTCTCGAGCAGCTCGCGCTCCTCGGGTCGCGTCAGCAACAACACCCGATCGAGCAAAGTGCAACCGGCCCCGTCCGCGCGCAGCCACGCGACCGGCACGGCGACCAGCACGAGCGAACGCCCTCCGGGTCGCGAAGCCAACCGCGCTGCGGCGCCGTCCGCAGCCCTCGCCAGATCGGAGAGTTCCCCCGCTTCGACCTCCAAGATCTCGAGCCCGAGCGGGCCGGCCCCCGGCCTCAGCCACGGCGAACAGCGGCCCGGGCCGGGCACGAGCAACGCCACCCGCGCGCCTTGCCGAGCTGCCTCGACGGCCAGATTCCAGAGCAGTGCGAGACGGACCACGTCGTGTGGAGCGAACGGCACGCTCACCAGGTTCGCAGGGGGGGGCGAGGTGTTGGCGGCGACCGCTGCAGGAGCCGGAAGGAAATAGTGCAGGACGTCTTGGAGTTCGCGGGCCATGGAAGCGTTCAGAGCACCACCAACAGCGAGTTCGGCGGCCCCAGAGGCGTCGGGACGCGATCCGGGTTGTTCGGGTCTTCGCGCCACTTGCCATCGACGACATAGCGGTACTCGTAGGTTCCGGGCACGAGGTGGAGCACTTTGCGCCACACGCGGGTCCCCCCGTCGTTGCGCGTTTCCGACCTCACGTCGCGGTCGGGAACCCAGCCGTTGAAGTCGCCGGCGATGCGGACGTCGCGAGCATCGGCGTCGTGGTACTCGACGACCACCTCGCGCAGCCCGTCGCCGGTGGCTTGGTCACGCCGCATCTCCTGCGGAAGCGAGCGATGCTCGACGACGCCCGACATCGCGAGCGCCACTTCGACGGACAGCGCGGCGAAATCGAGTGCGCCGTTCGAGCGCGGCGCGTGGCGAGTGATCGGGACGCCGGCGCGGGCGGCCTCCCGCAGGCGGATACAGCTGCGGATGACCGTATCGAAGCAGCGGTCGCCGAACTGGCTGCGGATCTCGGCGAGCGTCTCGCGAGCGAAACGCGTCCGGCCGTCGTACAGCGTCGGCAGGACGCGGACGCCTGGCGCGTGTCCGACTCGCTCCCCGAGCAGCGCGATCGTCTCGAGCAGCTTCTGGACTCCGTGGAGCGCAAAGTGGCTGGTCTCCAGCGGAACGATCACCTCGCCGGCCGCTCGCAGTGCGGAGAACGTCAGCAGGCCCACATTGGGCGGGCAGTCGATGAGCGCAAAGTCGTAGCGATCGCGAACCGTGGCGAGTGCCCGGGCGAGGCGCTCGGTCCGTCCCTCGGCGCGCTCGATCGCCAGCTTCTGTTCGATGGCGGAGAGAACGATGCCGGAGGGTGCGACGTGCAGCCGCTCCGCCGCCGGAACGATGACGTCGCAGAGGCGATCGGCCCCCTCTGTCTCCGCGAGGACCTCGTAGAGATTCTCCTCGACGCGGTCGGGATCGACGCCGAGCGCGAGCGTGGCGTGGGCCTGCGGATCGAGGTCCACGACGAGCACGCGGGCGCCGTCTGCGGCCAGACAGCCGGCAAGGTTGACCGTCGTGGTCGTCTTGCCGCAGCCGCCCTTCTGGTTGACGATGGCGATAGTTCGCATGGTCGTGTCAGTCGTCATGGACGCTCCCAGATGCGAGGCGTCGGGCACGGCGCCTCGCAGAACGTGAGTCCTCCTGCCGATCCTCGAGAATTCTGCTGGGGGTCCAGAACTCCGATCCGAATCGGGGCGTCAGGCGCTGCGCGCCTCCGCTCCGCGTCGTTTTCCCACCGAGATGGCGCTTCGCGATCCCTGCCTGTGCGCTGACGCCGACTCCGCGGAGCCGAGGACGCGTTCGATGTCGCGCTGGAACTGCGCGACTTCGACGATCCATTCCTGGCCCGATAGCGCTTCGAACGCACTCCCCTCGCGGAGCACGAGGACGACGTCCCCGGTAGCGACGAGGACCAGTTCGGAAAGGGGATGCCGGACCTGGGGAAGGATCCGCTTGAGCGCCCCGAGGCTGCTGCGAATCCGCTGGACGGAGACCCCGGCGTCGATCAGCTGCTTCGCGGCCTTCAGCGCGACGAGGTCGGCGAACGTGTAGCGCCGGTGGCCACCGGGTGTGCGCGCCGAAGGCGCCACCAGCCCGGTCTCGGCCCAGTATTGGAGCTGGCGGCGGGAGACGCCGATCACGCGAACGACGTCGCCGGTGGCGAGCTGAGTCCGGGGCACGGAGCCGGCCGCGCGTTTCGGGGAGACCCCCTCGAACGGAAGCACCCCGTCGGCCGTCTCATCGTGACCCTCGAACGGAATTCCGCTGCTCACGCCAAGGGCCCCCCGCAGCCTGTCGGTGCTTCCGACAGTAGTGGCTGGCGACCCCCGGAGTCAACCAAATTGTTGCAAGTCTTGTCTCTTTCGAGCAGGAGCTGCGTGCCGAGAACCGCCTTTGGTAGGCTCGCTGCGTGACCGAGCAGGCCAGGCGCCAGGACGGATCGCCCATCGGCTCGCCGCAAGGGGGCCGCGAGCGGATCTTCGTCGAGCACGACTCGGGACCGCGCCCCTTCATGCGCGGAATCCTGGTGCATTCGTTGACTGCGCGAGGGCTCGCGTTCGAGGACGCCTTCGAGGCGGCGAACGCCGCTCGGGAGCAGCTCCGCGGCCGCGGGGTGGTCCCCCTCGCCGAGGTCGCCCGCATCGTCGATGACGTGCTGCGCGAGCGGCATCTGCTGGAGGACGCGCGCCCGCCGTCCGTCGGGCCGCGGATCCATGTCGACAGCCCGACAGGATCTGCGCCGTTCTCGAAGGGCTTTCTGTCCCAGTCGTTGCTGGCTGCCGCGATCGAACCGGACGACGCGTTCGACGTGGCACGCGAGATCGAGGGGACGCTCGTACTGCGCGGACTCAAGCAGATCGATCGCCACGAACTGCGGCGGCTCGCCTATCAGACGCTCGAGCGGCGCTTCGGACCTCGGACCGCCGAGCGCTATCTGGTCTGGCGTCGCTTCCAGGAGCCCGACCGGCCGGTGATCCTGCTGCTCGGCGGCGCGACGGGATCCGGCAAGACCTCGCTGGCGCTCGAGGTGTCGCGCCGGCTCGGCATCCACGCCGTGCTCTCGACGGATTCGATCCGTCAGATCATGCGTCTGGTGCTCGCGCCGGAGCTGGTGCCCGCGATCCATGCATCCTCCTATGACGCCCACCGCGCGCTCGGCCTGGTCGCGCCGAACGACGATCCGGTCATCGAGGGCTTCCTCGCGCAGGCGTCCATCGTCTCCGTCGGCGTGCGTGCGATGCTGGACCGCGCCGTCGCCGAGAACACCAGCCTGATCCTCGACGGTGTCTCGATCGTCCCGGGTTTCCTCGACCTCTCCGCGTACGCCGAGAAGGCCCACGTGATCTCGCTGGTGGTCGCCACGCTGGACGTGGCGGCGTTCCGCTCGCGCTTCGAGCAGCGCGCCCGGGAGAGCCAGCGAGCGCCGCATCGCTATCTCGAGAACATGGATGCGATCCTGCGGATCCAGGATCACTTCCTCGAGTTGGCGGAGCGCCACCAGATTCCGATCGTCGACAACGACTCGGCCGACGCCTCGGTGCTGTCGATCCTCAAGCACGTGTGCGAGACGCTGCGCATGGTGGAAGGGACGGATGCGACGCGCCCGCTCTGACCGCGGTCCGCGGACGCTGCTGACGCGGGCCGCGATCGGCCTCGCCGCGCTCGCCGCGGCGGGCTGCGCGACGCTGTCGGTCCCCGAGGAGCAGCAGCTCGCCGACCGCTTCGAGGCCGACATCCGGCGTCAGCACCGGCTGGTCACCGACAAGGTCGTCGTCGGCTACGTCGACGAGATCGGCCGGAGGATCGTCGCGGCCGCCGGGCCCCAGCCGTTTGCCTACGAGTTCTCGGTCGTCGACGACCCTGAGATCAATGCGTTCGCGGGCCCGGCCGGCATGATCTACGTGCATACCGGTACGATTCTCGCGGCGCGCAACGTCTCCGAGCTCGCCGGCGTGATCGCGCACGAGGTCGGCCACGTCGCGGAGCGACACATCTCCGAGAACTACGGCAAACAGCGCGCGGCGGGGATCGCGCACACGGCGGCCGTACTCGGGGGCGGTCTTTTGGCCGGCAGTGTCGGCGCGAATGCCGCGAACCTCGCGACAGGGCTCGGGCTGACCGGCGTGCTGAACTCTTTTGGACGCGAGGCCGAGCGCGAGGCGGACGACTTTGCCGTGCACGTGATGCCGCGTGCGGGCTACGACCCGCGCGGGCTGCCGAGCTTCTTCGAGACGCTGGTCGCCGAGGGGGGACCCTCGGGGCCCGCGTTCCTGTCGAGTCACCCGGCGCCGACGGATCGTCTCGTCACGACGCGCACCGCGATCGACGACCTCGCGCTTCCTCCCGGTCTGCGCCGAGACGACGGCGGCAAGCTCGAGATCATCCAGCGGCGCATCGAGTTGCTGACCGGCGAGAGTGGACCGCGCCGGCGCGATCGCAGCCGTTGACCTGCGTTGGGGGTCGGCGACGCGTGGCGTATCGACGCGGCTGCGCTCGACTGCGGAACGGCGCGGTCGAGGTGCGACATTGAGCGGTGCGGGCTTCGTGCGCCGCGTCGGGATCGACGCCGCGCGCGGGGTGCGGTTGGTCGCGGCGCGCGCATGGCTGACACGCCGAGCGCCCTTCTGGGTGCTGTTGCGCCTCGAGCCGCCGCTCGACGAGGCCCGCGCGGTAGCAGGCCTCTGGCGTCGCGAGCGTGGGCCGACGCTGCTCGAGGCGTTGCGCGTCGCCGCAGCGGCCGCGGACGATCCGCAGGTTGCCGGCGTGCTCGTGCGCCTCGGCGGCGCGCCAACGGGCTTCGCGGCAGCCGCGGCGCTGCGCCGGGCACTCGACGGCGTCCGCGCGGCGGGTAAACCCGTCGCGGTCTACGGCGAGCGGATCGGGCAGGCGGAGTACCTGGCCGCCAGCGGCGCCGACCGGCTCTGGCTCCCGGAGACCGGATCGCTCGGGCTCGTCGGGCTGCGCGCCGAGGGCCTGTACCTGAAGGGGTTGTTGGATCGGCTGGCGGTCCGCGCCGACGTGGTCCGGATCGGCTCTCACAAGAGCGCCGGCGAGATGTTCACGCGGGAAGGGATGTCGCCCGAGAGCCGCGCGCAGCAGGAGGCGTACGTCGACGACGCCTTTGCCACACTGGTCGACGCGATCGCCGCAGGTCGTCGCCTCGACTCCGCCGCCGTGCGCGAGCGCATCGATGCCGGACCGTACGGCGCTCGCGCTGCGTGCGAAGCCGGACTCGTCGACGCGTGCCTGTACCCGGACCAGGTCGAGGAGATGCTGGCCGAGCTGGCGCCGGACTCCGGCGAGGTGCCGCGCCGGGGAGGCGCCGCGCGAGCGCGGCTCGTCGACGTGCTCTCGTACGACGCGCTGCGCGCCTCCGACCCGGGCTGGCGCCCCCTGTTGCGCGATCTGCCGCACGTCGCGTACGTCGCGGCCAGCGGCGCGATCCACCGCCGTGTCGGGCTCTCCGGCGTCTCGGCGGAGTCGTGGGTCGCGCTGCTGCGCGCCCTGCGCGACGACGAGGCGGTCCGGGCTGTCGTGTTGCGCATCGCCAGCCCGGGCGGGGACGCGCTCGCGTCGGATCTGTTGTGGCGCGCGGTGCGGCTGCTCCGCGAGGTGAAGCCCGTCGTCGTGTCGATGGGGGAGGTTGCGGCGTCGGGCGGCTATTTCGCGGCCGTCGGGGGAGACGTCGTGCTCGCGGAGGCCGCGACGCTGACCGGATCGATCGGCGTCGTCGGAGGAAAACTCGACGCCGGCGGGCTGCTCGAACGTCTCGGCATCGGCAGCGATTCCGTCGAGCGCGGGGCGCGCGCGGGCCTCGCCGCCGCGTCGCGGGGCTTCACCCCGGACGAGCGTGCGGCGGTGCGACGAGAGATGGAGGCGATCTACGACGTCTTCCTGCGTCGCGTCGAAGAAGGACGCGGTCTCGACCGAGCAGCCGTCGAGCGCGTCGCCGGGGGCCGGATCTGGAGCGGTCGCCGAGCGCTCGAGCTCCAGCTCGTCGACGCGCTCGGCGGGCCGCTCGAAGCCATCGCCGAGGCGCGCGCGCGGGCGGGCCTCGCGGCGGAAGAGCGCATCGTCCTCGACGTACTGCCGCGCCGGGCGTCGCTCGAGGGCCTGCGCGGACTCGTCGGACTCGAGACCCGCTTGCAATAGCGAGTGCGCGGCGATTCGCGTCTCGAGGCGAGGCGCTCGGGAGCGGCGTCCGGCGTGGATCCGGGCTAGACCCAGGTCGTGTCGCGACGTCTCCGCTACGACATCCCCGGGCCCGATCGCCGCGTCTCGATCGAGGACGTGCAGGCGAAGGGCTGGGAGGAACTCTTCGCACCCGATTTGCAGCCCCCGTTGCGGATGGTGCTCGAGATCGGCTTCGGGCGCGGTGAGTTCCTGCAGGCGCTCGCGGAGGCGGCGCCCGAAGTGTCTCACATCGGTGTCGAAATCTCGTGGAAGCGCGTGCTGAAGCTGGCGCGGCGGCTCGCGCGCACGGAGCTGCGCAACGTCCGACTCGTGCATGGCGCGGGCGACGCCGTGGTGGCCGCGACGATCACGCCCGACTCGCTCGAAGCGGTCTGGATCAACTTCTCGGACCCGTGGCCGAAGGAGCGCCATCACCGGCGGCGGCTGATCCAGCCGGCGCTGGTCGCCGCGCTGGCCGAGCGCCTGCAGCCGGGCGGCCTCCTGCACGTCGCCACCGATGACGTCGGCTATGCCGAGCACATCGACGCCGTCCTGGCGGCCGAGCCGCGCCTCGAAAACCACTGGGCGCCGGCGCGCTGGCGACCGGACGTCCCGGGCCGGCTGCAGACCGCCTACGAACGCGAGTGGCGAGCCGAGGGCCGGCCGCTGCACTTCTGGGCGTATCGGCGCCGGTCCTGCGCACCGCTTTCGACCTCGCCGCCGCCGGACGGGGGCCCTCGCGCGGCCGGGACGCCCGACGTCGACGAGGCGAGGCGCCTTCCGTAGCCTCGATCGGTCCATGCGGGCCGTGCGCCCGCCGTTCGTCCGCCGCGCCAGGAGCCCATGCCCGATCCGCGTCCGCAGCTCAAGGATCGATCGATTGCCGGTCTCCGCGCGCACTTCGCCGAGACCGGCGTCGCGCCGTGGCGCGCCGAGCAGGTGGCGAGCTGGCTCTACGCGCGTGGCGTCGAGGACCCGGAGGCGTGGACCGATCTGCCGCGCGATCTGCGGTCGCGGCTGGCCGACGAGTGGCAGTTCCAGGCACTGGACTGGGACGCCCTCGAGCGCTCCGCCGACGGCACTGCGAAGGGGAGGCTACGCACCGCCGACGGCGGCGTCGTCGAGGCGGTGCTGATCCCGGAAGGAGAGCGCACGACCCTGTGCATCTCGACGCAGATCGGCTGCCCGCTCGCATGCTCGTTCTGCGCGACCGGCGCGCTCGGTTTCACGCGCAACCTCACGCTTGCCGAGATCGTCGATCAGGTGTGCCGCATGCGCGAAGCGCTCGAGCCGGGACAGCGGATCACCAACGTGGTCTTCATGGGCATGGGAGAGCCGCTGCTGAACCTGCCGCGTGTCCTCGAGGCCGTGCGGTTGCTGTTGCACCCGAAGGCGTTCGCACTCGGACCACGCAAGGTGACGGTTTCTACGGCGGGTGTCGTGCCGCGCATCGCGCCGCTTCTCGAAGCGGTTCCGGTAAACCTCGCGGTGTCGCTGCACGCGGCGACCGACGCCGTGCGTGACGTCCTCGTCCCGCTCAATCGGCGCTTCCCGCTCGATGCCCTGCTCGGCACGTTGCGCCAGGCGCCGGAACTGGGGCCGCGGCGTCCGGTCTTCTTCGAGTGGACGCTGATCGAAGGGGTCAACGACGCGCCGGCCGATGCCCGCGAGCTGGTGCGGCAGATCCGCGGCATCCCGAGCAAGGTCAACCTGATCCCGATGAACGCACACGCCGACTCGGAGTATCGGTCGCCGTCTCCGGAGGTCTGTTCGCGCTTCGCCGGAGAGCTTACGCGTCACGGCGTCACCGTGACGCTGCGCAGGCCGCGCGGCGCCGACATCGATGCCGCCTGCGGGCAGCTCGCCGCGCGCGGGGCGGCCTGACGGTCATGCTCTACGCCATCGGCGACATCCACGGGCGCCTCGACAAGCTCGAGGCGCTGCTGGCCCGACTGCCGCTCCGGGACGACGACCGCCTGGTATTCCTCGGGGACTACGTGGACCGGGGGCCCGACTCGCGCGGCGTGATCGATCGCCTGATCCGCGTCGGGGAGGAGCGTTCGGCGGTGTTCCTGCTGGGCAACCACGAGTCGATGTTCCTCGATTTTCTCGGCTGGCGGGGATCCGTGTACTTCGGCGCCGACGTGTTCCTCGCGAACGGCGGCGCCGAGACCCTGCTGTCCTACGACTACTTCGAGGCGCCGGAGCCGCGCCCGAAGCATTTCGAGCTGCCAGCAGCCCATGCCAGCTTCTTCCGTTCGCTGCGGACTCACTACGCCGACGGCGACTTCCTGTTCGTCCACGCCGGGCTCGGCCGTGCGCTCGTACGCTCCGACCACGTCGACCAGGCGCTCCATCGCGCACGAGCCGAGGAGCTGCTCTGGGACCGCTCGACGATGGATCTTCCGCATCGGCTCGGTGTCACCATCGTGTATGGACACACGCCGCGCGCCGACTTCAGCGTGCGCTGGAACCAGCCCTACAGCATCGGCATCGACACGGGCGCCGTGTACGGAGGGCCGCTGACGGCAATCCGGCTCCCGGACGAGACGATCTTTCAGGCCTGAACCCGCCCGTCCCGGAATCGTCCAGTCCCCAACCCGAGAATCCTCCAGTCCAGAGCCTGGAGGTTGGAGTCCTGGAGATGGGCGTCAGCCGCCGGTCGCCGGTACCCGCAGCTTCTGACCGGCGCGGATCTGATCCGCACGTTCGATGCCGTTGGCGGCCAGCAACTGCTGCACGGACGTCCCGTGCCGCCGGGCGATCGACGACAGCGTGTCGCCGCGCTGGACGGTGTAGGTCGTCGCCGCCGCGGAACGCACGCCGCCCGGTCCCGGGATCTGCAACTTGCGGCCTACCCGCAGTGCACGCGGGTCGTCGATGCCGTTGGCCGTGGCGAGCGCCCGCGTCGAGACGCCGTACCGAGCGGCGATCGAGGACAACGTGTCGCCGGGCCGGACGGTGTGGGTGGTGGCGGCGGGGGTCTTCGCCGGCGGCCGCCGCTGCGCGCTGTCCGCGACGATCGCCTCCTCGACTGCTCCCGGGATCCGCAGGCGGCGACCGACTGGCAGCGCGCGAGGGTTCCGGATCCCGTTGGCGGACGCGAGCGCTCGCTCGGACACTCCGTAGCGGCGCGCGATTCGCGAGAGCGTATCGCCGCGCTGGACGATGTGGTGCCGGCCCGAGACCTGCTCCGGGCGTCGCTCCTGGGCGATCGACGCGAGAATCTGTGCGGCCGGCGGCCGACCCGCGACGCGCGGCACGCGCAGCGTCACGCCCTTCGGCACCAGCTGCCGGCCCTTCCACACCGGCTCGCGCAAGCCGAGGTTCATCTCGCGCAAGAGGCCGAGGTCGACTCCGAAGGTCTTGGCGATCGCGCGCGCAGAGTAGAAGCCGTCGGTGACCACCGCCTCGTGATCCGCCGGCGGCATCCGCTGGAGCGCGCCGAAGTGCTGCACGTAGTTCCGGTCGATCTCGAGCGCCGCGAGGAACGACGGATAGAAGTTCCGCGAAGCGAAGCCGAAGCTGGGGCCCTCGTACCGCGTGAGGATGACACCGATGTCGGTGGTGCCGAGCTCGCGCTTGGCCCGCAGCGGGCCGCCGGGTCCGTGGTTGTAGGCGATCAGCGCCAGCGGCCAGGTACCGGTGACGCGATGGTTGTTGGCGAGCAGCGCGGCGGCGCCCTCCGTGGCGCGCCACGGATCGAAGCGTTCGTCCATCACGCTGTCGACGCGGAGCTTGAACATGCGCGCCGTCGACGGCATGAACTGCCAGAGGCCTCCCGCACCGGCATGGGACCTCGCATTCGGATCGAACGAGGACTCGACGTGGGGCAGGGCCGCCAGCTCGAGCGGGAGGCCGCGTTCGCGCAGCACCTGTCGGATGTACGGATCCCACTGGCCCGACCGGATCAGGCCATCGCGGAACTTGTCCGCCTGTCCGCGTTGGAAGCGCACTCCCTCCGCCGCCTGGTGTAGCCGCTCCCGGGAGACACCCGGCGGAAACAGCGCGAGGATCCGGCGCTCCTCGGCGCTCAGCTGGTCGTGTGGGCTCTTCGCGAGCCGGAGCAGCACGTTCTTGTACTGCCGCTTCGCCATCTCGTAGCGCGGTGCCGCCTGCGACTCCGGCAGGCCCTTCGGCCAGCGCACGACGTCGTAGACGATCGACAGGTCCCGATTGTCGTGGATGAATCCGCCGTTGGTCTCGACTTCGCTGTAGACGCGGGCCCAGAACCGGACGCGCGACTCGATCGCGGCGGGCCGCGGAAACAGTTTCTCCGAGATCACCGGGCGAGGCGTGCGCGCCTGGACCTGCGCCGTCGCCGCGGGGATCGGCGCCGGCGCCTCGGGTTGCGGCGCGCTCACCGCCGGCGTCGGTGTTGCGCGTCTGCCGTGCTTGCCGAACGCCGGTGATCCGGCCTCTGCCGCGACGGCGCCGACCAGGAACGCGGCGAGGCTCAGGACGATGGCGCTACGCATGCGGGCGACCTCGGATCGGCAATGGGGCAGGTGCGCGTGAGCGCGGCCCGGAGGGTGCGCTCACGGTGGCGGGGTCGCCCAGGGGGGAACGGGGAGCGTCCAACGCCTCGGTTCGGGCATTCTAGAGGCTGTCGGTCTCCGCGGGCAAGGACCTCGGCGCCGACCCGAGGACTTCGCTCGCCTTCGGCTCGCTGCGCGGCCCGGCATGGGGCGATTCCTACTTGCGCCGCCCTTTTTGCCGGGCCTTGCGCGCGTCCTTTCGCTTCTTCTTGGCGTCCTTGCGGCGGCGGGCTTCGGCGGTGGCGCTGAGGGGGCGGGTGCGGCCGGTCGGGCCGCCGAGGCCGGCGAGCATCGAGGGATCGAAGCCGCCGGCCGGCGCCATGCGGCCGAGGCCGGGGATCTTCGAGAGCAGTCCGCCGGCGCCGCCGCTGCCGAGCGCGGCCATCATTTCGCGCATCTGGGAGAAGCGCTTCACGAGGTCGTTGACTTCGCTCTGCTGCCGGCCGCTGCCGCGGGCGATGCGGCTCGCCCGACTGCGGTCGATGAGTTCGGGTCGCGTGCGCTCGCCCGGCGTCATCGAGTGGATCATCGCCTGGACCTTGCCGAGCTCGCCCTCGTCGACGTGCTCCGCGAGCTTCCCGATGCCGGGCATCTTCGCCATCACGTCGCGCAGCGGGCCCATGCGCTGGATCAGGCGCAGCTGCTTCAGCAGGTCATCCATGCCGAAGCGGCCCTTCAGGATCCGCTCGGCATCCTCCTCCGCCTCCTCGGCTTCCTGCTCGTCGACGACGGCGTCGAAGTCCTCGACGAGGCCGACGATGTCGCCCATGCCGAGGATGCGCGACGCCAGGCCTTCGGGTCGGAACGTCTCGATGCGGTCGAGCGACTCGCCGGTGCCGAGGAACTTGATCGGCACGCCCGTCACGGCCTTCACGGCCAGCGCCGCGCCGCCGCGGGAGTCGCCGTCGAGCTTCGTGAGGATCAGACCGTCGAGCGGGATCCGCGCGGCGAACGCCTGCGCGACGTTGACTGCGTCTCGGCCCATCAGCGAGTCGCAGACCAGCAGCGAGTTGGCCGGCTCGACGCCGGCGCGAACGGCAGCCAGCTCCTGCATCAGCTCGTCGTCGACGGCGAGACGCCCGGCGGTGTCGTAGACGATCGCGTCGAAACCCTGACGGCGCGCGCGTTCGGCGGCCGCGGCGCAGATGGCCGGCGGCGCCTCGCCGGCGGCGCCCACGTGCACGGGGACCTCGATCCGCTCGCCGAGCTGTTGAAGCTGGAGCACGGCTGCCGGCCGCTGCACGTCGGCGGCGACCAGCAGGACCTTGCGGCCCTGCCGCTGCAGGTGACGCGCGAGCTTCGCCGCGACGGTCGTCTTGCCGACGCCCTGCAATCCGAACAGCATGACCGACGTGACGCCGCGCGCGTCGCGCGCAAGGCGCGTGTCGACTGGCCCCATCAGGGCGACCAGTTCCTCCTGGCAGATGCCGACGAAATGCTGGCCGGGCGTGACGCGCAGCCGCTTGCCGCTCTTGTCGCGCGCGCGAGTTCGGACCTTCTCGCCGAGGCCACGCTCCTTGACGCGCGCGAGGAAGCCCTTGACGACGGTGAAGTCGACGTCGGCCTCGAGCAGCGAGCTCCGCACCTCCTGGAGCGCGACGTCGATGTTCTCTTCGGACAGCTCGCGGACGCCTTGCAGGCGCTCGCGGGCAGCCGTGAAGCCTCGGGTCAGGGTCTCGAGCATGGAATCTCCGCGCGGGGGCCTGGAAGGACGCAGCAGGATAACGGAAGGTCCCCGCGCGTTGCCGGCCGCGTCTCGGGCGTGCTAGAGCCCCACGTCCAGGCACCGCCGCCGGGAGCCGCTGCCGGGGCGAAAGGGAGACCGAATGCCGACGCAGATCGAGGCACAGATCACCGGGAATGTCTGGAAGATCGAGAAGTCGATCGGTGACGCCGTGGACGAGGGGGAGACGCTGATCATCCTCGAGTCGATGAAGATGGAGATTCCGGTCGAGGCGCCGTGCGCCGGAACGATCTCGGAGATCCGCGTCGCCGAGGGCGAGAGCGTCGAAGAGGGCGCCGTCCTGGTGGTGCTCGCCTGACCGACGCGAGCGCGCTCTCCGGCGCAAGCCTCTGCACCGATTAGACTCTCCGCGTGGCCACCGCGTCCAAGCCCACCTCGATCGCCGGCGATGCAGGCCTGGAGGTCCGCACGCTGCGCTCCCGAGAGCGTGATTCCGCGCTGGCGCGGCTCTGCTCCCGGACACGCGACGACCTGTTCCTGATCGATCTCGTCCTTCAGCTCGAAACCTCCGGGCGTGGCGATGCCGAGCCGGAGATCCTCGCCGCCTGGCGCGGAGAGACGCTCGTCGGGCTCGCGTCGGCTCGACCCACGATCGTGCTGGAGACGGAGCTCGCTCCCGATGTGTTGACAGCGCTCGTGGCCCCGCTGGCGAAGCTCTCGATGGGGCTGATTCGCGCCCCGGCGGCGGGCGTGGCGCCGCTTTGGACGGAACTGGCGCGGCGGCGCCGGCGCGCCCTCGTCGACCGCCTCGAAATTTCGCTGGTGCTCGAAGCCCGGGACTTTCGCCCGGTGCCTGCGCCGGCAGGAGCCCGCGTGCGACCGGCCGCACTCGCGGACCTGGATCGGCTGATCGAGGCGGCGCGAGCCAGCCTGCGCGAGGAGCACCGGCCGGATCCGTTCCTCGGGGATCCGCGCGGATTCCGCCGCTGGGTCGCGTCGCGCCACGAGCGCGCGCTGGTGGTCGAGCTGGCGGGGCGAGTCGAATCGGTCGGCTACGCAGACGTGCAGCTCGCGGAGGGCTGGCTGCTGCAAGGCGTCTACAGCTGGCCCGACAGCCGCCGCCAGGGGCTCGCGTTGGCGGGCGTCTCCGCGCTGTGCCAACGCGCCTTCGCCGCTGGCAGCGGGCACGTGCAGCTGTCCGTCGTCGAGGGCAACGCCGCCGCCATCGCCCTCTACTCCCGCCTCGGGTTCCGCCGCCACGCGATGCTGCGGACGCTCCTCTTCAGCTGATTCCGTCGTTTCGCTAACGTCCTCGCTTTCCGATCTCGCGAGAGGAGTCGTCGATGGGTCTGCTGGACGGGAAGGTCGCAATCGTGACGGGGGCGGGAGGAGGAATCGGACGCGAGCACGCGCTGGCGCTCTCGAGCGCAGGCGCCGCCGTGGTCGTCAACGATCTCGGCGGGAGTCGCGACGGCACGGGAACCGGCCAGAACATGGCGGACACCGTGGTCGAGGAGATCCGCGCGGCCGGCGGCACTGCCGTCGCGAACTACGACAACGTCGCCACCGTCGCCGGCGGGCAGGGCATCCTGAAGAGCGCCGTCGACGCGTTCGGCCAGGCCGACGTCCTGGTGAACAATGCCGGCATCCTGCGCGACAAGACCTTCGCGAAGATGGAAGAGCCCGAGTGGGACGCCGTCGTCGCCGTCCATTTGAAGGGCACCTACTGCGTGACGCGCCCGGTGTTCCTGCACATGCGCGAATCGGGTCGCGGCGGTTCGATCATCAACACCTCGTCGACGTCGGGTCTCGAGGGGAACTTCGGGCAGACCAACTACGGGGCAGCCAAGGCCGGGATCGCCGGCTTCACGCGCTGCCTGGCGATCGAGGGCCAGAAGTATGGCGTCCGCGTGAACGCGATCGCCCCGGTGGCGCTGACGCGAATGACGGAGGACCTCCCGCTCGCGAAGAACGAGGCCTTCCAGGAGCGGATGTCTCCGAAGCACATCGCACCGTTGATCGTCTATCTCGCCAGCGATCTCGCCAAGGACGTCACGAAGAAGATCTTCTTCGTGGGCGGCGGCCAGATTTCCGAGATGCGGATGGTGCGGACCCCGGGCGTCACGAAGAAGGAAGGTCTGTGGACTCCGGACGAAATCGCGGGTCAGATCGGCGAGATCCTCGCGTAGGACGAGGATCGTCCCCCGGGCCGGCGCTCGGCGAAATCGGGCGCCCGGCGAGCTCTGCTACCGTCCGTTCCATGTCCGACGACGCCGCCCTTCGCGATCCGCTGTCGGCGATGGCGCCGCGCTTCAACCTGTTCTTCCGCTGGTTCGCGCGTCGCTTCTTCGGCGGGATCCACCTCGACGGTCCGACGATCGCGCAGCTGCGCGCGCTCGAGAGTGCCGGCGCCGTGATCTACGTGATGCGGTACGCGAGCCGACTCGACTACTTCCTGTTCAACGCGCTGTTCCTGCGCCACGGCCTGCGCCTGTCGGCGTTCGCCAACGGCATTCACTTCGACTACTACCAACCGCTGTGGCAATCCCTGCGCGCGCGCTGGCGCGCCTGGCGCTCGCACGGGACGGCGGGCGGACCGCGCGAACGCGTGCACCGGCTCGTGACGGCCGGCTCGTCGGTGTTCGTGTTCCTGCGCACGGAGCGGCTCAGCTCGCGGCTGCTGGGCCGGCGCGCGCGCGCCGTCGCCGCGCAGGCGGATCTGGATCTGCTCGCCGAGACCGTCGGCGCGGTCTGGGCGGCCGGAGCGCCGGTCTCCGTCGTGCCGATCGCGCTGTTCTGGCGCAAGGGACCGCGCAGCGAGCGCCGCTTCCTGAACCTCGCCTACGGGGCGCCGACGCGGCCGAGCGACTTCGCGAAGGTGTCCTCGTTTCTCGTCAACTATCACAACCTCGCCGTCAAGGTCGGGGACCCCATCGATCTGACCGGCTTCGTGCAGAAGCGGCGCGCCGAAGGGCTCCAGTCGGTCGCTCGCAAGGTGCGGCGCTCGATTCTCGTCTTCCTGTGGCGTGAGGAGAAGGTCGTCGAGGGCCCGACTCTGCCGCCGCTGCACAAGGTCCGGGACGCCGTGCTCGCGAGTCCGGTCGTCCGCGAGGCGATGGCCACCCGCGTCCGGGAACACAAACGGACGCCGGAGCAAGCACGCGCCGAAGCCGAGCGTTGCTTCCGCGAGATCGCCGCGCACATGAACTCGACCTTCCTCGCGATCCTCAACGTGATCGTCACGGTCCTGTTCCGGCGCCTCTTCGTATCGATCGAGACCAGTGGCCTCGAGAAGGTGGCGGAGTACGCGAAGCGCCACCCGATCGTGCTGGTGCCGAGCCACCGCTCCTACTTCGACTTCCTGCTGCTCTCGTGGCTGTTCTACGCCAACCATCTGGTGCCGCCGCACATCGCCGCGCGCGAGAACATGGGCTTCGGTCCGTTCGGCTTCCTGTTCCGCCGCGCCGGCGCCTTCTTCTTGCGCAAGTCCTTCGACGACCCGCTGTACAAGGAAGTCTTTCGCGCCTACGTGGTCTGGTTGGTGAAGGAGGGTTTCACGCAGGAGTTCTTCATCGAAGGAGGCCGGTCTCGCACGGGCCGGACGCTCGCGCCCAAACTCGGCATGCTGTCCTGGGACGTCGAGGGATTCCTCGCTTCGGGGCGGCGGGATCTCTTCTTCGTCCCGATCTCGATCACCTACGAGCGGTTGATCGAGGAGGGCGCCATGGTCTCGGAGCTCGAGGGCAGCGGCAAGACCGACGAGAGCATGCTCGGGTTGGTGCGGGCTCGAAAGGTGCTGCGCAGCCGCTGGGGGAGCGCTCATCTGAGCTTCGGAGAGCCGATCTCGCTGGCGGAGTCGCTCGGCGACCGCCGCGCCCGATTCGCCGAGGAAGTCACGCCGGCCGACGCGGCGGAGAAGCGGCAGTTCATCGTCGAGCTCGGCAACCGCATCGTCGAGCGCATCAACTCGGCCACCGTGGCCAATGCGACGGCGGTGGCCGCGGCGGCCTTCCTCGGCGAGACGCGTCGCGGGCTTCGCCGCCACGAGCTCGTGGCCCGGATGCAGGAGATCGTCGATCTCCTGCGACTGCAGGACGCGCGCATCACGCCGGCGCTGGCCCGCGACTTCGGGGAGTTCGACGACGCCATCGCATTCCTGCTGCGCAGCGACCTCGTGACGTCCATCGCCGATCCGCGTGGCGAGATCCTCTGCTACGAGGAGCGAGCGCGACGGGCGCTCGATCTGTATCGGAACTGCATCCTGCACTTCCTGGCCGCACCGAGCTTCCAGGCGCGACGGCTGCTTCAGGGAGCCACGGCCGAGGAACTCCGCGCCGATCTGCGCTTCTGGCTGGATCTGTTCCACGAGGAGCTGTTCACGCCGCGCGGCCTCGTACTCGCCGCCCACGGTGAGGCCTTCCTCGACTACTTCGAGCGCCTGGGCGCGATCGAGCGCTACGACGGCACGCTCCGTGCCACCGAGAAGGGTCGCCCGTATCTGCGCAGACTGGCGATGCAGACCCGCGGGTTGCTCGAGGCCTATGCCGCTGCGTTCGAATCCGCGCTGGGCGACCCGCAACTCGGCACGCCGCGGCAGCTGGCGCGGCGCGCTGGCGAGGCCTTCACGCGCAGTGCGCTGCTCGGTGAGGTGACCGTTCGCGAAGCCGCCAATCCGGCGACCTTCGCTGCGGCGTACGACGTCCTGGCGCGGCGCGGGATCCTCGAACGCGTGCGCAGCGACGGCGCCCGCGAGCCGACCTACGTGCGCGGGGCGCGCTTCGACGAGCTGGCCGGGCTCGCAGAGCGTCTGGCGGGGGCCCTGCGGGCCGGGTAGGTTCCGCCGCCGCCATGTCCTCACCCGACTCCGACCGCATCGCCAGCGTCCTCGAGGCCCTCGACTTCTCGAAGGGAAACGGCCTCGTGACGGCAATCGCCCAGGATACCGCCACCGGCGAGATCCTGATGGTCGCGCATCTGAACGAGGAATCCCTGCGCGAGACGCTCACCCGCGGTGAAGTCGTCTACTGGAGCCGCCGCCGCGGCCTGTGGCACAAGGGCGAGCAGAGCGGAAACGTGCAGTTGCTGAAGAACATCCGGATCGATTGCGACGGAGACGCCGTGCTGCTCGAAGTGGAGCAGATCGGACGCGCGGCGTGTCATACCGGGCGACGAAGCTGCTTCTTCCGCCGCTGGGATGGCAACGACTGGAAGGACGAGGGCGAGCAGGTCTTCGACCCCGATGAGGTGTACGGCAAGTGAAGAGTTCCGCCAAGCGACTCCTGCGGATCGGGGTCCCGAAGGGAAGCCTGCAAGAGACGACGGTGAAGCTCTTCGCGCACGCCGGCTACCAGATCGGCGTGCCGTCGCGTTCCTACTACCCGACGATCGACGATCCCGAGATCGAGTGCATCCTGATCCGCGCCCAGGAGATGGCTCGCTACGTCGAGCAGGGGGTGATGGATGCCGGCATCACGGGCCTCGACTGGGTGCTCGAGAACAAGGCGAAGGTCAAGGAGCTGGCAGACCTGCGCGCACCGTGGCCGAACTATCGCCCGGTCCGGTGGGTGCTGGCCGTCAAGGAGGACGCGCGCTTCAAGAGCGTGAAGGATCTCGATGGCAAACGCATCGCGACGGAGGCGGTCGGACTCACGAAGGCGTACCTGAAGAAGCACGGAGTGCGCGCGGAGGTCGAGTTCTCGTGGGGCGCCACCGAGGTGAAGCCGCCGGTGCTCGCCGACGCCATCGTCGACGTCTCCGAGACGGGATCGAGCCTGCGCGCCAACCACCTGCGCATCCTCGATGTGGTGCTCGAGAGCACGCCGCGTTTCATCGCCCATCCGGCCGCCGCGCAGGATCCCTGGAAGCGCGACAAGATGGATCGGCTGCTGCTGCTCTTGCGCGGCGCGATCGCGGCGATCGATCGCGTGGGATTGATGATGAACGTGCCGCGCGATCGCATCGAGAAGGTGTTGCAGCAGCTGCCGGCGCTGGCGACCCCGACCATCTCGACGCTGGCCGACGAACGCTGGGTCGCGATCAACACCGTGATCCAGGAGCAGCTGGTGCGCGAGCTGCTGCCGAAGCTCAAGGAGAGTGGCGCCACCGGGATCGTCGAGTACCCGCTCTCGAAGATCGTCGACTAGGCGCGGCTCGTCGTGGCCGGGCGGCTGCGGGTGCTGGCGAGCGCGTTGCCGGCGTGGGGACACGTGGCATGGGAGGCCTTCGCGCCGCGTGCCGTCGGCGGCGCCCGGCGCGAACGGGTGGTGCAGGCCGTAGTCCTCGGCGAGCCCGGCGTGCTGCTCTGCGAGCGCCGCGAGCTGCGGGGCTGGGAGCTGCCGGGCGGCGCGGTGACGAGCGGCGAATCCGACGAGGCCGCGTTGCTTCGCGAGGTGGTCGAAGAGACCGGACTCGAGATCGCGATCGAGCGACGGGTCGGCGACTACGTGCGAACTGGATTCCGATCGCATACGGCGCGCGTGTATGCATGTCGCGTGATCGGCGGGGCGCTGCGCCCCTGCCGAGAGATGCCACGCGCGGGGTGGTTCGACGTCCATGGACTTCCCGAGGGCATCTTCCCGTGGTTTCGGAGCCCGCTCGACGACGCGCTCCGCGAACTGACGGAGCCCGTTGCGCGGCGCGAGCACCAAGGCCTCGCGGCGATCGCCGCGGGCATCCGCATCGACCTCGCGACGCGCCGGCGCGAACCCTGAGCGGCGCCAAAGCAACGGGCCCGGTCTGACGACCGGGCCCGTGAAAGACGACTCGAAACTGGAATCGGGAATCGAGACGTCGGAGAAGGTTAGTGTCCTGTCTCAGAAGTCCGCCTGCATTCGATCGCGTCTGCGGGCCGCTCGCCGCGTTGCGCTCCCTCGCCGTAGCGACGGCTATGCCTCGGTCGCGCGCCTTGCGAGCGGCCCGCAGACGCGATCTCGGTGCACACCCCGCCAGGAGGAACGCAGTGAGGATTCGACGGCGGACTTCTGAGACAGGACACTAACGCCGGCCCTCGCGGAGGCCGCTGGCCTCCCACTCCTTGCTGAGCTGCGAGAGCTTGCGCTGGAACTCATCGTAGGGCTCGTCGAAGGACAGCAGGATCTCGGTGGTGCGCGGAATCTCGTCGCCGTTCAGCAGACCGCGGTAGCGATTCAAGTTGGCGAGGATTGCTTCGGCAACCTTGAGCGCGCGCTTCTCGGTCTTGATCAGCGGACTCTGCAACGTGTAGACGTTGTTGCGTCCCCACAGGCTCTCGTCGCGGACGATCCCGATCTCGCGGTAGACCCCGTTGATCGGGTCGTAGTTGTATTCGACGCGGACTTCCTTGAAGACGTCCGAGTTGCCGGTGTAGAAGCCACGTTCCTTCTCGACCTTGCCGAGCTGCCGACAGCGGGGGCAGTAGAAGGTGTCGCCGTGGTTCAACAGGAACACGCCCTTGGCGTAGTCCTCGCAGTCCGTGTTCTCGCAGTAACCGACGCCGCGCTTCATGGTGGCCATGTTTTCTGTCTCGTCCTCGCACCGCCGCTCGTGCACCGGCGTGGGGGGCCGTCCGGCGGGGGTTCATGCTGGTGGTGGCGTGGCGCTCGCCCGATTCCCGGTGCCGAACGCACTCTGATCTAGCAGCCCTCGTGCCAAGCGAGCGGACGCTTCGCCTCCCCCTACGGAAACGATCCATTGAACGCGATCCTGCCGCCGCGCTGCGGGTTGCTGGAGGCGGGTCGGGTCGCCCAGCGGAATCCGCAACTGGGAAGTCTGCTTCCGGCGCGGATGGCGGGCGCGCAAATGCCTTCGCAGCGAGGCGGCACGAGATCGAGGCGGATGGAACTGTCCAAAGCGGGGCGGGGGGGCAAGCAGATCCTCGGTCTGGGACTCGAATCCGCGTTCCGGGCGAGCCGGCAAAGGCAAGCGACCGAGGCGCGGAGTGACGATGCGCGAACAGTGAACCGAGCCGAACAGCGAAGAGGGCCGAACAGCGGAACCGAACCATCGGCCGTTCCGGTCGAACGGGCCGTGACCGACGATCCCCGTGAGGGCACCTGCCGGGCCTGGACCGATCGAACCGCTGACTCGCGCCTTACGAACCCGGTTTGAGAGTCGGAAAACCGCAGTGGGTGCCGCAGCTTGCGAGCCTCTTGGTTGTACTTGCCGGCGGCGTGGAAGTCAACCGGAATTTCACGGATCCGGCACGCCCGGCACGCTACTTCCGGTCCAGCTCCCGCGTGAGGGTCCGCCGAGTGCGGGCCAGGTGGAGCAGATAGATCCCGACGACCGCGATGGTGACGACGTAGGCAGCGATCACGTACCCCAAGCGCCCCTCTCCTCGCCGCGGGCACGCTCCGCGGCCGTCCGCTCTGCCAGCCGACTGCGGAGGCCCTCGACCTCGATGCGGCGGAACAGCAGGTGGACGAACGCGACCAGCGTGACCACGGTCCCGAGCAGGAACGGCAGGCCCATCCCGACGCCGAGGCTGCCTCGCGAGAGGTTCTCGGGGTGGATCGCCCGGCCCCCGGCCAGCTCGATCGCGAAGTAGTTCAGCGGGATCACCGCGATCCCGACGATTCCGTAGACGGCGGCGAAGCGTGCCGCGCGCTCGCTGCCCTCCGTGAAGCCGCGCAGCAGCAGGTACGCCAGGTAGACGAACCAGAGCAGCAGCGTGACGGTCAGGCGTGGGTCCCAGGACCACCAACGGCCCCAGGCGCCGCGCGCCCAGATCGGCCCGGTCACGATGACGAGCGTGCAGAACAGCACGCCGACCTCGGCGGACGAGCGGGCCAGGCGGTCCCACGCCTCGTCGCTGCGCCACAGGAAGACGGCGCCGCCGAGCGCCGTCGAGAAGAATCCGAGGTACGCCGCGAAGGCGAGCGGTGGGTGCACGTACAGGATCTTCTGGATGATGCCCTGCACGGAGTCCTCGGGCGCCCGGGCGACCGACGCGAGCCACAGCACCGAGATCGCGAGCAGCAGCCAACCCGTCGCGGCACGGCTGCGCCCCGCGATGCGTTCGATCCCGGAGCTGCCAGCGGCGGGTGCCGTCATGAGACTCCAGAATCCTCCCGGGCGCGGACAGGGTCACCGCGCACGTGCATCGCGGACCTCGTTCTGCAGGATCACTCGTCCAGCACGTACTCGAAGCTCGTGAACGAGACGATCAGGAAGATCGCATCGGTCACGATCAGGAGTTGGATCGGCCGCCAACGTAGCGTGCCGGTCTCGAGGAGTCCCGCCGTCGCGTCGACGGCCGCCAGCAGGACGGGAACGAGCAAGGGGAGCAGCAGCAGCGGGAGCATGACCTCGCGATAGCGCGTGCGGACCGAGACGGCGCCGAGCAGCGTCCCGACGGCGCAGATGCCCAGCGATCCGAGCGCCACCACGAGGACGAGCGACGGCGCGATCGACGCGAGATCGACGTCGAACGCCAGCGCGAACACCGCGGCGGTGATCGCCTGGACGGCGCCGAGGATCACGAAGTTGGCCGCCGCCTTGCCGAGGAACACCCAGCCGCGGTCCGCGGGAGCGAGGGCGAGGCCGGCGAGCGCCTCGTTTTCGAGCTCGAGCGCGAATGCGCGGTTGAGGCCCAGCAGCGCAGCGAAGATGTAGGCGACCCACAAGAGGCCTGGCGCCAGACGCCGTGCCTCGTCCGCATCCCGCGCTGGCAATGCGAAGTGCAGCACCACGACGACGAGGAACGAGAACACCGCCATCGCCACCACGCGGTCGCGGCTGCGCCACTCGGTGACGAGATCCTTCCACAGGATCGCAAGGGCGACGTTCATGCCGCGGTGGCCTCGCGCCAGGCGGTCTCGAGGGCGGCCGCCTCGGCGCGCACCGCACCCGAGTCGAAGGCGATCCGGCCGCGCACCAGCAACAGCGCGCGATCCCCGAGCGCGGCCGCCTGCGCGAGGTCGTGCGTGACGAGCACGACGGCGCGCCCGCTGCCGGCGAGACTCCGGAGGCGCGCGGCCAGTCGGTCCGCCGACGTCGGATCGAGGCCCGTGAAGGGCTCGTCGAGCAACACGACCGGCGGATCGTGGACCAGGCCGCGCGCGATCGCGAGTCGCTGGGCCTGCCCGCGCGAGAAGGAGCCGGCCGTTCGCTCCGCGATCGGTTCGAGGCCCTGCTCGGCGAGCAGCGCCGCGGCGCGGGCGTGGGGATCCGCGACGCCGTACAGGCGCCCGGCGAACACCAGGTTCTCGCGCGCCGTCAGGTTCGGATACAGGAACGTCGCGTGCCCGACGTAGCCGACGCGCCCGCGCCCGTGGCGGCGATCGCCGGCTTCGGCGGCGCCGGTCCCCATCGCCACGCGACCCGCGCTGGGCCGCGTGAGCCCGGCGAGGATCCGCAGCAGCGTGCTCTTGCCGGCGCCGTTGGGACCGAGCACGGCGAGGACGCGACCGGCTGGCACGGCGAAGTCGACGCCGGCCAGCGCGACGACGGGGCCGAAGCGCTTGGCGAGCCCCTGCGCGGCGATCGCCGGAGGAGGCGCGCTCGCGCCCACGCTCAAGCAGAGACCTCTCGCGGGGCAGCGGCCTCGATCCGGGCGCCGCACTGGGCGCAGAAGCGGTCCGAGGCGCGGGTGGGCGCGCGGCAGGCCGGACACGCGGGATCGGGCATCTGGTCCGCCAGCGCGTTCGACTTCGACGCCTGCTCGCTGCGGATCAGCGCCGCCGCGCGCGCTCGCAGCTCCTGTCGCATCGCCGCGTAATCGGCATCCGAGACCTTGCCCGTCTCGTGGTCGTGCTCGAGATCCCGGAGCGCCCCATACACCGCATCGCGATCATGGCGCGCGATGTCGTCGGCAGGCTCCTCGAGTCGTTCCGATGCGCGTCCGCGACCGAGCGGTGCGCCGAGGAACGCCACCGCGGCACCCGCGGCCAGCGCCACCAGGAGGTAGAGCGCCGCTCGGGGAGGGGTGGCCGCCGCCTTCTGCTGCGCCAGCGAAAGCCGGACGACCTCGCCGGGCTCCACCTGGAACGCTTCGAGATGCAGGAAGTTGCGGTCCGGCGTCGCAATCGGTCGCCGGCGGTGCAGCCGCTCGGATGCGAAGCGCAGGCCCGTGTCGGCGACGAAGATCGACAGCAGGGGCAACGCGGCGTCGAAGTGTCGCGCGAATGCGACGCCGACGTCCGGGTCGGCGATCGCCAGGTGATACGCCACCTCGATGCTGCTTTCGCCGGGCGGGAACGGACCCGTGAAGATCGCTCCGCCGCCCTCGTCGGCATCGAGTCCGCGCTCGAAGAGCGCGCGGTCGAAGCGCAGGTCCGTCGCGTCGTCGGGCAGCCGCAAGGCCAGCAGCGGCTCTCCCGGTCGGCCCACGACCGGTGTCTCGCCGGCCACGACGACTTTGTGTTCCTCCCGAACCAGCAGCGCCGCGTCATCGAGTTCGAGGAAGATGCGCACCTCCTCGACGGCGACGGCGTCCGGATCCACACGCTGGGCGGGAACCTGCATGGCGAGCGCCAGTTCGCCGCCGCGCGGAACCCCGCCGAGTACGAAGCGCCGCCAGCTCCGCCCGTCGCTCTCCTGCGGCGCCTCCTCTCGGGCACCCCGGATCTTCGGCATCGGGGCGTCGGCGGGCACGAGCACGACGACCCGATCCGCCCCGGCGGCGAAGCGTTTGCGGAGATCGACGGCACCCTCGGGCGATGCGGGCATCGTGTACTCGAACGAGAGCGCCTGGTCGTGCGCGCCCGGGGCGTCCCATGCCGACGGGTAGACCGGTCCGTAGAAGCGCACCTCGTCGTTCTCGAACACCAGCCCTTCGGGCGTGAGTCCGAGCGGGACGCGGAACCCGGTCGCGCCGGCGGGCAGACGCGTCGTCAGCGCGGGCTCTGCGTCCTCGCGCGTGGCGGTCGACGCGTAGACGGTGCGCGCTCCCGCGTTCCGGAATCGGTGCAGCTCCAGCACCGCGAGCTGTCCGCCGCGCGGGACGAGCCGCAGCTCCACCTCGGTGATGGCGACGGAAGCGGCGTCGGGGTCGACCTCGCCGATCGGGATCTCGACGCCGGTCTTCTCGGTCTCGCCAGCCGCAAAGCCGACGCGAGCGCCCGGGAACGGAACGCCCTGGTAGCGCGCGCCGATCAGGTAGGCGGTCTCCGGATCGTTCGAGATGGCCTCGAACGCGAACGCGCCATCCGGGCCGCTCTGCGCGCGGCGAACCCCGGGCGCGGCGCCGGCCGGCAACGCATAGAGGAGGATCTCGACGCCGGCAGCGCGCGCCGGAACCTCGTCGTGCACGACGACGCCACGGATCGCCGCCGGGCCCGCCGGCACGTCGCCGATGCCCGCCGTCACCCCGTCACCGTGCTGGCCCGCGGCCGGCGTGGCGACGAAGATCGCTGCGATCGCGCCCGCCGCGATCGTCCGGACGCTGCGCGGGGCGATCATCCCTCGCGCTGCGGACGGCGCTCGGGATGCGGCCAGAGCACCAGCACGGCGCCGAACAGGAATGTGTAGCCGCCGATCCAGAGGAAGTTCACCAGCGGGTTGCGGTGGATCTTGAGCGTCGCCGAGCCGTCCGGTTCGAGCGCAGTGAGGATCACATAGAGGTCCTCGCGAAGCGTCGAGTACACCGATGGGATCGAGGCCGGCTGCTGCTCGAGCCAGTACATGCGCCGCTCGGGCACCATCACGGCCAGCGGCGCGTCGTCCTGGTAGAGCGCCAGCCGCGCGACGGCGCCGCCATAGTGCTGTTTCGGAAGCGGCTTTGCCGTCAGGTACTCGAGCCGGTAGCCGTTCATCGTCACCGCTTCGCCCGGGCTCACGTTCTCGAGCCGCTCCTCGTTGAAGGCGGCCCCGGAGATTCCCAGCAGGATGAACACGACACCGAGGTGGACGACGTAGCCGCCGTAGCGCCTCTGGTTCTTGCGCAGCAGCGTCGCGAGCGCGCGCGGAGCGGACTCGCCGCCGCGCATGCGCGCCGTGATGGCCCGGTAGTACTCCTGACAGACGGTGGCGGTCACGAACGCCCCGAGAGACCAGAACACCAGCGGGTAGATCGAGAAATTGCCGCTGAGCGAGAGGGCCACGAGGATCGCTCCGGCGCTCAGCAGGCCGACCGACGTCGGAATCAGGAACTGTCGCCGCAGGCTCTCGAGTGACGCGCGCCGCCACGCCACCAGCGGGCCGATGCCGGTGAGCAGCAGCAGCAGCGCGGCGAACGGCCACGTGAGCTTGTTGAAGAAGCTCGGACCGACGGAGATCTTCGTCCCGCGCACCGCCTCGGACAGCACCGGGAACATGGTGCCCCAGAGCACGATCACGAGGATCACCATGAACACCCAGTTGTTGATGACGAAGCTCGCCTCCCGGGAGACCAGCGACTCGAGCCGGTTCTCGGTGCGCAACGACCCCCGCCGCCAGAGCACCAGGCCGAGGAAGGCGAGCGACACCATCGCGACGTACGCCAGGAAGATGTACCCGAACCAGCCGGCCGCGGTGAACGAGTGCACCGAGGAGATCACGCCGCTGCGGGTGAGAAAGGTGCCGAATAGGCACAGCGCATACGTCATGCCGATCAGCACCAGGTTCCAGGTCTTCAGCATGTCCCGCTTTTCCTGGATCATCACCGAGTGCAGATACGCCGTCGCCGGAAGCCAGGGCATGAACGAGGCGTTCTCGACGGGATCCCAGGCCCAGTAGCCGCCCCAGCCGAGGACTTCGTACGCCCAGCGCCCGCCGAGCAGGATGCCGGCCGACAGGAAGAACCACGGCACGAGCGTCCAGCGCCGGGTCGCGCGTAGCCAGGCGTCGCCGAGATGTCCGGTCAGCAGCGCGGCGGCGCCGAATGCAAACGGCACCGAGAAGCCGGTGAAACCGGCATAGAGCATCACCGGATGGATGATCATCAGGGGGTGCTGGAGCAACGGGTTGAGCCCCTGGCCGTCGGAGAGCACCTGCTCGGGCGGAAGCCGGTCGAAGGGATTGACGTTGGGGACCCAGTTGATGAGCGCCAGGAAGAACAACGCGTTGAGCAACAGGACCGCGCTGACCCACGGCATCAGTCGCCGCTGGGATTCGCGGTGGATCCACACCGCAGCGCCTGCGTAGAGCAGCGAGATGAGCACCCACAACAGCAGCGATCCGCCCTGGCCGCCCCACAGGGCGGAAAGCCGGTAGGACAATGTCATGCTTCGGGCGCTGTGGCGCGCGACGTAGGACAGCGAGTAGTCGCCGGTCGCCAGGCACCAGAGCAACGCGCCGGTCGCGAGGCCGGTGAACAGCAGTGTGACCCAGACGGCGCGACGAGCGACTCGCGCCCAATCGGCCCGCGCCTTCGCGCCGCCGATCACGCCGGCGACCACGCCGACGAGCGCGGCAAAGAACGCGAGCCGGAGCGCGTAGAGGCCGATCTCCGCCACTAGAACATCGCCTGATCTGCCTGCTTGGCCTCGAACTTCGACGGGCATTTGGCCATGACGTTGTCCGCGACGAAGACGGCGTCGTCCTGCAGGCGCCCTTCGACGACGACCTCGGCGCCGTCCTTGAACATGTCCGGCGTGTCGAGCGTGCCGAAGAGGACCGGGAGCCGATCCGCGTCGGCCGCGCCACCGGCTGCATGCGGCGGATCCTGCACGACCTCGAAGCGGATCTCGCGGCCCTCGAGACTGCGGACGATCGAGCCCGGCGCCACGTAGCCATGGACGCGCGACGGCCGGCCGGGTTGCTGGTCGCTGCGGAACTCCGCCAGCGTCTGGTAGTACTGGAACGTCCCGATCTCCTCGAGATTCGTCGCCGCGTACCAGCCGAGAAGAACGGCGACGAAGAGGCCGCCGAGAGCGATCTGCAGGCCTTTGGACATGGACAGGCCCTCGAAAGATTGGGGATGCCTCGCGATTCCGAAGCCCGACGAAGCTAGCACCCGAGTGGGCGCTTTCCAGCGCGCAGCCCGCTCTGCGGGATCGATGGCGCTGCGGGCGTCATACGGCCGACTCGATCGTTCCGCGCCGAGGTCCGACTGCCGGCGTCCTTGACGCCCCCCGAGCGCGCAGCTATCGCCCGAACATGAATCCCTCCTTCGCCCGGCGGGCCGCTGCCATCGAGCCCTTCCTGGCGATGGAGGTGCTGGAGCGCGCCAAGGAACTCGAACGCGAGGGCGCCCGGATCCTGCACCTCGAAGTCGGCGAGCCCGATGCGTCTGCGCCGCCCGAGGTCGTGGCCGCCTGCGCGCATGCGCTCGCGGCAGGCGAGACGCAGTACACGGACAGCCGCGGGTTGCCCGAGCTGCGGGAGGCGATCGCCGCCGACAAGTCGGCGCGCGCCGGCGTGCCCGTCGACGCCCGACACGTTCTGGTGACGAGTGGGACCTCGCCGGCGATGCTGCTGGTGTTCGGGGCGCTGGTCGAGCCCGGGGACGAGGTCTTGATCCCGACCCCGCACTATCCCTGCTATCCGAACTTCGTGCGCTTCTGTGGCGGCACGCCGGTGTTCGTCCCGACGGACCCTGCAGCGGGCTGGCAGATCGACGTCGACGCCGTGCGGCGGGCCCGGACGCCGCGCACGCGCGCGCTCGTCGTGGGGTCGCCGGCGAACCCGACCGGCGCCATCCAGGAGCAGGAGACGCTGCGCGCCCTGGCCGAGCTCGACGTGCCGCTGGTCGCCGACGAGATCTACGACGGGCTGCTGTTCGATGGTGCGCGCGCCCCGTCGGCGCTCGCCTGCTGCGCGCGGGCGTGGGTGCTCGACGGCTTCTCGAAGCGCTACGCGATGACCGGCTTTCGGCTCGGCTACGCGATCGCGCCGGACGCCGCCTCGCTGCGCACGCTGCAGGTGATGCAGCAGAGCCTGTTCATCTCGGCGAGCCACTTCGTGCAGCGAGCCGGCATCGCGGCGCTGCGGCACGGAGAACCGACCCGGCAGGCGATGGTCGCCGCGTACCAACGGCGTCGTGGGCTGCTGGTGGACGGACTGCGCAAGCTCGGCTTCGTCGTGCCGGCTCCGCCGCGCGGGGCCTTCTACGTCTTCGCAGATGCCCGGGCATTCGACGCCGACTCGCGCCGGCTCGCGTTCGATCTGCTCGAACGCGCCCATGTCGCCGTCACGCCCGGTGTGGACTTCGGCGCGGCCGGCGAGGGCTGGCTGCGCTTCACGCTGTCGGCCCCGGATGCGAAGATCGAGGAGGCGCTGGCGCGGATCGGTCGCGCGCTCGCGAGCGGGTCGTGAGGATCCGCGACGCCCGGATCGTGACGACCGCCGTCGGTCCGGCGGGTTTTCCGACGGAGGGGCTGCCGGAGGTCGCGTTCCTCGGCCGCTCGAATGCCGGAAAGTCGAGCTTGCTGAATGCGCTGTCCGGTCGCCGCGAGCTGGCGCGCGTGTCGGGGACGCCCGGCAAGACCCGCGCACTCCACTTCTTCCACATCGAGCGGCTCGACGACGACGATTGCGTCCGCACGCTGCTGTTCGTCGATCTCCCCGGATACGGCTTCGCGCGCGTCGCCAAGAGCGAGCGCGCCGCGTGGCAGCGGCTCGTCGAGAGCTACCTGACCGCACGAGCGCCGCTGCGCGCCGCCGTGCTGATCCAGGACATCCGCCGCGACGTCAGCGACGAGGAGCTCGACCTCGTCGCCTGGCTCGCCGCGCGCGGCGTTCCGGTGCTCGTCGCGCTCGCGAAGGGCGACAAGCTGAAGGCGGGTGCGCGCGGGTTGCGGCTGCGCGCGATCCGAGCGGCCTACGGGCTCGAAGAGACCTGCGTCTTCGCGACTTCGGCGCAGACGAAGCTCGGCGTCGATGCGCTGTGGGCTGCGATCGACGCGCTCGTCGATGCCGCGGCGGCGCGGGCCGCAGCGGATCAGAGCAATCCGTAGCGCCCTGCCGCCAGCGCCAGGACGACCGCGAGCGCCCAGACCCCGAGCACGGATCCGCCAGCGATGCCCGGCCTCATTCCGCGCCAGTCACGCCGCACGACTTCCGCGCTGCCGACGGCGAGCGCGGCGATCGCGAACAGCACGGACGGATTGCGCGTGCGGAGCGCGGTCGTCAGGCTGAATGCGAGGAGTGCGGCCAGACCTGCCACCCCGGTGATCAGCACCGGCCACAGCGTCGACTCCTGGAACAACACGTGGATGTGACGAGCGGGTCCATCCGACTCGGCTGCTACCTCGGCGCCGGCGAGTTCGCGAACCCAGCGCACGAGCCGTCCGTCGGCGACGGCCGCGCTGAGTCGGTGGTCATCGTCGACCTCGAGCAGGCGCACGAGGCTCGGCGAGCCGGTGCCCGAGAGCAGCCGGCTGGCGGCCGGCGGCACGAGATCGTCCCGCGCGCCGTGCACCAGCCAGACCCGCACGCCGGTCGGAAGCTCGGGTCGCAGGCCCTGCAGCGCGGCGGCCTGCGCCAGCAACAGCGTCGGCCCGCGCCACAGCCCGCGCTGCAGCAGCGCCACCGCGACCGCACCCCCGAACGACGAGCCGACCACGACGTCCGGCTCGAAGCGCCGGATCGCCGCGGCTTGCGCCTGCACGCAGCCCTCGAAGTCGCGCGTGTCCATGCGCGGCGTCTCGGTCGCGAAGTGCTCGGCGAGCACGCGCGCCTTCGTGCCGTTCGGGCTGCTTTCGAGGCCGTGGATGAAGAGCACGCGGGGATCGGACACGGCGCAAGGCTAGCCCGCGCCGCTGGGAGGTCGCAGCGCCGACGCTCGCGGGCGGCGCTATCGGAACAGATCGCTGCTCGGATCGCGGAGCAGGTCGCGGACGCGACCCGATCCGATCGGCACGAGGCCTTCGATCCATACCGCCGGCAGGCCGGCGTCCTTGCCCATCAACAGCCCCGCGGCGGCGGCGAGCTGGTCGACGAGCGCCATCGCGGTGACCTCGAGCGGCCGGCCGGCCAGGTCCCGACGACCGCGCCAGTCGGTGAGCGGCGCGACGCCGGCGCTCCCGAGGGCCAGGTCGACGAGGCCTTCGCGCCACGGCCGCCCGAACGTATCGGAGACGATCACCGCCAGCGGGCCGGCGCCAGCGGCGAGGAGCTCGTCGCGCAGGCGGCGCGCGCTGCCGTCGGGGTCGAGAGGAAGTAGTACGGCGGTGTCGGATTCGGGCGCGTTCGACAGATCGACGCCCGCGTTCGCACACACGAATCCGTGTCGAGTCTCGGCGATCCAGACGCCGTGGGCATGCCGGACGACGCGGCTCGTCTCGCGCAGCACGACCTCGACGTGACGGGGATCCTTGCCATCCGCGGCGGCGATCCGGCGCGCCTCCGCCGACGGCTCGACGTCGGCGAGCCGCACGATTCGCCCCTCGGCCTTCGAGACGATCTTCTGCGCGACGACGAGCACGCCGTCGGCGAGTGTCAGCCCCTGGTCCGCCGCCGCCGCGAGCAGCAGCGCCGCGAGGTCGTCATCGGGCGCCACGGCCGGGAGACCGCGCAGCGCGACGAGCCTGAGCTCGTCCGGCGTCCGGTTCATCGCGTGTCGCCCCGCGTCGGAGCCGCTCCTGCGAGTGCCCGGTCCAGAACCGCGAGGCGTTCGCGGGTTCGCGGGCCCGCACCCGGGCCGGCGACGAAGTCGCGCAGGTCGCGCTCGTCGTCGATGTCGATGGCGAGGGAAGCCAGCGCGAGCTCGATCAGCGGGACATCGGCACGCGCGGCGGCGGCACGGTGGGCGTGCGCGCTGTCTTCGCCGAACTGCGCGGGAAACGCGTCGTGCGGATGGCGGGCCAGCGCCGCCGTCCCGCCGTCGCGCGACGGCACGAGTACGGCGCGCGGCGGCGGACCGGCGGCGAGCGCGTCCAGGATCCGCGCGAGTTCATCCGGCCGCGCGCCGGCGACGTCCCCCAACACGACGAGCAAGCCCCCGTCGCAGGCGGCGCCGAGTTCCCGGCCGGCGCGCGTGAGCGCCTCGTTGAGCCCCGGATCGGGACCGCGCAGCACGCTCGCGCCGGCCCGCTCGGCGGCGTGCGCCACGGTCTCGTCGGGAGTCACGACGGCCACCGCAGCGAGGCCCGGCAGCGCGCGCAGCGCGGCCACGACATCCTCGAGCATCGCCAGGCTCAGCGCCTCGGCGCCGGCCCGCCCGAGCGCCGCCGCCAGCCGCGATTTTCCCGCGGCGAGGGATTTCACCGGCACCACGGCGGCCGTCATCGCGACGCTACGCCGGCCTCGCGCCGACGCCTGCATCGGCGATCTCATCGGCGAGGCCCAGTGCCGCCCGTGCGATCCGAGCGGCCGCGTCCGGGCTGCGCATGATCGTGTCGATGGCGCGCGCGCGCAGACCCAACGCCTCGACGTCGCGGAGCTGCGCGGCGTCGCGCTCGTCCAGCAGGAAGCCGTGGGCGAAGTCGCGGTAGAGCGCGGCGACGCCGCGTGCCGACACTTCGCTGCCGGTTCCGCGCAGCAGCTTGTCGGCCGGCCCCTTCACCGGCGCGCCGCCGACGATCGGCGAGATCGCGACCACGGGGGCGCGGCTGGCGGCGATGGCCTCCCGCACGCCCGGCACCGCGAGGACCGGCCCGATCGAGACGACGGGGTTGCTCGGGGCGATCAGGATTCGCGTTGCATCGCGCAGCGCGTCGAGGACGCCGGGTGCGGGCCGCGCCGCACGCGCCGCCCCGAGGTCCACGGCCTCGACTTCATCCGGCGCGCCGTCGCGCGCCAGATACTCTTCGAAGTGGACACGACGACCGCCGTGCAGCTCGACGTAGGTGGGGCACGGATCCTCGGACATCGGCAGGATCCGCACCTCGACGCGAAAGGCGCGCCGGATCTCGTCGGTCACGGCGGCGAGACCGGCGCCGCGACCCTGTCGGATCGTCCGGTGGAGCCCGGTTGCGAGATCCCGGTCTCCGAGCCGGAACCAGGTCTCGTGGCCGAGGGCGGTGAGCGCTTCGATCACCGCGAAACTGTCGCCGGCGAGTCCGTAACCCTTGTCGGTGTCGACCAGACCCGCGAGCGTGTAGGTCACGATGTCGAGGTCCGGCGAGACGTGGACGCCATAGAACACGCGGTCGTCGCCGGTATTGACGATCGCCGTGACCGCGTCCGGTGGAACGGCGCGCACCAGACCGGCGAGGAAGCGCGCGGCGCCGACGCCGCCTGCGAGCACGGCGATCGATCGCGCCGGCGCCTCGGCGGTCACTGCGGCGTGACGCGGGGCTGGATCCGGGCACGGCGCTCGCGCAGCCGCTCGAGGTCGGCCTGCAATCGAGGGAGGCGCTGCGCCACGTCGCGGAAGCGCGGATCATCGACCAGCGAATTCTCCTCCACGCCTTCGGTTTCGCTGAGGATCACCATCAGCGTCTCCTCGTCCCGCGAGATCTCTTCCTCGATGCCAGCGATCTCGCGATCGAGCTCGTCGAGCTTCGCACGCGCGTCGGGCGCGAGCGCGGGCGGCGCCGGGGCCGCGACGGTCGCCGGTGCCGGCGGCTCGTCGAACGGCAGCTCCGAGCCGCCGTCGAACGATTCCGCTCCCCGTGCGGAGGAGGGGTCCATCCCGTCGTCGGGAACGACGCGCGTCGGCTCGGCGACCGGCGCGCCGTCGGCTTCGAGAGGCGGCGGCGGCGGCGGCGGCGCCACGCGCGGAGCGGCGGCGCGAGGAGCCGGCTGCGCGGGTGGTTGCGCCGCCGGAACAGGGGCGGACTCGAGCGCGGGCTGGGGCTCGCTCCCGCGCACGGATCGCCCCGCCACCTCGCCTTCCTCGCCGAGTTCGTCGGCCGCCCACTCGGCTTCGCCCCCGGGCGCCTGCGACCAGTCCGGCTCCGATGCCACGGCATGGACGCCGTCGCTGTCTTCGGGGACCTCGACGTCCTCGGCACGCTGGCGCGCAGAGGGCGTCGCGACCGCGGCAGGCGCGGACGGATCGGCGTCACCGGAGTCCCGCTGCAGCCAGTCGCGGTGGCGAGCCGTGTCGTCGCTCTGGACGACGCGATCGCGGATCGCCGCGGGGATGCGGTTCCGATCCGTCGTGTAGTGGGCGATGCCGTGCTCGTCGACCCATTTGTAGATCACCGGCGGCTCGGCGCGCGCGGTCCCGGCACCGAGCCACGGGACGTCCGGCAGCGCAGCGCCGAGGGCCCCGAGGAACAGGCTCGCGAGGAGCGTCGGGAGGACCAGAGCCAGCCTCGGGAGGTGCATGGCGACCGATTCTTCTGGAGGCTCGCAGCTACGTCAAGCGAAACGGTCGGTTGGACCGTCTGGTCCTCGGGTCCGGCGAGGAACGGGATCCACGGTCTCCCCTGCGGCGGGCTCTCGTCGTCCGGCTCGTGGCATGCGGTTTGCGGTGACGCCCGGTCGTGAATGCCGACATCCGACGGTTCGAGGGGTTCCGATCGAGGCTCGTGGCGTCCGTCGCGGCGTGGGCTCTGCTCGCCGCGGCACAACTCGCCGCGACCCCACTCGCCGCGACACGAGGATGGGCTTCCGAGCCTGCCCCTGTCGGGGCCGGACCGCCATCGCCCCCGTGGCGCTGGCAGCTTGCGGACCAACCGGTGACGTCGCGGGAAGGCGCGTCCGCCGTGGCTGCCGGGCCCGATGGCCGCGCGGCGGTCGGCGACGGCGGCGGCGTGCTGATCGGCGATTCGCGCGGCGTCTGGCGGCGCCTCGCCCTGACGGGCGCCGTTCGCGACCTCGCGTTCGCACCGGACGGGAGTTTGTGGATCGCGAGCGACGACGGGCTGTACCGCCTCGTCGGGAACCGACTGGAGACGCCCGTACCGGCGGCCGGCGACGGCGCTCGTCGCGTGCTCCGGGTAGCGCCGGGCAGGCGAGCGGTCGCCGTCGCGACCGAGGACGGGATCTTCTGGAGCCGCGATGGGCGGCGCTTTGCGCGCGTGGAGGGAGCCTTCGGCGCGTTCGCGCGCCCGGCCGAAGAGGACGCCGTCGGAGACGACGACCCGGACGAGTTCGGGAGCCCCGCAGACGCGTTCGCCGAGGACGGGATCTCGGTGGTGGCGTCCCGCGGTGCAGGGCGTCCCGAGCGCAGGTTCGGCATGGGACTCGCGCTCGTGGAGCCCGCGGACCCGGCGGCGCCTGCGATGCTGTGGATCGCCGCCGAGCGAGGCCTTTTCCGCGCGCAGCTCGAGTCGCGCGACGGAGCCGCTCGCGTTCGCGCCCGCTCGGTGCCGACGTCGGCGGAGCTCCGGCCGGCGATCGATGTCACGGCGGGCCCGTCGGGCGTCGTCGCAGTCGGGGATGGCTCCCTTCTCGAGAGCGATGAAACCGGCGTGCACTGGCGCGTGCACCGGCCCGAGCTGCCGCCCGGCGCCACGCCGGCGCGGCTCCTCGTGACGACGGACGGACTCTGGATCGCGACGGATCGAGGGCTCGTCGAAGCGCCGCGTCCCGGGGCGTCGTGGCATCGCGCGGACGAGCCCGCCGGCACGATGTCGATCACGGCACTGGCGAGCGCGTCGGGACGCGTCTTCGCCGCTGGGGCGCGTGGTCTGCTCGTCGGCGAGCCAGCGCCTGCGCCTTCGCCTCCCGGACCCGATGAGCCGCGTCCGGAGACGGCACCGTCTGCACTCGATCCCCGGCGCGGTCCGGGCGCTGCCGCATGTGATCCGCCGATCTCCGACGTGCGTCGCGCGGCTCTCACGCATCTCGATCTCCTCGGCGAGCGGACCGTCCGGATGTGGGACGGCGTGAACAAGCGCGCCTGGCTGCCCGTGGTCACGGTCGACGGAAGCTATGCGAGCGATCGAATCCGGAACTTCACGCGCGACGAAGCCTTCATCTCGAATGACTTCCGGGTCCTTCACGACCGCGACCGCGACTCCCGACGCGATCGCGACGTCTCGCTGCGGCTCGTATGGGATCTCCGGGATCTCGTGTATCACGACGAACAGATCGATGTGTCCACCGAGATGCGGCGGATCATCGAGTTGCGGGACGACGTCCTCGACGAGGTGAACCAACTCTACTTCGACCGGCGACGCCTGCTGGTGGCAGTCGATGCCGATCGGCCTTCGGGGCCGGAGGCGATCGCTGACCGCCTGCGCGCCGAGGAGCTCGCGGCGGGTCTCGACGCCTGGACAGGCGGTTGGTTCGGTCCGCGCGCCGGGACCCAGCCGTGTCCGCGCGAGCACCGCTGAAACGAGCTCGCACGGGCACGCGACCCCGTCCGGCGCCACGAGAGGTCGCCGCGCATGGCATGTGCCTTGCTCCTCTGGAGCGGCATCCCGCACCCCCACTCGGAGGCATCATGAAGCATCGGATGGTTTCCAGACGGCCGTTCGCTCTCGCCGCCGCGCTGCTCGCGACGGCGACCCTGGCAGCTGGGTCCGCGCGCGCGCTCCCGCTCATTTCAGAAGTGTTCTACGACGCCGTCGGCAGTGACGACGGGCAGTCTTTCATCGAGCTCCATGGGATCCCCGGGACGGTCCTCGACGGCCTTCGCCTGGAGGTCGTGAACGGCGCGAACGGCGCGGTCGTGACGACGCTGCCGCTGATCGGCGTGATCGGTCCGACGGGTCTGTTCGTCGTCGCGGACCGCTTCGCGGATGGGACGACCGACGTTCCGAGCTTCGATCAGCTATCGAACTTCGACATCCAGAACGGACCCGATTCGGTCGCTCTGCTGGGACCGGACGGCGTACTCGATGCGCTGGGCTTCGGGGTATTCGGACCCGGCGAGATCTTCGCCGGCGAGGGAACGCCGGCCCCCGGCGTCCCGCCCGGATCGAGCCTCGCGCGGATCTTCGCCAACCTCGACACCGACGACAACGCGGCCGATTTCGAGCCACTGCTCGTTCCCACCCCGGGACAGGCTGTCTTTCTCCCGGTCCCGGAGCCGACGACCGGCGCCCTCGCGGCCGCAGGCGCGCTCGGGCTCGGCTGGCTCGGCCACCATCGGCGCGGTGGTTCCGCGGGCGCGCGAGATCGGCAACGGCGACGAGCCCCCCAGTGAGCCGTGGCCGGGCCCCCCGGCGGCCGGGTGGCTGCCGGGGGGTCGAACGTATGACCCGGAGGGCTTCACGGGCGATGAACCTCGGGGCGGGTCGGGAGCTTCTAGCGGGCCCTCCACCCCTCACACGAGCGCGCGATTTCTGGCAACCCTCTCAGTCTGAGGGAAGCGGGTGCCGATGACAGCGGGCGGAGCCGTGGGCGCCCGGCGCGTTGCAGCGGCTTCGGGGGTCACGCAAACTCGGGCACCAAGCGAGCGCCGTGTCTACTGATCCCGGTCGCTCCCGTCGGGCCACGAGCGATTCAGGGATCCAGGATTCAGGGATCCAGGATTCAGGGATCCAAGGTTGGGGGGCTGTCAACCGGATGCTTTCCGGCTTCAACACGAACGTCCGCCACCGCGGCGTGCTGTTCCACGTGCAGACCGAGGACAGCGGGCGCAAGCACCCGCACGTCATTACGCATCTCTATCACGGCGGAACGATCCTCGCGTCGGAGAAGAGTGGCTACGGCGAGCAGCTCGGAGAGGGCGATCTCGTCGAGACCGTGCGGGCGTTGATGGACCGCCAGCACGCCGCGATGCTGAAGCGGCTGCGCGGGGGTGAACTCGACGAGCTGTTGGCCGAGCGTCTGGGAGTCGAGGTCTTCACCGCAGCGAAGCCCGAGGGCGCATCTGGTCACACGCAGCGAACCACGGCGCCCAAACCGGTGTCGACAACGGCGGTGGCTGCGGCCGTTCGCCCCGCGGCCGCTCCCGATCGCCCCCTCGACGAGTTGATCCTCGACTACCTCGTCGACACGACTCGCCGCGCTCGCCGCCCGGGTGCCAAGGGCGTCGGCGGACGCTCGGGCGCTGCTTCCTCGCGCAAGCTCGAATGAACGGGCGCGGGCCCGTCGCCCCGCAGCGCTCCGCCGCCGTTCGCCCTGCCACGTCCCGGCGTGCCGGCGGCGATCCGCTGATCCGGCTGTTCCATGTCTCGAAGTCGTACGGAGCCGAGAGCGTCGCGCTTCGGGATCTCTCGGTCGAGATCCGCAAGGGCGAGCTGGTGTTCCTCAGCGGCCCGAGCGGCGCCGGGAAGACCACGCTGATGAAGCTGTTGTTCGCCGCGGAACGGCCGACCGAGGGCCAGATCCTCGTGCTCGGGCGCAACGTCGCCCGACTCGGAGAGCGCCGCATCCCGGCGCTGCGCCGACGCATCGGCGTGGTATTCCAGGACTTCAAGCTGATCCAGACCCGCACGATCGAGGAGAACGTGGCGCTCGCCCTCGAGGTCCTCGGACGTCCGCCCCGCGAGGTGCGCTCGAAGGTGTTCGCGATGCTGCGCCGCGTCGGTCTCCAACACCGACGCCACGACCTGCCCGCGGCGCTCTCCGGCGGCGAGCAGCAGCGCGTGGCACTTGCCCGCGCACTGGTGAACGAGCCCGCGATCCTGCTCGCCGACGAGCCCACCGGGAACCTCGATGCCGAGCTGACGATCGAGATCATGGACCTCGTTGCCGGCGCCGCAGCTCGCGGTACGACGGTGCTGGTGGCGACACACGATCAGGCGCTGATCCGCCGCTACGCCCGGCGCACGCTGCGCCTCGAGGGCGGGCGCCTGATCGAGGACCTCCCCGGCGGTGCTCGATGATCGCGTCGTTCCACCAGCTCGTGTACTTCCTGCGCGCCGCCTTCGGTGGCCTGCGCGGCAGCCCGCTCCCGACGCTCGTCTCGATCGCGACCATCGCGCTCGCGGTCGTTCCGCTCGGTGGACTGCTCATCATCACCGGCAACATGGGCGCGTTGCTGGCTCGCCACGGTGAGTCGCGCCAGGTGACTGCGTTCCTGGAAGTGGATCTGGCCCCGGGCGCCGAGGCGGAGTTGGCCCAGCGGGTCGCTTCGTGGGACGGCGTCACGCGCGTCGAACTCGTGACGCGCGAGTCGGCGCTCGAGCGCTTTCGCGAACGTCTCGGTGGCGGCGCGCTGCTCGAAGCGCTCGAGGAGAACCCGTTGCCCGCATCGATCGAGGTGACGCTGCGACCCGGCGACGACCGCGGGGCTGCGGCCGAGGCCGTTGCCGCGGCCCTCCGCGCGCTGCCCGGCGTCGACGAGGTGGCGGGCGGCGAGGCGTGGGTCGCGGGGTATGCGCGCGCGCTGGCGCTGGTCCGCAGCGCGGGTCTCGCACTCGGCGCGATCCTCGCGCTGGCCACGCTGCTGATCGTCGCCAACACCGTTCGTCTCGCCGTCTATGCGCGGCGGGACGAACTCGAGATCCTCGCGCTGGTCGGCGCGAGCCGTACGTTCCTGCGCGTGCCGTATCTGATCGAGGGCGCCATCCAAGGCACGCTCGGCGGTTTGCTCGGGGTCGGGATGCTGTACGCGTTGTTCCGGATCGCGGTGCCCCAGCTCGGTGACGCACTCGATCTATTCCTCGGCTGGTCCCAGCCGGTGTTCCTGCCGCCGGAGCGCAGCGCGCTGCTGGTGGGGAGTGGCGCAGGATTCGGATTGCTCGGCGCGGCGATCGCGGTGGCGCGGACGCGAGTGTCGTGAGCGCGATGCGCGTCGCGGCATTCGCGCTCTCGGCGGCTCTCGTCGCGGCATCGTCGGCGACCGCCGTCGACGATCGCGCGGAGCGCCTCGAGCGGCTCAAGCAGGCGATCGAGGAGCGTCGCGAGCGCGTCGCATCGTTCGAACAGGAGCAGCGCGGTCTGCTCGATGCCCTCGAGGCGATCGACCGCGCCGTCGAGGCGCTCGAGGACGACGCCGCGCGCAGCGAGCGCGCGTCGGCGGCCGCCGACGAGACCGAGCGCACGACCGCCGCGCGGCTTCCCGCGCTCGAAGCGAACCTCGCGCGAACCCGTCGAGCGATGGCTGCCCGGGTCGTCGCCCTCCACAAGACCGGGGAACTCGGGCCGACGCAGCTGCTCTTCGCGAGCCAATCGCTGCGTGAGCTACTCGAGCGTGTGCGCGCACTCTCCGTCCTGCTCGAGCACGACCGGGTGCTGGTGATGCGAGCGCGCAGCGAGCGGGCCGCCCTCGACGCCGCGCGGCAGGAAGCCGCCGATGCGGCGGCCCGGGCGGCGGAAGCGGGATCGGAGTCGAGGGCGCGTCGCGAAGAGCTGGCGGCCGAGCGCCGCGGCCGGCAGCGCCTGCTCGCCACCGTGCGGGGCAACCGCGAGCGGGAGAGCGCGGCGCTCGCGGAGCTGGAGGAAGCCGCTCGGGGGCTCGAGCAGGCGATCATGGAGCTCGGCGAAGCGCCCGTGCCCCTGCCCTCGTTGCCCGAGGGCCCCGCCTTCTCGACCCTGCGCGGCCGGCTGGGGAGCCCGGTCGACGCGCCGATCGTGCGCACCTTCGGGCGCCAGGTCGACGCGCAGTTCCGCACCGAGATCTTCCACAAGGGCGTCGACTTCGAGGCCTCGCGCGGCACCGAGGTGCGCGCCGTCGCCGGGGGCGTCGTTCGCTTCGCCGGCTGGTTTCGAGGCTATGGGAGGTTGGTGATCCTGGATCACGGCGAGCGCTTCTTCACCGTACACGGCCACCTGGAAGAACTCCGCGTCGCAGTCGGAGACGTCGTCGAGACCGGGACGACGATCGGAACGGTGGGCGACACCGGCTCGCTTTCGGGACCCCGGCTCTACTTCGAAGTGCGCGAGGGGGGACAGGCTGTGGACCCGCGCGCCTGGCTCCGCCGCGGGGGCCGGCCGACGGCAGGCCCCCGAGCCGCGGCCGCCGAGCCGGGCTAGACTCCGCCCGGCTCCCCGGCCGCTGACTCCTCGACCGCTGGCTCCCCGGCCGCTGAAGTTCGGAGGCGGAGCCCCCCTTGTCTGCGATCGTCCCGGGCGGCGATCGTTCCGCGAATCGCTTGGGAATCGCTTCGCCCCGTCCGGTCGTCTCAGACGGTCAAGAGTGATTCGAGGGCCGCCGAACCGTCCCATCGTCAGCCCGACCGCCCATCCTCCTCCTCGATCCCTGGAGTCACAGGACCTCGATGCGACCTGCCAATCTTCGCTCCGTTCTCCTCTTTGCCGCTGGCGTCCTGTCCGCCACGGTCTTCCTGGGTCCCGGGTCCGGAGGCACGGTCTCGGCCACGCGATACGACGACCTGAATCTCCTGACCTCGGTCATGCACCTGGTGCGGCGCAACTATGTCGAGGAGGTCGACGAGACGCAGCTGATCCGGGGCGCGGTCCGGGGCATGCTCGCCGAACTCGATCCACACTCCTCGTACATGGATCCCGACGCGCACAAGGAAATGCAGATCGACACCCGGGGCGAGTTCCACGGCCTCGGCATCGAGATCAGCAAGCGGCGCGATGGCTACATCGAGGTCGTATCGCCGATCGAGGGTACGCCGGCGTGGCAGGCGGGGATCAAGGCGAAGGACCAGATCGTCGAGATCTGCCCGACCGAGAAGCCGGACGATTGGACCGAGGACTGCAAGACGACGAAGAACATGAGCCTCTTCGACGCCGTGAAGCTGATGCGGGGCAAGCGAGGCACGAAGATCACGATCCGCGTGTTGCGCGAAGGCTTCGCGGGACCTCAGCCCTTCACGGTCACGCGCGACGTCGTGAAGGTGGCCTCCGTAGAGGGGCGCACGCTCGAGCCGAACTACGGCTATCTGCGGGTGCGTTCCTTCCAGGAGCGCACGTCGAACGATCTCGAGGCGGCGCTGGCCGATCTGCAGCAGGAATCCACTGGGGGTTTGCAGGGTCTCGTGCTGGATCTCCGGGACAATCCGGGCGGGCTGCTCGATCAGGCGGTGCGGGTGGCGGATCTCTGGCTCGGCGACGGCCTCATCGTCTACACCAAGGGGCGTGTCGAGAACCAGCAGCAGGAGTTCCAGGCGCATCCCGATGGCGTCGATCAGGAATACCCGATCGTCGTGCTCGTGAACGCCGGCAGCGCGAGCGCCTCGGAGATCGTCGCCGGCGCGCTGCAGGATCAGGGACGCGCGCTGGTGCTCGGCGAGGACACCTTCGGCAAGGGCTCCGTGCAGACCGTGTTCCCGCTCGAGGATGGTTCTGGCTTGCGTCTCACGACCGCGCTCTACTACACGCCGGGCGGTCGCTCGATCCAGGAGGTCGGGATCACCCCGGACATCAAGGTCAGCGCGACGGGCGACGGCGAACCGGCGGGGGACGGCGAGGCGGCCGACGAGGACGGGGCCTCCGATGCCCGCCCGCTGCGCGAGAAGGATCTCGAGCGGCATTTCCTGCACGAGAAGGCGGAGCCGGTGGCACCTTCCAGCGGTTCGAGGCCGACGATCGAGCTGCCCGGGTTGCCGGCCGATGCGCAGCTCGGCGAAGGGGAAGCTGTCGACATCCAGCTCTCACGCGGCCTCGAAGTCCTGAAGAGCTGGGCCTATTTCGAGCGCTTGCGGACCGGGACGGCCGAGCAAACCGATCCCGAGGTCGCTCCGTCGATGGCGAGCGCCCCCGAAGCGGCTCCCACCGCCCAGCCGTAGGCAAGCGGCGAGGTGCCGCTCGATCGCCCGGCAGCGGTCGGCGCTCCGCGCATCCTGCGGGTCGCGGAGCTGCTCGCGTCCGTGCGGATGCTCGTCGCCGATGGGGTGGGCCGCGTCTGGGTGGTCGGCGAGATCTCGAACTTGCGTCGCGCCGCGTCTGGTCACTGCTACTTCACCCTGAAGGACGACGAATCCCAGCTGCGAGCCGTGCTGTTCCGCGGGGACGCGGGACGTCTCGCGTTCGAGCCTGCCGATGGACTCGAGGTGCTGGCGTTCGGCGAGGTCACCGTCTACGAAGCGCGCGGTGACCTGCAGCTCCGCGTGCGAGAACTCGAGCCGCGTGGCCAGGGGGCGCTGCGACTCGCGTTCGAGCAGCTCCGCGCGCGACTCGAAGCGGAGGGATTGTTCGACGAGGCGCGCAAGCGCGCGCTGCCGCGCCTGCCGCGCTGCGTGGGCGTCGTCACATCGCTGCACGGGGCCGCCGTGCGCGACGTCATCGAGGTGACCGGCGTGCGCTGGCCGACGGTCCCGCTGCTGATCGCGGATGCGCGCGTGCAGGGACCCGGCGCCGAGCTCGAGATCGTCGAAGGCCTGCAGCTGCTGGCGGCGCGGCCCGAGGTCGACGTGATCCTGCTCGTGCGGGGAGGGGGATCGCTCGAGGACCTCTGGTGCTTCAACTCCGAAACGGTGGCGCGTGCGTTGTCGCGTTGTCCCGTTCCGGTCGTCTCGGGCGTCGGACACGAGACCGACCTTACGATCGCAGACCTCGTCGCCGATGCCCGAGCGCCGACGCCTTCCGCTGCGGCGGCACTCGTCGTGCCGGATCGCCGCGCGTATTCGCTGCAACTCGAGCGGGATCGCAGACGCCTGCGCGGCGCGCTGCTCGCTCGGATCTCGGGTTCCCGCGCGCGGCTCGAGCAGTGCGCGGCGGCGCTGCACCGCGCATCGCCGGCGGCGCGGCTCGCCGCGCGACGCGGGCGGCTCACCGCGGATGCGCAACGCCTCGACGCCGCCCTCCGTCGGCGTCTCGCGCGCGATGCTGCGCGTTTCGCCCTCGCGGCGGGACGACTCGACACGCTCTCGCCGCTGGCGGTGCTCGGTCGAGGCTACGCGATTGCGCGTCGTGCCCGCGATGGCCGCATCGTGCGCGCGCCGGGCGACGTCGAACGCGGCGATGCCCTTGCCGTTCGCGTCGCCGGTGGCGAGATCGACGCCACGGTGACCGGGACGCGCGCGGCGCCGTCGGGGACCGCCGATCGCTGACCGATGGCGCGGTGCCGGTCGGGCGATCGCCGCGGAATCCGGCCGATTCCGGCCCACCGCTGCTTGGCACGCCCGCGTTGCGGACGCTAGCCTCGGCACGCAATGGCGGATCACGGCCAACCGCCTTCCCATCCCCGCCGCAAGCGCGCGATCGACGCCGATCTCGGTACCGCGGAGATCGTTTCCGCCGAGGAGCCGATGCCCGATGCCGATCGCGAGCCGTCTTTCGAAGCGGCGCTCGATCGCCTGGAATCGCTCGTAGCGGGGCTCGAGGACGGAGAACTTTCGCTCGAGGACGCGCTCGCCGGATTCGAGGAGGGCGTGCGGTTGTCGCGTCGACTCGCGGACCAGCTGACCGACGCCGAGCGACGGATCGAACGGCTCACCCAGGAGGGCGGCGTGCTGACGACCCGGCCGCTGCGCGACGACGAGGGCTCCGAGTAGTGGACGTGCTGGCCTATCTGGAGGAGAGCGCGCGGCGCGTCGATGCGGCGCTCGATCGACGCCTGCCGTCGGCGGACACGCCACCGCGCGGCCTGCATGGCGCCATGCGCCACCTGCTGTTTCCCGGCGGCAAGCGGCTGCGCCCGGCGCTCGCGTTCGCCGGCGCCGAAGCGGTGGGCGCCGCGCCGGAGCATGCGCTGCCGCTGGCCGTCGCCGTCGAACTCGTCCACACGTACTCGCTGGTGCACGACGATCTGCCGTGCATGGACGACGACGACGAGCGTCGCGGTCGGCCGACGGTCCACGTCGCGTACGGCGAAGCGACGGCGGTGCTGGCGGGGGATGCCCTGCTGGCGTTGGCGTTCGAGACGCTCGCCGACGCGGCCGGGGCGGACGGGCCCGTGGCGCCGGGGCACGCGATCGCGGCGCTGCGCGATCTCGCGCACGCCGCAGGCGCCGCGCAACTCGTCGGTGGCCAGGCCGACGATCTCGATTTCGATCCGGCGCGCGTCGACGAAGCCTGGGTCGACTCGGTGCATCGGCGCAAGACCGCCGCCTTGTTCGTGGCGTCCGTCGTCGGCGGCGCGCGGCTCGGGGGCGGCGACGGCGAAGCGCTCGCCGCGCTGCGCCGAGCGACGCTGGCGTTCGGGGTCGCGTTCCAGATCGCCGACGACGTACTCGATGACGAGCCCGGTTCGGACGAGTGCTCTCTCGTGTCCCTGATCGGTGTCGAGGCAGCGCGGGCGCGTGCGCAGGCGCTGCTCGAAGAGGCGCTCACGGCGCTCGAGCCGTTCGGCGGACGCGCCGACGCGCTGCGCATGCTGGCGCGCTTCGCCGTGTGGCGGACGCGATGACGTTCTCGAGGATCCCTGGAGGCTGTGGAGAATGAGCGACGAGCTGCTGGACCCGATCGAGAGCCCCGCCGCATTGCGGGCACTGCCCCGCGAGGACGTGGTCCGCGTATGTGCCGGCCTGCGCGACGAGATCGTCGAACGCGTGTCGCAGACCGGGGGGCACCTGGCTTCGAGCCTCGGGGCCGTCGAGCTGATCACCGCGCTGCACTACGTCTTCGAGACGCCGCGGGATCGACTGGTCTTCGATGTCGGCCACCAGGCGTACGCGCACAAGCTGCTGACCGGCCGCCGAGCGGGCTTCGATCGCATCGGCAAGGAGGGTGGCATCGGCAAGTTCCTGCGCCGCAGCGAGTCCGCCTACGACCACTTCGGCGCCGGCCACGCCGGGACTTCGATCTCGGCCGCGCTCGGCATCGCGCGCGGCCTCCAACACCGCGGCGAGCCCGGGGTGGCGATCGCCTTCATCGGCGACGGCGGGATGACCGCCGGCATGGCGTTCGAGGCGCTGAATCACGCCGGCGAGCTCGCGCAGAAGAACCTGCTGGTGGTGCTCAACGACAACGAGATGTCGATCGCACCCAACGTCGGCGCGCTCAGCTCGTTCCTGTCGCGCAAGATGTCCGCGCCGCTGGTCCGGCGACTCAAGACCGTCGCGAAGGACGCGCTCTCGACGCTACCCGGCGACCTGGTGCACTGGGCGCACAAGGCGGAGGAGTCGTTCAAGGCCTTCATCTCGCCGAGTCTGCTGTTCGAGGCGCTGGGCTTCCGCTATCTCGGGCCGATCCCGGGCAACTCGATCGACGAGGTGCTGGAGACGATCACCAATGCGCGCCGGATGCTCGAAGGCGGCGAGGGTCCGATCCTGATCCACGCGCTCACCGCCAAGGGTTGCGGCTATCCGCCGGCGGAGGCAGATCCCTTCAAGTACCACGGCGTCACGCCGTTCGAGATCGCCTCCGGCGAGATGCGCAAGAGCAGCGGCGGACCGCCGAGCTACACGCGCGTGTTCTCGGACGCACTGATCCAGCTGGCCAGCGAGGATCCGCGCATCGTCGCGATCACCGCCGCGATGCCGGACGGCACCGGTCTCGACCGTTTCCAGGCCGTCCACCCCGACCGCTTCTACGACGTCGGCATCGCCGAGCAGCACGCCGTCACCTTCGCCGCGGGCCTCGCGACCGAGGGCATGAAGCCGGTGGCGGCGATCTACTCGACGTTCTTGCAGCGCGCCTTCGACCAGGTCGTACACGACGTGTGCGTCCAGAACCTCGACGTGACGTTCGCGCTCGATCGCGCCGGTCTGGTCGGCGCCGACGGCGCCACGCACCAGGGCTTCTATGACCTCGCGTACCTGCGCGCGCTTCCCAACATGGTCGTCATGGCGCCGAAGGACGAGAACGAGCTGCGCCACATGCTGAAGACCGCGATCGAGCATCCTGGTCCGGCGGCGGTGCGCTACCCGCGCGGCAATGGCTTCGGGGTCCCGCTCGATCCGGATCTGAAGACGGTTCCCATCGGAGAGGCCGAGCTGCTGCGCGACGGCGACGACGTGCTGGTGGCGGCGATCGGGACGCTCGCGCACGTCGCGCTCGAGGCGGCCGGCGAGCTCCAGGCGGCCGGGATCTCGGCGGCGGTGCTGAACGCGCGCTTCGTGAAACCGCTCGATCGCAAGCGCTTCGCCGAGCTCGCGGCGCGCTGTCGAGCGGTCGTGACGGTCGAGGAGGCCTGCGGGCAGGGCGGGTTCGGCAGTGCCGTGCTGGAGGCGCTGGCCGCCGCGGGCATCGCCGTGCCGGTCCGCTGCCTCGCGCTCCCGGACCGCATCGTCGAGCACGGGGATCCCGACGCGATCCGCGCCGAGCACGGCCTCGACGCCGCGGGCATCGCGCGCGCGGCGCACGAGCTGCTGGGGCGCTAGGCACCTGCCGCTGTCCTACCCTGCCCGCGTGGGTCGCTGTCGAGACGGGAACGAGCCGGACCGATCGTATGCCGCACCGCGTCCGCTGCGGCTGGACGAGCGACTCGTCGCCGATGGCCTGGTCGAGAGCCGCACGAAGGCGCAGGCGCGGGTGATGGCCGGCGAGGTCTTCGTCGACGACGCGGTCGTCGACAAGCCGGGCACGCGGGTGCGAGCCGATGCGCGCGTGCGCTTGCGCGAGCCCGCGTCGCGTTTCGTGTCGCGTGGCGGCGACAAGCTGGCGGGCGCGCTCGACGATCTCGAGGTGGATCCTGCCGGGCTCGCCTGTCTCGACATCGGCGCATCGACCGGGGGGTTCACCGACTGCTTGTTGCAGCGCGGCGCCCGGCGCGTCGTGGCGGTCGACGTGGGGCACGGGCAGCTCCACGAGAAGCTGCGCGCGGATCCGCGCGTCGTCGTGCGCGAGCGCACCAACGCGCGACACCTGGAAGCGTCGGCACTCGGGGGCGAACCGGTGGAACTCGTCGTCGTCGACGTCTCGTTCATCTCGGTGCGGCTGTTGCTGCCGCGGCTCGCCGCGCTGGCGCCCGGCGCGGACTGGCTGCTGATGGTGAAGCCGCAGTTCGAAGTCGGCCGCGACCAGGTGGGGAAGGGCGGCGTGGTTCGCGACGACGCCGTCCGCGAGGGCGCGGCAGCGGCGGTGCGCGCGGCCGCCGAGGATCTGGGCTGGCGGTTCGAGGGCCAGGCAGAGAGCCGGGTCGCCGGCCCCAAGGGGAACCGGGAGATCTTCGTGCTGCTGCGGGCGACTGGCGGGAGGAGCGCCGAGGCGCCAGGGCCGGAGTGAGTTGACTCCCGGGGGGACAGCCTTACCCTTCCGACCTGTTGCAGGAAAGGACCCACACGTATGGCCATCATCGAGGTTTCCCCCACCGCCCAGGACCGCATCAAGTCGCTCCTCGACCGCGACGGCAAGCTGGGAAGCCACGGGCTGCGGCTCAAGGTCATCGGCGGTGGATGCTCGGGTCTCCAATACCAGCTCGGCTTCGACGAAAAGGTCGGCGACGACGACAACGAGTTCCAGGCCGGCGAGGTCCGCATCATCGTCGACGACAAGAGCGCCGTCTATCTCGCCGGCACCGTGCTCGATTACGTCGACACGCTGCAGGAGTCGGGGTTCAAGATCGAGAACCCGAACGCCAAGAGCACCTGCGGCTGCGGCCAGTCCTTCGGGGCCTGATCGCCGCACGGCCCCCGGCGAAGCCCGCTGAGCGGGGGAAAGTTGACGTTTCGAACCCGGCCCCTTTCTTGACGGCCGCCGCTTCGTGACGGCGCGGCCGATCTATCTGGACCATCAGTCGACGACGCCGGTGGATGCGCGGGTGGTCGAGGCGATGGCGCCGTGGTGGACCCGGGATTTCGGGAACGCGGCGAGCCGCACGCATGTATTCGGGTGGCGCGCGGAGGCCGCGGTCGAAGCGGCGCGCGAGACGCTGGCGGCGGCCATCGGCGCCCCCGATCCGCGCGAGATCGTCTTTACCAGCGGCGCGACCGAGAGCGACAATCTCGCGCTCCAGGGCATCGCTCGCGCCGCCCGTGCGCGCCGCGGGGGCGGCGACCATCTCGTCACCGTCGCGACCGAGCACCCCGCCGTGCTCGATACCGCGCGCGCTCTCGCACGAGAGGGCTTCTCGATCACGGAGCTGCCCGTCGACGGCGCTGGCTTCGTCGACCCCGATGCCGTCGCGAGCGCCCTGACCGACCGTACGATTCTCGTTTCGGTGATGTGGGCCCACAACGAGATCGGCGTGCTGCAGCCGATCGAGGCGATCGCAGCCGTGTGTCGACAGCACGGCGTGTCGTTCCACAGCGACGCAGCGCAGGCCGTGGGCAAGGTGCCCGTCGACGTGACGACCGCCGGCGTGGACCTGCTGTCCTTCACCGCCCACAAGCTCTACGGACCGAAGGGCATCGGCGCGCTGCGCGTGCGGAGCGGGCGGCCGCGGATTCGCCTCGCGCCGTTGCTGCACGGCGGTGGGCACGAACACGGGTTGCGCTCCGGGACCTTGCCGGTGCCACTGATCGTGGGCTTCGCGAAGGCCGTCGAGATCGCCGTCGCCGAGCGCGAGACGGAGGCGGAGCGACTGTCGGAGCTGCGCTCGCGGCTGCTCGTCCGGCTGCGCGACGGGATCGGGGAGGTCTCCGTCAACGGGGATCTCGAGCGGCGTCTGCCGGGCAATCTGAACCTGCGCGTTCCCGGCATCGATGCCGACGCCTTGCTTGCGGCGGTGCCAGAGGTTGCGATCTCGACGGGTTCGGCGTGCGCATCGGCACGTCCGGAGCCGAGCCCGGTCCTGCGAGCATTGGGGCTCTCTGATGCCGAGGTTCGCGCGTCCGTGCGGCTGGGCCTGGGACGCGGCACGACGGCTGCCGAGGTGGATGCGGCGGCAGAACGAATCGTCGCGGCCGTGCGCGCCCAGCGCGAAACGCGCTCGCGATCCGCGTAGCCCCCGCGGAAGCGCGCCGCTACTCTCCGCCGATTCCCGGGGACGGACCCGAGAGAAACGCTCCGCCGGGGAGCCTTCCCATGCGAGCGCAACCATTCGAGGGATCGAGCCGATGACCCAGCAGCGGGCGACGAACATCACCTGGCACCAGCACCACGTCACCCGCGAGGATCGCGAGAAGTTGCTCGGCCAGAAGGGCGTCACGGTCTGGCTCACCGGTCTCTCCGGCTCGGGGAAGTCGACGGTCGCCGTGGCAGCCGAGGAAGTTCTGGTATCGCGCGGCCGGCTCGCCTACGTGCTCGACGGCGACAACGTTCGCCACGGTCTCAACAAGAATCTCGGCTTCTCGCCGGACGACCGCACCGAGAACATCCGCCGCATCGGGGAGGTGGCGAAGCTGTTCACCGAGACCGGCATCATCGTCTTCACCTCGTTCATCTCCCCCTACCGGGCCGATCGGGATCTCGTGCGAGCGATCCACGACCCCGGCCGGTTCGTCGAGGCCTATGTGGCCGCCAGCGTCGAGACCTGCGAGTCCCGCGACGTCAAGGGTCTGTACAAGAAGGCGCGTGCCGGGGAGATCCCCGATTTCACCGGCATCTCGGCCCCGTACGAGGCACCCGAGCGCCCCGAGCTGGTGCTCGACACCAACTGCCAGTCGGTCGACGAGAGTGTCGGACAGCTCGTCTCCTTCCTGGAAGAGAAGGGCTACCTCTCGTCGTGAGCGCCCGACCTCGGAGGGCTCCGGTCCTCTTCGTCGCCGTGTCGACGGTCGTGCTCTCGACGATCGGCCTCGTCGGCTGTTCCGCCTTCGGCGGGTTCGGAGCAACCTCCGGGCCCGGTGTCGTCGAGCGACCGGGTGCGCCGCCGGAGTACGACTACCTCGTGGCGCGACAGCTCGAGCTCGAGGGGAATCTCGAGGAGTCGCTGGCCGCGTACCAGCGCGCGCTCGCCAAGGATCCCGGCTCGGCGCTGTTGCACCGCAAGGTGGCGGAACTACTGGCGCGCGGAGGACGTGCCGACGAGGCGGTCGGCTTCGCCGAGCGCGCGCTGGAACTCGATCCAGACGACACCGACGTGCGGATCTTCCTCGGCACGTTGCACAGGATCCGCCGCGACGTCGATTCGGCCGAGCGCGTGCTGCTCGAGCCCGACGGAACGCCTCTCGACGCCGACGCAGCGCTGTTGCTCTATGGCTCGTACGCCGATTCGGGGCGGCTCGACGACGCCTTGCGCATCGGGCGCTGGCTGGTGCGCGCCGAGCCGACCAACCTGCGCTCCTACTTCGCGCTCGCGCGCGCTCTCGAACGGATGGAGCAGTACGACGAGGCCGAGCAGACGCTGCGCCAGGCGTTGCGCCAGCAGCCGAAGAATCTCGCGGTGTACTCGGCGCTCGCCCGCGCGCGGCGTCAGCGCGGCGACCGCGATGGGGAGATCGAGATCTATCGAGAGGTGCTCCGCTTCGAGCCGCATCACCATCCGACGCTGGTGGCACTGGCGGACGCCTACATCGGGCTCGAGCGCTGGGACGACGCACGCCGCGTGCTCGAGGACATCGAGCGTCGCTACCCAGAGGATCTTCGCTCCGTCGTGAGGCTCGGCTATCTCGACCTCGAGCAGCAGGACTACGCCGCGGCCTCGGCGCGATTCGAGCAGGCGCTCGCGGAGAACCCGGAGCAGCACGAGGTGCACTACCTGCTCGGGATGGTGCAGCGTCGCGCCGGACGGCTCGACGAGGCCCAGGCCAGCTTCGAGCGCGTCCCTCCGGAGCACGAGCGCTGGTCCGACGCGCGGCTCCAGGTCGCGGCGCTCAAGGAGCGAAACCAGGACTTTCGCGGCGCGTTGGCCGAAGCCGAGGCGGTTCGCGCGCGCGCGCCGTCGCGGGCGCTCGATCTCTACGTCGCCAGCTTGCGCGCCAAGGCCGGCGACTTCGACAAGGCGGCGGAGTTCCTGACCGAGCTGCTCGAAGCGTCGCCGGGTGACGAGGAGCTGCTCTACAACCTCGGCGTCGTGCATGGCGAAGCGGGTCACAGCGAGGAGTCGCTTCGTTACATGAACGAGGTCCTGGCGCGCAACCCGGATCACGCCGGTGCGCTCAACTACGTCGGGTACACCCTCGCAGAGCAGGGACGAGACCTCGAGGAGGCCGAGCGCATGATCGCACGGGCCCTCGAGCAAAGGCCCGACGATGGCTATATCACCGACAGTCTCGGCTGGGTGTACTACATGCGCGCGAAACCCCTGCTCGAGAGTGGCGACCACGAACAGGAACAGCGCGGACGCGCTCTGCTCGAGCGTGCCATCCGGGAGCTCCGACGCGCCGCCGAGCTCACCGGCGGAGATCCCGTGATCTCCGAGCATCTCGGGGACGCGTATCGCCTGCTCGACGACAAACCCGCAGCACTTCGTTTCTACGAGGAGGCGGTCGGCCTGACCCCACGGGATGGAGAGCAGCCGGATCTAATCGACAAGCTCGAGCGGCTGCGACGCGAGCTCGAGCGGCCGTGAGCGTGTCGCGCCCCGGCGTGCGTCGAGCGCGCTCGTCCGCGGTCGTCATCGCAGGGCTCGTGTCGGCACTCGGCCTCGGTTGCGCCGCGGCGCGATCGCCGCGGCCGGTCCCGCTGCCCGCGAGCGACGTTCGCCCGCTCGCGCTGCTGGCGGATCTCGCGCGCGCGGGGGAGGCCCGACACAGCCTGCGCGGCGTGGCGCGCCTCGCCATCGAGGGACCCGCGGGCGAGGGCCGCGCGAAGCAGGTGCTGCTGGTGGAACGGCCGGCGCAGCTGCGGGTCGAGATCCTCGGCCTGCTGGACCAGCGCATCGCCGTGCTCACGACCGACGGCGCCGAGTACCGGCTGTACCGCGCCGAGGACCGGTCGTTGACCGGCGGACCCGTTCACGCGGCACTGCTGTGGGAGGTGGCGGGCCTGGCCGTCACGCCGGAGCAGGCGGTTCGCCTGCTCCTGGCGGCGCCGGCGCTCCCCGCGGAGGCGCGTCTCATCGGGGGCGCCCAGCTCGCCGACGGCCGCGTCGAGTTGACGTTGCGCGCGCCGCAGGCCGCCGGCTCGATTCGTGTCGCCTTCGATGCCGGCGGTCGGCTGGTCGCCTGGACGCTCATCGGTGTCGATGGCGAGCCGCTTCAGGAAGCGAGCTGGTCCGACCATCGGACGCTCGGCGACGACGAGTTCCCGTATCGACTCGAGCTCGAAGATCACACGACGGGCGCCCGCGCGCAGGTGCGCTTCCAGGCGGTGGAGTTGAATCCGATCCTGGCGCCGGAGCTCTTCGATCTTCGCCTCGGAGCCGGCGGGTGAGCCGCCAGCAGGCATTCGCGCTGGCGCTCGGTCTCGGGTTGGCCGCGTTCGGATGCTCCAACAATCCCTATCCCGACGCGGACGACACGCTGCGCGTGTTCTATACCGCCTACAGCGAGCCGCCGAAGACCCTCGATCCGCAAGTCGCCTACTCGACGGTGGATCACGATGTCCTGTCGAACATCTACGAGACGCTGCTCGAGTACCACTATCTGAAACGTCCGTACCAGCTGATTCCCGGCCTGGTCGTCGACGTTCCCGAGGCCGAACCACAGCCCGATGGCACGGTGGCCTACCGCTTCCAGCTGCGGCGTGGCGTGCTGTTCGCCGAGGATCCCTCTTTCTCCCTGGGCGGAGAGGGAGTCGTCCAGCGCGAGCTGCTCGCCTCCGACGTGGCGTTCGGGATCCTTCGCATCGCCGATCCGGCGGTGAACAGCCCCGTGCTGGTGCCGCTGTCGAAGATCGCGGGCCTTGCGGCCTTCGGCGAACGGCTGCAGAAGCTCCGGGACGAGGAGCCCGGGTTCTCGTCGCTTCGGATCGACGAGCAGTACCGGCGAGCAGGCCCGGCGACCGGCGTGCGCGCCACGAATCCGGACCGGCTCGAGATCGTGACGCAGGTTCCGTATCCGCAGATCCTGTACTGGTTCGCGATGCCGTTCACGTCGCCGGTTCCCTGGGAAGCGGTCGCATGGTACGACGGCGAAGGCGGAAGGCCCGGGTTCTCCGAGATCGCCGTGGGCACCGGGCCGTTCCGGCTCACGCGCTACGACAAACGCAGCCGGATCGTCCTCGATCGCAACCCAGACTGGTGGGGCGCCCGGCATCCCGAGTGGGGCGCGCCGTCGGCGACCTATCCGACCGAGGGAATGCCCGAGGACGTCGCGCGTGGCACCCTCGATCCGGCGCTCGCGGGTCGTGCGTTGCCGTTCCTCGATCGCATCGAGATGCGTCTCGAGAAGGAGACCATCCCGGCCTTCGCCAAGTTCACGCAAGGCTACTACGACCGCTCGACGATTCCGAAGGAGAGCTTCGATCAGGCCGTGCGCAACGGCGCGCTGTCGCCGGAGATGGAGGCTCGCGGCATGCGCCTCGAGCGCGCCGTCCGCCCCGGCGTCTTCTACCTCGGCTTCAACATGGAGGATCCCGTCGTAGGTGCAGCCGCCGGCGATCGCGGTCGCCTGTTGCGCCAGGCGATGAGCCTCGCCGTCGACGTGCAGGAGTTCTTGCGGATCTTCTTGAACGACCGCGGCATCCCGGCCCAGTCGCCGATCCCGCCCGGGATCTTCGGCTACGACGAGGAGTATCGAAACCCGTTCCGAACGCCCGATCTCGCGCGCGCACGAGCGCTGCTCGCCGAGGCAGGCTATGCCGGAGGCATCGATCCGGAGACGCGCCGTCCGCTGCGCATCACCTTCGATACCGGCGACACCAGTGTCCAGAGCCGCCTGCGCTACCTGTATTTCATCGACGCCTGGAAGCGCCTCGGACTGGACGTCGAGCTGGCGGCGACGAACTACAACCAGTTCCGCGACAAGGTCCGCCGCGGCGCCTACCAGCTCTTCATGTGGGGCTGGGTCGCCGACTATCCGGATCCCGAGAATTTCCTGTTCCTGCTCTGGAGCGAGCTCGCGCAAAGCAACGGCGGCGGACCCAACACCGCGAACTTCGCTGATCCCCGCTACGACGCGCTCTTTCACGACATGAAGGATCGCGGGAACGACGATCGGCGCCTCGAGCAGATCGCCGAGATGCGCGCGTTGCTGGAACACGAGCGGCCGTGGATCGAGCTCTTCCACCCCGAGGACTACGCACTCGTCCACGGTTGGCTGCAAGGCTTCGCTCCGATGGGCCTGCCGGTGCCGACCTGGAAGTACCACGCCGTCGACGCCGAGGCGCGGGCGGAACGGCGTACCGCGTGGAACCGGCCGGTTCGTTGGCCGCTCGCCGCCGGTGTCGTGCTCGCGGTCGCGCTGCTGGTTCCCGGCATCGTCACCTGGCGACGGGAGCGCCGGGCGTGACGACTTGGCTGCTTCGGCGGCTCGTCTGGGGCGCGCTGACGGTGCTCGGCGTGCTCGGATTCCTGTTCGTGTTGTTCTTCGCCACCGCACAGCCGGAGGACGTGGCGCGTCGAGCGATCGGTGAGAAGGCCCCTCCGGAGGCCATCGCGCAGTGGATCGCGAATCATGGCTACGACCGGCCGCGCATCTGGAACCCCGAGAACCCGTTCGACACGATGCTGCTCGAACACTACCGGCGGATGTTGACCTTCGACTTCGGTCGCAGCGATGCGGATGACGTGCCGATTTCGCAGCGTCTGGGCGACGGTGTCGGGCCGAGTCTCGCGCTGACGGTGCCGTTGTTTCTGCTGGGATTGCCGCTGGCGCTGGCGGCGTCGCTGCTGGTGGCGTTCTTCCGCGAGACCTACATCGACAGGATGGGAGTCGTGCTCGCCGTGGTGGCGATGAGCATCTCGATCCTGATCTACATCCTCGCCGGTCAGTACCTGATCGGCGTGCTGCTGCGCTGGTTCCCGATCTCCGGTTTCGCTTCGGATCCGTCGGTGATCGCGCGCTTCCTGGCGCTGCCGCTGCTGGTCGGTCTGCTGAACGGCATCGGCAGCGACGTGCGGCTGTACCGTACGGTGTTCGTCGAGGAGACCAACCGTGACTACGTGCGTACCGCCTTCGCGAAGGGCGCCGGAGACGGGCGGGTGATGGCGCGCCACGTGTTGCCGAACGCGATGATCCCGATCCTCACGCACGAGGTGGTTCGGATTCCGTTCCTGTTCACCGGCGCGCTGCTGCTCGAGTCGTTCTTCGGCATTCCCGGTCTCGGTTCGATCACGGTGGACGCCATCCACGCCAACGACTTCGCGACGCTGCGCGTGATGGTGTACCTCGGCGCGCTGCTGTTCGTCGCCGGCCAGATCCTCACGGATCTCGCGTACACGCTCGCCGACCCGCGCGTGCGGCTCGGGTAGGCCGGATGGCGCTGGAATCCCACATCGCGGCGAATCTCGTGGCCGTCCTGCTGGTGGCCCTGGCGGCGTTCCTGACGTGGCGGGCCCGGCGCAGTCGCTACTGGCGCGAACGGCTCGTCGAGATCGGCCGGCGTCGGCCGCTGGCGCTGGCCTTGATCGCGCTCTACGCCGCTGTCGCTCTGCTCGACACCGTGTCGTGGCGGGAGGAGCTTCCGGCGGACCGGCCCGGTGCGTCGGCGGGGCTGCTCGAGACGCGCAGCGCTCTCGAGCGACTGTTCCCGGCGGACTTCCAGGAGGCCAGCTACTCCGCGCCGCTGGCGGATCGCGAGTTCTACGGGGACGCGCCGCTCGCGCATCCGGGGCGGCACGTGCTCGGCACCGACATTCTCGGTCGCGACGTCCTGCTGCTCACGTTGCAGGGAGCTCGTGTCGCGCTGCTGGTCGGCGGGCTCACGTGCCTGATCGCGATTCCGTTGGCGCTGCTCGCGGGAATTCCGGCGGGCTGGTTCGGCGGTCGCCTCGACGATCTCGTCTTCTTCGTGGTCTCGACGCTGGCGTCGATGCCGTCGATCCTGCTGCTGATCGCGCTGGTCACCGCCATCGGCCGCGGTCCACTGCAGGTCTGCTTCGCGTTGGCGGTGACCGGTTGGGTGGGTTTCTGCCGGCTGGCGCGGGGCGAGACGCTGAAGATCCGCGAGCTCGACTACGTCCATGCCGCGCGCGCGCTCGGCGTCTCGGAGTGGCGCATCTTGTGGCGCCACGTGCTGCCGAACCTGACCCATCTGGTCGTCATCACCTTCGTGTTGACGTTCTCGCAACTGGTCCTCTCCGAGGCGGTGCTCTCGTGGCTGGGCCTCGGTCTCGACGGCAGCTGGGGACAGATGATCGACCAGGCGCGGGACGAGCTCTCGCGGGATCCGGTGATCGGCTGGAACCTCGGCGCGGCCTCTGGCGCCCTGTTCGTGCTGATCCTGTGTGTGAACCGGGTCGGGGATGCCGTGCGCGATGTCCTCGACCCGCGCACGCTGCGGGAGCGCGCGTGAGCGCGCCCGCGTCTGCTGCGGCCGGCGACGAGCTGCTGGTCGTCGAGGGGCTCGTCACCAGCTTCCCGACCGAGGGCGGGCGCCGCGTCGCCGTCGTGGATCGCGTCGACCTTCGCGTCGCGCGCGGCGAGGTCCTCGCGCTGGTCGGAGAGTCCGGTTGCGGCAAGTCGCTGACCGCCCTCTCGATCGTCCGGCTGGTCGCGCGGCCCGGACGGGTCGACGCGGGGCGCGTTGCTCTCGCGGGTCGTTCGCTCGCGGGCCTGGGCCCGCCGGAATGGCGGCGCGTCCGCGGCGGCGAGATCGGCATGATCTTCCAGGAGCCGATGACGAGCCTCAACCCGGTGCAGCGGGTCGGCCAGCAGGTGATCGAGGCGATCCGGCTTCACGCCCGCGTGTCGCGCGGCGAGGCGCACCGGCGCGCGCTCGGACTCTTCGAGCGGGTCGGCATTCCGGATCCCGCGTCGCGGCTCGAGGCCTATCCGCACGAGCTCTCCGGAGGCATGAAGCAGCGCGCGATGATCGCGATGGCGCTCTCGGCACGGCCGAAGCTGCTGATCGCCGACGAGCCCACCACGGCGCTCGACGTGACGATCCAGGCGCAGATCCTGGATCTCCTGCGCGAGCTGGGCCGCGATCTCGGCATGGCCGTCCTGCTCATCACGCACGATCTCGGCGTCGTGAACGAGCTCGCCGATCGCGTGGCCGTGATGTACGCCGGCCGCATCGTCGAGCAGGGGACGCGCGAGGACGTGCTGGCGAGGCCGCAGCATCCGTACACCGTCGGGTTGCTCGAATCGCTCCCGGCGCGGACCCCGCGCGGGGCACGGCTGGTCGAGATCCCCGGCGCCGTCCCGCCGCCCGAGGCGTGGCCGTCCGGCTGCCGCTTCGCCGGCCGCTGCGCGCGCGCGTACGAGGCGTGCGGCGACGAACCCGGCTGGACGCAGATCGCGCAGCTCCACGCTGTCCGGTGTCATGCGATCGCCCGGGAGATCGGCTCGTGAGCCACGCGCCGCTGCTGGACGTCCAGGGCCTGCGGACCTGGTTCCCGATCCGCGCGGGCCTGCTGCAGCGCCCGGTCGGCTGGGTGCGCGCCGTCGACGGGGTCGACCTGCAGGTGCCCGCCGGCGGCACCGTCGCCCTGGTGGGCGAATCGGGCTGCGGCAAGACGACGGTGGGACGATCGATCCTGCGCCTCGTCGAGCCGCAGGCGGGGCGCGTGCTCTTCGAGGGGCGGGATCTCCTCGCGCTCCCTCGGCGACAGCTGCGTCCGCTGCGCCGGCGACTCCAGATCGTGTTCCAGGATCCGCTGGCAGCGCTCGATCCGCGGTTTCGCGTGCGCGACGCGATCGCCGAGGGCATGGAGACGCACGGGATCGGTGCCGATGACCTCGAGCGCGATGCGCGCGTCCGTGCGTCGCTGCGCCGCGTGGGTCTCGATCCGTCGCTGCTCGCCCGCTTCCCGCACGAACTCTCGGGCGGTCAGCGCCAACGCGTGTGCATCGCACGCGCGCTCGCCGTCGAGCCACGGCTGCTGATCTGCGACGAGTCGGTGTCCGCTCTCGACGTTTCGATCCAGGCGCAGATCCTCAACCTGCTGCGCGACCTGCAAGCCGAACTCGGTCTCGCCTACCTGTTCATCAGTCACGATCTCGGCGTCGTCCGGCATCTCGCGGATCGGGTCGCGGTGATGTACCTGGGGCAGATCGTCGAGGAGGGGCCGACCGAGCAGGTGCTCGGCGATCCCCAGCATCCCTACACGCGGGCGCTGCTGGAGGCCGTGCCGTCGATCGATCCCGGCGCGCGTCGCTCGGCCGAGCGGATCCGGCTGCAGGGAGACGTGCCGTCGCCGGCGCAGCCTCCGGCGGGTTGTCGCTTCCACACCCGCTGCCCGTTGGTCTTCGACCGCTGCCGCCGGGAGGCGCCGGTGCTGGTTCCGGTCGCGGACGGCACCAGCCGCTGTTTCCTCGCCGAACCGAACCCCGTCGGCGACGACGCGGGCGCGTCGCGTGCTTGACACCCTCGGGCCACCGGGCGACCCTGCGCCGCATGCGGCTCGAGTACACCTTCCAGATCGACGACGTCCCGGTTCCGCGCTTCTCCGTCGAGGCGGTCGAGGGCATCGGCAAGCTCTTCACGCTCGCCACGCTCGTCATCAACGTGCTCGCGATGAAGTCGCGCGTGGAGATCGTGTTCCACGGTCTCAATTCCGAGGATCCGACGCGCAAGATCGACGCCTTCCGCGAGATCCTCGCCAGCTCGGATGCCGGCGCAAACGTTCGCTTCAACGCCGGTCACGGCGGCAAGGTCCACGGTTCGTCGAGCTACTTCCAGTGGCTCTCGGTCGAGCGCGGCGAGGCGCCCGGGGCCTGATCGGAGTCGCCAGCGTGGATCTCCAGCAGCGCGTCGTCGCGATCACCGGCGCTGCCGGCGGGATCGGTAGCGCGCTCGCCCGCTGCTTTGCCGAGGAAGGCGCTCGGCTCGCGCTCCTCGATCGGGACGAAGCCGGCGTTCGGCGTCTCGCGGAGTCGCTCGTGGCTGGCGGGACGGACGCGGTCGGTCTGGCCTGCGACGTGACGGATCCGGATGCCTGCGGCCGTGCCTTCGCTGCCGTGACGGAGCACTTCGGCGGCATCGACGTGCTCGTGAACAATGCGGGGATCACTCACGTCGGGCGCTTCGCCGAGACCCGCGCGAGCGTCCTGCGGACGGTCATGGACGTCAACTTCTTCGGCGCCGTGCACTGCACGCAGGCGGCGCTGCCGAGTCTCCTGGCGCGCCGGGGGTTCGTCGTCGTGATCTCGAGCGTCGCCGGCTTTGCGCCGTTGGCCGGGCGGGCGGGGTACGCCGCGAGCAAGCACGCCCTGCACGGACTCTTCGACTCGCTGCGCGTCGAGTGGCGGGCGACGGGCCTGCGCGTCCTGCTGGTGTGCCCCGGCTTCACCGACACCGGCATCGCGGCCGCAGCGCTGGGTCCAGATGGGGGCCGGCCCCGCGACGAGCGGACCACGACAGGTCGCGTCGCGTCTCCCGATCGAGTTGCCCGCGCGGTCGTCCGGGCCGTGCGGCAGGACCGACGCCAGATCGTGCTCTCGGCGGTTGGCCGCATCTCGTACTGGCTGACGCGGCTGACGCCCGCGACCTACGAGAGACTGATGGCGTCGCGGCTGCTCGCGGATTCGAAGCGGGACTCGGCTCGCGCCTGAAGCCCGATGCGTACGATGTCAGCGGCTCGACGGAGCCCGTCAAGAAAGGGGCCGGGTTCGTTCGTCAACTTTTCCCCCGGATGGGGGAAAAGTTGACGAACGAACCCGGCCCCTTTCTTGACGGCAGCGTCGGAATCGACAGGTCGGTTGCGCGGTCAGCGGGAGGCGCAGGAGCTCCGTCCGGTCCAACGATGACGCCGCGCCAGGCTGGCGCGCACGACGCGCGCGCGTGCCTGCGCTTCCCCATCTCGCCAGGGCAGCGCACGCGAGTAGCGCTGCCACGCGCGCCACCGCTCTGCGTTGGAGAAGCTGTCAGGGAGAGACGCGTTGAGCTCCGCCAGCGCCTGGATGCGGCGCTTCTCCGGGAGCACCGCACGGAAGCGAACCGCTTCGAGGTCGATCAACTGCGCCTCGAGTCCACGCTGTCCGTCGCGGAGGAAGACGTGCGTACCCTGCAGATCGCCATGATCGATGCCGCGGCGATGGAGTGCGATCAGCAGATGCACGAGCGTGTCGAAAACAGCGTCCGCGGCGAGTCCGTGCTCGAGCGCGAACGCTGCGGGAACGGCAGGACGGAGATCTTCGAGCACGACCCAGGAGCGTACGGGGACTCCCGCACGCCGCTCTTCGAGCCACGCATGGGGCAGGGCGACACCGATCCGGCGCAGCGCGATCCCGTGCCCCGCCTGCCACGCGCGGCGCGCGGCGGATCCGCGGACCCGGTCGGCGAGTGCCCGACCGAGGCCGCGCCACGGCGCTTCCTTCACCACCAGGGCGCGTCCGCGCAGCGCGTGTGCGGTGACGCGCGCGCGATGGTCGTCCTTGAGAACACGCGCATCCTGGTCGGCCAGGGCGACCTCATGGGCGACCAGGAGCTCCTCCAGCAGTTCGGCCTCGAGACCGCGCAGGCGCAGTCCGCGTCGATCGGCGCCGTCGACCCGGACGATCTCGCCGCCGGGTCGCAGCAGCCTGCCGGTGCGGCGGCGGGCGAACTCGTCGGTGCGGCGATCCGCCGCGCGTCCCGCTGCGCGCAGCGCCTCCCGGTCTGCGACCGCGAACGGTCGCTCGAGCCCGAGCGTCGCAGCCCGCAGGCGCAAGCGATTCGTGCGTGTCACGAACGGCGCGAGCGCGTGCTCGAGCCGCGCGAGGTCGTTCGCACGGGTCGCTGCCCGGGCCGCCGGGCGCGCGCGCTGCCAGTCGAGCAGGACGATCCGGCCGCTGCCAACGAGGACGTTCCCGGGATGGAGGTCGCCGTGCGCCCATCCGGCGGCGTGCACCTGCGCGATCTCCCGACCGAGCGCGACCAGCAGCTCGCGCCGGGCGTGCGGCGCCGCGGCGCGCAGCGCGGTCCGCAGCGACATGCCTTCGACCCAGGCCATCACGAGCAGCCGATCGCCGTCGCCGTCGTCGCCGATCGCCAGCGGCTCGGGCACCGACAGACCGAGGCGGTGCAAGGTGCAGAGCGCCCGCCACTCGCGCTCGGCGGGCGAGCGCCCGATGTACGCCTTGGCGCGCTCGCGCGTGCGATGCCGACCCGTATCGACACGAAAGTGCTTCACCAGCACGAGCCGCTCCGAGGTCGCGATCCGCAGCGCGCGGCGGTGCGGGCTCTCGGCGAGCACGTCGAACGCACCGCGGGCGAGCGCCTCGGTGACCGCCTGCGCGACTCGATCGTCCCCGCGCGTCCAGCGCACGGATGCGGGCGACGGAGTCATGCCGGTGCTTCCGCGCGACGCGCCTTGACACGGCCGTAGAGCGCGCGAACGGCGGCGATCCGCGCCGCCACGCCGTGCTGCTCCGCCTGCGCCCGCGCCGCGGCGCCGCGCGCGCGCCGCACGGCGGGGTCCGTCAGTCCATCGAGGGCGGCGGCAAAGCCCGCGGCATCCTCGGCATCGGCGACGACGAGGCCGCCCTCGCCGAGCACTTCCGCGGCGCCGGCCGCACCGCTGGTGACGACCGGCAGTCCCGACGCGGCTGCTTCGAGGCACACGGCGCCGAAGGCGTCGTAGCGGGTCGGCAGCAGCAGCGCGTCGGCGGCGGCGTAGAGGCGTTCGACATCGCCCCGCTGGCCGAGGAAGCGCACGCGCTCGCCGACGCCGAGCGCCGCCGCCCGTGCCGGCCACGCGGCCGGCGCGTCGTTCCCGGCGACCCACAGCACGGCGTCTCGCGCTCGGCCGAGCGCGAGCGCTCGCAGCGCGGTCTCGAGACCCTTGCGCCGCCATCCCGAGCCCACCAGGAGCCAGACCGGCGCGGCGCCCGCAGCGAGCTCGGCACGCAGCTCGCGGCCCACGGAGGAGCGCAGCGCCGGATCGAAGCGCGCGAGATCGACACCGTAGGGGATCACGACGAGCCGGTCGGGCGCGACGCCATGCCGCGCGGCGATGTCATCGGCGACGAAGCGCGACGGACACAGCAGCGTCTGGGACCGGTCGGCGAAGATCCGCGCTTCGATCGCCAGCAGGATCGCGTGTCGCGGCGAGAGCCGGCGCGCGCTGCGCGCGAATCCTTCGTACTGGCGACCCATGTACGCGGCGTGGCTACCGCCGTCGGCAGAGTACACGTCCTGGTGACGCGTGCGGGAGAACGAGTGCACGACGTCGAACGCGCCCCGAGGCGCCGCTCGGCTTGCCGCCCGCGAGAAGGACGCGACGCGAGCAGGTTGCCAGGCATCCGATACGGAGACCCGATGGATGCGGATGCCCGGCGCCGCGACCGTGCGCCGCGCGACCACGTGCACCTCGTCGCCGGCCGCGAGGAGCCCGTGGGCGAGCTGCCAGACGGCTCCCTCGACACCGCCTTGCGGCTCGAAGCGCTCGATCACGAGAGCGATACGCACTCGCGGGCAGGCCGGAATTCAGGGGCGACGGCGGCGCGCCAGGACCACCGCACCGAGCGCAGCGGCGGCGAAGCCGCCGATACTCGTGGCGGAGGCCGAGGCGGGAGGTCCGCAGCCGGTCGGCGGACACCAGCGACCCTGCCAGCGGCGCGCCGCCTCGATCGCTCGGGCCTCGGAGGCCCTGGCGTCGCCGACGGCAGTCGTCGTGGCCGCAGCCGGGAGCGCTCCGGACACGGATCCCAGCAGCACCAGGGCGAGCACGGGACTGCGAAATCGGCTCGGCATCTGGCGCAGGGTATCGGAGCCGAGCGCTGCCGCCAAAGACTGGCGGCGCCCGGAAGCGCGCGTCGGCCGACTTGACGACCGGTCTCCCCTCCGTACAATGCCACGGCCCCGGGCGCCGATTTTCGAAGGGAGAACGCAGGTTTGCCGGCACCGACCGCCGCTCTTCCGCCGACTTCCGAGACGCCTCGAGCAGCTGCGCCGGCGCGGCCGGCCGCGCCGGCGGCAACGTCGCCGACGGCTCCGGACGGCGTTGCGGATCCCCGCGCCGCCGACCCCGCCGATGGCGTCGCGCTCGCTGCCGTGGTCCCAGTGCCGGGCGCGGCTCGCGGCGCCAAGCGCGAGCACATCCTCGAAGCGGCGATCCGCGTCTTCGCGCGCCGGGGCTACCACGGTGCGCGCGTCTCCGACATCGCCGCCGAGGCCGGGATCGCGTACGGCCTCGTCTACCACTACTTCAAGAACAAAGAGGAGATCCTGCGCACGATCTTCGAGGAGCGCTGGAATGCGTTCCTGCGTGTCGTCGAGCAGGTGACGGAAGGCCCCGGGACGGCGGCCGAGAAGCTGCACGCGCTGGCCGGGCTGGTGCTCTACGCGTACCGGCGTCGGCCGGACTGGGTCAAGGTGCTGGTGTTCGAGATCCAGCGCTCGTCGCGGTTCTCGGAGCCCGAACAAATCCGTGCGGTCGGGCGTCTGTTCCAGTCCGTCGAGCGGGTCGTGCGCGGCGGGCAGGACGCGGGCGAGCTGCGCCGCGACATCGACGCGCAGGTGGCCTGCCTCGCCTACATCGGAGCGCTGGAGACCATGATCACGAGCCAGGTACTCGGCGTGATGCAGCTTCCCGAGGAGCCCGATGCGACCGACGACCGCACCGTGCGGGCCGTCGTCGAGCTGTTCCTCGGCGGATTGCGGGCGGGCGCCGCTCGATGATCGAAGCGAACGGTCTCTCGAAGCGATACGGCGAGCTGGTCGCCGTGGACGACGTCAGCTTCTCGGTCCAGCCGGGCGAGGTGGTGGGGTTTCTCGGCCCCAACGGCGCCGGCAAGACCACGACGATGCGGATGCTGACGGGATTCCTCCCGCCCACCGACGGCAGCGCGACGATCGCCGGACACGACATCTTCGAGGATCCGCTCGCGGCGCGCCGCGCCGTCGGATATCTGCCGGAGACGCCGCCGCTCTATCCCGAGATGAGCGTCGAGGGCTACCTGACCTACGTCGCGAAGATCAAGGACGTGCCGCGCGCGCAGCGGCGCGCCGCGGTCGATCGCGCGCTCGAGCGCTGCGGGCTCGCCGAGGTCCGCCGGCGCGTGATCGGCGCGCTGTCGAAGGGCTTCCGCCAGCGCGTGGGCCTCGCCCAGGCGATCGTGCACGACCCGTCGGTGTTGATCCTCGACGAGCCGACCGTGGGCCTCGATCCGATCCAGATCCGCGAGATCCGCGCGCTGATCGCGGGGCTCGCGAGCGAGAAGAAGGGCGACAAGGCGCGCACGGTGATCCTGTCGACGCACATCCTGCCGGAGGTCGAGGCGATCTGCCGGCGCGTGTTGATCCTGAACCGCGGGCGCAAGGTCATCGATCAGCCGCTCGCCGAGCTGAAGGCGGGCGGGGCGAGCCTCGAGGAGATCTTCGCGCGCGCGACGGCGCGCGAGTTCGAGGAGCCCAGCGCGGCGCCGCCGCCGGCGGCGAAGCCCGGGGCGCCCGCACCGGAGGTCCGGTCGTGAAACACGTGGGCGCCATCGCCGGCCGCGAGCTGCGGTCGCTGTTCGCGTCGCCGGTCGCGTATGCCGTGCTGGTGCTGTTCGCCGTGCTGGCCGGGTTCTTCTTCCTGTCGGGCGTGCTCCAGTTCCAGGACTACGTGGTCCGCATGCAGGCCTTCCAGATGGCGCAGCAGCTCGAGGAGCTCAATCTCAACGACCACGTGATCGCGCCGTTCGTCCATGTGATGTCGGTCGTGATGCTGTTCCTGATTCCCGGCATCACGATGGGTCTGTTCGCGTCGGAGAAGGCCAACGGCACCCAGGAGCTGCTGCTGACCAGCCCGATCACGATCTGGGAGCTGGTGCTCGGCAAGTTCCTCGCGGCCGCAGCGTTCGTCGCGCTGCTGGTGTCGTTGCTCGCGATCTATCCGGCGTTGTTGTTCTGGTACGGCGATCCGGAACTCGCCAAGACGCTCGCGGGACTCGGCGGGCTGTTGCTGATCGGTGTCACCTATGCGGCGATCGGCAGCTTTGCGTCCGCGGTGACCCAGAGCCAGCTGATCGCGTTCTTCCTGGCCTTCGTGCTGCTGCTGGTGCTGTGGATGCTCGGCTTCCTGGCCGATCTCGGGGCGGCCGGCGGCGCCGTCAGCAACGAATCGGTGACCGGCGTGCTGCGCTGGCTGTCGACGGCCGAGCACTTCGAGTCGCTCGTGATGGGCCTCGCCGACACCAAGGACCTGGCGTACTTCGCCGCCCTCGTCGCGGTCTCGCTGATCGTGACGCGCGCGGCCGTCGAATCGGTGAGGTGGCGCTGACATGACCGGCGTTCCCGCGCTGCTGCTGGGCCTCGGCACGGTCTTCTTCGTGTTCGGGTTGCTGTCGGTGTTCCTGCTGCTGGCCGGTGCGCCGACGGATCTGGTCTGGATCGTCGGCAACTTCGTGATCGGCGTGGTGCTGCTGGTCAGCGCCGTGGTCAGCAACTTCGACGCGATCCGCGAGCGGCTCGCGTCGGGCGAAGGGCGCCGCATCGGTCGCTACGGCACCAGCGCCGTGCTGCAGACGGTGATCGCGATCTTCATCGTCGCGGCGCTGGCGTTCCTGGCGAACCGCTACCACCACCGCTGGGATCTCAGCGAAGCCGGCGTGCACTCCTTGTCGGATCAGACGCAGAAGGTCCTCGAGGGACTCGAGCAGGACGTTCACGTCGTCGCGTTCTACCCGAAGACCGAACAGCCGGCGATCCGGTCGCTGCTCGACAAGTACAGCTATGTGAGCCCGCGTTTCTCCGTCGAGTACGCCGATCCCAACCAGCGTCCGGATCTGATCGAGCGCTATGCGGTCGCGCCCGAGAGGCTCGGCGAGGGGCTGCTGCGCGTCGCGATCGGCGAGGAGTCGCTGGAGCTCACCGAGCCCGACGAGCCGAAGCTGACCAACGCGATGCTGAAGCTGACGCGACAGGCCCAGAAGAAGGTCTACTTCGTCACCGGCCACGGCGAGCGGCCGCCCGTCGGCAAGGATGCCGATGGCAAGGAAGGCTTCGGCCGTGCCGCCGATGCGCTGCGCAACGAGAACTACCGGGTCGAGACGATCCATCTCGAGACCCAGGCGGAAGTGCCCGACGACGCCGACGTCGTGATCGTCGCCGGACCGACGCGTCCGCTGCGCCCGGGCGACGCCGACAAGCTGGATCGCTATCTGGCCCACGGCGGCGCCGTGCTGGCGATGGTGGATCCGCGCGCCCAGACGGATTTCGGCGACACGCTGTCCGGGTGGGGCGTCGAACTCGGCGACGACGCCATCGTGGATCGTCTGCAGAGTCTCTTCGGGCAGGCGATGTCGCCGCTGGCGGGACAGTACGGGGATCATCCGATCACGCGCGAGATGCGCGAGGTCACGCTGTTCCCGATGGCGCGCAGCGTGCGCCCGCGCAAGCCGGCCGAAGGCGAACTGCCGGCCGGGAGCTTCGTCGAGCTGGTGCGCACCGGCGACAACGCGTGGGCCGAGCGCGATCTCGAACAGCTCTTTGCCGACGGGACTGCCGAGCTGGGACCCGACGATCTGCCCGGGCCGGTGCCGCTCGCCGTCGCCGGTCGGCCGCAGCCCGCGAGTCCGCCGCCCGCCGTCGCCGATGGGGACGATGCGCCGGCGACGCCGCCGGAGCCGCGACTGGTCGTGTTCGGCGACAGCGATTTCACCGCGAACCAGGCCATCGATGCCTATCGCAACCGCGATCTGTTCGTGAACTCGGTGAACTGGCTGCTCGGCGACGAGGACGCGATCTCGATCCGCCCCAACAAGTCGCGCGCCTCGCGGTTGATGCTGTCCACCGAGCAGCTGTCGCAGATCCGCTACGTCGCGCTGTTCCTGCTGCCGCAGGGCATCGCGATCGTCGGCGTGCTCGCGTGGTGGAGCCGGCGGAAGGCGCCGGGGCGATAGGGACGGCGCGGTGTCGTGGCGAAGTACCGGAATCCTGCTCCTCGTCGCAATCGCGCTCGGCGCTGCGATCTGGTGGTCGAACCGGCACGAGACGCAGACGCAGGAGGCCACCGAGCAGGCGAAGCGCCTGTTCGGTGAACTCGAGCCCACCCAGGTCGAGTGGATCGAACTCACCACCAGCGACGGCCGCGCCGCGCGCCTCGCGCGCCGCGACGGCGCGTGGCGGGTCGTCGAGCCGGTCGATTTTCCCGCGGATGCGACGGCCGCCGACGCGATCGCCTCGGCGCTCGCGACGATGGCCAGCGAGGCGGTGTTCGAGGAGCCGCAACCGCTGTCGGTGTACGGGCTCGGCGAGGACGCGCGCGTCGTGCGGTTCGGAGCCGCCGACGAGGCGCACGAGCTGCGGGTCGGCAAGAAGACGCCCGTCGGCGCCAACAGCTACGCTGCCACCGCGGCGGCCGACGACTCGCCGGTCTTCACCGTCGCGACGTTCAAGACGACGAGCTTCGACAAGCCGCTCGACGATCTGCGCGAGCGCCGCCCGCTGCGCTTCGAGCGCGACGACGTGAAGCGCATCGAGGCCGAATGGACGGGCGGCGGCGCCGTCGTCGAGAAACGCGACGGCGCGTGGCGGCTGGTGACGCCGATCGAAGGCGAGGCCGACGAGAACGCCATCGAGACGCTGCTCTCGGACCTCGTGTTCCTGCGCGCGGCGGGCTTCGTCGACGAGCCGCCGCCCGCGGCCGACGTCGGGCTCGATGCGCCGGAGTACCGCGTCGTGCTCTCTGGCGAAGCCGAGGCCGGGGCAGAGCCGCCGCGCTGGGAGTTGGCCATCGGCGGCGTCATCGCGGTGAACGCGCGCGCCGGCAAGGCCGCCGAGGACGCCCTCTACCACATTCCCGAGGACCGCTTCCAGAAGCTGCCGAAGCGCGTCGACGCGTTCCGGTTCAAGCAGCTGGCCCACTACGTCGCCAGCGACGCCGAGCGCTTCGAGCTGGTGTTCCGGGATCCGACCGCGGAGGCGCAGGGATCGACGGAGGTTGTGACGATCAGCGGCACGCGTACGGAGGCCGGCTGGGATACGACACCCGAGCCGATGGCCGCCGGCCTGGCCTCCCGGCTCATCGCCGAACTGGCGCGGCTCGACGCCGTCGACATCGCCGCCGACGAGGTGGGTCCCGACGAGCTGGCGGGTCTCGGCCTCTCGCCCGCGCACGCGGCGATCCGGGTCTTCGGCAAGCCGCCCGAGGCGGGCGGCGACGCGCCGGTGCTCGCCGACGTGCAGCTCGGCGTGCGGCAGGGCGACCGCGTGATCGCGAAGCGCGCCGATCGACCGACGGTGTTCCGGATGGACGCGGCGCTCGCCGAGCACATCCCGGTAAGTCTCGCGGCGTTCCGAAACCGTTTCGTGTCGGCGGAGGTGCCGGCAGCGGAGGGCGCGGACGACGACCCCGGACCGGATCTCGATGCGCCGTTCCCGGCCGAGGATACGGATCCGAACGCGGGCTTCGACACCGGAGTCTTCGACGACGACGAGGCGCCCTAGAACCCATCTCCCGAATCCCGGACCGAGCCAGGTGCGACGGTCACGAGATGCCTTACAACGGGTCTTGCGGCAAGCGATTCGCAAGACCCAGCAGGCTGTGCAGGATGATGGACGGTTCGATGTCCCACGGATCGAAAACCGTGCCTGGATCGCGCTGCAACCAGGCGGCGCGCAAGCCACTGTGGGCTGCTCCCAGCACGTCGAAAGGATTGCTCGACACCAGCCAGATGTGCTTCGCCGGCAGCCTGCATTGCTGCGCCAGGTGCGCATACACCCGGGGGTCGGGCTTGAACGACCGGGCATCTTCCACGCTGACCACCTGCTGGAAACAATCGCTCAAGCCAGCTCGCTGCAGCAGCCCCGTCACGGCCGCTCGACTGCCATTGGAAAAGGCGTACAAGGGCACGCCGGCATCGACCAATTCACCCAGGCCGGCGGCCACATCCGCGAAGGCCGGAAGCTCGGCGTAGCTGCCCAGCACACGCTGTTGCGCCTGGGCGTCCAGCTCGACGGCATGGCTCTGGCAGGCAAACAGCAGCGCATCGCGGGTACAGATCGAGAAGTCTCGATAGTCCTGCATCAAGCCGCGCCGAAAGCTGTACTCCAATTGCTTCTGGCGCCAAAGCGCACGAATGGCCGGGGCTTTGTCACCCACCTGTTCGCTCAGGGCAGTCAACACACCATCGGTGTCGATCAGCGTGCCGTAGACATCGAACGCTATGGTGTGCTTCAATTTTTCGCGCCTTCTTCCACTCTAAGGAGCCGTAAATAAATAAAGGTATCAGAATATCTACCGTCCGGGCCGAATCGTGTAGTTCCAGTCGCCGTGGAACTTGTCGCGCTCCAGGTTCACACGCTGCATTTCTTCGTCTGTCACCTTGCGG
>JBDIVR010000004.1:0-195246 GCA_039794265.1 Myxococcota bacterium
GGGAGGAGGAGGAGGGGGGGGGGGGGCAGGAGGGGGAGCGGGGGGGGGGGGGGGACGGGGACGTTCCTTGCAAGGTTTCATTGGCGGGCTCGCAGCGACTCGATCGAACCCGCAGTCGCCGTTGCCCGCCAATGAAACCTTGCAAGGAACGTCCCCGTCCCCCGGCTACTCGCAGTCCCGGGCGGCGGCGCCGTAGATGCCCTTGGCCATCAGGCTCGTCTCCGCGCTTGCGCGGGCGCGGTAGACCGCGGCGCGCACCGCGCGGGTCCGCGGATCCTCCGGAGCCGCGAGCCACGCGAACTCCGCCAGCTCGCAGGCCAGCGCCAGGTTCCCGTCCGCACAGACCGACTCGGCGCGGTCCGCGAGGCGCCCGGCGCCGCCGGCGAGGGCGGCCAGCTCACGCGCGAGGTCGCGGTCCCGCGATGGCTTCAGATGCGCGGGATTGCCGTCGTACCAGCCGCCGTAGAGCCGCCACAGCGTGCGCACGATGAAGATCGGGTCGTCGTAGATCGGGCGCAGGTACGGACGCTCGAGCCGCGCCTGCGGCAGCGTGACGCCGTGGAGGATCTCGTCCAGCGTCGCGCCGTCGTTCATCATCGCGAGCGTCTGCTCACAGATCGTCTCGAGCAGCTCGGCGGACTCCGACAGCGCCTGCGCCACGCGCGCGGCCCCGAGGATCGGCGGGCCGTGGCCCGGGAACAGCGACTCCGGCGCGAGCTGTTCCATCTTGCGCAGCGCGGCCGCCCACTCGCGCGGGTAGCGCTGCGCCTTCTGGGGGTTGCCACAGTTGGGCGCGGCCCAGATGAACAGGTCGCCGGTGTAGAGCGCCTTGCGTTCGGGCAGCCAGGCCCACAGCGCGTCGTCCGTCTCCCCGCGGTCGTGGTGGAGCTCGATCGCGACGCCGCCGATCTCGAGCCGACGCCCAGCGCCGATCGTCTCGTCGGGATAGCGGAACGCGCTCGGAAAGATCGGGCGCGCGAAGCCGAACTGCCGCGCGTTGATGTGCCCGTTGTAGCCCTGGGTGAGCCGATAGCGGTCGAAGCGCGCCGGGCACAGCTCGTGCGCGAGGATGCGCGCAGCGGGGCGGCCCTGCGCCTCGGCCTCGGCATGGAAGTGCTGCAGCCCGAACACGTGGTCGACGTGGCCGTGCGTGTAGATCCCGGTGTGGACCGGCGCATCGGTCCACGCGCGCACCGAACGGTACAGCGGCTCGGCGTGGAAGAAACTCGACGTGTCGAGGAACACGAGCCCGTCGTCAGTCTTCAAGATCAGCGCATTCGAAAACGCCGACATGAACGCCGCGTCGTCGTCGATCACTTCGAGCGCCACCAGCACGCGGCCGGGATGCACGTTCGATCCGCCGAGATCCCCGTTCCACGCGCGTTCCGCCAGCTCGAGAACCTCTCCCATGAGCGCCTCCCCAGTCGTCAGCGTAGAACGACCGGGCGCGCGGCGCTCCCGCCAGGACGGGGCGGGAGCGCCCGCGGCGCGTGCGTCACCGGCCCTTGGTCAGGCGTCCGATGTCGATGTAGCGACGCACCTTTCCCTTCGAGCCGAGGGGCGTGCCGTGGTTGTTCCAGAACTCGATGCGGTTGCCGGTTCCGGTCTGCACGTTGATGATCGCGTCCTCGCGTGACGCAGCTCCCACTTGTCGTCGGCATACGACAGGCCGTAGGGACCGAAATTGTGCTCGCGGTTGTACGGGTAGGCCCGCACGCGGCTGTTCACCGGGGCCAGCACCGTCTGCTCTCCGAGGCACGTCCATGTGTATTGCGGCACGATCCCAGAGAACGACAACAGATCGTCGAACGTGAAATCCGTTCCGGCCACGGCGTCGGTCCGCTGGGCCGACGAGATCCTCCGGACACGGCGCAGCGTGGGGACCCACACCCAGGTGTCGTCGTTCTTGGTCTGCGCGAGCGGCCGCTCCGATTCCTTGTAGCGATAGGTCATGATCTGGATGCCCCGTGCATCGAACGGCGCATCGACCTCGATCCCGAACGAGCTGACGCGCTTCTCGCCGCGGAACAGGTCGCCATCCTGCTCGTCGAGCAAGGACGGCTCGGGCCGGTGCGCCATCCGGATGCTCTTCGAGGTTCCCTCGAAGTACAGCGGCAGGGACTCGCCGCGATCCCAGTACGTGTAGTGATAGCGGGCATTGGCGCCATCGCCGTTCCAGCGGTACGCGAAGTTCCAGATGTGCTTGGTGCCAGCATGCGGATCGCCGAGGCAATCGATCGTCTCGGGCTCGAAGGCGTAGCCGGACACGTAGTTCTCGAGGCTCTCATCCGGACCGATGCGAGCCTGCCCGGCGAAGCGCGCGGTCGCCGCCTGCCACGCCGGCGGACCCGAGTAGTCGCGATGGAAGGGGCCGATCTCGAGCTTCATCCCCTCGTAGAAGAAGAAATCCCGGTTGGCCCAGAACTCCGGGGGCAGGTACGGCCGCAGCTCGTCGATGCGATCGATCGTGATCGTGTCCCCCTCGCGGAAGGGGGGGGTCTCCGATCGCTGCGTCTTCGACGGCGCGGGCGCTGCCCGGCAGCAGCGCGAAGAAGAGCAGGACCGTGAGAGAACGGAGAAGACCCGGACGGAAGGATGAGGGCGTCATGGCAAGGAACTCCTCGGCACGGCGAGACACCGACCGGGAGCGACTCGTGGATGCGGACCCTTCATGCACAGCCGATCGCGGAGATGCCCCTTCGCCGGCTTGGGGATGGATCGGCCCGGTGACCGCGACGTGCGACACCCTCGGGCAACTCCCGCGAGCGCGGACCCCACTGGACCGAGGCCAGCCGCGATTCCTCCTGCCGGCCTCTACGGACTTGGATTCCCGCCGCGCCGCAGGGTCACACCGGGGCGAACGTGGCGCTTCAGCGCCCTTTGCGCACGCGCGCCCGCGCCGCCTGCTTCTTCGGCGTGCGCGCCTGCTCGTTCGCAGTGCGCGCGAGCGTCACGCCGCTCTTGGCGCGATTCGCCGACTTCCGCGTGGACTTGCGCGACGGCGTCGTTCGCGAATCCTCGAGGCTCGCGGTCATCCCGGCCCGGTTGCGCTTGGTGTTGCGCGCCGCTGTCGCGCCGTAGCCCGCCTTGCGATCGCTGGCGCTGGTGCCCGGGGCGGCGGTATCGACGTACGCATCGCCGCGCTGCTTCTCCGGCCGCGCCAGCGCGCGCTCGAGCTGGGCCGGCGAGCGGCCGACGCGCCGGCCGATGAGGCTCCCGTCATCGTCGCCTCGCGGCGCCCGGCCGGGCTTCGTCGCCGCGGCGGCGGGGCCCGCCGTACGCGACCTCTCGCGAGCGGAGCGGCCGGCGCGGGAGAGCGCCCGGCGCACCGCTCGTTCCACGACATCGCCCGCTCGCACCGCCGCGTCCCGAACGTCCGCCGCGCGTTCCTCGACGACGATCGTCGGGAGCCCCGAGAGGACGACCTTGATCTTGCAGACGATGTCGACGCCGCCTCGCGGCCCGTTCAGATCGTCGATGCGCAGCGACACGCGCTCGATCTGCGTCGCGTACTTGCCGAGCTTGCGGGCTAGACGCGTTCGAATCTGCGCGCGCGTATCGTCGTCGATACGGACGCGGCTGCGGATCGCGAGCGTCGTCCGCTCGGCCGTCGTCACGCCGCTCTTCGCCTTCTCGGCGCGCGGCAGGGTCTCGGAGAAAGGGGCTCGTGTGGCCATGTCGAGACGGTAGCGGATCACGGCGGTGAGGGGAGCTCGATTCCGAGGGCTGCGGCCTCCTTCATCACGAGCTGCCAGTGGAGTGCGCTGTACGTGTCTCGGAGCTGCGGGGCGACGTGATCCTCCGAGTCCCCGACGTCCGCCCGCGGCATACACACGGGCGTTTCGGATACCAAATGGAGACCGGCCTGCTCGATCCTCCGGTTCGCCGCCTCGAGGAAGTCTCCGTTCTGCGAGCAGAAGGGCTCGACGTAGGGGCCGTGCGCATAGAGACACGGTACGCCGCGCTCGCGACACAGCGCTCCGACGCGCTCGAGCAGCTGGATGCCGTCCTCTCGCAAATCCTCGGGCACGAGGCGCCGGCCCTGGACGCCGGGCGAGACGCCATCGGGCCGGGGCGGCTGCTGCGGCTCGTAGTCTCGCTCGACCAGCCGCGCCGGCGCGGGCTGCTCCCCGGCGAGCGCCGCCTCGAGCGTCTCGCGCACCAGATCGAGATTCGCCAGCCCCCGCACGACCGCCAGCGGCGGCGCTTCCGCGAGGTCCCCGAGCGCCTCGGCCGTATAGACGAGGCCATCCCATTCGATTTCGCGTCCCGGCATCTCGATCGTGTGCATCAGGACGACCAGGCGGGGCTCCACGCGCCGGACCGCCCGGCGCAGCATGTTCAGCGTCCCGGCGTACCCGAACGATCCCGTGAGCGCGAGGCTCGACACCGGCCGTCCGGAGGCGCGTTCCCAGGCTGCTGCTTCCACGGTGTTCCCGAGCGTGCTGTCGCCGACCAGCAGTACGTCGACGGTGCCGGCGGCGTCGAGCTTGCCGAGCTGGTACGCGAGCAGCTCCGTGCGGCCGGCACCCACCATTCCCGCGCGGATGCCGGCGAAGGACAACGCCATCACGAGCGTCACCGCCAGGCACGAACCGAGTGCGGCGGTCAGCAAGTAGCGGGCAGCGTCAGAACTGGAAATAGAGGAACTCCGAGGCGCGGTTCAGCCACATGAGACAGATGGCGAAGCCGCCGCCGACGACCGCCGCGACGCGCCACGTCGGACGCCACGCAGCGCGCGCGCCGTCGTCGACGGACTCCTCGATCCCCGTCTCGTAGCCGCGGCTCGCGAGACCCGGCTGCCAGTGCCGCAGGAGGGTCTGGGTGTTCGGCGCGAACAGCGCGAGGCCGAGGCCCCCACCGATGACGACCAACGCCAGCGCGGTCGCCCAGTCGACGTCCGGCGCGCGAACCGCGAGCGCCGCGGCGAGGCCGGCGAGAGCAGACGGCGGGGCGTCGCCCGCGCCGTGTGCCCCGGCGAGCCCGGCGTAGATCGCGGCAGTCGTCGCCAGATCGGCCGAGCGGAACGGAACCCAGGCCAGCATGACGCTCAGCAGCGTGAGCGCGCGCGCCAGCGGAATCGGGATCGCGAACAACCGAGCGGCCCGCCAGACCTGCGCCAACACGAGCAACCCCCCGTGCAGCAGACCCCACAACGCGAAGGTCCAGCCGGCTCCGTGCCAGATGCCCCCCAGCACCATCGTCAGCAGCACGTTCACGAGCCGGCGGCGCGGGCCGCGACGATTGCCGCCGAGCGGAATGTACAGGTAGTCCCGCAGGAACCGCGACAGTGTGATGTGCCAGCGACGCCAGAAATCGATGATCGACGTCGCCCGGTACGGTGACGCGAAGTTGATCGGCAACGCGATGCCGAACATCCGGCCGAGGCCGATCGCCATGTCCGAGTACGCCGAGAAGTCGAAATAGATCTGGAGGCCGTATCCGAAGACCGCCAGCCACGCCGCGAGCAGGCCGGGCGCGGTCCCCGCCGCTGCCGCGTCGAAGACCGGGGAAGCCGTCTGCGCGAACGAGTCCGCCAGGATGATCTTCTTCGCCAATCCGATGGTGAAGATCGTCGAGCCGACGGCGAGATCCGGAAGTACCGGACGCGCGCGCAATCCCGGGAGCTGCCGCGCGAACTCGCGGTGGTGGATGATCGGCCCTGCGATGAGCTGCGGGAAGAACGAGACGAACAGCGCGTAGCGCAGCGGATCGCGGTCCGCGGTCTCACCGCGGGACACGTCCACGAGATACGCGATCTGCTGGAACGTGAAGAACGAGATGCCGATCGGCAGTACGATCCCGTCCAGAGCGGGGCCCCAGCCCGTCGCCGCCACCAGCTGCCGCGAGACGAAGCCGGCGTACTTGAACCAGAACAACAGACAGAGATTCCCGGTAATGCCGGCGATCAGGATGCGGCGCCGACTCGAAGGCGCCGCCGTCCGCAACAACCAAACGCTGCACGCGAAGTTGCCGGCGATCGAGCCCAGCAAGAGAAGGAGATAGGGCCAGGCCCATTGCCCGTAGAAGATCAGCGAGGCGACCAGGAGCGCTGCCAACATCGCGCCCGGGCCCGCAAAGCGCCGGGCCGACAGGAAGGCCACGAGCGTCAGGGGAAGAAAGAGCAGCACGAAATCGTGGGCGTGAAACAGCACGGCGGGTGGCCACGCCTCCCCGATCGGCAGGAGGGACTAACGCCCCGGTCCGAGGCCCGCGGCGTCGCGCGCCGCCGCGAGGACCGGTTGCGCGAGCTCGCGTGCGCGCCCGACACCCGATGCCAGCACGTCCTCGATGTCGTCGGGCCGCGCCATCCACTGCGCGCGCCGCTCGCGGTACGGAGCGAAGTACGCAAGCAGGCGCTTCAGCAGGTCCTTCTTGACCTCGCCGTAACCGAGTCCCCCCGCTTTCGCGCGCCCGAACAGCTCCTCGCGCTCGGTCGGGCTTGCGAACAGCGCCCAGAGCTGGAACAGCGCCGCCCCCACGTCTTTCGGCGCGTCCACCGGGGTCGAGTCCGTGACGATGCCCATCACGGCCTTCTTGATCTCGGGATCGGACGCGAACATCCGGATCGTGTTGTCGTAGGACTTGCTCATCTTGCGGCCGTCGACGCCCGGCACGACCGCGACGTCGTCGAGGATCTGGGGGTCGGGCAGCTTGAACACCGGCTGGCCGAAGGTGTGGTTGAAGCTGCCGGCGATGTCGCGGGTCATCTCGAGGTGCTGCTTCTGGTCCTGCCCGACCGGCACCAGGTCCGGGTTGTAGATCAGGATGTCCGCGGCCATCAGCACCGGGTAGGCGAAGAGTCCGTGATGAACGGGCAGGCCTTGCGCGATCTTGTCCTTGTAGGAGTGCGCGCGTTCGAGCAATCCCATCGGCGTCACAGTCGTGAGCAGCCACGCGAGCTCGCACACCTCCGGCAGGTCCGACTGCCGGTACAGGATCGCCGTCGCCGGATCGAGACCGATCGCCAGATAGTCGAGCGCCAGCTCGCGCGTGAAGCGGCGCCGCTCGGCGGCGTCGCGGATCGACGTCATCGAGTGGTAGTCGGCGAGGAAGTAGATCGCCTCGCCCTTATGCTGCAGCTCGACGTGCTGGCGCATCGCGCCGAAATAGTTGCCGAGATGGGGCTCGCCCGAAGGCTGGATGCCGGAGAGGATCCGCACGCAGCTACCTCCCGACCGGCGAGAGCCAGTGCTCGAAATGGGGATCCCGACCCGCGAAGATCGCGAGCAGCCGGTCTTGGAGTCGCTTCGAGATGGGCCCCGGTGCGCCGCCGCGCACCGGCCGACCATCGACGGACTCCACCGGCCACACGCCGACCGACGAAGACGCCAGGAACACCTCCGGCGCCTCGTAGAGCGCCTCCGGCGGGAGCGAGTCCTCGTGCACCGCGACGCCTTCGTGCCGGGCGAGCTCGAGTACACTCATCCGCGTGACACCAGCGAGCACCGCGTCGAGCGTCGGCGTGCGCAGCGCGCCGTCGCCATCGACGAGGAACACGTTGGCGGTGGGCGCCTCGGCGAGCAGGCCGCGTTCGTCTAGCAGCACGACCTCGTCGAAGCCCTCCTTGCGCGCCGCCCACTTCGCCATCATCGCCCCGAGGTAATTGGCGCTTGCCTTCGCGTGGGTCGGCAGGTGCGCCTCGACGCGCCGGCGCACGCGCTCGATCTTCACCTTCAGCGTCGGCGCGAGCGGCCGCGGACTCGGCTTTCGCAGCACGATGTCCTTGGCGCCGTGATACACGGCGATCGCCACCGAGACGTGCTCGTCCATCGGAACGACATCGACTTCGACGGACGGGAGATACGCGCAGATCTTCATCGCGTTGGCGCCTGGATTCGCCCGGGCGGCCGCGAGCGACGCCGCCCGCAGCTCGTCGAATCCGTACTGGATCGGCAGCCCGACGATCGACACCGAACGGAGGAAGCGCTCGAGGTGATCATCGAGGCGAAAGATCGCCGTTCCGCGAGGCGTGTCGTGCACGCTGGTGTAGTCGAAGACCAGCGAGCCGCGCTGAAGGCTGTGCGACAGCACGTGCACATTGGCGTCGCGCCACGGGACGAGCGCGCCGTCGATCCAGATCTGACGGTCGGGCGGAGCGCCGGGGTCGTATCGGGGCATGGCGCGGAAGGTAACCGCAGGACCCGCGGGGAACGAGTGGGGGCAGCCCAACGCGCAGCGCGCCCCGAGGCTCGCCTCGAGAGCGCTGTGGCCCCTCGCACATCTCGGAAGCCATCGTTCGGCGGAAGGGGGTGCCGCATGGAGCAGCTCGTTCGATGGCGGCCCCCGGGGAGCGCGGCTACCCTGCCGGCCCTCCGCGGCCGTCTCATGCCGACGTAGCTCAGCTGGTAGAGCAGCTGATTCGTAATCAGCAGGTCGCCGGTTCGAATCCGGCCGTCGGCTCCAGCACATCTCTTCGGCCGCGCCCGTCCGTCAAGAAAGGGGCCGGGTTCGTTCGTCAACTTTCCCTTCGGAAAAGTTGACGAACGAACCCGGCCCCTTTCTTGACGGACGGTCTGTCAGCGGTCGGGGCGCTCGGTAACGCGGCGTTCGCCGGCCCCCGGCAGGCGCGCCTTTGCCCGTTGCAGCGCGGCGTCCTCCAGCAGCGCGTCGAGGTCGCGGTACGCGTAGATCGTCGGCGCGCGGTCCTGGAACAGGCCGCCGGTGTCGGCCGTCGGGCCGTAGGTGCTGTGCAGGTCGCGGCCGATCACGCGGAGCAAGGTCGTCTGCTGGCCGCGGTGGTGCGCGGTGTGGGCGATGCGGCGGACCATCACCCACGCGCGGCTGCGCACGACTTCGAAGAAATGCACGTCGCCTTGCCACCAGGTCGTGTCGCACACGTGCAGCGCGTCCAGCCGGCGGCCGGAATCCTCGGCGTAGCGACGGATGAAATCGATGCGCTCCTCGCGCTCCGGAAGCGGGGGCGCGCCGACGTCGATGCCGAGCATCTCGCGGAACCAGAGGTTCTCGCTGACGCACTGATGGACCATGTGCTCGAGGGCGTTCCGACCGCGAGGATCGTCCAGTCGTGGGCGCACCCGGAGATCTTCGTCGCGGAAGGTGGCCCACACGGAGAGCGTCTTCAGCCGTTCGGTCTCGTAGGTGTCGACGAGGTAGTCGTACGTCATCGGCCGGAACGATATCCGACGGGAGATGCCAGCGCCGTCACGTCGAGGATCGGCTGCGTCGATTGCTCCACGCGCGCAAGGATCAGCGCGCCTTCCATCGCAGCGACGACGAGCCGCCCGCTTCGGCGCGCCGCGCGCGGCGACTCCCCGGTGCGCCGGAAGACTTCCGCGACGACCTCGATCCAGCCGGCGATCGCGCGCTGTCCGGCGCGCGTGATCGCCGGCGACGCCGGAGCGGTTTCGAGCAGCGTCGTCGCGATCGGGCAGCCGGACCGGAAGCCGGACTCTTCCATCCAGCCCGCCATCGTCCGGCAGTAGGCGCGCAGGAAAGCCCGCGGCTCGGCATGGCGTGCTGCGAGATCGGCGAGCGTCTCTCGCATCCGCGCGCCGGCGAGCTCGACCGCGGCCTCGGCGAGCTCCTCCTTGCCGTTCGGAAAGTAGTGATAGAGGGAGCCGCGCGGCGCCCCGCTCTCCTCGAGGATCTGCTGCAGCCCGGTGGAAGCGTACCCCTGGCGCCGGAACAGGCGCATGGCGGCGTAGACGAGGCTTTGTTTGTGCTCGGCCGCTCGGGCCAACGATTCCGCCCTCTTGTGATTATGATGATCGGTCTATATCGTTCTGTCCAGCGCTCGAATCGGAGGTGTCATGCAGACTGGCGTCGAAGCCGTCCAGGCAGCCGAAGCAGTCCAAGCGGGGTCGGCGAGCGCGAAAGCGGTCGAGATCGAGATCGCGGACGGGATCGCGTGGGTCGTCCTCGACGACGGCAGGGTCAATGCGCTGTCGATCGAGCGCATGGCAGAGATCCATGTCGCGCTGGATGCCGCCGAGCGTGCCGGTGCGGTCGTCGTTCTGCGGGGTCGAACAGGCATCTTCTCCGCCGGCTTCGATCTGCAGACCTTCCAGCGCGGCCTCGAGGCGACCGTCGAAATGCTGCGGGCTGGCGCCGGCCTGGTCACGAGGCTGCTCGCGCTCCCGCGCCCCGTCCTCTCGGTATGTACCGGCCACGCCTACCCGGCGGGCGCCTTCCTGCTGCTGGCGTCGGACGTCCGGCTCGCGCTCGCCGGCGAGTTCCGGATCGGGCTCAACGAGACGGCGATCGGCCTCACCGTCCCGCACTTCGTCCTCGAGCTGACGCGTCATCGCCTGACGCCGCCGGGCTTCGCACGCATCGCGAGCGCGCAGATGTGCGATCCGGAGGAAGCGGCGAGACTCGGCTACGTCGATCGCGTGTACGGCGCCGACGCGCTGGACGCCGCGGTCCGCGCCGAGGCGGAACGGCTGCGCGGACTCGACGCGGCGAGCTTCACGGCGACCAAGGCGCGGATCCACGAGCGCGCGATCGCAGCGATCGAGGCAGCGGTCGCTGCGGAGCTACGACCGGCCACGGATCCGGCAAGGCCCTGAACGTGCCGCGTGGTCTCGCTGCGAGACGCGCGTGCGCCCGGACCGCCGCCGGATCCGACCGGATCCCAGCAACGGCAGCGTGACCGCCAGAGCCGTGAGTTCGTGCCCGCGCCGACCTTCTGCGAGCAGGGTCTCGGGCTCGCACCGCCCTGGCCGGCTACCCTCTGGGCGGTCCGTTCGACGGTTCCGTCGACTCGCCCGCCCCGCCCACCTGGCGGCGCCGGCGAACGTTCGATCAGAACCTGCCGACAAGGAATGCAGAAGCGATGCAATCGATCCGCCGCATGTGTCTGGCCGGCGCGCTCCCGGCGATGTTCGGAGTCCTGGTGCTCGTCAACACTCCGGCGCTCGCGGCGCTGCCGCCCGCGGAGAACGCGCCGCCGGCAGCCGCCGAGCGTGTACTCGGCGCCCTCGGACTGCCGGACTGTGCGTGCGAGATCGATTCGGACGAGCTCACGCGCTACCGGGATCTCGTCGCGGAGGCGACCAGCGCCGACGAAGCGCGCCGGCTCGCGACGCGGCCGAGCAGCCTCGCCCGCCGCGCGCTCGGCGCGGCCCGGCGGCTGGCGCCCTGGAGCGGCAGTCTGCGCGACGCGCACGAGCAGCTGCTCGGCTACGAGGATCGTGTCGCGAAGACGCAGACTCCTGCCGAGGCGGCGCGGGAGTTCGAGGGCCTCGTGCAGCTCGCCGGGGGCGGCGGCGTCACGGTCGGCGGGAACAGTGGAAGCTGCCACTACACGACACTCGAAATCATCGCGATCGTCCTCGGCTTCCTGTTCTTCATCATTCCCGGGATCATCCTGCTGATCCTGCTCTGCTGAGCGCGCGATGCGCGGACCGTTCGATCCCGCGCGCGGAAACGCCGCAGCGCCGTTACTCGCCGCGCTGTTGCTGCTTGCGTCCACCAGCTCCTGCGCTGCGGACCCGCGCTGCGGGGAACCCTACACGCCGATCTTCGCGATCCAGGGCCGCGGCGCCGAGGCCGCCGTCCTCGGGACCGTCACCACGCGCGGGGTCGTGATCGGAGACTTCGAGGGCCCATCGCCGAGCCTGCGCGGCTTCTATCTGCAGGATCTCCGCGGAGACGACGATCCCGCGACGTCGGACGGCATCTTCGTGTTCCACGGGAACGCCGACGGCGTCTCGCTCGGACAGCAGGTGCGTGTGACCGGGACGGCCGAAGAGTTCCAGGGGCAGACGCAGATCTCGGCGCGCGCGATCGTCGCTTGCGGGAGCGCGGCCCCTCCCCCGCCGATCGACATCGTGCTGCCGCTCGCCGCGGCCGACGCGCTCGAGCGGCTAGAGGGCATGCGCGTGCGGCTGCCGCAGACGCTCTCCATCACCGAGAACCGACACCTCGGTCGCTTCGGAGAACTCACGCTCTCTTCCTCGGGTCGGCTGCCGCAGCCGACCGACGTCGCGGCCCCCGGCGCGCCGGCGGCCGCCGTGCAGACCGCCAACGCGCTCGACCGCATCCTGCTCGACGACGCGACCAACCGGCAGAACCCCGATCCGGTCCCGTTCGGCCGCGGTGGCGGCCCGCTGCGCGTCGACGATCCCCTGCGCGCCGGCGACACCGTGACGGGCGTCGTGGGTGTCCTCGGCTTCGGCTGGGGCGGCGCGCGCAGCAGCCCGAACGCGTACCGCGTCCGACCGATCGGAACGCTCGGCGGCGTGGTTCCGCGCTTCGTCGCCGGCAATCCGCGACCCTCGACACCGCCTGTTGTCGGCGGAACACTGCGCGTCGCGGGCGTCAATCTGCTCAACTACTTCGACAGCTTCGGCGCGGGGTCGTGCCGGGGCGGGATCGAGGGACGTTCCCTCGACTGCCGCGGCGCCGACGATGCGGCCGAGTTCGAGCGGCAGGCCGCGAAGACCGTCGCGTTGCTGCACGGCCTCGGCTCGGACATCCTCGCCGTCACCGAGATCGAGAACGACGGCTACGGCGCGGACAGCGCCCTCTCGGATCTGCGCCGCCGGCTCGCGGCCACGAGCCCGAACCGCGGCGCTGGCGCGGAGGACGCGGCGGGCGCGTGGGCGTTCGTCGATGCCGATGCCGGCACCGGCCAGATCGACGCGCTCGGGCGCGACGCCATCAGGGTCGGAATCTTGTACCGCCCGGCGTCGGTGCGGCCGGTCGGTCCGCCCGCCGTGCTGAATACGGGCGCGTTCGGTCGCTTCCGGACGGCCTCCGGGACGACGGGCCGCAACCGGCCCGCCCTCGCACAGACGTTCGAGGAGCGCGCCAGCGGCGAGCGGTTCACGCTGGCCGTGCTGCATCTGAAGTCGAAGGCCTCGTCGTGCGCAGACAACCGGCGACCCGTCGGGCCGGATCCCGACACGGGAGACGGACAGGGCCACTGCAACCGCACGCGCAGCGCGGCCGCGCGCGAACTCGCGGCGTGGCTCGGCGGCGATCCCACCGGCTCCAGAGATCCAGACGTGCTGATCCTCGGCGACCTCAACGCCTATGCGCAGGAGGATCCCCCTGCAGCCCTGCGCACGGCAGGCTTCATCGACCTGATGGGGTCACTACCCGAGGGAGAGAACTACAGCTACGTCTTCGATGGCCAGTGGGGACGCCTCGATCACGCGTTCGCGTCGAGATCGCTCGCGGTGCAGACGGCCGGTGCGGCCCTCTGGCACGTCAACGCCGATGAGCCGCCCGTCCTCGACTACAACCTCGAGTTCAAGAGCGAGCGCCAGGGGTCCTCGCTGTACGCGCCGGATGCCTTCCGGTCCTCGGACCACGATCCGGTGCTGGTGGGTCTCACGCTGTCGCGCACGGACCCGCCACGCGACGAACCGAGCCGCGCGACGTCCCGCAGCTCGAAGCCATAGGAGCCCCCGTTCGATGAATCAGACTTCGGCCCCGTATCGATTCCACGCCTCGGATCTCTCGTACTTCTCGGCCAAGGTCCGGCCGGCGCTCCGCTACAAGCGTCTGTGGTACGAAGAGTTGCGCGCAGACCGGCACGAGGTCCAGCGCCGCACCGGCCTCGGGTTCATCCCGATCTTGATCACGCCAGAGGACGAGACCTGGCAGGACACCAGTGAAATCCTCGACCACCTCGAAGCGCGGCATCCCGATCCGCCGCTGCAGCCGACGACGCCGGTGCAGCGCATCGCCGCGCTGCTCGTCGAGCTCTACACCGATGAGTTCGCGCTGCTGCCGGCCATGCACTACCGCTGGGGCAGCCCGCTCGGTGCCGCGACCACGCGTGCCCGCTTCGCGGCGATGTTCGGCGACGCCGCCGTCGCCGAACGCCTCGCCGACCGGATGGCGACCGCGCGCATCCACCTCGGCGCGACGGACGAGACGGGGCCGGCGATCGAAGCGCATACGGAGGACCTGCTCGCGGCGCTGAGCGCGCACTTTTCCGCGCATCCGTATCTCCTCGGCGCGCGGATGTCGCTCGCGGACTGCGCGCTGATGGGGCCCGTCGACGGCCATTTCTTCAACGATCTCGTGTCGCGTCGATTGCTGCTCGAGACGGCCGTTCCCGTCGTCGCATGGGTCGAACGCTGCAACGCTCCCAATCCGGATGAGCAGGGCGACTGGCTCGCCGACGATGCGCTGGCCGCGAGCTTTCTGGACGTCCTGACGGTGATGGCGCGCGACGCGGTGCCGGTGCTGCTGGCGAGCTTCCGCGCGATCGAGGCGTGGGCAGACGCGCGGCCGGACGACGACGAGCCGCCGCCGCGCGCGGTCGGATTCGCCGAATCGACGCTCCGCGACGTGCCGCTGCAACGCGTCGTCCTGCCCTACACGCTGTGGATGCTGCAGAGGGTCCGCGATGCCTATGCGGCCCTCGCGCCGGCCGGGCGCGCGGCGGTGGACGGCGCGCTCGCCGGCAGCGGCTGGGAAGCGGTGCTGGCGTACGAGCCTCGCCACCGTCTCGCCAAGCGCGGCTTCCAGCTGATCTTCGAAGCGCCGCCCCCGCAGACGACACCGGGGCGCTGACGGCGCTCTCCCGGCGCAGCAGGGCTGGTCAGCGGACCTGGATCTCGTAGCGCGTTCCGCGCACCTCGACGATCCGCGCGACCTCGCGACCGTCGGGCAGGCGGACGAGCAGACGATGCGCGCCGGGCGGCAGCTCCACCGCGCCGACCGGTGCCGCTCCGAGCGCGCGGTCCCCGATCCGGACCTCGGCGCCTGGCTCGGCCTGTACCTGGACCTTCACCAACCGCGGCCGCGCCGGTTGCGCCGTGGGGACGGTGGGCCGCTCGGCGAGCGAGTTCCCGCCGTCCGCATCGGCGCTCTCGCCGGGTTCGGCGTCGCGAAGCTCTGCCGACGCCGGCGCCGGATCCCGCCCGATGGCAGTCGCACGACCCGGGAGCGAAGCGGTCGCGATCGAGAGCTCGGGCACGCCCGGACCCTCTGCGCCCGCAGATCCAGAATCGGTCGTTGCGCCTGGGTCCGCGGCGGGCGCCGCCTCGACCGCCTGGCCGTCCACTCGTCGGTCGACCGGGAGAGCAGCCTCTGGCGATGGGCGCGGCGAAAATGGCTGCGGCTCGGCGAGGATCGGGGCGCGCTGCGCGGCGAGCTCGGGCGTCGGCAGATCGGCACCGGCGGGCTCTGTCGGGAGCGGCGTCGGCGGGCTCGTCGCCGGCGCTGCTGACACCGACGGCAGCGCGGCGGACCGGCCGATGTCCGCCGTCTCGACGAACGCGGGACTGCGCACGGCTCGCAGCTCCGAGAGGAAGAAGCCCGCGACGAAGCTGAGGACCAGCGCCGCCGCCAACGCAATCCAGCGTAGCCTCGACCCCCTTCGGACGGCGTTTACCGGGGACTCGGCCGCGGGGGGCGTCGGAGGGGCTGCGACTCGCGGCGGCGTCGGCGTCGCGCGCGGCGAGAGAGAGCGCGCGGGACGAGCAGAATCGTCGGGACCCGGCTCGTGTCTCGATGGTGCGGGCGCCGCCCGCGGCGGAAACGCGGGCGCGCCGCCCTCCGCCAGACGAGGATGCGATCCCGCCCGGGACTCGCTGGCGCGCGCCGCGACGGAGCGGAGGTAGGAGTCGGCCTCGGCCTTCGTCATGCTCGTCCCGATCGACACGATCTCCGTGCCGGCGCGAAACGCAGCGGCGAGCTCGCGCGCGAGACGAGCATCCGACAGCGCCAGCACGACGCGCAACGCACCATCGCTCCGCCGCGCCAGGTCGAAGAGCCACAGCTCGACGCGCGGCGACAAGGTGTCGGCATCATCGAGTAGCAGGACCAGGGGGCGATCCGCCCGTCGCTCGATCTCCCGCGCGAGCACGAGGCGCGGCGTGCCGTCCGTCGCGTTGCCGAGCGACGCGAGGATCCGAGCGCTGAGCTCGTCCGGATCGGCGCCGGAGCGCGACAAGTAGACGACGGAGAAGGACCGGCCGAGTCTCGCCGCCAGGACATCGAGCAGGACCGTCTTGCCCGCCTTCGCTGCTCCGGCGAGCACGATCAGCGGCCGATCGCGATCGGCCGCCCAGCGTTCGAGCGCAGCGAGCGCCCGCTCTGCATCCGCGTTCGTCAGCGGGGCGGCGGACGGATTGTCTTGCACGCGGAACCTCCTGCGGCATCGGTCGCGGCAATGGGACCGTAGCGAACCCCCGAGCGCCTCGGAGCGGGCGGCGCCATGCGGCTGGCGCGGTCGACACGCTTCCCCCCGCCACGGCGAGCTCCTGCGACCGGTCTCTCCGAGCAACCGCCTTGCGCTCGATGGGGGCGCCGGCGATAGCGGAATCCGAGTATCCTCGCGCGCGATGCGCGTCGCCGTCGTCGGTCACGTCGAGTGGGCGGAGTTCGTGCGCGTGGAACGGCTGCCGCGCGCCGGCGAGATCGTCCACGCGCGTGAGTCGTGGGAAGGCGCCGGAGGCGGCGGCGCCGTGGCGGCCGTGCAACTCGTCCGGCTCGCCGGCGACGCGCTGTTCCTGACGGCGCTCGGCGACGATCCGCTCGGCCGACGCGCCGAGGCCGAGCTGCGCGCGGCCGGCGTTCGCGTGTGCGCCGCCTGGCGACCCGAGCCCCAGCGCCGCGTTTTCGTCCACGTCGACGACGCCGGCGAGCGCACGATCACCGTGCGCGGCCCGCGCCTGGTCCCTCGACGCAGCGACCCGCTGCCGTGGGACGAGCTCGCCCGCTGCGACGCGGTGTACCTGACGGCGGCGGATTCCGCCGGCGTGCGCGCCGCGCGCGCCGCGCGCGTGCTCACGGCGACGCCGCGCGCGCGGCCGGCGATCGGCGACGCCGGCGTCGAGCTCGACGCGCTGATCGGCAGCGCCCATGACACGAGTGAGCGTTACGAGACGGGCTCCCTGGTGCCCGAACCCCGACTGGTCGTGCGCACGGAAGCCGCCGCGGGCGGCTCGTACGTCCGCGGCGACGGTGCGACCGGTCGCTGGTCCGCCGAGCAGCCGGTCGGCCCGCTCGTCGACAGCTACGGCGCCGGCGACAGCTTCGCCGCCGCGCTGACCCTTGCGCTCGGCGCCGGCCAGCCCCTCGACGAAGCGCTGGCGCTCGCCGCCCGCTGCGGTGCCGAAGCGTTGACACGACGCGGCCCGTACGGCGAGGCGCCCGGCCGCGATCGCCCGCGCTGAGCGGCGGACCGGGTCTTCTCCCACGGTCGCCGGAGCCCCGCGTCAGCGCGGCTCCGCGTCTCCCGCCGACGCCCCGGCCGCCGCGTCCGCGCGCGTCCCCGCGGACGCCAACGTGCGGCGCAGCTCCGCCTCGCATGCCGCCAGCTGCTGGCTCGCCTCGGCCCGCGCGCGACGGCCCTCGGCGGCGATTTGCAGGCTGTCCTCGATCGTCGCCACGAGCTGTCGATTCGCGTGCTCGACCGCTTCGAGGTCGAAGACGCCGCGTTCGAGCTGCCGGCGCGTCTCGGCATTCGCCGTGCGCAGCTGGTCCGCGTTGGCGGTGAGAAGTTCGTTGGTGAGGTCGCTCGCGGCGCGCACCGCGTGCGCGGCCGCGCCGGAACGCAGGATCGTGACGGCAGTCGCCAGCTGCTGCCGCCAAAGCGGTACGGTGTTGACCAGCACGGACTCGATCCTGCCGATCAACCCCTTGTCGTTCTCCTGCACGAGCCGCAGGCTCGGCAGGCTCTGCATCGTCACCTGGCGCGTGAGCCGCAGATCGTGCAGACGGCGCTCGAGGTCGTCGCGCACCGCGCGCAGATCGCGGATGCGCTGTGCGGCGAGCAGGTCGTCGGCCCCTGCGGCCCGCTCCGCGGCCGGCAGTTGCTCCTCGTCGAGCCGGCGCAGCTGCTCGACGCCAGCCGCCAGGTAGAGCTCGAGCCCGCGGAAGTAATCGAGTGTCGTCGCGTAGAGCCGATCGAGCGAGACGACGTCCGTCAGCAGCTGTGTCTTGTGGGTCTCGAGCTCGTCGCCGATGCGGTCGATCTGGCGACGCACTTCCTCGTAGCGCTGCAGGATCCGCGCGAGCGACGGACCGCGGCCCAGCAGTCGGCCGAGGAGACCCTGCCCGCGCTTTGGATCGAGGCGGGACGGCTCGAACCCGCGCAGCGCGCCGACCATCGCGACGAGCGCGCTGCCGGCGCCCTCGGCGTCCTTGGTGCGCACGCCCTCGAGCATGCGATCGCTGAGCTCCGTCAGCTCCTGCTGCGCGCGACTGCCGAAGAACAGCACGGAGCGCGGATCCTCGAGGTCGATCTCGGCGAGCAGTGCATCGAGCCGCGCGCGTTGCTCGGGTGTAGCCGTCGCGTAGGTCACCGCGCCGCTGCGGTCCGACTGCTCTCGCGGCTCGCCGTTCCTCTCGGTCAACCCGCGCCCTCCCCTCGCCCGACGCCCTCGCGCCGAAGCTGGTGCGCCAGCACCTCCACCTGGACGTCGAGATCCTCGACCTCGTCGGCCAGCAGCTTCTCGCGCTGCGCGGCGAACACGTCCTCGATGGTGACGAGCACGCGGCGGAAGCGCTCGTCGAGTTCGGCGGGGCGACGGCCGTGCGTGCGCGCCCAGCCCTCGCAGACCTGCTGCGTGCCGTCGAGATACACGCGCAGGAAGCGCCGGGCGCGGCGCAACTGGCGCGGATCCTCGTCGACGCGCGCCACCATCTGGCGCGCGAGATCGGTGATGCGCCCGAGTCGCTGGCCGAGCTCGCCGGCACCGAGCGCGGCGCGTGCCGCCTCGATCCGCGCGATCGCCGCCTCCGCCTCGTCGATCGCCTGCTCGACCTCGCCGGTCGAGTAGCCGTCCGCGCTTGCCGGCGCCGGCTTGGCGCCGCGCGGATCGAGGCCGTACGCGAGTCCGAAGCCGACAAACGCGGCGAGCGCGAAGCCGGCCGCGACCCACGGCGGATGTCCGATCGAGCCGCTCGCGACAATGGCGACGCCGGCGGACAGCAACAGTGCGCCGAGCGTCTTCCACGGCCGGGGAGCGAGCGCGACGTGGCGGCGCCGCCAGCGCGCCTCGGTGCGCAAGCCGCGGCGCGCCAGCATCGCGCCGCCGAACAGCAGCGCGAGACCGGCCACGTGCGCGCCGAGCCGCGCGTAGTCACCGCGCAGCAGCGAGATCAGCGTCGCCGGCACCAGCGGAAGCGGCAGCACGTAGAGCAACAGCCCGCGCGGTGAGAACTCCCTCCAGCGACGGCGCCACTCGTCGCCGATGCGAACGAGACCGCTGGACGCTCCGCCCCACTGCTGCGCGCGCGGCGGCCGCTGGCGCGGTCGCGCGCCCGGCATCGGCTCGCTCATCCGAAGATCGCCAGTACGAAGCCGTGGCACGACGCGAGGCCGACCGAGCCGACCAGCAGCGCGGTGCCGAGCAAGCGGCGGCCGAAGCGCGCGCGGGACGGGCGCCGGACCTCGCCGCGCCGTTCGTGGCGCGGGACGAGCGATGGCCGTCTGGCTTCGATCGGTAGACGTTCGGTCACGATGCCAACCCCGGATCAGCGTAGCAGGGCGCGTCCTCGGGCTGTCCATACGGCCCGACTCGTGTCCCATTTTCGAATCGACACGCGGTAGACGCCGGCTAAGCTCGGAGGCCTTTCAGGGAGGTGTCTCATGCAGGATCGGACAGTGGACTGCGATCGAACGGCGGATCCGGTTCGAATGGAAGATCGGAAGATCGACCCGGCGGGCTGGACGCGACGGGAGTTCGGAAAGTTGGGCCTCGGGCTTGCGGCCAGCGTGGGCGGCCTGGCGCTCGGCGGTCGTGCGGCACGCGCCGATGACACGAAGCTGGTGACCGAGATCCCCGAGAACGCGGCGATCGTGGCCGGCCTCCAATACGTCAACGAGTCGGCAGACCCGGACAAGGTCTGCTCGGGCTGCGTGCTGTTCACCGCGGGCGAGAACGATCGCGGCAAGTGCACATTGTTCCCGCAGGGTGTCGTTGCCGCCAAGGGCCACTGCATCTCGTGGGCTGCGAAGCCCGCCTGAATTCCGGCCCATCGTGCGTGCCGGCGTCGGCTTGCTGCTCCGCTGGGTCCGCGGGACCGAGTGGCGCTGGTTTCTCGACTTCGCGACGCCGGCGTTCTTCGACGTGATGCCACTCGGTGCGCTCACGAGTCAGGTCAAGGGTCTCGTGCGCGCCGCGGCGGATGGCAAGGCTTTCCGCCGTGCGCGCGCCGAGACCGAGGACGCGTTGACCGAGCGCGACATCGGGATCCGGATCGTCGCCGACGACGATGCCGCGTGGCGCGCCGCGAGCGACGGCGAGCCCGTGCCGGCCGACGCCGACACGCGGCGCCGCCTCGGCCAGCGCGCGCTCGAGCTCTACTTCGGTCAGTTGTTCGCCGGCGAGACGTCGCTGCTGGACCTGCGCGCCGGCCGGCTGGTCGCCGCTCGGGACGAAGGGCCGCCGCTGTGGGCGCCGCGATCGGCCTGGGCGCGCTGGGATCCCGGGTTCCTGACGGCGGTTCGCGACCTCTATGCCGGCTTCTATCGCGACGACGAGGCGCGCTTCGACGCCGGGATTGCGGCGCTCGGGCTCGAGGTAGCGGCACCGGTGCTGCGCGACCACTTCGGCGCCGGCGACCAGCGCGCGGTCCGCTTCCGCACCGACGACTTCCGCGCCAGCTTCCACGAGGTTTTCGTGCGCTGCCGCGACGCCGGCCAATCGCTACACCCGGGGTTCGTGCCGCTCGGAATTGCACTCGCTTGCCTCTACGACGGCCTCGAAGCGCTCGACGTGCCGCTCGACGTGCGCGACGCGTTCGAGCGGGCGAGCCGTTGAACCGTTGAGCGCGATGACCGCGCCGCGCTCCGCGCCGGCGCGCCCGCGCGTCGCCGTCGCCGGCGCCACCGGTTTCGTCGGTCGCGCACTCGTGCCCGCGCTCGCCCCGCGCGCCGACGTCATCGCGCTGCGCCGGAGCGCGCCGCCGGAAGACGCGCGCAGCGACGGGCCCGTCGAGTGGCGACGCTGCGATCTGTTCTCGTTGCGCGAGACCGAGGCCGCGCTCGCCGGCGCCGACGTCGCGGTCTACCTGGTCCATTCGATGATGCCTTCGGCGCGACTCACGCAGGGACGCTTCGAAGATCTCGACCTGCTGCTCGCGGACAACTTCGGTCGTGCGGCGGCCAGCGCCGGCGTGCAGCGCATCGTCTATCTCGGCGGCCTGGTGCCGCACGGCGACGCCGAGCGCGCCGAGCTCTCCGCGCATCTCGCGAGCCGGCTGGAGGTGGAGAGCGCGCTCGCCGGACACGGCGTTCCGGTGACCGCGGTGCGCGCGGCGATGGTCGTCGGGCCGGGCGGGTCTTCGCTCGACATCGTCGTCAAGCTGGTCGCGCGGCTCCCGGTCATGGTGTGCCCCGCTTGGACGCTGACGCCGTCGGAGCCGATCGCTCTCGATGACGTCGTGGCGATCCTCGTCCGCTGTGTCGAGGATCCCGAGACGCTCGGCCGCATCTGCGAGGTCGGCGGCCCGGACGTGCTCTCGTACCGCGATCTGATGCGCGCCACCGCCCGCGCGCTCGGCAAGCGGCGACTGTTCCTGCCCGTGCCTCTGATGAGCCCGGGGCTTTCGCGCCTGTGGGTGACGCTCGTCACCGGCACGCCGCGCGCACTCGTGGCGCCGCTCGTCGAGAGCCTGCGACACCCGATGGTGGCGCGCGATCGCTGGCTGCAGGAGCGGATGGGGCGACCCGGCGCTCCGTTCGCGGAAGCGCTCGCGCAGGCGCTGCGCGCCCGGCCGCAGCCGCGCGCCTCGACCGTGCGCTCGGTGCAGCGACTTGCGCTGCCGCCGGGCCGCGACGCCGCGTGGGTCGCGCGCGAATACACGAGCTGGCTGCCGCGCTTCGTGCGCCCGCTGGTCCAGGTGGAACGCGACGGAACGCTCGTGCTGCTGCGCGCGCGCGGCGTCGCACGCCCGCTGCTCGAGCTCGAGCTCGAGGCTGCACGCAGCAGTCCCGAGCGCTCGCTGTTCGCGATCCGCGGCGGACTGCTCGCCGGCCCCGCGCCGGCGGCCAGCGGCGGCCTGCCGCGCCTCGAGTTCCGCGCGACGCCGGACGGCATGCACGTGCTCGCCGCCGTGCAGGACTTCCGCCCGCGCCTGCCGTGGTGGCTGTACCGGCTGACCCAGGCGCGCCTGCACGCGCTCGTCATGTGGGCCTTCGGGCGGCACCTGGCGCGGCAGAAGCACACGGAATCGCTGGCCTGACGCGAGCTTCGGGATCGTCGTGGCGCGCCCTCCCCCCACGGCCCGAGGCGTGCGCGTGGGCGGCATCTCGGCGCGTCGTCGGCTACAACGACTGCCGTCCCGATGGCCAAGCATCCCCTTCTTCCGCAATCGCTGCGCCGCACCGTGCGCGCGAGCCCGCGCGTGCAGCGCGCAGTCTGGGCGCTCGAGGCCGGGCTGATCGCGACGTTGTGGACGCTCCTGGGAGCCCTGCCGCCGGACGTCGCGTCGCGACTCGGGCGGCGGCTCCTGCGCCGCGTCGGACCGCGGCTCCGGAAACACGAGCAAGTGCGGCGCAACCTTGCCATTGCGTTCCCGGAGCTCACGACAGTGCGACGCGAGGCGCTCGGCCGTGAGATCTGGGGAAACCTCGGCGCCATTCTCGGCGAGTTCCCGCACCTGCGTTCGATCGCTGCGAACATCGCGAATCACGTCGAGGTCGAGGGCTCTCCGCAGGCCGTGTTGTCGGCGGGACGACCGGTGGTCTTCGTCACGGCCCATGTCGGGAGCTGGGACCTGGCTCCGCTCGGCGTGAAGGACTTCTCCCTCCCGCTGACGGTCATCTTCACGCCCGAGTCGAACCCGTTCCTCGATCGCTACATCCGGCGCTTCCGCGAGCCGCTCGGATGCACGCTGCTCGATCGCAACCGCAGCCTGCGAACGCTGATGCGTGAGCTCGCGGGCGGCCACTCGATCGGCATCGTCGCCGACCACCGCGTCGACGACGGCGAGCCGATCCCGTTCTTCGGCGTGCCGACACCGACGACGCTGGTGCCGGCCAAGCTGGCGCTGCGCTTCGACTGCGAGCTGGTCCCGATCCGCGTCGAACGACTGCGTGATACCCGCTTCCGGATCACGATCACCGAGCCGATCCGACCGGCGGATCCCGACGCGTCGCCACGCGAGCAGGCGCGGCAGATGACCCGGGACATGAATGCGCGCTTCGAGGAATGGATCCGCGCGCGTCCGGAGCAATGGGTGTGCACGGCGCGGCGCTGGCCGAAGCCGCCGAACGAGCGGAAGCTCGTGGCGGCAGCCGCGACGGCCGTGGAGGGCTGATGACGGGGTTTGCAGACGACGGCACGCGCCAGCGCCCGTGGCTCGCCGACGGCCCGAAGAAGCTGACGATCCTCGCATCGACGGCCATGCTGCCCCGTCGCGCGCGCGTGGCGGTGCGCGAACGCTGGCTCGCCGCGCACGAGCTCGCGAAGGCGCGCCGCGCCGCACTGTTGCTGATCGGCCACCCGAAGAGCGGGAACACGTGGCTGAAGGCGATGCTGTCGCGCCTCTACCAGGTGCGGCACGGCCTGCCGGCGTCGAAGCTGATCGGCTCCGACGAGCTCGCGCGCCAGAACCCCGAGATTCCGCGTATCGCCGCGACGAACGGCTACTACAGCTACGAGGGGGTCATCGGGCGCGCGCTCGACGCGCGCGCACCGGATCCGCAGCTCCGGGCCAAGCCGGCGGTGGTCCTGGTCCGGCATCCCTGCGACATCGCGGTGTCGTGGTACCACCAGTTCACCCGCCGCCAGTCCGCGCACAAGCAGGAGCTGATCAATCATTTCATCGCGCACCCGGTCGACCGCCGGACGATCTCCATGTGGGAGTTCGTCCGCCACAGCGACCTCGGCGTGTTGTCGCTGATCGAGTACCTGAACACCTGGGAGCGCAATCGAGCCGGTCTCGAACGCGGGCTGCTCGTGCGCTACGAGGACCTGCGCGCGGAACCGGCCGTGTGGCTGCGGCGCATCGTCGAGCGGATGGACGAGCACTTCTCCGACGAAGAGATCGACGAAGCCGTCCGCTTCGCGTCGTTCGACAACCTCCGGCAGCTCGAGAGACGCGGCTTCTTCCCGAAGCAGGGCGGCCTGAATCTTCGCAACCCGGACGATCCGAACTCGTTCAAGGTGCGGCGCGCGAAGGTCGGCGGCTACCGCGAGGATTTCACGGCCGAGCAGGTCGCGGAGCTCGACGACCTCGTCGCCGAAGGTCTCTCGCCGTCGCTCGGGTACACGCAGACGCGTCCGTCGGCGGCCGGCCCGGCGCCGGAGGCCTGAGGCGCGCGTGCGCAAAGCCGACGGCCGCGCCCCGCGGATCTGGCTGCTGCTCGCCGACAAGCGCGGCGACAATGCGCAGGTGGAGGCGCTCGCGCCGGCGCTCGGCTGGCCCGTCGAGCGCAAGGACCTCGTGGTCCGTCCGGAATGGGCCGTCGCGAAGCCGAAGGTCACCGCATCGCTCGACCACCTCGATCTCGAGCGCTCGGCGGCGCTGGAGCCGCCGTGGCCGGACGGGATCCTCACGATCGGCCGCCGGCCGTCGATGGCGGCGCTGTGGGTCCGGCGCGCGAGCGGCGGGCACACGAAAGTCGTGCTGCTCGGAAAGCCATCCGGCCGGATGGCGGACTTCGACCTGGTGATCGCCAGCTCCGAGGTCCAGCTTCCGCCGGTGGCGAACGCCGTGACGATCGCGCTACCGCTGATGCGCCTCGAGGAGGCCGACGTCGCGGAGGCGGTCGCGGCCTGGAAGCCGACGCTCGATGCGCTGCCGCGCCCGCTGATCGGTGTGTTGGTCGGCGGACCGACGGGTCCGTTCGCCTTCGACGCTGCGGCGACGCAGCGGCTCCTCGCGTTGCTGCGCCAGATCGTCCAGCGCGGCGGGACGCCCTACGTGACGACGAGCCGCCGGACGCCGCAGGCCGTCGTCGACGCGCTGGAAGCGCAGCGGCCGCCGGGAACGCGCTGGTTCCGCTGGACGCCCGACGCGCCGGACAACCCGTACCGCGCGCTGCTCGGCGCCGCCGATGGCCTCGTCGTGACCGGCGACAGCATCTCGATGCTCGTCGAGGCCGTGACACTCCGGCGCCCCGTCGCGATCCTGCCGCTCTCCACCGGACCGCTCGGCCGGCTCGACGAACGGCGGCGCCGGTTCTCGCGCTGGCTGTTCGATGCGCGCGGCGAGGGGGCCGGACACCGCGCGCGGCGCGCGATCGCCCGGACGGCGTTCCGCCTCGGCGTACTCAGCCACACGCGCGACTTCTCGGCGTTCCACGAGGAGCTGATCCGACGTGGCCTCGCCGCGCCGAGCTTCGAGGCGCTGGCGCCGCCGCGCGGGTCCGTCCCGGACGATCTCGAGCGCGCCGCGGCGGCGGTGCGCGCGCTGTTCGACGGCGCGCGGGCAGTACCCGGAGCGGAGTCGTAGTCCGCGAACCCCCGCGCCGTTCTTGCCCGTGCGCCGAGGCTCTGCTAGCGCTGCGGGACGCCGGATCGAACGGATGGAACGGAGACCTCGTGAAGCCCCGCGTCTTCATCCACACGAATCCCCGCCAGATGGTCGGCGCGCTGGTCGCGCAGTACGCGCTGAAACGCGCGAGCGCGCGGCCGGATGCCTTCGACGTCGAGATCCTCCAGACCGACGACTTCCCGTTCCTTCGCGAGCGTGACGGAAAGCTCTACCTGCGCGACGGGGCGAAGCGGCCGTGGCTGTGCGACGACCTCCAGTCCTTCACGCCGTTGCGCTTCCTGCCGCCGGAACGGATGGGCTATCGCGGTCGCGCGCTCGTCACGGACCCGGACGTGTTCGCCGTCGGCGACGTGATGGAGCTGCTCGAGCGCGACCTGGGCGGTCGCGCCATCGCCTGCCGGCGGCGCAGCGGATCGAAGGGCCGCGCGGGCTTCCAGGCCAGCAGCGTCATGCTGCTGGACTGCGAGCGGCTCCGGCACTGGCGCTGCGCGGAGCAGTTCGCGCAGCTGTTCTCGTTCGAGCTCGACTACAGCGACTGGATCGGCCTTCGCCTCGAAGATCCGCAGACGATCGCGCCGCTCGAGGATCACTGGAACGACTTCGATCGCCTCACGCCCGAGACGAAGCTGCTGCACAACACCAAGCGCTGGACGCAGCCGTGGAAGACGGGGTTGCCGATCGACTTCCACCCGGCCGAGACGACGCGCACGTTCCCGCCGCTCGGCTGGTGGCGCCGCGCCCGGCGGAGATTGCTCGGCCCCTACGCGGGGCTCGGCCACTACCGCCGCCATCCGGATCCGGCGCAGGAACGCTTCTTCTTCGGACTCGTGCGCGAATGCCTCGATACGGGGGTCCTCGGCGAAGTCTGGCTGCGCGAAGAAATCGAGCGCGGCCACCTGCGCCGAGACGCCTTCGAAGTGATGGAGCGAAGCACGCGCGCCGCGGCGTAGGGGGATGCTGCCGTCAAGAAAGGGGCCGGGTTCGATCGTCAACTTTCTCCTGACGGAGAAAGTTGACGATCGAACCCGGCCCCTTTCTTGACGGCTCGTGGGGTGGCGCCGCAGGGTCGGCCGCTGCGACGTAGCCGTAGACGGGATCGAGGCGCTCGCGGACGTACGCGTCGATCGCGCGGCACTGCGCGTCGTCGAAGTAGTCGCGCCAGCCGCCCACCTTGGCCCGGCGCACCTTGTACGAGTCCGGGTTCCCGCGCTCGCCGGCGACGAGGCGGCGGCCCTGGCGGCGGAACGCCTGCTGCGCTTCGAGCTGGCGCATGTGATCGAACGCCGCGTAGCGGACCGCCTCGGCGATCTCGTCGTCACTTCCTGGTGTGCCGAGGAACGCGAGCACCGCGCCGAGAGCGGAGGCGGGGTCGCGCCGCAGGTCCTCGTAGCGCGCGACGTGCACGTCGCGCAGCTTCGGCAGCTCCCGCGCCCACGCGTTCAGGAACTCGACGACGCGGGGCAGGCCCGCTTCGCGCTCGAGGACGAACGCGTAGAGCGACAGATCCTCGCGCGGATCGGGGTAGTCGTTCAGGTAGCGTTTCCATCCGCGCATCCGGTGTTTCCACTGGAAGAACTGCGAGACCGCGACATCGCGGGGATCGCGCACGAGGAGGACGACCCGCGCGCCGTAGAACACCTGCTTGGTGGCGAAATCGCCGGTGTAGTCGCGCAGATAGTTGCCGTGCGTGAAGAAGATCGACGGGATGGCGGCATCGCGACGCTTCAGGTTGTCGAACTCGAGGAAGCTCGACTCCGGCAGCTCGCGATGGACCTGGTAGAAGCGCGAGAGCATCAGCCGGACCCACGTGCGGCCGCTCTTCGCCCACGAGACGAAGACGACGTCGGCCGCGCGCAGCTTGCGCAGCTCCTCGCGCCCGCGCAGCCAGCGGTCGAGGCTGCGCCGATGCGCGGCCGGCACGAACACGGGACCTCGGACGAGGGCTTCGCGGACGGCGTCTCGGAAGGTGTCGCGAATCCCGCTCACGCTGCCTCCTCGCATGGGTGTTCGGCGCGTCGTACGGGGCGGGGTACAGAATCCCCCCGGGTAGGTCAATCGAAACCCACAACCGACGACGGCATCCATAGACAATGCGCAGACGGCGTTCTATCCGTGTCCCCACCAGGAAGGACGTGGATCCATGGGCATGCTCGATCTCGACCTGTTGGACGCGACCCCTCTGGTGCGCGATCCGTTCGATTTCGTGATCGTTCCGGACTTCATCGCGCCGGGATCCCGCGCCGCGATCGATCGGGACTTCCCGGCGCTCGAGCGACCCGGAAACATCCGGCTCGAGAAGACGAGTCCCGGCCCCGCGTTCCGCGATCTCTTGGCGCAGCTCCAGGGCCCCGAAGTGATGCGCCGGATCGCCGCCAAGTTCGCCGTGGATCTCGACGGCGCGTCGACGAACATCACGCTGCGCGGCCGGGCCCAGCGGACCGATGGCAACATCCACACGGACTCGTGGACGAAGATCATCACGGTACTGCTGTATTTCAACGAGCGCTGGGCGTGTGAAGAGGGCCGGCTGCGCTTGCTGCGCTCACCGACCGACATCGAGGACTACGCAGCCGAGGTGGTTCCGGTCAGCGGCACGATGTTGGCCTTCCGCCGCAGCGACCGCTCGTTCCACGGCCACAAGCCCGTGGAGGGCGAACGGCGCGCGCTGCAGATGAGCTGGATCCGGCCGTCGCGGGCCGCTCGCATCGCGCTGCGGCTGAAGCGCCTCACGACGCGGACGATGAAGCGTCTCCACGTGGACAGGGCGAGCAACGTCAAGGGCGCCTGAGCGCAGGAGATCTCTCGCATGCTGTGGAAGCTGGCTCTGCGCGACACGGGGATCCTGACGCTGGCGGCGCTGCTGGTTCTGCTGCTGGCGCCGCTGTCGGCCGGCGCCGGCATGCTCGACGACCTAGCCGGCGTCGTGGCGGGCCTGGCGATCGGGCTCGCCACGTTCCTGCTCCACGAATGGGGGCATCTGCTCGGCGCGCTCGGCAGCCGCAGCCAGGTCCGGCTGCCGAATCGGCTCGGCTCGGTCTACCTGTTCAGCTACGACTCGAAGCGCAACAGCCGACGCCAGTTCGTACTCATGTCGCTGAGCGGGTTCGCCGTGACGGGAATCGCCGTCTGGGCGGCCTACGCGTTGCTGCCGGACGGGCAGCTCGCGACGCGCGTCGGTCGCGGTGCCGTGATGCTGCTCGCGTCCCTCACGCTCGTGCTCGAGGTTCCGCTGCTGCTCTGGTCGCTGGCGCGACCGACACTCCCGCCGGTCGAGGTCTTCCGCCGGCACAAGGACGAGCAGCGCGCGTCCGCGTGAGCCGGACGGCCCGGCCAGCTCGGCTCATGCGCCGGCCGCGACGCGCCGATCCGCACGACCCGGGAGGTCCGCGTGGTCGAAGCCGGCATCGCCGTCGCCCTGCTCATGCTGCTAGGGGCCGCGGGCATCGTGCTGGGCTTAGCGCCGGAGACGCTGCTCGTGACCGGCTTCTGGATCGCCGCGGGCGGGCTCGCATTCGGCGTCCCGACGGGTCTCCTCTACCACCTCGCGCTGCGCCGCGCGCTGCTGCGCGCCGGCTGCCTTCCGGACCGCTGGTGGTGGCAACCGACGGCGCTGCACGACGCGATCCCGATCGCCGACCGGTGGTGGGTGCTCGGCTGGTGCGGCGCCGGGGCGGTCGGCTTCGCCGTGTCGGTGATCGGCTGCGTCGTCGTCGCGATCGGAGCGGTCCGCATCGAGTGAACGCCGCGCCGACGCGATCAGTGCCCGAGGCCGCCGCCTCCCGACAGCGCCTTGCTGATCTCCCCGATCATCGCCTTGGCGTCGCCGAACAGCATCAGCGTGTTGTCCGCGGTGTAGAGCTCGTTGTCGATACCGGCGAAGCCGGTATTCATCGAGCGCTTGATGGCGACGCACACCCGGGCCTTGTCCGCGTCGATGATCGGCATGCCGTAGATCGGGCTCGATGCATCGTGCCGGGCGGCCGGGTTCACGACGTCGTTGGCGCCGACGACGAGCACGACGTCCGTCTGCGGGAGATCGCGGTTGATTTCGTCCATCTCCACCAGCGACTCGTAGGGGATGTCGGCCTCGGCGAGCAGCACGTTCATGTGTCCCGGCATGCGGCCTGCCACCGGATGGATGGCGAATTTCACGTCGACGCCGCGCTTCACGAGCTGGTCGTAGACTTCCCGGACGCGATGCTGGGCCTGCGCGACCGCCATGCCGTAGCCGGGTACGACGACGACCCGCGAGGCGTTCTCGAGCAGATCCGCGACGTCCTGCGCCGTCGCGCTCTTCACCGGCTTCTGCTCGCCCGCCGCCCCGCCGCCCGCCGCAACGGTCCCGAAAGCGCCGAACAACACGTTGGTGAACGAACGATTCATCGCCCGGCACATGATCACCGACAGGATGAAGCCCGAGGCGCCGTCGAGCGCCCCCGCCGTCACCAGCAGCATGTTGTCGAGCACGAAGCCCATCGCGACCGCCGCGAGGCCCGCGTACGAGTTCAGGATCGAGATCACCGTCGGCATGTCGGCGCCGCCGATCGGCAGGATCAGCAGCACGCCGAACAGCAGCGAGAAGCCCACGACGAGGGCGAACAGTGGCCACAGCGACGGGTCGTAGACGAGACCCGCGCCGGCGGCGATCGCGACGGCGAGCAGCGAAAGGTTCACCCAGTTCTGCCCGCGGTAGACGATCGGCCGCGTCGGAATCACCTCCTGGAGCTTGCCGGCGGCCATCAGGCTGCCGGTGAAGGTGACGAAGCCGAGCAGCACCTCGATCACGATCACGCTGATCCGGAACGTCGTGAGCGAGCCGTCCTCGAGCCACAGCGTGTACTTGGCGATCCCGACGAGGCCGGCGGCGAGCCCGCCGAACGCGTGGGACAAGGCCGTCCGCTGCGGCACCGCGGTGAGCGCGACTCGCGACAACGGGATGCCGAGGGCCGTCCCGATCGCCAACGCGACGACGATCCACAGGTAGCTCGCGATCTCGGGGTGCAGCAGCGTGCCGACCACCGCGGCCGTCATGCCGATGACGCCCGCCAGCACGCCGCGCCGAGCCGTCTGCGGGCGGTTCAGCCAGCGCAGCGAAAAGACGAACAGGGCGGCCGCAAGCAGGTAGGAGATCTGCGTGAGCGCATTCGCCAGATCGGGACTCACTTCCGCGGCTCCCGCTCCTTGAACATCTTGAGCATCCGGTCCGTGATCAGGAAGCCGCTGACGATATTGGTCATCGACGCCGCGATCGCTACGGTGCCGAGGATCGTGCTGGTCAGCGTCCTCTGCTCCCCCGCGATGATGATCGACGCGACGATCGCGATCGCCGAGATCGCGTTCGTCAGCGACATCAGCGGCGTGTGCAGCAAGCGCGACACGTTCTGGATCACCTGGAAGCCGACGAAGCCCGCCAGCAGGAAGACCATCAACAGGGCCCAGACGTTCGGGCCTCCGGTTTCGTGCATCGTCTCTCGCCTCCTGAAGGTTGCTGCGATCGGCGCTCGTGGGGACGGCGAGCGTCCGGCCGGCATGCGGCGCGCGGCAGAATAGGGTAGAGAGACGTGCCCGGTCGAGGAGGGTGCATGGAGTGGTGGCAAGCGGTGGTGCTCGGGCTCGTCGAGGGCGTCACCGAGTACCTGCCGGTCAGCTCGACGGGCCATCTGATCCTCGCCTCGTCGCTGCTCGGGCTGCGGACGCCGGAGCAAGCAGAGGCGCTCGCCACCTTCGAGATCGCGATCCAGGGCGGCGCGATCCTCGCGGTGCTCGGTCTCTACCGGCACCGCATTCCCCAGACCTGGAACGGCCTGCTCGGGCGAGACCCGATGGGCCTGCGCCTGCTGCAGAATCTGGCGCTCGCCTTCCTGCCGGCCGCGGTCCTCGGCCCGCTGCTCGACGACCCGATCGAAGCGCACCTGTTCTCCGCGCCCCCCGTGCTGGCCGCGCTGTTCCTCGGCGGCCTGTGGATGATCTGGCTGGGTCGGCGCGGCCCGAGCGGCGACCGCACCGTCGACTCGATCGACGCGCGCATGGCGCTCGCCATCGGTCTCTTCCAGTGCGTCGCGATGTGGCCGGGGACGTCGCGCTCGATGATGACGATCGCCGGCGGCGTACTGCTCGGCCTGCGCGCGCGCGACGCCGCGGAGTTCTCGTTCCTGCTCGGCGTTCCCACGCTGGGCGCGGCGTGCGTGTACAAGCTGACGAAGAATCTGCTGGGCGACGGCCCGAACGTGTTCGAGACGCTCGGCGCGGCGCCGGTCCTGATCGGCTTCGCCGTCGCCGCGGTGTCCGCCGCGCTTGCCGTGCGCTGGCTGGTGAGCTTCCTCGGTCGCCACGGGCTGGCGCCGTTCGGCTGGTATCGGATCGCCCTCGCGCTGGTGCTCGGCTCGCTGCTGTGGAGCGGTGTCGTGCAGATCACCGCCTGACCGGATCCGATCCGCCGGCAGGCGCCACGAGATCGCGGCGAGCCCGCGTCAGCTGTGGAAGTCGCTCGACCAGCTGCGCAGCGTGCGCCGATAGTTGGCGCGCTCGAAGCTGTCGGGGTTCGGCACTGCCGCCTGCGACAGGCTCCCCTTCATCTGCTCGACGGACTCGTACTCGCGCTCCTCGAGCCAGCGCGCGAGCGCCGTCTCGAGGCTCCGCAGATGCCCCGCCCCCTGCTGCAGCAGCGCCGAGGCGAGCATCGTCGCGTCGGCTCCGGCGAGCAGCAGCTTGACGACGTCGGAGACCTCGTGGACGCCCGAGCTGGCCGCCAGCGAGGCCGCCACGCGCCGGCGCAGGATGCCGATCCAGCGCAGCGGGAGCCGCAGCTCCTCCGAGCGGGAGAGCACGAGGTGGGGCGTCACCTCGAGGCGATCGAGGTCGAGATCCGGTTGGTAGAAGCGATTGAAGAGCACGAGACCGTCGGCGCCGGCCGCGACGGCCGCCCGCGCGAAGTGCCCGAACGCCGTGTAGTACGGCCCGAGCTTCACCGCGAGCGGAACGCGCACGGTCGCGCGCACGGCAGCGATCAGCTCGAGCGCGCGCGCTTCGACATCGGCGGCCGACGCCTCCGGATCCGCGGCCACCTGATACAGGTTGAGCTCCAGCGCCGCGGCGCCCGCCTGCTCGACGGCCCGGGCGTGCTCGACCCAGCCGCCCGTCGTCGTCCCATTGAGACTGGCGATCACCGGAATCTGCAGAGCCGTGCGCGCCGCCGCGACCAGCTCGAGATACGCGTCGGCGCCCGTCGCGTAGTTCGCCAGCTCCGGCAGGTAGTCGAGCGCCTCGGCGAACACGCCGGTCCCGGCCTCGAGCGCTCCGTGCACCGCGAGGGAGTGTTCGGTGAGCTCCTCCTCGAACAGCGACGGCAACACGACCGCCGCGGCGCCGGCATCCTCGAGCCGGCGCAGCCCATCGAGCGTGCCGGTCAGCGGCGAGGACGACGGCACCAGCGGCGTGCGCAGCGAGAGACCGAGATAGGTGCTCCGCAGGTCCACGGTCGTCATTTTTCGGTGTCTCCCGTCGCCGGCGCGGCCGGACCGGACAGCGGCAGGCTGCGCTCCACCCCGGCCAGCTGCGAATAGTGGCGCCAGCGTTCGTCCGCATCGCTCTGGGCCAGCGCGAGCAGCCGCTCGGCCTCGGCCGGCGCGCTGCGCAGCAACATCGCGAACCGGGCCTCCTGCTCCGCGAAGCCTCGCACCGGCATCGTCGGCTTGCGCGAGTCCAGCTGGAACGGCTGGTGTTCGCTTTCGGTTCCCGGGTGGTAGCGCCACAGCGGCCAGAAGCCGCTGCGCACGGCGTCGCGCTGATGGCTCATCGAGCGCGCCATGTCGATGCCGTGCGCGATGCACGTGCTGTAGGCGATCACCAGCGACGGTCCCGGCCACGCGTCGGCCTCGCGCAGCGCCTTCAGCGTCTGTGCGTCATCGGCGCCCATCGCAACCTGCGCGACGTACACGTGACCGTAAGCGCTGGCGATCAGGCCGAGATCCTTGCGCGGCATTTGTTTGCCGCCGGCCGCGAACTTCGCGACGGCGCCGCGCGGCGTCGCCTTCGACGCCTGCCCACCGGTGTTGGAGTAGACCTGGGTATCGAGCACCAGCACGTTCACGTCCCGGCCGCCCGCGAGCACGTGATCGAGCCCGGGCGCACCGATGTCGTAGGCCCAGCCGTCGCCGCCGACGATCCACACGCTCTTGCGGACGAGGGCATCGGCGATCGACAGCAGGCGCAGCGCATCGGGCGCGCCGGCGGCCGCGAGCGGCTGCAGGCGCCGCTTCAGCTGCGCTACGCGCTCGCGCTGGGCGGCGATCGCCGCGTCGTCCGTGCCGGTCTCGGCGAGCAGGGCCGCGGCGAGATCTGCACCCACCTCGGGAGCCAGGGACTCGAGCAACCGGCGGGCCTCGCCGGTGTGGCGCTCGAGCGCGAGGCGCATGCCCAGCCCGAACTCCGCGTCGTCCTCGAACAGCGAGTTGGCCCAGGCGGGGCCGCGGCCGTCCGGGCCGACCGTCCACGGCGTCGTCGGCAGGTTGCCGCCGAAGATCGAGGAGCAGCCGGTGGCGTTCGCCACCAGCATGCGATCGCCGAAGAGCTGCGACAGCAGCTTCAGGTAGGGCGTCTCGCCGCAACCGGCGCACGCGCCGGAGAACTCGAACAGCGGCTGCCGCGTCTCGACGGCCTTCACCGTTCCCGGATCGAGCGCTGCAGGATCCTGCTCGGGGATATCGAGGAAGAACGCGAAATTCTCGCGCTCGCGCTCGCGGTGCGGCGCGATCGGCACCATGTCGATCGCCTTGTGCTTCGCCTCGCTCTTGCTGCGCGCCGGGCAGGTGTCGACGCAGACGCCGCAGCCGGTGCAGTCGTCCGGGGCGACCTGGATCGTCAGTCGATGCCCCGGCAGCTCTCGCGAACGGAACGGTTTGTCGAGGAAGCCGTCTGGCGCCTCCGCGAGCGCGGCATCGGGATAGACCTTCATGCGGATCGCGGCGTGCGGGCAGACCAGCGCGCACTTCCCGCAGTCGATGCAGAGGCTCGGGTCCCAGATCGGGATCTCCGCCGCGAGCGCGCGCTTCTCGTAGCGCGCCGTACCGGTCGGGAACGTGCCATCCGCCGGCAGCGCCGAGACCGGCAGCGAGTCGCCCTTGCCAGCGAGCAGGATCCCGGTGACGCGCTGCACGAAGGCGGGGGCGTCCGGCGGCACAGCAGCGCGGCGCCGCAGCGACGAAGTGACCGTGGCGGGTGTCTCGACGCGGTGGAGGGCGCCGAGCGCCTGCGCCACCGCATCGAGATTGCGCTGCACCACCGTCGGCCCGCGTTTCGCGTAGGCCCTTTCGATCGAGCGACGGATCGCCGCCAGCGCGTGCTCGCGCTCGAGCACCCCCGACAACGCGAAGAAGCACGGCTGCATGACGGTGTTGATGCGTCCGCCCATTCCGGCCTCGCGCGCCACGCGGCCGGCGTCGATGACCCACAGCTCGAGACCGCGCTCGACGATCTGCTGCTGCGCCTCGGCTGGCAGCGCGTCCCAGACCGCGTCCGGCGGCATCGGTGCATTCAGCAGCACCTTCGCGCCGGGCGCAGCGCGCTCGAGCACGTCGATCTGGAACAGCAGATCGAAGTGATGACACGAGAGGAACTGCGCCTGCTCGATCTGGTAGGTCGAGCGGATCGGCTCGGGCCCGAAGCGCACGTGCGACACGGTGATCGCTCCGGATTTCTTCGAGTCGTAGACGAAGTAGCCCTGCGCGTGCAACGGCGTCTCGCTGGCGAGGATCGAAACGGTGCTCCTGGCGGCGCCGACGGTGCCGTCCGAGCCGAGGCCGAAGAACAGCGCGCGCACGCCCTCCCCTTCGGTCCGGAACTCGCGATCCCACGGCAGGCTCGTCTTCGTCACGTCGTCGATGATCCCGATCGTGAACCGGTTGCGCGGCGCCGGTTGCGCGAGTTCGTCGAGGACGGCTTTCGCCATCGCCGGCGTGAACTCCTTCGACCCGAGGCCGTAGCGGCCGCCGACGATGCGGGGCATCCGCCGCCCAGCCGCCGTCGCCTCGGCGAGAGTCGTCACGACGTCTTGATACAGCGGCTCGCCCGCGGAGCCGGGCTCCTTGCAGCGATCGAGCACGGCGACGGCGCGGGCGCTTTCCGGGATCGCGGCCAGCAGCGCCTCGGCGGGAAACGGGCGGAACAGGCGCAGTGTCGCGAGACCCACCTTCTCGCCGCGCGCGACCAGCGCGTCCACGGCCTCGCCGGCGGCGCCGGCGCCGGACCCCATCAGCACCAGCGCGCGCTCCGCATCCGCTGCGCCGCGATAGTCGACGAGCCCGTAGCGCCGCCCGCTGCGCGCGGCGAGCTGCTCGAAGCAGTCCGCGACGATCCCGGGCACGGCATCGTAGAAGGGATTGCTCGCCTCGCGCGCCTGGAAGAACACGTCCGGATTCTGCGCGCTGCCGCGCAGCACCGGAGCATCGGGCGTGAGCCGGCGCGCGCGGTGGGCGAGGACATCCTCGTCGGCGACCAGTGCGCGCAGATCCTCGTCGCCGAGCAGGGCGATCCGCTGCACCTCGTGGGACGTGCGGAAGCCGTCGAAGAAGTGCAGGAACGGCACGCGGGCGCGAAGCGTCGCGGCATGCGACACGAGCGCGAAGTCGTGCGCTTCCTGCACTGACGACGCGCACAGCATCGCGAAGCCGGTGCTACGCGCCGCCATGACGTCGCTGTGATCGCCGAAGATCGACAGCGCGTGGGTCGCGAGTGCGCGCGCCGCCACGTGGATCGCGCACGGCAGCAGCTCGCCGGCGATCTTGAAGAGGTTCGGCAGCATCAGCAGCAGCCCCTGCGAGGCCGTGAAGGTCGTCGCGAGAGCCCCGGCCTGCAGCGCGCCGTGCAGCGTGCCGGCGGCGCCGGCCTCGCTCTGCATCTCGACGACCTCGGGCACGGTGCCCCACAGGTTCGGCTGCTGGCGCGCGCTCCACATATCGGCCCACTCGCCCATCGGCGACGCGGGGGTGATCGGGTAGATCGCGATCACCTCGGCGAGGCGATGCGCGATCCGGGCGGTGGCTTCGTTGCCGTCGAGACAGGCGGTGGTCGGTTGCACGCCGGACGGGACTGCAGACGGTGTGCCAGGGACGCCGAGGAGCCCGGAACCTCTCGACTGCACCTCGATCGTTCTGGGCGAGGCACAATGCCCCACCCGAGACGTTCAGGCCCGTCGCGGCGGCCGCGGCAGCAACAGCGAAACGCGGCGCTGGCGCTCGGCGTACGCCGGGCGGCCCGCGAGCATTCGCGCCTCCTTCAACGGGATGCTGACGAGCAGGAACATCGCGAGCATCGCGGCGACGCCGAGCCACGCCCACCAGACGAGACCCGCAGCCGCGAGACCGAACAGCGCCAGCGACACCCAGAGCAGGATCTCGCCGAGATAGTTGGGATGGCGCGACCACGCCCACAGCCCCTTCTCGCAGGTCGCCTCCGGCGGCGGATTCGAGCGGCGGAAGCGACGCAGCTGTTCGTCCGCAACGAGTTCGAGTGCGACCCCGGCGAGGCCGATGGCAACGGCCAGTCCATCGACGACGCCGAGCGGTCGCGACCCGCTCGCCAGCGCCAGCCACAGCGGCAGCAGGCCGAGGAACACGATCGCCGTCGGGAATCCGTGCAGGGCGACGAGACTGGCCGGCCAGTAGAGCGGTCCGGTCTTCGCGCGGATGTCCACGTAGCGCCAGTCCTCGTGCGACAACCCCTGCCAACCCCGCGCCCAGTTCGCCGTCAGCCGCACGGACCAGAGCAGCAGCACCGACAGCGCCAGCAGCTGGCGCTCCGGCACGGCGACCCCGCCAGCCGGGTCCGATGCGAACGCCCAGTACACCGCGATCGGCACCGGCGCGACGCTCCAGTACGCGTCGTAGAAGCTCGAGTTCCCGAACGCGAAGCTGAACGCGAAGATCGCCAGCGTCGCCGCAAGGTCCGCGATCCACGCGGCTTCGATCGGATGCCGCCCCCCCACCGCGATGCCGGCGACGAGCCCGACGCCCAGCGCCGACAGGTAGGCCACGGCGACCCACAAGAATGCATGGGCGCGCGCGCTGGGTGCCCGCGGATCCATCGACTCCGTCATGACCGCGAGGTGTAGGCGCCCCGCCCTCCCCCCGTCAAGAAAGGGGCCGGGTTGCCACGTCAACTTTTCCGGCCCGACACGCAGCTTGACGCCCGTCAATCGGTGATCTACCGACCGTTGCGATGAAACCCGTCTCGCTCGCCGAGAGCGGGCTCGGCATCGAGCCCGAAGAGGTGGCGCGGCTCTTCGAACCGTTCGTCCAGCGCCGGTTCGCGCCTACGGACGCCGAGTGGACGCGCGAATTGGCGCGGCGCGAGCGCAAGATCGGCAAGCGCTACTGGCGCCGGCGACTGTTCGGGAAGCTCCCGGCCTGGCAGCGCAGCCACGAGGTCGTGCGCGCGGAGTACTCCAAGGCCTGGGCGGGGATCGACTTCGCCGAGTACGACCCGGCGAGCGGGGTCGTTCCCCGGCCCAGCCCGTGGCAGTGGCGCGACCGCTGCTGGTTCGCCAGCGATGTCGGCGCCACACGGGTGCGTCAGCTGCTGCTGGTAAAGCTGCTCGAGCGGCTGGCGCCCCGGAGCGTCCTCGAGGTCGGCTGCGGGAACGGCGTCAACCTGATGCTGCTGGCCGGCCGCTTCCCCGACGTCTCGTTCACCGGCGTCGAGCTCACACGCGAAGGCGCGCGGGCGGCGACCCAGCTCCAGCGCGCCCCCGAGCTACCGAAGCCGATGCAGGCCTTCGCGCCGCTACCGCTGCTCGATGTCGGCGCGTTCCAGCGCGTGCGCTTCGTCCAAGGCAACGCCGCGCAGCTCCCGCTGGCCGATCGCAGCGTAGACCTCGTCGTCACGATCCTCGCACTCGAGCAGATGGAGCGAGTGCGCGAGCGCGCGCTCGCGGAGATCGCGCGAGTCGCGCGCCGTCACACGTTGATGATCGAGCCGTTCCGCGAGCTCAACGAAGCCGGTCCGTCGCGTCGCTACATCGTCGCGCGCGACTACTTCCAGGGACGCATCGCCGATCTTCCGCGCTACGGACTCGAGCCGGAACTGGTGCTGGCGGATTTCCCTCAGGAATTCTACCTGCACGCCGGCGCCGTCGTGGCAGCACGGCGGCAGGAACCCCGATGAGGACGCTGCTCGTGCTCGGGTCCAAGCCCGAGCCGATGCTCCCGCGCCTCGACTCGGTCGACGAAGTCGCCTGCGCGAACGCCTCCGGACACTCCGCCGCCCGCTATGGACTGCCGACCCCGAGCTTCACCGTGATGTCCGCGATCCTCGGCTCGGGGATCGCGTCGGGCCGCCAGAGCCTCGCAGCGCTCCGCGGCCTGCGAACCCGGACGCTCCACATCCTTCCGCGCAGAGTGCCGAAGGGCCGTTTCCCGAAGCGGCTCGTGCGCCAGCTCGCGGATCTTCGCTCGCACCCCGTACACGTCCGTCAGCAGCTCCGTCGCGCCGGCTACGCGTGGGAGCGCTGCGAGGCGCGTCCGCTCGCAGCCTGGCACGCACTCGTCCACGCGCTCTGCGACCAGGATCCCGCCGTCATCGAACAGACCCGTCACAAGCAGCCCTCGACGGGCCTGTTCGCCGTCGCTCTGGCGTTGGCCGAGGGCGCAGCGGACCGCGTGGTGATGGCGGGCTTCAGCTTCGAGCTGACGCATGCCTATGGCGTGAACCCCGAGATCGAGGAACGCGGCATGACCCGGAGTCGCCACGGCGATACCGACGTCCTCGTGCTCTCGCGGATCGCCCACAGCCGCGGGGATCTGTGGACGACCGAGCCGGTCGTGGCCGATCGGACCGGCCTCCCGCTACTCGAATCACGGATGCTCGCCGCGCCTGCAGGGAGGACCGAATGGGTCTCGTGAAACGCGTTCGCAACATCCTGCGCTATGGGCTGGGACCGAGCGCCCGCGAGCGCAAACGGACCGACAAGCGGGCGGGCAAGGCCGCTCGCTTCGCGTCGGAGCGCTGGGCGAAGGACGGCGATTTCGCCCGCCGCCGCTACGAGTCCTACGACGAGTATGTGCAGCATCAGGCCAGCAAGCTCGCCGGCGTCGCCGAGCGGCTGCGGGAGACGGAACAGCGCGACTTCGACCAGTTCCTCGCGCGCTTCACGGCCTGTCGCCCGCTCGCCGAGATGCACAGTGTGCTGTGCCTCGGGGCGCGCCTCGGCACCGAGGTCCGCGCGCTGCATCGCCTCGGGCATTTCGCAGTGGGCATCGACCTCAACCCCGGGGACGAGAATCCCTACGTGCTCCCCGGCGACTTCCACGCCCTCGTCTTCCCCGACGGTTCGGTCGACGCCGTCTTCACGAACGCCCTCGACCACGTCTTCGATCTCGAACGCATGATCGGCGAGACGCAGCGCGTACTCCGGCCGGGCGGCATCCTGCTCGCCGAGTTCGAGCTCGGCTTCGGCGAAGGCCACGTGCCCGGGGACTTCGAGGCGACGCACTGGAAGAACGCGGATGTGCTGATGGAGCAGATCCAGCGCATCGGCAGCTTCGCAGTCGACGAGGTCGTGGATCTCGGAGAGACGCGCCGCGGGCAGCGACGCCAGGTGGTGTTCCGGAAGCCGGCATGACCCGCGCCTTCTTCCGCTACGACGGCCTCGCGCTGCGCTACGAGCCCTTCCCGATCGGCCTCGCGCGTCCGCTGATGGACGAGCGCCTGTACCGAGAGCTCGTCGACGCGTTTCCTCCCAGCGCGCAGTTCGCGTCGCTCGCCAAGGTCGGCGACAAGCTCTCGCTCAGCGAGAAGTTCGGCGCGGAGCAGTTCCGGACGCTGGTGCGCTCGCACCCGCTGTGGCGGGAGTTCCACGCGTACATCAAGAGCCGGGAGTTCATCGCCGGCGTGCTGGCCGCGTTGCGCGAGCGCGGCGTCGATCTGGGCTTCGACCTGGCCTCGTCCCCAGGCAAGCGCATCGGCAAGCGCATCGCCGATGCCGTCCGCGGAGGCTCTCGCACGGATTCACTCGAGCTGCGCTCGCGCTTCGAATTCTCGATGCTGCCCGCGCGCGGCGGACACGTACTCCCGCACAGCGACGGCGTCTCGAAGATCGTGACATTGGTCGTCTCGATGCTGCGCGAAGGCGAATGGGACCCGTCCTGGGGCGGCGGCACCGACATCAACCGACCGAAGGACCCCGCTCGGATCTTCAATCGCCTGAATCGTCAGCTCTCGTTCGACGAAGTCGAGGTGCTCGACACCTTTCCGTTCGAGCCGAACCAGGCAGTCGTCTTCGTCAAGACGTTCAATTCCTGGCACTCCGTGCGCCCGATGACGGCGCCCGACCGCGACATCCTCCGCCGCACGCTGACCATCAACATCGAAACGCCGACCTGAACGAGAGGCGTCAAGTCGCCGCGGCCGGGCCGCCTGCCGGCGCATCCGAGTCGGCGTCCGGTTCGATCTCGATCGCCTGCCCCTTCTCGAGTCGGTAGACCCGGTCGGCCGCGCCGACGAGATCCGTCTGGTGCGTCACCGCCAGGATCGTGACCTGGCCGCGCAGCTGCCGCAGCGTGTCGGCGAGCGCTGCAGCCGTCGCAGGATCGAGCGCACTCGTCGCTTCGTCGAGAATCAGCAGTCGCGGGCGGTGTACCAGCGCACGCGCCACGAGGATCCGCTGGCGCTGTCCGCCCGAGAGCGCGCTGCCGCGTTCTCCGACCGAGTCGTCCATCCGTTGCGGCAGGGCGGCCACGAAGTCCCAGGCTCCCGCCGCGCGCAGCGCGCGCTCGACATCCGCGCGCGTCAGCTCGGGGTCGCCGAGCGTCACGTTGGCGAGCACCGAGTCGTGGAGCAGCACGTTCTCCTGGGGGACATACCCGATACTGTGTCGCCAGGCGACCATGTCCAGCTCGTCGAGGGGTTTGTCGTCGATCCAGACACGCCCCCCCTGGGGCCGCACGAGGCCAGTGATCAGATCGACGATCGTGGTCTTCCCCGACCCGGAGGGGCCCACCAGCGTCGTGAAGGATCCCGCTGGAATCCCCAGCGAGAGAGCGCGCAGGACGGGCCGTTCGTCGTAGCCGAAGTGCACGGCTTCGAAACGGATCTCGCGCTCGAAGCGCGGCGGGACGCGTCCGGAAAGCTCCTCCACATGTCGCTCGGCGTCGGCAATCGTCCCGCGCAGCGACCAGTACGCGCTCTCGCAGACGGCCACATCCTGCCAGGCCGCCTGGACCTTTCCGACGCCGTTCAGCATCCGCGCCAACAGGATCAGCATGACCAGGACTTCTGCCGGCGACAAGGCGAACACCTGCCTGCCGGCCCACGCAACGCCCACGAGCACGCCGATCTGCGTCAGCTCCTGGGTCGCCTTCATCGCCTCCTTGCTCGTCACTTCCCGGCGCAGCGCGTTGTTCATCGCACGCGCCTGGTCGCCGAGCACGGCGCCGGCGAGATCCTGTCGCGCCATCGCCTTCAGCGGCTTCACGGACTGCAGCGAGTCCGTCATCGAGGACAGCATGCTGGTATTCAGCTTGGTGATCTTGCGGCCCGCGCGCCCCGCGACCCGGACGAAACGATGGAGCGGGACGATGATGGCGCCAGCCACGACGACGTAGGTGAGCGTCGCCTGCCACTGCACCAGCAGCGCGACGACGGTGTAGGCCACGAGCTGCACCCCCGACGCGACGAGGTTGGCTCCGTGCAGGTACGCCTTCGACGATCGGTCCACCTCGGTGGCCATCGCATTCGCCAGCTTCCCCACCGGCTGGCGCAGGAAATACTCCCAGCGCGCCTTCAGCAACGCTTGGAGCAGTGCGAGGCGGAGGTCCGTCGCGACGTGCGCCACCGTGTATCCGACGCGCCGCTTGGCCACCAGCACCAGCAGACTGCGCGCCGCCATGCCGCCGACGGCCACGAGCAGCAGCTGCCCCATGCTGGGCTGGCGCAGTCCGATCCGCGCGAAGAACGCCAGGACGGCGCGGCCGAGCGCGCCGCCCGTCGCGTCGGAGCCGCCCTCGAGCTCGAGCCACGCGCCGATCGCCGGGATCAGCGCCGTCATGCTGGCGCCCTCGACCGTGCCCGCAACCACCAGCGCGATCAGGACGACGAGGCTCTGCCACGGGTAGGCGCGGGCGTAGGAGACGATCACGCGCATGGGCGATCAACCGGGGGCGCAGGGTTGGCGGGGGAACACGCGGCAAGGTAGCCGCTCCCCTCCCGGATCGCGACCGCGCAAGCGCTGCCCCGCGCGAAACGACACGGGCGCTCAGGCAGCCGCGCGACCCGCCAGCTTCGGCGTGCGTTCGAGCACCTCGAAGGCGTCGTGGCGGACGTGGTCCTGCCGCATCTCCTCGCGGATCAGATCCTCGCTCACGATGCCGCTGTCGATGCACTCGCGCAGCAGGCCGAAGAAGAAGTGCTCCTGGTTCGGATCCGGATGCGGCTGGTAGCGCTCGAGCGCGCGCTTGCGCGTGAGCGGGCGCAGCCACGTCGCGGGATCGAGCGGCTTCACGCGCTTCCGTGCCGGCGTGAAATCCACGGGCAGGCCGGTCTTCCAGGGCTGCGTCTGGCGCTTGGTGTTGTGGATCAGCTTCGTCTGCGGCGTCAGGCGATCGAAGTCGTTCCACTCGTCCTCGAAGCGTCCGATCGTCTCGCGCGGTTCGTACTGGAGCAGGATCCAATTCATGTAGTCGCGTTCGAAGGCGAACAGCTCACCGAACTGCTGCTCGCAGCGCCAGTGCGAGAGCTTCGAGCAATCGAGCAGCATCACGCTGCTGGCGAGTCCCCCCGCCAGACCCTTGCTGCCGCTGCGAGGACGGCACCAGAGCGCCTTGCCCTCGAGGTCTCGAGAGAGCAGCCCCCAGACATCGCCGACCGCGAAGACGTCGGGGTCGATGACGAGCGCCCGGCCCTGGTACCCCATCTTTTCGGGGGGCATGAAGCGCAACGGCGTGAACGACTGCAGGTTGTCGTAGCGCCAGGTCACGCGCTCGCCATCGCGCAGATAGACCTGCCCCTCGCGAGCGCGCAGGAACGGATGGTCTGCGCTGGACAGGATCTCGACGTCGAAGCGGTCGGCGTGGGCGCTGTTGCGCGTCAGCGAGTAGCGCGACACCAGCGCGCCGAGCCACTGTCGCTCGTTGGTGTGGATGAAGACGCGCGGCTTGGATTCGGCCATTTCGCCTCCTCGGAGCTGGGAACCCCGCGAACGAGGGTAACGACCCGGCCCGGCGCCCGAAACCGGGCCTCGCCCCGCGGGTCGCGCTTGAGTGGCTGTCGGGCGTGTGCTTCCGTCCCGACGATGTCCGCCGGATCCCCGTTGGCCGCCGATGCATCGCTTGGCCGCGCTCCTAGCACCTGGTTGCTGCTCGGCGACAAGCCCGGCGACAACGCACAGATCCGCGTCCTCGCCGACGCACTCGGCTGGCCGTGCGAGACTCGAACGGCGCTCGTGAAGCCGGAATGGCTGCAGCGCAAACCGCGCGTGCGGCCATCGCTGGCACACGTGGACGCGGCGCGCTCGGATCGACTCGAACCCCCGTGGCCGGAGCTGCTGATCACCGTCGGGCGGCGCCTCTCGTCGGTTGCCTTGTGGATCCAGCGCGAAGCACTCGGTGCGACGAAGCTCGTGCTGATCGGCAAGCCGCGCCAACGCGCGCACTGCTTCGATCTCATCGTGGCCAGCGCCCAGTACCGGCTCCGCCGGCGAGCGAACGTCGTGAGCATCCGGCTGCCGCTGATGCGGATCGAGACCGCAGCGGTGGCGGCAGCGGCGGCCGCGTGGGACGCGCGCCTCGCCGAGATGCGACGACCGCTGCTCGCGCTGCTCGTGGGAGGCCCGACGAAGGCGGTGCGTTTCGATGCCGACGCGGCGCACCGCATCGCGACGACTGCCGCGCGAGACGCCGCCGCGGCGGGGGGGTCTCTCTACGTCTGCGCGAGTCGCCGAACGCCCGCGCCAGTGGTAGACGCGCTCGCAGGCGCCCTGCCTGTGGACACACCCCTCTACCGGTGGCGCGCGAACGACCCGCACAACCCGTACCTCGCCCTGCTCGGCCTGGCGGACCGCTTCGCGGTGACCTCGGACAGCGTCACGATGATGGTCGAGGTCGCGCGCCTCGGCCGACCGCTCGCGATCGCGCGTCTGCCCCCGAAGCGGACCTGGCTCCGCCGGCTGACGCGCTCTCGCGACCTCGACGCGGTGGCCCGGCGGTTGCTCGACCAATCCCTCGCGGTCGAGCTCGGAAGCCCGTGGCGTGTCCCCACCGCTCCGCCCGAGGACGATCTCGACGCCGTGGTCGCCCGAGTCCGCGCGCTGTTTCAGCTCCCCGCGGGTGTCGGAACCGGGGCGACCGCGCCCGCGAAGTGATACTTTCGGCGCCGTCTCTCGGCGCACCCTGCGCGGACCCTCCGCGCACCCCCCCGGTCGCGCCGTTCGACGACGCCCCTCGACAGGAATCCGTGCCGATGGTCCGACTGATCTGGAGTTCCCTGCGCAACGCCGCCGCGAAGTCGCGCCGCTACGCGCTGCTGGCGATCGCGAAACCGCTGCCGGCCGAACGCCGCCGCGCGCTCGAGCGCCGGCTGCGCGGTTGGGAGCAGGTTCGCAAGCTCGAGCTGGCCGACATCGTCGTCGTCTCGTACGGCAAGGCCGGGCGGACGTGGGTGCGGATGCTGATCTCCCGCCTCTACCAGCTGCTGTACGGGCTCCCGGAAGTCCTGCTCGGTTTCGACAACTTCCACTCGCGCGACCGCCGCGTCCCGAAGATCTTCTTCACCCACGACAACTACATCCAGGACTACACCGGCCAGCGCGACAAGAGCGCGTTCCGCGGCAAGCGGGTGGTCCTGCTGGTCCGCAACCCGCAGGACGTCGCGGTCTCGCAGTACTTCCAGTGGAAGTTCCGGATGCGGCCCCAGAAGAAGGCGCTCAACGACTATCCGGAAGACGGATCCGATGTCCCGATCTACGACTTCGTGATGCGGCCGGCCTCCGGCATCGCCAAGATCATCGACTGGATGAACGGCTGGGCGAGCGAGATCGATCGGATCCCCGCGATGATGGTCGTCCGCTACGAGGACCTGCGAGCGGACACGGCCGGCGAGCTGGCCCGGATCGCCGAGTTCCTGGGCGCGCCCGCCGACGAGACCGCGATCCGAGGCGCCGTCGAGTATGCGTCGATCGAGAACATGCGAAAGCTCGAGGCGCAGCGGAAGTTCTGGCTGGCCGGTGGTCGCATGCAGGCTCGTGATCGGGACAACCCGGACTCCTACAAGGTCCGTCGCGCCAAGGTCGGCGGCTATCGCGACTACTTCGACGACGAACAGGTGGCGCGCATCGACGCGCTCGTCCAGGAGAAGCTCTCGCCGGTCTTCGGCTACGGCACGCAGACGAAAGGAGCCGATACGTGAAGCCGACCGTGTTCATCCACACCAATGATCGCCAGATCGTCGGCGCACTGGTGTCCGAGTACTCGATGAAGCGCAACTCGGCCCATCCCGACGAGTTCGACGTCCGGATCATCCGCCGCGAGGAGCAGCCCTTCTTCTTGCACCACGAGGGTCGACGCTATCTGCGCGATGGCGCGTGGCGCGAGTGGAAGAACGACGATCTCCAGTCCTTCACGCCGCTGCGTTTCCTACCACCCGAGCTGATGGGGTACCAGGGCCGGGCGCTCGTCATCGATCCGGACATCTTCGCGGTGTCGGACGTCTTCGAGCTGCTGTCCCGCGACATGGGCGGCAAGGCGATCCTGTGCCGGCGGCGCTCCGGCTGGAAGAAGAAGAGCTGCTTCGCGTCGAGCGTGATGCTGCTCGACTGCGCCAAGCTCAGCCACTGGCGCTGCCGCGAGGGGTTCGAGGCCCTGTTCACCGGCGCGCGGGACTACGCCGATTGGATCTGCCTGCGCCTCGAGGACCCCGCGACGATCGGTGCCTTCGAGGACGAGTGGAACGATTTCGATCGCTTGACGGCCGACACCAGGCTGCTGCACAACACGCGGCGCTGGACACAGCCCTGGAAGACAGGGTTGCCGGTGGACTTCGTGCCCGGCGAGAAATTCTCCGGGGTTCCCGGCGTCGCCTGGCTGATGCGCAAGCGCCGCGAATGGTTCGGCGACTACGCCTTCCTCGGCCGCTACGTGCGGCACCCGGACGCCAACCAGGAGCGCTTCTTCTTCGGGCTGCTGCGCGAGTGCCTGGAGCGCGGCATCGTCGGCGAAGAGCTGCTGCGGCGCGAGATGCATCGGAACCACGTCCGCCACGACGCCTTCGAGGTGCTCGCCCGCAGCGCTGCCTGACGAGCGCGGATCAGGGCATCGAGGCGGGCGGAGGCGGCAGCACGACGGGTTCGAACAGCGCGCGCACGCGGGCTGCGGCGCGCTCGACATCCCGCAGCGGCGGTGGTGTGGCGACCGGGGCGCCGTCCCCCAGCCACGCAGCGCGTCCGGAGTCGACCAGCAGCTTCTGCACGAGTCGGATGTCGCGCGTCCAGCGCGTCGGCCCGTAGAGCATGCCGATCCGGTAGATCACGGCGCGCAGGTGCGCGCGATCGAGGCACTCCCACCAGGGAGGGCCGGCCTCCTCGTGATCTCGCATCGCGAACCGACCCTCTCCCGTGTCGAACAGGAAGACCGGCTTCCGCGTAGAGCAGGCCTCGGTCATCATCGACACGCTGTCGCCGGTGACGACCAGCTGTTCGGCGAGCGAGAGGAACGCGAAATACGGGTTCTCGGCGTCCTCGGGCCGCCAGCGATAGACGAACGACGGCACCGATACGTCATGGCACAGGGCCGCGACGGCGGGCGCGGGCGTGCGGGCGCTGGTCGTGATGAGCAGCGATCCGCCGAGGCGCGACGCAAGCGCGCTGGCATCGCGCGCGAGACGTGCCCCGGAGCGGGCGTCGAACGGATAGGGACCGCTCGGGCCGCCGGCCAGCACGGCGATCCAGGGGCGCGGCAGGTGCGCCAGACGCGGTTCCCACAGCGCGGCGGCCTCCGCGAGGCGCTCCGCGGTGACGCGGTGCAGGGGCGTCTCGTTGTGCAGCACGTTCGGGAGGTGAGGCAGCCGATACTGGCGCGTCGTCACCACCAGGTCCCAGCGCTCGATCGCGGCCCAGGGACGCCCCACGTGGACGAGGCGAACGGAGTCTCCGGCCTGGCGCCGGATCCAGCGCGCGATCGGCTCGTTGCGACGACCGGCGGAGAGCACGAGATCCGGCCACGGAGGAGTCAAACGGGCGGAGCGCTCCTTGACGACACCGGCCAGCGTCGACGTGAACGGGAGATTCACCGCCCACTCCCAGGGTTGGTACACGAAACGTTTGATCTCGAACGGCCACCCGAGCGACTCGCCGAGGGCTTGCACCTGGGAATTGTCGCCGGCGCGGTGCCCCATCAACAGCCAGACGCGGGGCGCCTGGCCGAGTCGCGGGAATCGGCTGGTCGCCTCGGAGACAGCGGGCTCACGCACGGCTGCCCTCCCCTTCCAGAGCGCGGCAGGCGAAGCCTGCGGAGAGTATGGCGAGAACCGAACTGCCTCGCAGATCCCCATCTCCCGAATCGCGCCGCGACGCGTCCATGCCAGGAGCATCCGGGTCGACTTCCCGACTGTCAAGGTAATCGCGCGCCCGGTCTCGGTCGGCGGCTCGTCTCATGCGCCGCGCCCGAAGCCGCGCACGCGCGTCGCCAGGACCGCCGCTGCGGCTCCCAGCACCCCGACCGGCCCGAAGCCAGCCAGCCATGGCGAAACGACGCCTCCGTAGCCGAGGGAAGCGCCGACTGCCGCCAGCAACACCCATCCGCCACCGGCGACAGCGCTCGCCACGAGCGTGTGTACGGGCGTCGGAAACGGGGGGCCACCGGCGGCGAAGAGCAGCGCCAGCGCCGGCAGCAGCAGGCACGCGAGCGGAGACGCGAGCTTCAGCGCGAGATCGACCCGGAACGCAGTCGGATCGAGTCCCCGCTCCGCGAGCACCCGGATCTCCCGCCGCAGGTCGGCGATCGAAAGATGCTCGCCTTCTACCTCGACGACCGATGCCTCGCCGAGCTGCGCGATCGGCTCCGCGCGGACCGCGCGGATGCCCTCGCCATCGAGTTCGTAGCGCGCCGGATCGACGAGGCTCCAGTGGCCGTCGCCGACGTGCAGTGCGCGGGGCGCCTGGGTGCGAAAGCGCGGCAGGCCGTCGGGACCGAGTTCGTAGAGCACGACGGCCGTCGCGGTCCCAGCCATCGGGTCGAGGCGCTCGGCCTCGAGCAGGCGATCGCCGGACAGCGACCACACGGACACCTGGACGGATCCTTTGTCCTTGATCTCCGTCTGCTTGATCTCGCTGGCACGCGCGTTCGCCCGGGGCACGAGGTCGTTGGCCAGCGGGTGATACGCCACGGCGGCGACGATACACGCCATCAGCACCGGCGCGACGATCCGCGAGGTCGGCACGCCACAGGAGCGCATCCCCACGAGTTCGCCGGTCGCGCCGAGCAGGCTGAGCGTCAACGCCGAGGCCACGAGCAACGCCATCGGGATCACGCGAGAGGCGAGCAGCGGGAGCCGCGCTCCGTAGAATCGCAGGACCTCGTACGGGGTCGAACCGTACTTGGTGAACCACTTGAGGTTGTCGAGCAGATCGATCACGAAGTAGGCCGCCAGCAGGGCCACGAGGCACAGCAGCAGCAGCTCCCCGAAGGTCTTCAACAGATAGCGATCCAGCACGAACGAGCGGATGCGGAGGCGTCGCGTGCGCGCCGGCTGCGCGAGCGCGCTGGGACCCTGCCCGCGCTGGCGCGGAGACGCGCCGCGTCGCACGTACAGCGTCGCGAGCAGGATGGCCGCGACGAAGCCGAGCACGAGATTCGGGAGCCACACGGCGACCGGAATCGAGAACGTGGCGGTGCGTGCCAGGCCGTTGCCGAGCTGGAGCAGGCCGTAGTACACGACCGCCGCGCCGATGCCGAGCATCGCACCGCTCGAGCGCGACGGTCGCGTCCGGGCGAGCGAGAGCGCGACGCCCAGCAGCGCGAACACGACCGTCCCGACCGGCAGGGCGATGCGCTGATGCCATTCCTGCTGCGCCTCGCGGCGGCGGGTCGGTACTCCGTCGGTCTCGATCGCCGCCTGGAGTTCCTGCGCGGTCGCGGAGGCACTCCAGGTCTCGAGCGAATCGCGCTTCTGCGACGATTCGGGCAGCACCTGACGCATGCGTTCGAAGCGCACCTGGGTCGGCTCGCCGCCCACGGTCGTCATCACCACACCGCTCTCGATCGCGAGGACGCGCGCGCCGTCCGGCTCCCGGATCAACGCGGCGCGCTCCGCGAACACGGTGCCCCCGACGCTCGGCGCGCGGACCGCGACGGCGCGCAGCTGGTCCCCGCGCGGCGAGACCTCCCGCGCGACCAGCCGCCAATCGCCGAACCGCTGCACCTGGCCGCTGCGCAGGACCGTCCCGGACTCGCCCTGGCCGGCACCGCGCAACGCTTCGTCGAGACTTCGATGGGACCACGGGATCACCGCCATCGCGAGCGCCACGCCGACCGCGGCGAAGCCCAGCGAGAACGCCGCCACCGGCCAGACGAGTGCGCGCGCCGAGATGCCGCTCGCTTCGAGCGCGATGATCTCGCGATCCGCACCGAGGCGGCCGAGCGCGACCAGCGCGCCGATCAGGACGGCGAAGGGAATCGCGCGGCCGAGCATCGGCACCGACCGGAAGAGCGCGACCCACGCGACCTCCGCGGCTCCGAAGCCGCGGTTGACGACCAGGTCCGAGTACCCGATCAAGTCGGCGGCCAGCACCAGGAAGGTGACCCCGGCGAGCGCGAACAGCGTCGGGAATACCAGTTCGCGAAGGACCGAGCGCCACAGCCTCGGGCCCAACGGTCGTCGCCGACGGCGCCGCGGAGAGGACGGCGACGAGCCCCGGCCGGGCCGGGCAACGGGGGAGCGCACGCGCTGAGCCGCCTGGTTGGTGTTCATCGTTCCGCGTTCGCGTAGGGCCGGCTTGGCGCGCCGGCCGGGCCGTCGCGCGGGAATGTCACTGCTGTCGCCGTCGGATGCGCCCGGGCGCGTGGCGCGGGGGGTGGGAACGGCGGCCAGCGTACGCAACGCATGGGGCTCCTGCCAGGAATGGCCCCGCGGGAAGGGCCGTCGAACGCGGGGAAACATCCGGGACGGGACGCTAGCTTCCGCAGCCCATGATCTCGCTGTCCAATCTCGAGAAATCCTATGGCGACCAGCTGCTCTTCGAGGGCGTCTCGCTGCAATTCAATCCCGGCGAACGCTACGGCATCGTCGGCGCCAACGGCTGCGGCAAGTCCACGCTGCTGCGGATCCTCACCGGCGAGGAGACGGCCAGCGCCGGTGAGATCTCGATCGCGAAGCGCGCGCGGCTCGGCGTCCTGCGCCAGGACCACTTCCAGTACGAACGCGACCGGATCCTCGACGTCGTGATGATGGGCAACCGGCCGCTGTGGGACGCGATGGCCGAGAAGGAACGGATCCTCGCGCGCGCCGAGGACCACTTCGACGCCGACCGCTACGCGGAGCTCGAGGACGTGATCCTGCGGGGAGACGGCTACACGCTCGAGGCGCGCGCCGGGGAGATCCTGGAGGGCCTCGGGATCGCGACGGAGCTGCACACGCAGCCGCTCTCGACGCTGTCGGGCGGGTTCAAGCTGCGCGTGCTGCTCGCGCAGGTGCTCGCGTCCGAACCCGACGCCCTGCTGCTCGACGAGCCGACGAACCACCTCGACATCCTGTCGATCCGCTGGCTCGAGAAGTTCCTCGAGGCGTTCCCGGGCATCGCGCTGATGGTGTCGCACGACCATCGCTTCCTCGACAACGTCGCGACGACGATCGTCGACGTCGACTACGCGACCGTGAAGGCCTATCCGGGCAACTACCAGGATTTCATCCGCGCGAAGCGCGAGGAACGCGAGCGCCGCGAGCGCGAGATCGAGAAGCGCGAGGCCCAGATCGCCGATCACAAGGCCTTCGTCGAACGCTTTCGGGCCAAGGCCTCGAAGGCGCGCCAGGCGCAGAGCAAGCTGAAGGCGATCGATCGCATCGAGATCGAGACGCTGCCGCAGAGCTCGCGCCGCTATCCGCGCTTCCGCTTCCAGCAGCGGCGGCCGAGCGGGCGACAGGTGCTCGAGCTGGACGGCATCGGCAAGTCCTACGCCGACAACCGGGTGCTCGCGGACGTCTCGCTGACGGTGATGCGCGGCGAGCGCGTCGCGATCATCGGCCCGAACGGGATCGGCAAATCGACGCTGCTGAAGATCGCCATGGGAGAAGTGCCGGCGGATCACGGCAGCATCGAGTGGGGCTACGAGACGCATCCGGGCTACGTCGCGCAGGATCACAAGGCGCAGATCGGGCGCTCCGGACAGACCGTCGAGTCGTGGCTCTCCAATCTCTGTCCTGGCGAGTCGATCGGGTTCGTGCGCGGCAACCTCGCCGCGGTGCTGTTCTCCGGCGACGACGCCGAGAAGCGGCTCGAAGCGCTTTCCGGCGGAGAAGCCGCGCGGCTGATCTTCGCCCAGCAGTCCGTCGAGAAGCCCAACGTGCTGGTGCTGGACGAGCCGACCAACCATCTCGACCTCGAATCCATCGAGGCGCTGGTCGAGGCGCTGAAGGCGTTCGACGGCACGCTGCTCTTCGTGTCGCACGATCGCTGGTTCGTCGGCGAGCTGGCGACCCGCGTCATCGAGATCACGCGGGACGGCATCAACGACTTCCCGGGCACGTACGACGAGTACATCGAGCGCTGCGGCGACGACCATCTCGACGCGCAGGCGGTGCTGCGCCGGGCGCGCGCCGAGAAGGGCGAGACGAAACCGCCGCGGCCCGAGGGCAAGTCCGCCCGGACCGGCAATCCGGACCGCGCGCGCAAGCAGCTCGAAGCGCGCCTCGAACAGATCACCGAGGAGCTCCAGGCCGCCGAGGCCCGCGTCGAGGCGCTCAATCAGCAGTTCTGCGATGCGACGTTCTTCGAGCGCACGCCCGCCGACGAACGCGCCGCCCTCGAGGCCGAACACCGGCAACTGACGACCCGCGTGCGCGAGTTGATGGAGACCTGGGAGACGTCCGAGAGCGAGCTGGAAGAGCTGCGGTCGGCCTGACGCGCGCCGAAACCCGATCTCGAAGGGACGACATGCAGCGACTGCTCCGGACGCTCACCCGGATTCTCGGCGTACTCTTCACGCTGCAAGGGCTTCTCTGGATCCTCGCGCCGGAGCGCGCCGCGGCAGGGCTCGGCATGCCGCTGCTCGACGGACTTGCGCGCAGCACCCAGATCGGGGATCTCGGCGCCTTCTTCCTGACCGGCGGCGGCGCCCTCCTCGTCGGGAGCCAGCCCGGTCGGAGCCGGCTGCTGCTCGTGCCGGCGGCGATGGTCGGCGGCGCGGCCGTCCTGCGGACGCTGGCGACCGTGCTGCACGGGGCCGACTTCGCGGCGACGTTCATCGCGGCCGAAGTCGCGATGTGCGCCCTCGTGCTGGTGGCGGCCCGCGCGCTCGCGGACCGTCGCTGAGCCGCGCGCTCGCAGCGGACGCAAGGCCGCTGCTCCTCAGACGATCTGCACGCCGGCGCGGCGCAGCTCGTCCCCCGTGCGCTGCTCGTCTCCCTCGTGCAGGTTGACCGCGCGGACTCCCGCCCGGTGCACACGGGTGTCGTAGCCGAGCGCCGCGGCGTCGAGTGCGGTCGCCCGCACGCACACATCCATGGCGAGACCGACGATGTGAACCTCGCCGACCCCGCGCGCAGCGAGCTCATCGCCGAGGCCCGTGGCATGACGCTTTCCGTTGTCGAAGAACCCGGAATAGCTGTCGACCTCGCGATCGGTTCCCTTGCGAAACACCCGATCGATCCGGTCCGCGGCGAGGTCCGGATGGAACTCCGCGCCGCGCGTTTCCTGGACGCAGTGATCGGGCCACAGCGTCTGCACGAGGCCATGCAGCTCGATCTCGTCTCCGGGCTTCCGTCCCGGGTGCTGCGACGCGAACGAGCCGTGGTCCGGCGGGTGCCAGTCCTGCGTGGCCACGATGACGTCGAAGGCGCCGCTCCGGATGAGGTCGTTCGCCACCGGCACGACGCGATCTCCGTCCGGGACCGCCAGCGGACCCCCGGGCATGAAATCGTTCTGGATGTCGACGAGGAGCAGCGCCTTCTTCGCCGTCCTCATGCCAGGGAGTTCCGGACGTCGAGGATCATCTGGTGTTTCCGCTCGTGGAGACCGAGCTCGAGACCGGCGGGATACGGGTGCGGATTCAGCAGCCGGCGGATCGCCGGGTGCAGCGCCTCGAGTTGCTCCGCCGCGCGCGCGCGAATCGCCGCGAGCGGCGGCTCCTCGGCGACGACCTTGCCGGCTCGGACGGCGGGAACCAGCAGCTCCTGCGCCTCGAGATCCGAGGCCACGCGCTTGCGCCGCGTGGCGTCGGCGGGATCGACGATGACGAGCGGATCGCCGATCCCGTCTTCGACGTCGTAGATCGCATCGGCGACGAAGCCCTGCGGGCCCCGGAAGCGTCGCACCCCCAGCAGTCCCGGCGTGGTGCTCTTCGCGGAGCTGTCGGACACCTTGATCACCCGTCGCCACCCGCCCTCGCGTTCGACCGCGGCGAGCTTGTAGACACCCCCGAGTGCGGGCTGATCCCAGGCCGTCACGAGCCGCGTCCCGACGCCCCAGACGTCGATCCTGGCCCCTTGTTGCTCGAGACTCAGGATCACGTGCTCGTCGAGATCCGACGAGGCGACGATCTTCGCGTCGGGGAGGCCGGCTTCGTCGAGCAGCTTGCGCGCCTCGATGCTGAGGTAGGCGAGATCACCGGAGTCGAGCCGGATGCCTCCGAGCTGCTGACCGCGCGCGCGCATCGCCCGGCCGATCTCGGCGGCGCGGCGCACGCCGTCGAGCGAGTCGTAGGTATCGACGAGCAGGATGCTGTTGCCGGGCATCGCGTCGGCCCAGGCGCGGAACGCGTCGTCCTCGTCGTCGAACGACATGACCCAGCTGTGCGCGTGCGTGCCGCGGGTCGGGATCCCGAAGCGCTGGCCGGCCAGCACGTTGCTGGTGGCGTGACAACCGCCGATGTAGGCCGCACGGCTGGCGGCCATGCCGCCGTCGACGCCCTGCGCACGCCGCAACCCGAACTCGAGCACCGTGCGGCCCGCCGCGGCGCCACAGATCCGCGCGGCCTTGGTCGCCACCAACGTCTGGAAGTTCACCAGGTTCAGCAGCGCGGTCTCGAGGAGCTGCGCCTGGAGCAGCGGGCCGGTGACACGCAGGATCGGCTCGGGTGCGAAGGCCACGGTCCCTTCCGGCATCGCGTCGATGTCGACGCTCCAGCGCAACGCCGCCAGGGAGTCGAGGAACGCGGGCTCGAACAGCGGACGATCGTCACTTCCGGTCTGCCGTCGCAGATAGTCGAGATCCTCGGGCTCGAAGCGGGCCTCGCGGAGGAACGTCGACACGTCGGCGAGACCCGCGGTCACGGCATAGCCGCCCTCGAACGGATTCTCGCGGAAGAACAGGTGGAACACCGCGCGCTGTTCGGCGCGCCCGATCTTCCAGTATCCGTACGCCATCGTCACCTGGTACAGATCCGTGAGCAACGGCGATGCCAGGAGATCGCGGTGAGCGCGTTCCATCTCTCGACCCTATCGAGAAATCCACGATCGGCAAACGCGGCCGGCGGCGGCTGGCGCCCGTTCATATTTCGACTAAAGTCGAAATATGAACAATCGACGAGCCGTCGTCCGACTCGCCGCGTTGGCGAACGAGCATCGCCTCGCGGCGTTCCGGCTGTTGGTCCGGGCGGGACCCGACGGACGGGCGGCGGGCGAGATCGCTGCGGCGCTGGGGCTGCCGCCCTCGAGTCTGTCGTTCCACGTATCCGCGCTCACAGAGGCCGGGCTCGTCCGGTCGGCGCGCGCGGGGCGGAGCATCCGCTACCGGGTCGCCGTCGACGGATTCCGCGAGCTGTTGGACTTCCTGACGGCGGACTGCTGCGAGGGTCGGCCCGAACTGTGTCCGGAGCTCCGGACCCGGCCGGCGCCGGCGGCCGCGCGGAGGCCGCGCCCCGTCCGTGCGACGCGCAGGAGGACGGCGGGATGACCCGCGATCGCATCCATCACGTGTTGTTCCTGTGCACCGGAAACTCTGCTCGCAGCATCCTCGCCGAGGCGGCGCTGAACCGCGCCGGCAGAGGCCGCTTCCGCGCCTATAGCGCCGGCAGCCAGCCGAAGGGCGCCGTCCATCCCGAGGCGCTGCGCCGACTCGAGGCGGAGGGCTACGACACGGCGTCGCTGCGCTCGAAGAGCTGGGACGAGTTCTCCCGGCCCGGCGCGCCGGCGATCGACTTCGTCGTCACGTTGTGCGACAGCGCCGCCAGCGAGAGCTGTCCGATCTGGCCCGGTCACCCGATCACGGCCCACTGGGGCCTGCCGGATCCGGCCGCGGTCTCGGGCAGCGACGCCGAGCAGGCGGCCGCGTTCGCCGACACGCTGCGGGCTCTCGACGATCGCATCGCCCGGCTCCTCGCGCTGCCGCTCGCATCGCTCGACGCCGCCGAACGAAGGCGCCGACTCGCCGACATCGGAGCCGCCCGATGACGGAAGCAGTCTCCCAGAAGCTGTCGCTGCTCGACCGCTACCTCACCGCGTGGATCTTCGCGGCAATGGGCGTCGGCGTGCTGCTCGGCGCGGTGTGGCCTGGCCTTCCGGATCTGCTCGACCGCGTCAGCATCGGCACCACCAGCATCCCGATCGCCGTCGGCCTGATCCTGATGATGTACCCGCCGCTCGCCAAGGTCCGCTACGAGGAGATGGGGCGGGTCTTCCGGGATTGGAAGATCCTGGGCCTCTCGCTGGTGCAGAACTGGGTCGTCGGTCCGGTGTTGATGTTCCTGCTCGCCGCCGCGTTCCTCCACGGCCATCCGGAGCTGATGGTCGGCCTGATCCTCGTCGGGATCGCCCGCTGCATCGCCATGGTGCTGGTCTGGAACCAGCTCGCGCGGGGGAGCAGCGAGTACGCCGCCGGGCTGGTGGCGATGAACAGCGTGTTCCAGGTGCTGAGCTACGGATTGATGGCCTGGCTGTTCATCACGGTGTTCCCGGGGTGGCTCGGCATCGACCTCTCCGGCGTGACCGGCGCGGACGGACGCACCGTCGAGGACATCACCGTCGGCGAGATCTTCGGCAGCGTGATGATCTATCTCGGCAGTCCATTCGCTGCGGGCATGCTGACACGCGCGGTCTTGCTGCCGCGCAAGGGACGAGACTGGTACGAGCAGCGCTTCGTTCCGCGCATCTCTCCGATCACGCTGGCGGCGCTGCTGTTCACGATCGTCGTGATGTTCAGCTTGAAGGGCGATCAGGTGTTGCAGTTCCCGAGCAAGGTGCTGCTGGTCGCGCTGCCACTCACGGTGTATTTCGCACTGATGTTCGGGATCAGCTTCTTCATGGCGGTGCGCGCCGGCGCCGACTACGCCCGGAGCACGACGCTGGCATTCACCGCGGCGGGCAACAACTTCGAGCTGGCGATCGCCGTCGCGATCGCCGTGTTCGGGATCGCCTCGGACGTGGCGTTCGCGACGGTCATCGGTCCGCTGGTCGAGGTCCCCGTGCTGATCGGGCTGGTGCACGTCGCGCTGTGGCTGCGACGCAGGATCTTCGGAGAGACCGATGCGGTGAAGAACGCCGCGTGATCCGGGGCGCCCGCGTCAGGCGCCCGTCAGACCGAGCTTCGCGCCGTGCGCCGCGACGTAGTCCTCGATCGCAGCCCGGTTGGCGGCGTCGTAGCGGTCCTCGAGGCGCACGATGACGTCGCCAGCGAAGGTGGCGGTCTCCTCCAGATCGAACGCCAGCTTCGGGACACCCTCCGCGCGGTAGATCGCCCGGCCGCGGATCCAGACGCTGTCCGCGGACTCCCGGGGACCCTCGAGCAGCTCGATCTCGCGGCTCGCGAAGCGCCGGTCGAAGCCGTCGAGCGCGCGGACGAAGTAGGAGAGGATCGCTTCGCGACCGTCGAAGCGACCGCCGAGCGGCGGCTCGAGGTGGACCTCGTAGACCGCATCGGGCGCGAAGAGCGGCACGACCGCAGACCAGTCATCGGTCGCGTAGGCCTTCTCGAAGGCGGCGGCGTAGGCACCGAAGCGTTGCGTGAGCGACATCGGGGTCCTCCTGGTCGGAGTCTCGGGAGCAGCGCGTGACCGATCCTACCCCGTCGGCGGAGCGCCCCGCCATGTCCCGACGCCGTTGGCGGTTGCGGTCGTTGCCGCTACCAATAGGTGTCGCGCCCTTCCCTCCCCTGGAGTCCTCATGTCGATCGTCGTGCTCGGAGGCAACGTGTCTCCGTTCGTCCGCAAGGTCCGGGCCTTCCTCGCCGAGAAGGGCCAGCCGTACCGACACGAGCAGGTGAACCCGTTCGCGCCGCCGCCGAACTGGCGCGAGATCTCGCCGCTCGGCCGCATCCCTGCGCTGCGCGACGGCCACCGCGTCGTCAACGACTCGTCGGTGATCTGTCAGTATCTGGAGCGGCGCTTCCCCGATCCGGCGCTGTATCCGCAGGACGACTACGAGTTCGCCCGCGCGCTCTGGATCGAGGAGTTCATGGATGGCGGCCTCATCCCCCGTGCCGGCAGCCAGCTCTTCCTGCCGCTGGTGCTGCAGCCGCTGATGACACAGAAACCAGCGTCCGCGGAGGCCGAGGAGACGGCGCGCAAGGTCTGGGACGAGGAGCTCGCGCCGATGCTCGACTACCTGGAGCAGCAGCTCGGGGACGGCGAGTGGTTCGCCGGCGGCCAGCTGACGATCGCCGACCTCTCCGTCGCCAGCCCGCTGCTGAACGCCCGCCACGCCGGCTTCGCGCCGGCGAGCGCGCGCTGGCCGAAGCTCCGCGCGTTCCTCGAGCGCATGTGGAGCCGACCCTCGTTCGCGTCGCTGATCGCCGAGGAGATGCCGGTGTTCGGCAAGCGCACGGACCAGATCCCGGCCTGATGACGGACCCGTCCGCGCCGAGTCGCGCCTACGACGGCGATCGCACGGGCTCCCGGCGCGTGTTCGCGCCCGATCTGTGCGAGGGACTGCTGGCGCTGGTCACCGGCGGCGGGACCGGGCTCGGACGCGCGATCGCCGGCGCTCTCGCGGAGGCCGGAGCCGACCTGCTGCTCGCGGCGCGGGACGTCTCACGTCTCGACGCCGCCGCGGCGGAGATCCACGCCGCGACCGGCCGCCGCGTCGAGGTCGCCGCGTGCAACATCCGGGATCGGGAGTCCGTCGCCGCGCTCGCCGCGGACGTCGCGGAGCGGTACGGCCAGGTCGACATGCTCGTGAACAACGCCGGCGGGCAATTTCCGTCTCCAGCGCGCTCGATCCGGCCGAAAGGCTGGCACGCCGTGATCGATCTCAACCTGAACGGTACGTGGAACATGATCCAGGCATTCGGCGAGCAGATGCTCGACGGGCGCGGCGGCAGCATCACCAACGTGATCGCCGTGATCGGGCGCGGCTTCCCGGGTCTCGCGCACACGGCGGCCGCGCGCGCCGGCGTGCTGGAACTCACGCGCACGCTGTCCTTCGAGTGGGGCACGCGCATCCGGGTGAACTGCGTCGCGCCGGGGCCGTTCCGGACCGAGGGCTTCGAACGGACCTACGACATCGACATGACGTCCGGGATGCAAAGCCTGCCGATCCCGCGCTTCGGCCGCGTCCACGAGGCGGCGCAGGCCGTCGTCTATCTCGCTTCGCCTGCCGCGAGCTACATCACCGGCGAAGTCCTGTACGTCGCCGGCGGCCAGCAGCTCTACGGCAACAACCAGGCGCTGCTCGACGACAGCTTCGATCGCCCCTCCGTCAAGAGAGGGGCCGGGTTGGATTCGTCAACTTTTCCCCTTCCGGGGAAAAGTTGACGAATCCAACCCGGCCCCTTTCTTGACGGTCAGGTGCCGATGCGGCGGGGGCGGAAGACCGGACCGGCGGGTGAGGGGTCGTCGCTGAGATCCACCTCGCCCTCGAGTTGCCACACGTCGTCGCCGGACGGATCACACAGCACCTGATGGACGTCCCAGCGGCGCGGCCCGCGCGGCTGGATCAGCGTCTTGTCGGCGGTTCGCGCGCGGGGTTCGAACACGATCCGATCGTGCTCGGCGAAGAACGGCGCCAGCTCGCGCTCGAAGCGCGCCTCGTCCCAGGGATCCTCGGAACTCGGGCGGATGCAGCCGACGGCGGTCTCCCAGTCCCGCGCCGCGAGCGCCCGCACCAGCTGATGGAGCTCGCCGCGGATGCGCGCGGCGAGCGCGCGCGGGTGCCGTGCGAGATCGTAGGGCTGGGGCGCGGCGGCTCGGTCCGGTCTCGCCTCGCCGGGTCGCATCCGTTCCTCCCACTCCTCGACGAGACTCGAATCGACGCGGGCCAGCATCGCGCGGAAGAAGCCGATCGCGTCCCACAGCTCGTCGTTGCGCGCCGGCTCCGGGATCGACTGCACGAGGGTGTTGTGGAACTGCGAGAGATAGCGGAGGAGCAGGCCCTCGCTGCGCTGGAGGCCATAGCGCCGCACGTAGTGATCGAAGTCCTCGTAGCCCTCCCACATCTCGCGCGCGATGGACTTCGGGCGCAACCCCTCTTCGGCGAGCCACGGGTACTTCTCGCAGAAGAACGCGAAGCTCGCGCGCAGGAACTCCTCCGCCGGCTTCGGATGCGTCACCTCCGCCAGCTTCGCCATCCGCTCGTCGTACTCGACGCCCTCGGCCTTCAGCTTCGCGATCAACTCCCCCTTGGCGCGTTGTACCTGCTGCTGCAGGATCGGCCGCGGGTGTTCGAGGATCGCCTCGACCAGCGACATCGCGTCGCGCGCGTAGTCCGGCGACTCGCGGTCGAGCAGCCCGACGGCGTCGACGAGATACAACGACAAGGTCTGGTGCAGCGAGAAGTCCCGCTGCAGGTCCGGCGCCAGCCGCACCGTCGCCGCTCCGGCCTCGATGTCGAACACCCGCTGGACCAGCCCGGCGCTGCGCAGCGACCGGAACAGGCGGGCGGCATCGCGCCGGAGCTGGCGCTTGCTCGCCGGCGGCTCGTAGCTGCGCTCGACGAGTTCCACGAGCAGGCGATAGCCCGTGCCACGCGTGTGCTCGTCGATGCCCCGCTGCAGGCACGCCACCAGCGTCCCGTGCCCGATCCGGAACCGCGACTGGAGCATCTCCGGCGGACTCGTCGCGAGCTTCTCGAAGGCCTCCTTCGACCACGCGACGAAGCCCGGCGGCGGCTTCTTCTTGACCGCCCGCTTCTTGCCACTCCCGGCGGCCTTCGCGTCGATGCGCTTGTTCTCGATCACGTGTTCCGGCGCCTGACACACGACCCAGCCGCGCTCGTCGAAGCCCTTGCGCCCGGCCCGCCCGGAGATCTGCCGGAAGTCCCGCACCGACAGCATCCCCTTCTTCTCGCCGTCGTACTTGACGAGCCCGGAGAACAGCACGGTGCGGATCGGGATGTTGACGCCGACGCCGAGCGTGTCGGTGCCGCAGACGACGCGCAGCAGCCCCTGCTGCGCCAGCTGCTCGACGAGCAGCCGATACTTCGGCAGCAGCCCGGCATGGTGGAGACCGATTCCCTGCTTGAGAACTCGCTGCACGTCCTTTCCGTACGGGGAGTCGAAGCGGACACCGGCGAGCACCTCGGCGATCGCCTGGCGCTGCTCGCGCGTCGTCACCTGGGCGCTGGTGAGCGCCTGGGCCTGCTCCGCCGCCTCGCGCTGCGTGAAGAACACCACGTAGACGGGCGCGCGGTCCCTCGCGAGCAGATCTTCGACGGTTTCGTGCAGCGGCGTCTCGCGCCACTCGAAGTCGAGCGGCACCGGGCGTTCGTCGCTGTGGATGGGGGCCACGGCGCGGCCGGTGGCGCGGGCGAGCTTCTCTTCGATCGGCGCGGTGTTGCCGAGCGTCGCCGACATCAGCAGGAAGGTCGTGCGCTCGAGCAGCAGCAGCGGGATCTGCCACGCGGCGCCCCGGGCCGGGTCGGCGTAGAAGTGGAACTCGTCCATCACGACATACGGCGCGTCGGCGGCCTCTCCCTGACGCAGCGCCATGTTGGCCAGGACCTCGGCGGTGCAGCAGATCACCGGCGCGGACCAGTTGATGCTGGCGTCGCCGGTGAGCATGCCGACGTTCTCGGCTCCCAGCTCCTCGCACAGCGCGAAGAACTTCTCGCTGGCGAGCGCCTTCAGCGGCGCGGTGTAGAAGGAGCGCCGCCCCTCGCAGAGCGCCTTCCAATGCAGCGCGAGCGCCACCAGCGACTTGCCCGAGCCGGTCGGCGTCGAGAGCACGACGTGCTTGCCCGACCACAGCTCGAGGATCGCCTCCTCCTGCGCGGGATACAGCGTGAGGCCGGTGTCCTGCACCCAGGCGACGAAACGGTCGAGCCGCTCCATCGCATCGCCGGCGCCCGGGGCGACGAGCCGCTCCCGCAGGCGCGTGCGGGCACCGGCGGGAAGCGCGGCGGGCGGGGAGTCGGCGGCCATCGCGGCGCAGACTAGACCATCCGCACGGCGAGCCTCCCCCGGCTGCCGCTGGCGTGCGTCCCGCATCGGTGGAAAGCTCGTGGGCCGTCCCGGATGCCCCGGGAACGACGACGAAGCATCGGAAGCGACCATGGGCATGCGCTGGGAAGACGCCGTCGCCGCGATTACCGGGCCCGACGGACCGTTCCCGATCGTCGAGGCCGAGGTGCTCGGCCGACCGACGCGGGTGTTCCGGAACACTCCCCCGTCGCTGCGTGCGCTCTTCGCCGGCGCGCGCGCCCGCGGCGACGCTCCGTTCCTCCTCTACGAGGACGAGCGCTGGAGCTTCGCCGACGTCATGGCCGCCGTGGACGCGCTGGGCGCCGCGCTGATCGATCACTATGGCGTCGCGCCGGGTGATCGCGTCGCGATCGCGATGCGCAACTATCCGGAGTGGGTCGTCGCCTTCGCCGCGATCACGTCGATCGGCGCGATCTCGGTCTCCCTGAACGCCTGGTGGACGACCGAGGAACTCGAGTACGCGCTGCGCGACTCGGGCAGCCGCGTGGTCCTCGCGGATCCGGAACGCGTCGCGCGGATCGTCCCGCTGCTCGGAACCCTGCCGCTGTCGATGCTGGCGGTCCGCCACGATGCAGCTGTGCCCGGCGGTGTCGATCGCTGGGAGGACATCGTCGTGGCCGGCGCCGCCCTTCCGGACGTCGAACTCCATCCCGACATGGACGCGACGATCCTCTACACGTCGGGGACCACGGGGCATCCGAAAGGCGCCGTCTCGACCCATCGGGCGGTGCTCTCGGCGCTGCTCGCGTTCGCGTGCCGCGGAGCGGTCAACGCGGCGATGGGCGCCGGTCCGCCGAAGCAGCACCCGTACCCGACGAGCTTCATCCTCGTCGTGCCGCTGTTCCACGTGACCGGCTGCGTCCCGGTGATGTTGTCGTGCTTCGCCGCCGGCTACAAGCTCGTCTTCTTGCACAAGTGGGATCCCGCCCGCGCGCTCGAGCTGATCGAGCGCGAGCGGGTCACGCAGTTCGTCGGTGTTCCGACCCAGTCCTGGGATCTGATCGAGTGCCCGGACTTCGAGCGTCGCGACACGTCCAGCCTGCTGAACGTCGGCGGCGGCGGCGCGCCCGCGCCGCCGGAGCTCGTGCGTCGCGTCGATCGCAGCTTTCGCACCGCCCGGCCAGGGATCGGCTACGGGATGACCGAGACCAACGCCTACGGACCCGGCAACACCGGCGACGACTACTTGCGCAAGCCGACCAGTTGCGGCCGCGTCCTCCCCGTCGTCGAACTGCGCGTCAGCGACGCCGACGGCCGGCCGCTCGGCCCCGGCGAGGTCGGCGAGCTCTGGTTCCGCGGCCCGAACCTGATCCGCGGCTACTGGAACCGGCCCGATGCGACGGCCGAGACGATCGTCGACGGCTGGCTGCGCAGCGGCGACATCGGCCGCATCGACGACGAGGGGTTCGTGTACGTGCAGGATCGCGCGAAGGACATGATCCTGCGCGCCGGCGAGAACGTCTACTGCGCCGAGGTCGAGGCCGCCCTCTACCAACATCCCGGCGTGTACGAGGCGGCGGTCTTCGGGGTCCCGCACGAACGGCTCGGCGAGGAGGTCGCGGTCGCCATCGTACCGAAGCCCGGCCAGACGATCGCTCCGGAGGCCCTGCAGGCGTTTCTCGCCGAGCATCTCGCGCCGTTCAAGATCCCCACGCGCATCGTCTTCCATAGCGAGCAACTGCCGCGAAACCCTGCCGGCAAGATCCTGAAGCGCGCACTCCGAGATCAGCTCGTGTGACGACGGAAGGGGGATCCCCGCCTCCGGGGCCGTGCGTCCTCGGCGGCCCGTCTGGCCTCGCGCGCCGGGCGGAATCGTCGTACGATCTTCTTCTTCCGCAGCGAGGGGAACCAGATGCGACCCGTGATCCATTCGGCGGCGGTGAGCCTGTTCGGGGCGTTCGCTCTCGGGCTTTGGACAGCGCCGCCCGTCCTGGCGCAGAATCTGATCGTCAACCCGAACTTCGACGACGCGCTCGGGATCAGCGGCTGGCTCGAGACCGGCACGTGGTCCCCCGACGACTGGCAGGGAAACCCCGGCTCCGGCTCGCTGCAGATCACGAACTCGTTCTCGGGATCGGCCGTCCTCCTGGCACGACAGTGCGTACCGATCGTCGCCGGAAACTCGTATCGCGTCGAGGGGCGCGTGCGCGCGGCACCCGGCCAGTTCGCAGGCTCCACGGACGCCGCGCTGACGATCGGCTGGTGGACGAGTTCGAACTGCGCGAGCGGGAACTCGCCCGAAACGGTGCTCGTCGGGATCGCGAGCGAGACGGGAGGCTGGGAGCGCATCGGACCGAAGACCGTCGTGGCGCCGGCCGGGGCCGCCGGCGCCAACGTCAGACTCCAGGTGCTGAAGGGCGACGGCAGCGGTTCCTTCACCGCGAACTTCGATGCCATCTCGCTGCCCGAGCCTTCGGAAGCGCCGACTGCTCTCGTGGCGATCGCAGTGATCATGGGCCTGCGTCGCTGGCAGGCGAAGTCGATCGGATCGGTTCCGGCGCCATGAGCTGACCGGGAGCGGCTTCGCTCTCCGGAAGCGTGTCGAGCCTCCGAACTGATCGTGTGGACCTTCGGCGCCTCTCTCCAGTCGCCCCCCGAGCGCTACGCTGCGCAGCGTCATGAATCGAACCGCCGAAACGCTCTTCGAGACCATCCGCGCAGCTGCTTCCCGGCGCGTCTGGTCGCGAGCCGTCGAGCTGGTGCGCGCGAAGGCCGTCGTCCTCGAGCGCGAGAACGCGGCCGAACTGCAGCTACGCGTCGCCGAGCCCGAGGCTCCCGTGGCGCGTTCGGTGACGCTCGATTCCCGAAACGAGTGCTGGGACTGCGACTGCAGCGGGGAGGAGGATCCCTGCGAGCATGTCGCCGCTGCAGTGATCGCCTGGAAGCGAGCGCGCGAGGCCGGCGCAGGGCTTCCGGCAGCGGATGCCGCGGGGCATGGGCGGCTCGTCTATCGGTTGTCGCGCGCGCCGGGAGGGCTCGCCCTCACCCGCCTCGTCGTGGATCCGGAGGGACGCGAAGAGCACCTGGCAGTGCGGCTCCGCGCACTCGCGTCCGGTCGCGTGCGCGGCCCTCGCGTCCAGGCGGACGACGTGGATCTCGCGATCGACGAAGCCCTCGACGATCCGCGCGGGGGCCCGCTGACACGCGCGAAGCTCGGTCGGCTGTTGCCGCTCCTGGCACGCAGCGAACGGCTCCAGCTCGACGGCGCACCGATCCGCTTCGAGCCCGAGCCGCTCGCGCCGCAGGGCATCGTGGAAGATCATCCGGGCGGGTTTCGACTGCGGGTCGAGCTGTTGCCCGGCGTGCGGGAACGGATCGGCGACGGCTTCGTGCTGTGCGGTGACACGCTCCGCCCGCTCCGCGAGACGCGACTCACCGGCCGCGAGCTGGAGGAGCTGCCGCGCGGCCTCGTCATCGGCCCGGAGGACGCTGCCGCGCTGGCGAGCGAGATCCTGCCCGATCTCGGCCAGAGGATCCCACTCGACGTGCGCACGCAGCGCCTGCCGCGAGCGAGCGCCAGGCGAGAGCCGCCGCGGATCTGCATCACCACGCGCCGCGAGGACGACGCGCTCGTCGTGCGGGCGGACCTCGTGTATGGCGACCCGGCACGAGCGCGACTCGAAGCGGGGCGTCTCGTGCTGCTGGGCGGAGAGGTGCCGGTGCGGGACCCGTCGCTCGAGCGCGCCCTCGCCCGTCGCGTGCAGAGCGAGCTCGCGCTCCCGCTGGAAACGGAGCTCACGTTGCGGGCCGAAGAGGCGCTCGCAGCGGCCGAGCGATTGCGCTCGTTCGCGGGCGAGATCCGCGGCGACGCGCACCGCGAGTTCGTGCGCGCCGCGCCCCTCCTGCCGCAGCTCGACACCGAGGCCGGTCGCGTGCAGCTCTGGTTCGCGCCGGACCCGGGGATCGAAGCCGAGTCGATGCCGCTCGCTTCTTCCGGTCGAGCGGACGCCTCCGCGGTGCTGCGCGCCTGGCAGGAGGGACGCTCGATGGTGTCGATCGAGGTCGGCGCGGGGAGCCGCCGCTTCGGAGGCCTGGCGCCGCTGCCGGGCGACTGGCTGGCGCGCTACGGTCGCGACGTCGCGTCCCTGCTGGAACAACGCCGTGCAGACGGATCGCTGCCGCCCGCCGCGCTGCCGGATCTCGCGCGGATCGCCGCGGCGGTCGGCGCCGAGCCGCCTGCGGAACTCGCGTCGCTGCGCGGCCTCGTCGACGGCTTCGACGCGATCCCGCGCGCGACGCTGCCGGAAGACCTGCGCGCCGAGCTGCGGCCCTACCAGCGCACCGGCGTCGACTGGCTCTGCTTCCTGCGCGACGCCAGGCTCGGCGCCCTGCTCGCCGACGACATGGGACTCGGCAAGACGGTGCAGGTGCTCTGCGCGCTGCCGGCACCGGGCGCAGGCCGTACGTTGGTCGTCTGCCCGACCAGCGTGCTCGACAACTGGCGCGATGAGCTGCGTCGCTTCCGCCCGGGCCTGTCGGTCTCGCTGCCGCGCGGATCGCACCGACGCCTCGATGCCTCCGCAGACGTGACGATCACCAGCTATGCGCTGCTCCGCATCGACGCCGCGGCGCTCGCCGCGGTTCCGTGGGACGTCGTGGTGCTCGACGAGGCGCAGGCGATCAAGAACCCGGGGAGCCAAGGGGCTCGTGCGGCGCACGGGCTAAGCGCAGCATGGCGGGTGGCGATGACCGGTACGCCGGTCGAGAACCGGCTCTCCGAGTTGTGGAGCCAGATGCAGTTCGCGAACCCGGGGCTGCTCGGCTCGCTGGCTTCGTTCCAGGAGCGTTGGGCGAGGCCCATCGATGCCGGCGAGTCCGGCGTCGCCGAGTCGCTGCGCCAGCGGCTACGGCCGTTCGTGTTGCGCCGCACCAAGGGCGCGGTGGCGCCCGAGCTGCCACCGCGTACGGAGCGCGTCCTTCGCTGCGAGCTCGATGTCGACGAGCGGGCCGTCTATGACGCCATTCTCGCCGCGACACGGAAGGAGGTCGTGGCGCGGGTCGGGTCGGGCGGCAATCCGCTGGCCGTCCTCGAGGCCCTGCTGCGGCTACGCCAGGCCGCCTGCCATCGTGGGCTCGTGCCGGGGCAGACGGCGGATCGGTCCTCGAAGCTGGATCTTCTGCTCGAAGAACTCGACACCGCGGTCGCGGAGGGGCACAAGGCGCTCGTCTTCTCGCAATGGACGAGTCTCCTCGATCGCGCCGAGCCGGCGCTGCGTGCAGCCGGCATTCCCTTTGCGCGCCTCGACGGCTCGACGCGTGACCGCGCCGGTGTCGTCGCGCAGTTCCAGGACGCGACCGGGCCGCCGGTCCTGCTGATCTCGCTCCAGGCCGGCGGGACCGGGCTCAACCTGACGGCCGCCGATCACGTGTTCCTGCTCGACCCCTGGTGGAACCCCGCCGTCGAGGACCAGGCCGCCGATCGGGCGCATCGCATCGGGCAGACCCGCCCCGTCGAGATTCATCGACTCGTCGCTGCCGACACCGTCGAGGAACGCGTTCTCGACCTCCAACAGCGCAAGCGCAGCCTCGCCGCTGCCGCCCTCGGCGACGCCGCCCGCGCCGCCACCCTCACCCGCGAAGACCTCCTCGCCCTCCTCGACTAGAAGCCGTCAAGAAAGGGGCCGGGTTCGATTCGTCAACTTTTCCCGCGCAGGCGGGCCCAGAGAGCCTGTCTCGAAACGCCGAGCGCCTGCGAGATCACCGCGCTCCGCAGACCGAGTTCGGTCCGGGCGCGCGCCGCAATGAGGCGGCGCGCGATCGACTCCGGACGCCTGCGCACGCCGCTGCAGACGGCCGCGGAATCGACTCCGAGATCCCGGCACACGGCGTCGATCAGTGCGTCCAGTGCGCCAGGCTCGCTCGGCGGTTGCGCAGGAGCTGCGCTCTCCATGAATTCGCACAGGTCCGTCCGCGCGGAGAGGGACGACGACCCGAGCAGATCGAGGGCGTCCCGCACGGAATGGAAGGGTTCCGCCGGTCGGGCGCCGATCAGCGCGGCGTGACCCGCCCACGGCCATGCGGCCAGGGCGTCCACGCTCGGCACCGGCCCCGTCTCGATAGGGTTCCTGTGCACGTACCGGATCAGCGTCACCAGATACGCGTCGTCGACGACAAGACGCTCGCCGTATCGCGACTCGAACACGTACCCGGAACGCCCGTAGCGATCGTTGAAGTAGCGTCCGAACGAGGTCCCGACGCGCTGCATCACGCGAGCAAGCGGACGGTGCCCCGTCCGGACGACGAGATGCAGATGGTTCGCCTGGATCGCCCAGGCAAAGCAGCCAGCCCCGTCCTCAGGCAGTACCCTGCCGAGGGCGTCGAGTGCCGCTCGTCGATCCTGGTCATCCAGGAACAGATCCCGCCGATCGATGCCTCGGACGAACACGTGGTGGACGAGCCCAGGGGCATCGAGTCGAGGTCTGCGCGGCACGAGCGGTCTCCCCGGGACCGCGGGGTGGCGTCAGGGAAGCAGAGCGCCGTGCCGCTGGCAAGCAGGAAGAAAGTTGACATTTCCAACCCGGCCCCTTTCTTGACGGCCCGTTTCTTGACGGGTGTTCCTGGGACCGGGGACGGAGGGGGATGAGATGGATCGGTGGCGACGCTGTAGCTCTTGCAAGGAGCCGCTCGGGTTCGGAGCGGAGTACTGGGTTTGCAACGTGTCGACGTGCAACCGCGGGCGCACGGCGCTGGCGTTCTGCTCGGTGTCGTGTTGGGACGCGCATCTGGCGGTCGTGCCGCACCGCGAGTCGTGGGCCGTCGAGCGACGCGCGCCGTCTCGCGAGCAATGGGAGCGCGAGCAGGCGGCTGCGCAGGGGCACGCCTCCGCCTCCAGCAGCGGAACTGCGGAAACGGCGGAGTCGGAGCCGGCGTCGCGGGCGACCGGAACGACGCCACGGCGAATCCTCCCGCCGCCCGCACCCGCCCGGCCCGATCCCGTCGCGCGCGATGTCCTCATCGTCACTTCGAAACTCAAGGCCTACGTGCGCGCGCGCTCCGGCATGAACACTTCCGACCGCTGCGTCGATCCGCTGTCGGACGCCGTGCGCGAACTCGCCGATCGCGCCATCGAGAAGGCGCGCGCGGAGGGCCGCAAGACCGTGCTCGACCGCGACTTCGAGTGACCGCGCCGCCATGGAAAAGGCATGACGCGGATCGGGATCATCGGCGGCTCGGGGCTCGACGACCCGCAGATCCTGCACGATGCGCGCGACGAGCCGGTCTCGACGCCGTGGGGCGAGCCGAGCTCTGCGCTGCGACACGGCCACATCGAAGGCGTCCCGTGCGTCCTGCTCGCGCGACACGGCCGCGAGCACACGATCCCGCCGACGCAGGTGAACAACCGCGCCAATCTGCACGCACTGCGCGCCGCCGGCTGCTCGCACGTGCTCGCCACGACGGCAGTCGGCAGTTTGCGCGAGGAGATCCGCCGCGGCGACCTCGTGATCCTCGACCAGTTCCTGGATTTCACGCGGCTGCGCCCGCTGACGTTCCACGAACGCTTCGAACCCGGCGAGCCAGCGCACACGACGATGGCCGACCCGTTCGACGCCGGCCTGCGCGAGAATCTGATTGCGAGCGCGCGCACACTCGGACTGCCGCATCACCCGCAGGGCACCGTCGTCACGATCGAGGGGCCGCGGTTCTCGACGCGCGCCGAGTCGAGGATGTTTCGCGCATGGGGCGCCGACGTCGTCAACATGTCGACGGCGCCCGAGTGCGCGCTGGCCGCCGAAGCCGGTCTCAAGTATGCGTCCGTCGCGATGTCGACCGACTACGACTGCTGGAAGGAGGACGAGGCGCCGGTGACATGGAGCGAGATCACCCGGATCTTCGCGGCCAACGTCGACTCCGTCGTCCAGCTGCTGATGCGCACGATCGCCTCGCTGCGCTAGTGGCCTGTCTCAGGAGTCCGCCGTCGAATCCTCGCTGTGTTTCTCCTGGCTGGGTGTGCACCGAGATCGTGTCTGCGGGCCGCTCGCAAGGCGCGCGACCGAGGCATAGCCGTCGCTACAGCGAGGGAGCGCAACGCGGCGAGCGGCCCGCAGACACGATCGAATGCAGGCGGACTTCTGAGACAGGCCACTAGGCGCCCGCGCTACGATCTCGCGCGCCCGTTCCCCGTCGCCGAGGACTGCCATGCCGCTTCGGGACCTGCGCTTGGGACGAAACCTGGTCCTGCCACGACGACTCCTCGCACAACGCTTCGCCCGCTCGGGCGGCGCCGGTGGGCAGAACGTCAACAAGGTCGAGACCAAGGTCGAACTGCGCCTGGACCTCGACGGCGCCGAATCGATCCTCGGACCCGTGCGCACCGCGCGCGCGCGAACGCGGCTGGCCGGCCGGCTCGACGCCGACGGGCGGCTTCGCATCACCTGCGACGAGCATCGCGAGCGCGGGCGAAACCTCGAAACGGCCCTCGAGCGCCTCGAGACGCTGCTCGCCGACGCGCTGCGCCCGCCCCGGCCGCGCCGGCCGACGCGGCCGACGCGCGCGTCGAAGGAACGCCGACTCGACGCCAAGCGGCAGCGCTCGCAGCGGAAGCGGGAGCGGGGAGCGACGAACGCCTAGGCTCGTCCGGTCGAAGCGGTGGGCCTCGCCACCCTGCCGGGTATGCTCCGTCCTTCATGGACACGCTCGGACGAACACGCTGGCGACACATCCTGCCCTGGGTCATCTCGGCCGGGCTCCTCGCGTACGTGTTCGGCTGGGCCACCGACTGGGCACGGCTCTACGACGCGCTGCGCGCGGCGAACGTGCCGCTGTTCCTGGCCTTCGCCACGCTGGATCGCCTGGCGTTCTTCGCGGTCTGGACGTGGCTGCAGGCGATCGCGCTGCGCCGTTTCGTCGCGCACGTCCCGATGCGCTCGGTGTTCGCGGTGCGCGGGGGCTCGGAGCTGATCCGGACCGTCAGCAATCCCGCGTCGGATGCCGCCTTCTTCCTCGGCCTCGCGCAGCTCACCGGCGGCCGACTCGACGCCGTGATCAGCGCCGCCATCGTCCCGGCGCTGATCCACTTCTTCTCGATGCTCGTGGTCATGACGGTCGCGCTGCCCTTCGTGGACGGGGGCTTCCCGGCGAACCGCGGAGCCTGGGGCACCGCCGCAATCCTGTGGGGGATCGTGCTCGCACTCACCGTCGCGATCCGGCTCTCGGCCAGTCGTAGGCTCCCGATCCCGGGGATCGCCGGCCTGCGCGACTGGCTCGGGCGCTTCTCGCTTCGCGAGCTGCGTCCGTTCTTCTTCGGCTTCCTCGGCCTGACGATCTTCGACGTCGTGATCCAGGGGCTCGCGTCGCGTGCGTTCGGAATCCACATCGATTGGATCGCCCTGGCCGCCCGGATCCCGATGCTCTACCTCGCCCTCTCGATCCCGACACTGGGCAACTTCGGCACGCGCGAGGTGGCGTGGGCGTCGCTGTTCGCGGAGTTCGGCGAGCGCGACGAACTGCTGGCGTTCGCGCTCGGCGTGAACGCGGTGTTCCTGGTAGTCAACCTGACCCTCGGCCTGATCTTCCTGCCTCGGGCGCTGCAACTGCTGGCGGCCGTGCGCCGGGCGCGGCAGGAGGGCGCCCCCGTTCCCGAAGGTCTGCTGCGCGATCCCACCGACCCGTGACCGCGCGCGCTGGCGCCCTCGCGTCGAGAACGGCAGCCTTCCGCCCCATGATTCCGCTGCCGGCACGGCTCTCGACCCTGCTCCGCTGCTGCACGCCGGGTCTTCGTTGAGCACACTGCTGGACGAGACGCCGGCGCTGCGCGCCGCGCTGCTTCGGGCCCCGGAACCCGAGCGCGCCGTCCGGCTCGCCGAGCGGGTGCTGGCGGCGGGAGACCCGGCGGCGCTGCGCGCGGCGGCGAGCGGACATCCGGCCGGGCTCGCCCGCGCGCTGCGCGCGTGCTGCGGCGTCGCGCCGTTCCTGGGTCCGTGGCTGTTGCGGCATCCGGCGTGGCTGCTGGCGTTGGCCCGGGACGACCTGCGCGAACCGCTCGCTGGCGAACGGCTGGCGAAGGAAGTTTCTGCCGCGCTGGGGGCGGCACCCGATCGTGATGCCAGCCGGATCCTGCGCGAGACCAAGTACCGCTGCTTCACCCGCATCGTGACGCGCGATTCTGACGAGGAGCGGGTCCCCCTCGCGCGTAGCGGCGAGACGCTGACGGAGCTGACCATTCTGGCCGAGGTGCTGCTGGATGCCGCCCTGCGCGTCGCGCGCGCGCGCGTGACGGATCGACACGGCCCACCGGTCTGGCGCGACGCCCGCGGCGCCGAGCGCGCGGGGGCCTTCTGTGTACTCGGTCTCGGCAAGCTCGGCGGCGACGAGCTGAACTTCTCTTCCGACGTCGATCTCGTGTATCTCCACGACGCCGTCGCAGACGATGCCAACGGCCCGCAGCCACTCGTACCCGCGGACTACTGGACGCGGGTCGCACGCGAGTTCGGCGCCCTCGTCGCCGCCGAGACCGAGCACCGCTTCCTGTACCGCGTCGATCTCGACCTGCGACCCGAAGGGGCGCAGGGGCCGGCGGTGCTCTCGGACGAGGCGCTCGCCGCGTACTACGAGACGGCGGCCGACCACTGGGAGAAGGTGGCGTTCATGAAGGCGCGCCCCGTCGCCGGCGATCGCGAGCTCGGCTGGCGGACGGTTCGCGTCGTGGCGCCGATGATCTACCAGGCATCGATGGACTACGCAGGCGTCCAGCGCATCCGCTCCCTCAAGGAGCGCATCGGCGCCGAGCGGGGAACCCGCGGCGATGGCTTCGACGTGAAGCTCGACCCCGGCGGGATTCGCGATGTCGAGTTCACCGCCCAGGCGTTGCAGCTGCTGCACGGCGGACGCATTCCGCAGCTGCGCGACCGTTCGACCCAGCGGGCGCTCGAACGACTCGCCGAGGTGAATCTGCTGCCCGTGAACGACGCCGGGGTGCTGCTCGAGGCATACCGATTCCTGCGTCGGGTCGAGAATCGTCTCCAGATGGAGGAGGAGCATCAGATCCACCGGCTGCCGCAGCGACCCGAAGCGCTGCGTCGGCTGGCTCGCTCCGTCGGATTCGAGACCGACGACGCTCCGGCGCGATTCGCGGCTGCGCTCGAGACGCACCGGGAGCGCGTGCGCGCGTTCGCCGGGCATGTCCGCGCGGAGGGTGGCTCCGCCGAGGAGATCGTGCAGCTGTTCGTCCGGCACCAGCCCGGCCTGGCCGGCGCGCCGACGACGCGCCCGATGATGGAGGCGCTCGCGGACGCCTTCGCCAGCGAGATCGCCGCGTCGGCGGATCCGGCGCTGGCGATGAACAACCTCGATCGCTTCGTCGCCGGAGTCGCCGGCAGGCGCTTCTACTACGAGCTGCTCCTCGATCGCCCGGAGCTGGTGGGCCGGCTGGCCGCGTTGTTCGCCGGTTCGCGCTGGCTGTCCGGAACGCTCGCCCGCTACCCGCAGCTGATCGAACCGCTGTTCGCCGATCCGGAGCTGCTGCTGCTCAGCCGCTCGCAGCTCCAGACGGACCTCGGTGTGCTGCGGCGCGAGCGGACTCGTGGCGACGAGGCCGACTACGAGTCCGAGCTCGATGCGCTGCGGCTCTTCGTGCATCGGCAGGTGATGAACGTCGGCCTGCTCGACGTCGACCAGAAGATCTCGCGCGCCGATGCCGAGGGCGCTCTCAGCGACGTCGCCGAAGTGACGCTCGAGGCGGCGCTCGAGATCGCGCGCCACCAGGTGGAACGGGTCCGGCGGCCGAGCGTCCACGCCGCGGCGGCTGGCTTCCTGGTGGTCGGCATGGGCAAGCTCGCGAGCCGCGAGCTGTCCTATGGCAGCGATCTCGACCTGATCTTCGTCTACGACCTCCCAGCTTCGAACGACGAGGCGGCGCTCGAAGCGCAGGAGCACTGCGTGCGGGTGGCGCAACGGCTGATCTCCGCGCTCGAGACGCCCACGGTGCAAGGCAGCTGCTACGAGATCGACTCGCGGCTGCGGCCGTCCGGCAATCAGGGCGCGCTGGTGACATCGCTGACCGCGCTGCGCTCGTATCACGCCACCGAGGCGCAGGTGTGGGAGCGCCAGGCGCTGCTGCGGGCGCGACCGGTCGCGGGCGATCCCGGCGCCGCGACGGCGTTCGAAGCGCTGCGCCGGGAGGCGCTGCTTCGGCCGCTTCCCGCCGATGCGGCCACCGAGATCCATCGCATCCGGCTGCGCATGGAGTCCGAGTTGACCGATGAGTCGCGCGGCCACCGCGACCTCAAGCGCGGCCGCGGCGGACTGCTCGATGTCGAGAACGCCGTGCAGTATCTCCAGCTCCTGCACGCCGCGGAAGCGCCCGAGCTGTTGGCCGTCGAGCGGACCGAGGCGACGCTCGACCGCCTGGCGGCGCAGGGGGCCGTGACGCCGGAGTCGGCTGCCGCGCTGGGGGACGGCTGGGAGTTCCTGCAGCGCCTGGCGAGCCGACTGCGCATCGTCGAGAATCGCTCGATCTCCGACGTCGATGCCGGCAGCTCGGAGCTCGACGCCGTGGCGCGTCGCCTCGGGTACGCGGCCGGCGCGCGCGAGGCCAGCGCTCGCGCCGCCCTGCTGCGCGACTACACGCGACACACGGAAGCGATCCGGCGCGCCTACCTGACGATCCTCGGCGTGGACTGAGAGTGTCCCCGCCGCCCGGCGGCCCAGGAACAGATGGGACACACGCCGGGGTCGTGGCCGCGCGCCGGACAGTGTTCGCGCCCGAAGTAGATGATCTGGAGGTGCCGGCGCGCCCACTCGGCCTCCGGAAACGCGCGCTTCAGGTCGCGCTCGGTCTGCGTGACGTTGCGTCCGGACGAGAGACCCCAGCGCGCCGCGAGCCGGTGGATGTGCGTGTCGACCGGGAACGCGGGTTGTCCGAACGCCTGCGCGACGACCACGCTCGCCGTCTTGTGCCCGACCCCCGGCAGCGCTTCCAGCTCGGCGAACGTCGCCGGAACCCGGCCGTCGTGGCGGTCCACGAGCTGCTGCGACAGCGCGCGGATCGCGCGCGCCTTCTGTGGCGCGAGCCCGCAGGAGCGGATCGCAGCGAGGAGGCGCGCCTCGGGGACCCGCGCCATCTCGGCAGGGGTCCCGGCGAGCGCGAACAAGCCCGGCGTCACCTGGTTCACGCGCGCATCCGTGCACTGCGCCGACAGCACGACGGCCACCAGCAACGTGAACGGGTCTTCGTGACGCAGCGGAATCGGCGGCTGCGGGTAGAGCTCGTCGAGGATCGTCCCGATGCGCGCCGCTTTCTCCGCGCGCGTCATGCCTCGGTGAGACGAACCTTGTAGTTGCCTCGGCTCGAGTCGTAGTCGAGGTGGATCAGGCCCTTGTTCTCGGCCGCCTGGAGCAGGTCGCTGAAGGAGCGATAGCCGTGCTGCGACTCGTTGAAGCCCGGATCGACGCGGCGCATGGTCTGCTTGATGATCGAGCCCCAGATCGGATCGTAGTCCTGCTCGAGCGAGCGGACGATCTCGACCAGCCGGTCGAGCGCGACGTCGGCCGTGCCTTCCTTCTCGCGGGTCTTGCGACGTGCCGGCCGCTCGGTCTGGGCCTTCACGAGATCGTCGTAGAAGATGAACTCGTCGCAGCTCGCGACCAGCAGCTCGGAGGTGGAGTTGCGCACGCCGCAACCGATCACGCGCTTCTCGTTCTCCTTGAGCTTGTAGACCAGCGGCGAGAAGTCGCTGTCGCCCGAGAGCAACGCGAACGCGTCGATGTGGCCCTTCGCGTAGCAGAGGTCGAGCGCATCCACGACCATCCGGATGTCGGCGCTGTTCTTGCCGCTCTGCCGCTTCTGCGGGATGTCCACGAGCTCGACGCCCTCGCCGTGGAACTCGCGAACGTGCTCGCGGTAGCGGCTCCAGTCGCAGTACGCGCGCTTGTAGACGATGCGACCCTTCTCGAGCAGGCGCTTCAGCACCAGATCGATCTGGAAGCGCGCCCCCTTCATGTCGCGAGCGCCGAGCGCCAGATTCTCGAAATCGACGAAGACGGCGATCAGCGGTTCGTCGGACACCCATCATCTCCCCGGTTGGGAATCGGACTCTACCCCGCGGCCGGGTCGGGGGCTAGGATCCGAGGACGCCGGGGGGACTGGAGCATGAGCGTCGGATCGGACATCGAGGCAGAGTGCGGGCGCTGCGGCAAGACCTGGCACGTCGTGATCGCCATGGTCGACGGGCGCGTCGCACAGGTGGAGTGCGGCGAGTGTCACAAGCGGCATCGCATGCGCTCCGGCGAGAGCGCGAAGCCGCGCCCACATCGACGTACGGGGGAGGCGCCGGCGACCACCAGTCGTATCGCCACGGCGAAGCCGCTGGTGGCGGCGGATCCGAGCCGTCCGCCGCGCTTCTACGACGCGGCCGAGACCTACGCAGCCGGGGATCGCGTCGAGCATCCCGCCTTCGGGCCCGGGGTCGTCGAACGGATCCTCGGCGCCAGCAAGGTGCAGATCTTCTTTGCCGGCGGGAGCCGCGTCCTCGTCCAAAGGCGCGATGGCTGAGCTCCGTACCGCGCGGATGCGCTCGGACGGCTCCTACAGCTCGGCCTTCAGGAACGCCCGCGTGCGTTCGATGCAGCCCGGTTCGGCCGGGAACAAGCTCGCCGCGAAGTGCGTGACGCCCGCGTCGCGCAGCCGTCCGAGGGCGGAGCGCACGGCCGCCTCGTCGCCGGCGAGCGCGACGTCGCCCGGCTGCGCAGCGCCCTCGCGATCCAGCATCGCGCGATAGCTGGGAAGCTGGCCGTAGATCGCGAAGGCCTCGTTGGCAACGCGGCGGGCGGCCGCCGGATCGGCGGTGATCGCGATCGGAAGCGCGGCGACGATGCGCGGCGACGGGCGCCCCGCCTGCTCGGCCGCGCGCCGGATCGTCGGGACCGTGTGCTCGGCGAGCGTCTTCGCGCCGGTCATCCACGTCGCCGTGCCATCGGCGAGTCGTCCGGTGAGCTCGAGCATCTTCGGGCCGAGCGCCGCGACGAGGACCGGCACCGGCGTGCCGCCCTGGACCTGCAGGGCGCCGTTGACGCGATAGAGATCGCCGGAGAACGCCGCCGGCTTGCCCTGCACGAGCGGCATCAACACCTCGAGGTACTCGCCCATCTGCTTCGCCGGGTGCGCGTACGAGAGGCCGAGCATGTTCTCGATCACGATCTTGTGCGAAAGCCCGATGCCCAGGACGAAGCGCCCGTTGCACGCGGCCTGCGCCGTCAGCGCCTGTTGCGCGATCGCAAAGGGATGACGCGGCGGCGTCGGCGTCACGCCGGTCGCCAGCTCGATGCGGCTCGTCTCGCGGCCGGCCACGGTGAGCACGGAGATCGCGTCGAAGCCAAAAATATTGGGCAGCGAGAAGAACGCGAAGCCATCGGTCTCGGCGGCCTTCACCTCTGCGACGAGATCGTCGAGGCGAGCCTCCGGCCTTCCGACGACGAGACTGCCGATTCCGATCTTCATGATGGACTCCTACGTGCGGGGGGGGGGGAGGCGACCGACGAGAGGATCCTATCTCATCCGTCGTCGGCCGCGTCGTCGGCTCCGGGCTGCGCGGTGTCCCCGGTCTCGGCGAGGACCAGGTCCGGATACTTGTCCCGCGTCACCTGGAGGTTCCACGGGGAGCGGAACAGCAGCACCGGGTGTTCGTCGCGATCGTGCACGATCTGCACGGAGTCCGAGAAACGGAATGCGCCCGGGTCGAAGCCGGCCCGCGGCCAGCGTGCGAGGGTCCACGGGAGCGGCGTCAGCTGCAGGGCGACGCGATACTCGCCGGCGAGTCGATGCTGGAGCACCTCGAACTGCAGCGGTCCCACGGCGCCGAGGATCGGCGCCGAGCTACCCGCGCCGGGCTCCGTGAACAGCTGCACGACGCCCTCCTGCGCCAGCTGCTCGAGCCCCCGGGCGAGCGCCTTGCGCTTCATCACCTCCGCGACCTCGACACGCGCGAAGTGCTCGGGCGAGAAGCTCGGGATTCCGGCGTAGACGAGCTCGCCCTCGTCGCTGAGGGTATCGCCGATCCGGAAGATGCCCGGATCGAAGAGACCGACGACGTCGCCCGGGAAGGCTTCGTCGACGAGCTCACGCTCCTGCGCCATCACGAGCGTCGAGCGCGTCAGCCGCACCGGCTTGCCCGTGCGCGTGTGGACCGTGACGGCGCCGCGCTCGAAGCGACCCGAGCAGATGCGCAGGAACGCGATGCGATCGCGATGGTCGGGATCCATGTTCGCCTGGATCTTGAAGACGAAGCCGCTGAACGGATGCGTGACGGGATCGATGGGCCCGCGGTTCGAGTGGCGGGGCCCCGGCGGCGGCGCCAGCTCGAGGAAGCGATCGAGAAACGGCAGCACGCCGTAGTTGGTGAGCGCGCTGCCGAAGAACGTCGGCGTCTGGCGACCCTCGGCCACCGCGGCGCGGTCGAAGCCGACGCCCGCACCCTCGAGAAGCTCGAGGCCATCGACCACGGCTTGCGCGAACGGGCCGCAGGCCGCGCGGACCGCGGAGCTCTCGGGCTCGCCTTCGACGCGGGTTTCGTCGACCTCGAGCGTCCCGTGATGACCGCCCGCAAACAGCAGCGCCGCGCGCGCGAGTCTGTCGTAGACGCCGCGGAAGTCCCGGCCCATCCCGATCGGCCAGTTCATCGGCACCGCATCGATTCCGAGCACGTCTTCGAGCTCGCTCATCAGCGAGAGCGGATCGCGCCCCTCGCGGTCCATCTTGTTGACGAACGTGAAGATCGGAATCCGGCGCAGCCGGCACACTTCGAAGAGCTTGCGCGTCTGCGCCTCGACGCCCTTCGCGGCGTCGATCAACATCACGGCCGCGTCGGCCGCCACGAGCGTGCGATAGGTGTCCTCGCTGAAGTCCCGGTGGCCCGGCGTGTCGAGCAGATTGACGCGGCATCCTCGGTGCTCGAAGTGCAGCACCGAGGAGCTGACGGAGATGCCGCGCTGCTTCTCGAGGGCCAGCCAGTCGCTGGTCGCGTGGCGAGCGGCCTTCTGCGCGCGCACCGCGCCGGCCTCGCGGACCGCGCCGCCGTAGAGCAGCAGCTTCTCGGTCAGCGTCGTCTTGCCAGCGTCGGGGTGCGAGATGATCGCGAAGGTGCGCCGTCGCGCGACCTCGCGGGCCAGCGTGCGCTGGGCGGCGTCCATCTTTGCGGTCCTATCGAGGCTGCGGAGCCCGGAGCATGACGCACCTCCGGGATCCCGCAAATCAAGCGCGTCGAGCAAGGGGCCGGGTAGGATCGTCGACTTTTCCCTTGGAAAAGTCGACGATCCTACCCGGCCCCTTGCTCGACGCTCAGCTCGTGAAGCGGCAGCGGCCGTTGTCGAGGACGACGTCGCCGTTCGGGTTGAAGGTCTGGAACACCGCGCTCTGCCCGTCGACCCAGAGCTTCACCGTCAGCGCCTCGCCGGGGAAGACCGGCTTGGAGAACCGGCCCTCCATCGAGCGGAAGCGCGCCGGGTCGTTGCCGCAGAGCGACGCGAGCAAGGCGCGGCCCGTGAACCCGTACGTGCACAGCCCGTGCAGGATCGGCTTCGGGAATCCTGCGATCTTCGCGATGTCCGGATCCGAGTGCAGCGGGTTCATGTCGCCGGACAGGCGATACAGCAACGCCTGGTCGGGCCGCGTCGAGTACGTGACCTCGTGATCCGGCTTGCGCGACGGCACCGAGAACGGCTCCTGCGCCGGCCCGCGCTCGCCGCCGAAGCCGCCTTCGCCGCGGATGAAGGCGCTCATCCGGTTCTTGAAGCGCGGCTCGCCGGTCTCTGCGTCGACGGATTCGCACTCGAAGACCACGAGCGCGCCCTTGCCCTTGTCGTAGATTCCGGCGACGCGGCCCTTCGTGCGGACCTTCCCGTTCGGCGGAATCGGGCCGGTGACCTCGAACGCCTGCTCGCCGTGGACCAGCATCGCGAAGTTGAACTTGCCGATGCGGTCGAACGGGATGCCGCCCATCCCGACGATCACCGAGAAGGTCGGCAGGACGAGCTGGTTCTTCTCGGTGGAGAACTGCAGATCGTCGACGCCGCAGCCGACGCCGAGCGCGTAGAGAATGGCGTCGCGGAAACTCCAGGCGCGCTCGGTCGGGGTTCCTTCGGCGCCCACGGCGCCGGGATCGATGGGCATCGGATCATCCTCCGTCGGTCCAGGGGGAAAGCTGGCCGCGGAGTGTAGCCGCAGATCCGGCTGCTGCGGAACGGCGCCGAGGAGCCGGGCTCAGCGACCCTCGCCGTAGAAGACCATGCGCTCCGGCGAAACGCGCTCGCTGCGGATCCGGATCGTGGTCTCGCCCGAGTAGAGCTGGGCGAGAGCCTCGATGAAGCCCTGCGTGGGCCAGCGGCAGACATCCGGGAACTCGGGGGGGCAGTCCACCTCAAGCCTCAGCGCCATCCCGCTGCGACCCGTTCGATCGAGGTCGATCCGCCACTGCGTATCCTTGTACATCGCGGGACCGAGCGTGGCGAGGATCTTCCCGACGCGATCGCCCCACGTGGACCAGTCGCTGTTGAGCTGGGAGTACAGACCGGTGGCGCGCACGCGGTCCGCAGCGCGCCGGCCTCGTTCGATCAGGTACTCGGTACTGCGCCGGCCCTCGTACTCGTACAGCAGCTCCATCAGTCGCCCGTAGCACTCGAGCGGATACCAGAGCGCCGCGACGACCTTGCCATCGAGCAGGCGCAGATCGTCCGCGTGCAGCCGCGCCTCGAGCACGTCCCGCGAGATCGACCCCGTCTCGACGAGGTGGTTCACGTCGTTCACGACCGACTCGATCGCGGTGCCCTTGACGCCCATGGAGCTCTCCTCGTCGCAATCGACTGTCGAGCCACGGATCGGGTTCCGTCGCTGCCTGCTTGAGCGCTGCGATTCGGAGAGCTGTGATTCGGGTGGCCCACTTGCCCGGCGTTCGACCCCCGGGGAACCGCACCCGCGTCAGACCCGACCGATCTGCTGCCGGATCAGCGCGTGGACGTCGACGCGCGCGCGGATCCGCGCGCAGAGCAGGAACGATCCCACGAGCTTGCGATGCAGGAACAGCGTCTCGGGCGGCGGAGCGCGCAGGAATCCGCGCCGGAACGCGAGGTCCATCGCGAGATCGCGAACGCGCGCGGGCAGCCGGGACCGTCCGAAGTCATACGGACCCGGCCGGCGCAGGGGCTCACAGACCAGCAGGATCAGGTCGACGGCGCCGGCGGCCCGCGCCTCGCTCTCGTCGGGCCGCAGATAGCCGATGTCGACTGCGCCGGCCCGCACGGCACGACGATCTCCGGCGAGGATCGCGCGACAGATCCGGGCATATTTCTCCGACAACGCCGCGTCGACCTCGCGCGTCGACCCGAAGTCGAGCAGACCGATGCGATCCGTCTCCGGATCGATCCGGTAGTTCGCGAAATTCGGATCGGTCTGCAGGAAGCGGAACTCGAACAGCTCGCGGAACACCAGGCGCTCCAGCGCTTCTCCGGCAGCGTCCCGGCGTGCCTGGGGAACGCGCGGATCTCCGAGCGACTCGATCGGCTCGCCGTCGACGAAGTCCATCGCGAGGATGCGGCGCGTGCTCAGGTCGCCGTGGGCCTCCGGGACGAACAAGCTCGGTTCGTCGGCGACGAAGGCGCGGTAGCGACGCAGACTCGCCGCCTCGATGCGGTAGTCGGCCTCGCGACGGAGCTGCTGTTTGGCCTCGGCAACGAGGCCCGAGACGTCGATGTCCACCGGCAACAGATCGGCGATGCGCAGCAGCGCGGCCACATTGTCGACGTCGGAGTCGATGCTGCGCGCGATGCCCGGGTACTGGATCTTGAGCGCGAGACGGCGGCCATCGACCGCCACTGCTTCGTGGACCTGACCGATCGATGCGGCCGCCACCGGCTCCCACTCGAAGGCGCGGAAGCGCGTCTCCCATCCCTTGCCGTACTCACGGCCGAGCACGCGGCGGAGCTGCGTCGCCGGCATCGCATCGGCCGATGCGCGCAGCACCGACAGCGCCTCGGCCAGCTCGGCGGGGAGCAGATCGACACTCTCCAGCGACAACAGCTGGCCGAGCTTCATCGCAGCGCCACGCAGCTGCGCCAATCGGCGCGCGAGTCGACGCGCCCGCGCGCTGCCGACCCGCGGCTGTCCCGCTGCCTCGCCGCCGGCGAGCCAGCGACCCGCGCGTCCCGCGAGACCACTGGCGACCAGCTCGCCCGCGGTCCAGCCGAGTCGCGCCAGTCGCTCGATCCGTCCCGCCGGAACCCGCGAGCGGCGATGCGGGGGCGATTCGCTCACGGCGCGGCGCCTCGATCGGGCTTCGCCGGCGCCACCGTCCGATCCGTCCGGAGCGCGTCCTCCCGGCCCGGCCCGTTCTGCCGGAACCAGACGCCGGCGAGAGCCCACGCGAAGCGCCAGGAACCGTGTGACATCACAGCCACGATATGAGATCGGCGCGGCCCCGCCATCGGCGCCGCGCCGGCCCGCGGTATGCTTCGGCGTTCACCGGTGGTCTTGCGCAAACGAGGAGGAACGAAGCCGCGTGCGCCCCGTCCACGCCGCCGTCGCCGTCGCCATCGGCGCCGTCCTGCTCGCCGCCTGCGCAAAGCCGGCCGCTGCGCCGCCGTCCGGCAATGGCTGGTTCGACAGCGGCCAGGCCGCCGTCGCGCGCGCGCGCACCCTCGTCCCGCCGGGCGCCCGGGCCCGCAACGTGATCCTGTTCATCGGCGACGGCATGGGTCTCTCGACGATCACCGCGGCGCGCATCCTCGAGGGGCAGATCCGCGGCGAGTCCGGCGAGGAGAACCTGCTCGCGTTCGAGGAGCTGCCGCACGTCGCGCTCGCCAAGACCTACGCCGTCAACCTGCAGGTGTCGGACTCCGCGGCGACGGCGACCGCCCTGTGCTCGGGCATCAAGACCAAGGCCTACGTGCTCGGCGTCGACGAGCGCGTGACGCCGGGCGATTGGACGACCGTCGAAGCCAGCCGCCGGCGCACGCTGTTCGAGGAAGCGGAAGACCGCGGGCTCGCCACGGGGCTCGTGACGACGACGCGGATCACCCATGCGACGCCGGCCGCGTGCTACGCCCACGCGGCGCATCGAAACTGGGAAGACGACACGCTGCTGCCGCCCGAGGCGCGCGAGGCCGGGGTTCCCGACCTGGCGCGTCAGCTCGTCGAGTTCTCCGCCGGCGACGGCATCGACGTGATCCTCGGCGGCGGCCGCGCGCAGTTCCTGCGCCACGAGCAGCTCGATCCCGAGCGTCCGGAACTCACCGGCAACCGCCTGGACGGCCGCGACCTGATCGCCGCCTGGCAGTCGCGGCGGCCGGATGGCGCCTTCCTGTGGAATCGCTCCCAGCTCGCATCGCTCGATCCGCGCGCGGTCGGGCCGGTGCTCGGTCTCTTCGAGTCCTCGCACCTCGCCTTCGAAGCGGATCGCAAGGACGACGTCGGGGGCGAGCCCTCGCTCAGCGAGATGACGGCGAAGGCGATCGAGCTGCTGCAGCGCAACCCGCGCGGCTTCGTCCTGATGGTGGAAGGCGGCCGCATCGACCAGGCGCACCATCTCGGCAATGCCTACCGCGCGCTCATCGACACGATCGAGTTCTCGAATGCCGTGCGCGCCGCGCTCGCGTCGACCGATCCCCGCGACACGCTGATCGTCGTCACCGCGGACCACAGCCACGTCATGACCATCGCCGGCTATCCGCACCGGGGAAATCACATCCTCGGCAAGGTGGTGTCGGTGGACCCGAGCGGCGAACCGGACTCGCGCTATCTGCTCGACGCCCTGGGTCGGCCGTTCACGACGCTCTCGTACGCCAACGGCCCCGGCTACACCGGCGCGTCACCGGAGCAGCCGGAGGGGCCGAAGCGCTTCCTGCACCTGCCGACGGGCTACCGAGGCATCGCGAAGGGCCGGCCGGATCTGACGCACGTGGACACGACAGCGCCGGACTACCTGCAAGAGGCGACGGTGCCGACGCGCAACGATACGCATGCCGGCGAGGACGTCCCGATCTACGCCGGCGGTCCCGGCGCCGACCTGTTCCGCGGCGTGCAGGAACAGAGCTACGTCTTCCACGCGATCGTCGAGGCGCTCGGGTGGCAGGATCTCGCGCGCTGAGCCTGAGGTCGCCCGTGGGGACGGGTCACCTCCGCCGGGATCCGGTGCACCTACGGAGCATGGAGCCCATCGATCCAACTGGCGCCGAGGCGACGCGGACGCTGTCCGCCGAGGACGCGGAGCGTTGGATCCGCGACGTCGGCGGCGCCCTGGTGCGCAAGGCGGCCCCCCGCGATGGCGGCGAGCGCTGGCTCGCGCTGGTGCGAACGCCGGCCGCGGCGGCGGCTCGGAGCCGGCTGATCGTCGGACTCGGCGAAACGCCCGCGGCCGCGACCCGGATGGCGCAGATGGCGTGGAACGAGATCTGGAAGACGCTCTCGGAGACCCACTGAGCGCTGCCGATCGGCGCGGTACACTGCGCCGGCGATGCTTCTCCGCCGCTTCTACTCGCTGTTGTTCTGGGGCTTCCTGGTCCTCAGCTCGATCGCGCTGTTCCCCGTCGCCGTCGCGATCTGGGCGCTGACGGCGCCGTTCGATCGCCGGCGGGTGCTGCTGCACCGCTTCACGTGCTTCTGGGGCTCGCTGTACACATGGATCAACCCGCTGTGGCCCGTCGTCGTGCGCGGCCGCGAGAAGATCCGCGACGACGAGACCTACGTGATGGTCGCGAACCACCTCTCGCTGCTCGACATCCTGGTCCTGTTCCGGTTGTTCCGGCATTTCAAGTGGGTGTCGAAGATCGAGAACTTCCGGGTCCCCTGCATCGGCTGGAACATGCGCCTCAATCGCTACATCCCGCTGCGTCGCGGCGACCGCGAGAGCGTGCTCCAGATGATGGCCGCGTGCGAGCGCACGCTCGGCGAAGGGAACTCGATCATGATGTTCCCGGAGGGCACACGGTCCGTCGACGGCGAGATGAGGGCGTTCAAACCGGGCGCCTTCGAGCTGGCGCTGCGCACGCGCCGGCCGATCCTGCCGATCGTGCTCGAGGGCACCGCGAACGCGCTGCCGAAGCGCGGCTTCGTGCTGCAAGGCAGGCACCCGATCCGCGTGACGGTGCTCGATCCGATCCCGCCGGAACGCTTCGAGGGTCGATCCCCGAAGGAGCTGACCGAGCAGGTCCGAGGCGTCATCGCGAGCGCGCAGGGACGCGCCTAGCCGCGCAGGGGCCGGAAGACGGCGTCGAACGGGTCTTCTGCTAACCTGCGCGCCCGCATGGAACCTCTCGCGACCGCCGAAAGCCGTCCCGTCGACCGCCGCGCGCCCCGCAAGGACGTCCGCAACCTCGCGATCATCGCGCACGTCGACCACGGCAAGACGACGCTGCTGGACGGGTTGCTGCGCCAGACCGGCGCGCTGCCGCCCAAGCAGGTGGCCGTCGAGCGCGTGATGGACTCGGACGACCAGGAGCGCGAGCGCGGCATCACGATCCACGCCAAGAACACGGCGGTCCGCTTCGAAGGCGTCCACATCCACCTCGTCGACACGCCCGGCCACGCCGATTTCGGCGGCGAAGTGGAGCGTGTGCTCGGCATGGTCGACTCCGTGCTGTTGCTGGTCGACGCCGTCGAGGGCGTGATGCCGCAGACCCGCTTCGTCCTGCGCAAGGCGCTCGCGCACGGCCTGCGTCCGATCCTCGTCGTCAACAAGATCGACCGGCCCGAGCAGCGCGCCGCCGAGGTGCTGGACGAGGTCTTCGACCTGCTCGTCGAGCTCGGCGCCGATGACCAGCAGCTCGACTTCCCGGTGGTGTATGCCTCGGCCAAGCAGGGCGGCGCCTCGCTGACGGCGGACGGGCCGCGGACCGACCTGCGCCCGCTGCTCGAGGCGATCGTCGAGCATGCACCGGCGCCGTTCGTGGACCTCGACGGCCCGCTCCAGTTCCAGGCGATGACGCTCGCCTACGACGAGTTCCTCGGCCGGCTGGTGATCGGCCGGGTCGCGCGCGGCCGGCTCCGGCGCGGCACCACGGTGACCCGCGTCCCGATGGAAGGCGCCCCCAGCAGCTTCCGCGTGACCAAGCTCTTCGGCACCCTCGGCCTCGACCGCGTCGACGTCGAGGAGGCTGCCGCCGGCGACCTCGTCATCATCGCCGGCGTCGACTCGATCGAGATCGGCGACACGATCTGCGAGCAAGGCGCACTCGAAGCGCTGCCGCGCGTCGCCGTCGACCCGCCGACCGTGCGCGTGCGCTTCTCGGTGAACAACTCGCCGCTGGCCGGCCGCGAGGGCAGGTTCGTCACGTCGCGACAGATCGGCGAGCGGCTGCGCCGCGAAGCGCTCGGCAACGTCTCGCTGCGCATCGAGCCCACCGACAGCCCCGAAGTCTTCGAGGTCGCCGGCCGCGGCGAGATGCAGATCGGCGTGCTGATCGAGACGATGCGCCGCGACGGCTACGAGTTCTCCGTCTCGCGCCCGGAGATCATCTCGCGCGACGTCGACGGGGTGCGCTGCGAGCCCGTCGAGGACCTCGTCGTCGAGGTGCCGGACGGCAGCGCCGGCCCGGTGATGGAGAAGCTCTCGCAGCGCCGCGCGCGACTCACGGCGATGGAGCAACGCGGCAGCGTCAGCGTGCTGCAGTTCGTCGCCCCGAGCCGCGGCCTCTTCGGCTACCGCAGCGAGTTCCTGTCCGACACCCGCGGCGAAGGCATCCTGCACCGGACCGTCCGCGGCTACGAACCCTGGGGCGGCGATCTCCCGACGCGCAGCAACGGCGCCATCGTCGCCACCGAGAACGGCGACACCACGGCGTATGCGCTGTGGAAGATCCAGGAGCGCGCGGATCTCTTCGTCGGACCGGGTGTTGCCTGCTACGAGGGCATGATCGTCGGCGAGAACCGGCGCCCCGGCGACATGAACGTGCACGTGTCGCGGATGAAGAAGCTCACGAACATCCGAGCGGCCGGGAAGGACGAGAACATGGTCCTGACGCCGCCGCGCCAGCTCACCATCGAGACTGCGCTCGGCTGGATCGCCGACGACGAGCTGCTCGAGGTGACGCCGAAGAGCCTGCGCCTGCGCAAGAAGACGCTCGGCGCGAGCTTCCGCCGGCGCTGATCGGGACGAGCGAGCTCTCGCGCATCGCAGCGACTCGCCGCGGACGGGATCCGGCCGCGGCTCGCCCGCTCACTCAGGACGCTCCAGCGCCCGCTTCGATCGCGCCTGCGGCGAGCAGCGAGGCGATCTCCTCGTCCGCGAATCCGAAGTCCTGCAGGATCGCCGCGCCGTCCTCGCCGTAGCCGGCGGCCCGGTCGCCGACCCGCCACGGCGTGCGCGAGAGCTTGACGGGGGTTCCGACCACGTGCCGCTCGCGCCCGTCCTGCACGCCGAGGGAAACGGACATCGCCCGGGCGCGCGCCTGCGGATCCGCGTGGGCGCGATCGATCGACTGCACCGGCCCGCACGGCACGCCAGCGGCGAGCAGCTGCTCCTCCCAATGCGCGCTGCCCTGCGTCTCCAGCACGCGTTCGATCGAGGTCGCCAGCTCCTCTTTGTGCGCGATGCGCTGGAGCGACGTCGCGAAACGCGGATCGGAGATCCACTCCTCGCGGCCGAGCGCCCGGCACAACCGCTCCCAGTTCGGCTGCGTGCCCGCACCGATCACGAGCATCCCGTCCCGCGTGCGGAACGCGCCATACGGAGACCCGAGCCGGTGCGATCGGCCGGCCGGGCCGGGCACCATCCCGGTGTCGAACCACAGCGCGGACTCCCAGATCGTGTACGCGAGCGCCGCCTCGAACAGAGACGTGTCGACGTGCTGTCCGGCGCCGCTCCGGGCGCGCTCGTGCAGTGCCGACAGGATGCCGAGCGCGGCGAACGCGCCGGCATTGAGGTCGGCCAGCGGTACGCCGGCGACGACCGGCGCGCGGTCCGGCTCGCCGGTGAGGCTCATGATGCCAGCCATCGCCTGCGCGACGAGGTCGAAACCAGGCCGGTCGGCGTAGGGCCCCGTGCCGCCGAAGCCGGAGATCGAGCACGTGACGAGGCGTGGATTGCGCGCGCGCAGCGCTCCTGCGCCGACCCCGAGCCGATCGAGCGTTCCCGGTCGATAGTTCTCGACGAACACGTCCGCCCGCTCGGCGAGGCGCGCGAGCACGGCCGCCCCGCGCGGGTCGCGCAGATCGAGCGCGAGGCTGCGCTTGCTGTGGTTGACCGCATCGTGAGGCCGGAAGCGACCGCCCGATTGCTGCTGGCTGCGCCGCAGATCGTCCCCGCCGCCTGCGCGCTCGATCTTCACGACGTCGGCGCCCATCTGCGCGAGCAGCAGACCGCAGTAGGAGCCGGCCATCACGTGCGTGACGTCGAGCACGACGATGCCGGTAAGAGGACCCGCCGAGCCGCCGACCTGCACCGTCTCGAGATCGCGCATGCTGGGGCACCCTCCTCCGCCCGCATCCGGTCGCCTACGATACGGCTTCGCGGCGCGGGAGGGGAACATGGGCGGACGGATCGGCAGCGAACGGGACGGGGCGATCGGCTGGCTGCTCTTCGATCAGCCCGAGCGGCGCAACGCAATTTCGGTCGAGATGTGGGAGCAGCTACCCGGCGCCGTCGCGGCGTTCGCCGACGACCCCGACGTGCGCGTCGTCGGCATGCGCGGCGCGGGGGGCGCGGCGTTCATCGCGGGCGCCGACATCTCGCAGTTCGAGCAGCAGCGGACGGAGGAGACCGCCGTCGCCCGCTACGGCCGGCTCGCGGCGCTCGGCCTCGCCGCGCTCGCCGATCTCGAGAAGCCGCTGCTCGCGTGCATCGAGGGACCCTGCATCGGCGGGGGCGTCGTCGTCGCGTTGACGGCCGACCTTCGCTACGCGACCGCCGATGCCGTGTTCCGGATTCCCGCGGCGCGGCTCGGCATCGGCTACGAAGTCCCGGCGGTCGGCGCGCTGGCGGCGACCGTCGGACTTCCGGCCGCGATGGATCTGCTGCTGACCGCCCGCAAGCTCGAGGCCGACGAAGCCCGCCAGATCGGCTTGGTTCACGCCGTGCGACCGCGCACCGAACTCGCGGCCTTCGTGCGCGAGCAGGCCGATCGTCTCGCCGGCAATGCGCCTCTGACCCTGCGCGCCCTCAAGCTCGCGGCCCGCGAACTCCGCAAGCCGGAAGCCTCGCGCGACTACCGGGCCGCGCAGGCCGCCTATCAGGCCTGCTTCGCCAGCGAGGACTACCGCGAGGGCGTCGCTGCGTTCCTCGGCAAGCGGTCGCCCCGCTTCGAGGGGCGCTGACGGAGCGGGAGGAAACCGACTATCTTCCCGCGGGGGGAAACGCCCGGCAACACTGGCACCGTGGCGTTGCTCTCCGGAGACGCCAGCTCGCGTGGACAGACGGGCCCACCGAGTCTCATCTGTTCCGTCTGTTCTCAACCTTGCCCCTCCTTTCCCCACCTGGTATCCATCCCGCAGACGGCGAAGCGGCGCGTCGGAGCAGCGAGAGGCTCACCACGTGAGAAAACTGACCGTCCGCGATGCGGCGGCACTCCTGAACGCCTCCGAGAAGAGCGTCTACCGCTGGATCAAGCAGGGCGTTCTGCCCGCCTACCGGATCAACGACCAGTACCGGATCAACCGCGCCGAGCTTCTCGAGTGGGCCACCGCGCGCAAGATGCACGTCTCGCCGGAGATCTTCGAGGAGCCGGAGAGCGAGGACGCGGCTCCGCCGAGCCTCGAAGAGGCGCTGCGGGCAGGCGGGATCCACTACCGGGTGGGCGGCAGCGACAAGGCCTCGGTGCTGCGCGCCGTCGTCGACACGCTGAATCTCCCCGAGGACGTCGATCGCGAGTTCCTCTACCAGGTCCTGCTGGCGCGCGAGGCGCTCGGGTCGACGGGCGTCGGGGACGGCATCGCGATCCCGCACGTGCGCAACCCGATCGTGCTGCACCTTTCGCGCCCGACCGTCACGCTGTGCCTTCTCGAGCAGCCCGTCGACTTCGACGCGCTCGATGGACAGCCCGTGACGACCCTGTTCACGCTGATCAGCCCCACGGTCCGCGCGCACCTCCACCTGTTGTCGCGCCTCGCGTTCGTCCTGCGCAACCCGCGCTTCCTTGCGGCGATCCGGACGCAGGCGTCGCGCGAGGAGATCCAGGACGCCCTGCGAGAGGCGGAAACGATCGTGGCGGAAGCTCGCGCGAAGAAGTCGGAAGCGACACGAACCCTCTGAGCGCGACGACGAGGAGCATCGAGATTCACGAGTCGGCAGAGTCCACGCTGTTCCTCGATCTCAGCCTGGTCGCGATGCTGCTGACGGCGGTGAGCGGAGGGATCGGGCGTGCGTTCGGGCGCCGCTCTTCGCTCGGCCCCGCGCTGGCGGACGGATTGCTGATCGGATCTGCCCTGCTCGGCGTCGCCGTCGCGTTGTTCGCACTGGCGGGAGGCGCAGTCGAGGTGGCGAGCGCCCGCGGGCCGCTCCCGGAGTTCCGACTGCATCTGCGGCTCGATCCGCTGGCCGCCTTCTTCCTGGTCCCCGTCTTCGGACTCGGCGCCGCGAGCACCCTCTTCGGCACTCGCTACTGGCGCCCGGCAGAACACCCTGACGACGGCGGGAAGCTCCGGCTCTGGTTCGGGATCCTGGTCGCTGCGCTCGCCGGGGTCGTGCTCGCCGCGGATGCCGTCGCGTTCCTGTTCGCGTGGGAGATCATGGCGCTCGCTGCGTTCTTCCTGATCACCAGCGAAGACGAGCATCCCGATGTCCGGCAGGCCGGCTGGGTCTACCTAGTCGCGACGCATGTCGGCACGCTGGCGCTGTTCGCGATGTTCGGGCTGCTGTGGTCGATCACGGGTTCGCTCGAGTTCCAGGCCTTCCCTCCGGATGTCGGAGGGCCCGTCGTCGGTCTTCTGCTGTTCGCGCTCGCGTTCCTCGCCTTCGGCATGAAGGCGGGGATCGTGCCGATGCACTTCTGGCTTCCCGCTGCGCACGCCAGCGCGCCTGCCCATGTCTCGGCGTTGCTCTCGGGTGTGCTCCTCAAGATGGGGGTCTATGGACTGCTGCGGACGTTCACGCTGCTTCCCCCTCCCCCGCTGGCCGTCGGCATGCTGTTGCTCGCCCTTGGCGTCGTCAGTGCGCTCTATGGGGTTCTCTTCGCGCTCGGCCAACACGATCTCAAGCGGCTGCTCGCCTATCACAGCATCGAGAACGTCGGCATCATCGTGATGGGCATGGGTCTCGCGCTGATCGGCGTCAGCGCGCAGCAACCGGCCTGGATCGTCCTCGGACTCGGCGGGTGCCTGCTGCACGTCTGGAACCACGCGCTCTTCAAGGGGCTGCTCTTCCTCGCCGCCGGATCGGCGATCCACGGCGCCGGCACGCGCGAGATCGATCGTCTCGGCGGTCTCGCGAAGCGGATGCCGTACACCGCAGGGCTGTTCGCCGTCGGCGCCGCAGCGATCTGCGGCCTGCCGCCTCTCAACGGTTTCGTGAGCGAGCTCATGATCTACCTCGGCCTGCTGCGGGTCGGCGGAGACGGGATCGAAGGCCTCTGGTCCGTGGCGCCGCTGGCCGCACCGCTGCTCGCGATGGCCGGAGCGCTCGCGATCGCCTGCTTCGTGAAGGCGTTCGGAACCGTGTTCCTCGGACCCTTCCGGTCCGAAGGGGCCGCGGCGGCGCACGAGTCGCCGCCCGGCATGATCGTCGCGATGGTCCTGCTCGCGCTGGGCTGCATCGGCATCGGCATGCTGCCGGTCTTCGTCGTGCCTCTGCTCGACAGCGTCGTGCCCACCTGGGTGCCCCCGGGTTCGCCGCTCCCGTCGCTCGCCGGGCTCGTTCCCTGGGCCTCCATCATGGCCATCAACGGGGTCCTCGTCGCCGGTCTGTTCGTTCTCGCGGGGATCCTCCGCAGCCGTGTCAGGCGAGCCGCGGAGTCTCCGGTCCTCACCTGGGACTGCGGCTATGCGCGGCCGAGATCGACGATGGCCTACACGGCGTCGTCCTTCGCCGACATCCTCGTCTCGCTCTACGGCTGGCTGCTGCGGCCACGCGCCTCGATGCGTGCCGTGGGACACGGCGTGGAGGATCTCTTCCCCTCGCCGCGAAGCTTCCATTCGGCGGTGCCGGAGCCGATCCTCGAGGGAATCCTGGGACCCGTCTGGGCGGGCGTCCGGCGCGCGTTCCTGCCGCTGCGCGGACTCCAACACGGACGTCTCCAGCAGTACCTGCTGTACGTCTTCCTGATGCTCTGCCTGCTGCTGGCTTCCCTGTTCTCGATCCGTGACGCCGTCACGAGGATGCTGCGATGGTGAAGCGCCCGGAGCCGGGAGGGACGGCGCGATGATCGGGGTGCCGTCCTCCCTCCTCGTCGCACTGCTCGCTGCCCTCTCGATCGGAGTCAGTGGCGTCCCCGGCTGTCTCTGGCGACGCAGCGCAGCGGCGGGGCAGCCGACTGCCATCGCTCTACACATGGTCGGGTCGGCCCTCGGATTCGCGAGCCTCGCGCTCTTCGCGCTGGAAGCCGACCTGCCGAATCTCTCCCTCGGACGACTCCCCGTCGGCGAGCTGGCGTTCGCGCTCGACGGACTCTCGGCGCTCTTCCTGGTTCCGATCCTCGTCGTCTCCACGCTGGGATCGATCTACGGGTCGAGCTACTGGAGCGAGCGGGAACATCCGGACAGCGGCCGCAAGCTGCGCTTCTGGTGGGGACTCATCACGGCTGCGATGATCGGCGTCGTCCTCGCTCGGGATGCGGTGCTGTTCCTGCTCGCCTGGGAAGTGATGGCGCTCAGCGCGTTCTTCCTGATCGGGACCGAGGAGGAGCGACCCGAGGTCCGGCGCGCGTCGTGGGTCTACCTGGTGGCCACGCATGCGGGCACCCTGTGCCTGCTCGGCTTCTTCGCGCTGCTCGTCGACACGACAGGATCCTTCGCGCTCTGGCCGAGCCTGGAGATGGAGAGCGCGGGATCCCGCTGGCTGGCGACCGGGTTGTTCGGACTGGGCATGGCCGGATTCGGGCTCAAGGCCGGCTTGATGCCGCTTCATCTCTGGCTTCCGGGAGCCCACGCCAATGCGCCGAGCCACGTCTCCGCGCTGCTCTCGGGAGTGATGCTCAAGACCGGCGTCTATGGCGTCATCCGGGTCTGCGGCCTGCTTCCCGAACCGCCGCTCTGGTGGGGAGGGGCTCTCGTCGCCGCCGGATGCCTCTCGGGCGTGCTGGGCATCGCATTCGCCGTCGCGCAGCAGGATCTGAAGCGGCTACTCGCCTACAGCAGCATCGAGAACATCGGCGTCATCACGATCGGGATCGGACTCGCCGTGATCGGGCGCTCGCTGGGCGAGCCGGATCTCGTTGCGCTCGGGCTCGGGGGAGCCCTGCTGCACGTGCTGAATCACAGCCTGTTCAAGCCGTTGCTGTTCCTGGCGGCTGGCAACGTGTTGCATGCGACCGGGACGCGGCAACTCTCGGCGCTCGGCGGTCTCGCACGGACGATGCCGCGGACGTTCCTGCTCTTCGTCGTCGGTGGCGTCGCGATCTGCGGACTCCCGCCGCTGAACGGCTTCGTCAGCGAGTGGTTGCTGTACATCGGCCTGCTCCGCGCGGCCGCGAGTCGCGGGGGCTCGGGCTGGCCGTGGGCGAGCCTCGCCGTGCCGGCGCTCGCCATGATCGGGGCGCTGGCCGTCGCCGCCTTCGTCAAGGCCATCGGGATCGCGTTCGGCGGAGCGCCCCGGAGCCCGGCTGCCGCTCGGGCGCACGACCCCGCTCGCAGCATGCTGGCGCCGATGTTCGCGCTCGCGTCGGCGTGTCTGGCGATCGGTCTCCTGCCGCGCTTCAGCCTTCCCCTCCTGCGCAGCGCCATCGCCGGCTGGGATCCCGTTCTCGGCAGCGCGGGCGCGCCGATCGGCGAGCTCGTGCCCTTGGCGTGGATCTCCGGCGCCGGAGCCGCGCTGATCGTCGCGATCGCCCTGCTCGCGGCCGGGATCCAGCGAAGGCTGTCCGCGCCCGCGACGGTGCCGACGTGGGATTGCGCCTACGCGCAACCCGCACCCCGCATGCAGTACGGAGCGGCCTCGTTCTCCGAGACGCTGGAGAAGCTCTTCGCGTGGGCGCTGCGACCGCGCATCGCGACACCGGCCTCGACCGATCCGTTTCCGGGGCGATCGGAATTCAGACATGACGCGCGCGACGCGGTCCTCGAGGGCGTCGTGCAGCCGGCCTTCCGCGCCGTCGAGCGACACTTCTCCCGTGCACGGGTGCTCCAGCGAGGGCCCGTGCACATGTACCTGCTCTACGTCTTCCTCACGATCGTCCTGCTGCTGATGGTGGCGCGATGAAGCGCCCTGGCTCCGCAACCGAGGGGCTGCGATGACCGAAGCATCGGCGATTCTCGCCCACTTCACCCTGTTGCTCGGCATGCCGCCGCTGCTCCTCGGCGTCATCAACAAGACCAAGGCATGGTTCGCGGGTCGGAACGGCCCGCCGCTGCTGCAACCCTACTACGACCTCGCCCGCTTGTTTCGCAAGGAGATGGTCTTCAGCGAGACGACCACCTGGATGTTCCGCGCGGGACCCCTGGTGACGCTCGCGGGCGTGCTGCTGGCGGGGCTCCTGCTTCCGCTCGGCGCCTTCGATGCGCCGGTGCGATTTTCGGGGGATCTCGTCCTGTTCGCGTATCTGCTGGCGCTCGGTCGCTTCTTCACGACCGCAGCGGCGCTCGATACCGGTTCGGCATTCGAGGGCATGGGAGCCGCCCGCGAGGTCTCGTTCGCGTGCTTCGCGGAAGCGGCCCTGTTCACGGCGTTCGTCGTGCTGGTCCGCTACTCGGGCTCGCTCAGCCTGACCCCGATGCTCCACGCGCCGGCCCTCGGGGCGCTGCACGGACTTCCCGGAGCCGCGCTGTTCCTGGTCGCCGTCGCGCTGTTCGTCGTCCTGCTCGCCGAGAGCTCGCGAATCCCCATCGACGATCCCAATACCCACCTCGAACTGACGATGATCCACGAGGTGATGGTGCTGGACCACAGCGGCCCCCTGCTGGGCATGGTGCTCTACGGCGCGGCGGTGAAGCTGTTCCTCCTCTCCGCGCTGCTGCTGCACCTGGTGCTCCCGATCACGCTGGGTGACGCGCGTCTCGACGGGCCCTTGTTCATCGCGGGGATGCTGGCCCTGGCGGTCGGGATCGGCGTCGTGGAGTCCGCCATGGCGAGGCTGCGGCTCCGCTACGTGCCCTCGCTGCTGATCGCGGCGGTCGTCCTGTGTGCGTTCGGCTTCGTCCTCACCCTGGCGTGAGAAGGGATTTCAGGATGCGAACCTCTGCCATCAACCTGCTGCTCGTCGGAATCCTGCTGCTGAATCTCTTCATGCTCGGCACGAGCCGGATCCGCGCGCTGATCCAGGCCGCAGCACTGCAGGGCGTCGTGCTCGGAGGCATGCCGCTTCTCGTCAGCGCCCACGGTGGCTGGCGGATGGCGCTCGTCGCCCTCGCCACCGTCGCGCTGAAGGGCGCCGTGATCCCGGAGATGTTGCGCCGCGCGCTGCGCGAGGCCCAGATCAAACGGGAGGTCGAGCCGATCATCGGGTTCGTCCCGACGATGCTGCTCGGCGCGGCCGGCACGCTGCTCGCGGTGGCCTTCGCCTCCGAGCTGCCGCTCGAACCCCAGCACCGGGAGCTGCTGCTCGTGCCGGCCTCCTTCTCGACCCTGGTGACCGGATTCCTCCTGCTCACGACGCGCATCAAGGCCATCACGCAGGTGATCGGCTATCTCGTCCTCGAGAACGGAATCTTCATCTTCGGCATGCTGCTCTTCGAAGCCATGCCGTTCCTCGTCGAGATCGGAGTCCTGCTCGACCTGTTCGTCGCGGTCTTCGTGGTGAGCATCATCATGCACCACATCAGCCGCGAGTTCGCCTCTCTCGACACCCGCCACCTGGCCTCGCTGAAGGAGTGAACCGGTGGTGCTGATCGCACTGATCCTCGTGCCTCTGCTCGGCGCGGCCCTGGCCGGGGCGCTCCCTTCCGAGCGCGACCGCTGCCTCCTGCTGCCGATCGCAGCGGCGGGTCACCTGGCCTTGGCGCTCTACGCGATCGCGGCGCCGGAGGCGCGCGCACTCGATGGTTGGCTCGCCCTCGACCCGCCGGGACGGCTGGTCCTGTTGCTGCTGAGCGTGCTGTTCGCGATCTGTTCCGTCTACGCCGTCGGCTACCTGCGCTATCGACGGGAGCTCTCGAACCGGATCTTCGTCCCGTGCCTGCTGCTCTTCCTCGGCATGACGACGCTGGTGGTGTGCGCGCAACACCTGGGTCTCCTGTGGATCTCGGTCGAGGCGGCGACGCTCGCGACGGCGCCGCTCATCTACTTCAATCGGACTCCGCGGTCGATCGAGGCGACCTGGAAGTACCTGCTCGTCGGCTCCGTCGGCATCGCCCTCGCGCTGCTCGGGTCGTTCTTCCTCGCCTACGCGTCGCTCGGCCAGGATGCGTCGCTGCTCTTCGGCGATCTGTTGGCCCGGGCGCCCGACATGAACCCCGTGTGGCTGAAGGTCGCGTTCGTGTTCCTGCTGGTGGGCTACGGCACCAAGATGGGACTCGCGCCGATGCACACCTGGAAACCCGACGCGTACGGGGAAGCGCCGGGCGTCGTCGGCGCGCTGCTGGCTGGCGGCCTCACGAGCTGCGCATTCCTCGCCATCGTACGGGTCTACCAGATCTGTCAGGTTGCGGGCGAAGGCGCCTACGCGCGGAGTCTCCTGCTCGTCTTCGGCCTGCTCTCGATCGCAGTCGCAGCGGTCTTCCTGGTCGGACAGCGCGACTTCAAGCGGATGCTCGCCTACTCGAGCATCGAGCACATGGGCCTGCTGGTCCTGGGCATCGGGCTCGGAGGCAGTGGCGTCTTCGCCTCCTGGCTGCACATGCTGAACAACGGTCTCACCAAGAGCGTGCTGTTCCTCTCGGCGGCGAACATCCATCGCGCGTTCGACAGCAAGTCGATCGATCAGGTGCGCGGCGCAGCGCGCCGGGTGCCGCTCTCGGGAACGCTGTTCCTGCTCGGGTTCTTCGCCATCACCGGTTCGCCGCCGTTCGGGCCGTTCGTCAGCGAGTTCCTGATCGTGAGCCGCGCCTTCGCCGCGGAGCACTACGTCCTCGGCGCCGCTCTCCTCGTCCTGCTGTTGGTCGTCTTCGTGGGAATGGGCCGCACGGTGCTGGCCGTGGTCCAGGGGACTCCGTCTCCAGAGGCGCAGCGCACGACCTACCAGGATGGCCTGCTCACGGGGCTCCCGGTGGTGCTGGCGATGGCCGTCGTGTTGCTGCTCGGACTGCACATCCCCGTGCCGCTCGAGGCGCTGTTGCGAGAGGCAGCCCGATTCCTGGAGGGGCCTCCGTGAGCCCTGGGAGAGAGCGATGACGAGCTTCGTCGCGATCGAGAACGGCCGTGCGATCTCGCGCTCCGCCGTGCCGGAGCTGTCGCAGGGCGACCATGCGACCGCCCTGCGGACTGCCATCGAGGCCGGCCAGCGAGTGGTCTCGTACTTCGGCGTCGCGGACCCGGATCCCGAAGCGGTCTCCTTGCTGGTCGTGCTCGCGGACGATCGCAACGCGCGGCTCTCGCTCGCCCGCACCCGGGTTCGCGGCGCCGCCTTCGACTCGCTGACTCCCGTGTGTCCCCAACTCCATCTCTTCGAACGGGAGATCGCCGAGCAGTTCGGGCTGCGCCCCGAGGGCCACCCCTGGCTGAAGCCCGTTCGCTATCACCCCTCCTATCGGCACGGCTACCCCGGCTTCGGAACGCCCGCCGAGGACCCCGCGATCGGCGTCGCGGACTTCTACCGCGTCGAGGGCGAAGAGGTCCACGAGGTCGCCGTGGGACCCGTGCACGCCGGTATCATCGAGCCCGGTCACTTCCGCTTCCAGTGTCACGGCGAGACCGTCTTCCACCTCGAGATCTCGCTCGGCTATCAGCACCGCGGAGTCGAGCGGGCTCTGGCCGGCGGACCCGACAAGCGTTCGATCCACTACGCGGAGACGCTGGCCGGCGATACGACCGTCGGCCATGCGACGGCGTACTGTCAGATCGTCGAAGCGCTTGCGCGGTGTCAGAAACCGCCGCGGGCGCAGGTCCTGCGCGGCATCGCCCTCGAGCTCGAACGGCTGGCGAACCACGTGGGCGATCTCGGTGCGCTCGCGAACGACATCGGGTTCCTTCCGACCGCGTCCTACTGCGGTCGCCTGCGCGGGGACTACCTCAACATGACGGCGGCCTTGTGCGGGAGTCGCTTCGGTCGCGGGATGATCCGCCCCGGCGGCACGGGCTTCGACGTCGACGAAGCCATCGTAGGCGACCTGCTGCTGCGGCTGGACGCGGCCGAACGCGACACGAGCGATGCGGTGGAGCTGCTCTGGAACGCGCCCTCGGTGATGGCGCGCCTCGAAGAGACCGGACCGGTCGAGCGGGACGTCGCCGAGGCGCTGGGACTCGTGGGACCCGCAGCTCGTGCCTGCGGCCTCCCGCGCGACGTCCGACAGGATCACCCGTCCGGGATCTTCCGGTTCTCTCATATCCCCGTTTCCACCTGGAACACGGGCGACGTCTTCGCGCGGGCCTACGTGCGCTGGCTCGAAGTCCAGCGCTCGATCGACTTCGTTCGCGAACAGCTGCGCGGGCTTCCTCCGGGAGCAGTCTCCTCGCCGGTAGGAGCTTTGGCGCCGGATCAGATCGCGGTCGCGCTCGCGGAAGGGTGGCGCGGGGAGCTGTGTCACGTGGCGCTGACGGACTCGGCCGGGCGCTTCGAGCGCTACAAGGTCGTCGACGCGTCGTTCCACAACTGGGCCGGTCTGGCGATGGCGCTGCGCGGGCAGCAGATCTCGGACTTCCCGGTGTGCAACAAGAGCTTCGGCTTGTCGTACTGCGGTCACGACCTGTGATCTCTCGCCGCAGGCAAGGGGATTCTGCATGATCGACCTGCTCCGGACGCGCTTCCGGCAAGGACACCGCACGATCGACTACCCGGACGGCCCCCCGCCGCCGCTGCCGGAGCGGTTCCGCGGGCGGCCCGTGATCGATCCGTCCCAGTGTCCAACGGGCTGCACGGACTGTGCGGACGCCTGTCCGACCGGAGCCATCGACCTCCGGAACGAGCCCCGCATCGACCTCGGCCGCTGCCTGTTCTGCACGGACTGTGCGCGGGCGTGCCCGGAGGGCGCGCTCTCCTACAGCGGGGACCATCGGCTGGCCGTCCGCGAACGGGAGCACCTGTTCACCGATCCGGCGCGAGAGCTCCGGCTCGCGGAGGCGCTGGGGGGACGGTTGCGCCAGCTCTTCGGCCGCTCGCTCAAGCTGCGCCAGGTCAGCGCCGGCGGCTGCAACGGATGCGAGCTCGACGTCAACGTACTCGGCACGGTGGGCTGGGACCTCGGCCGCTTCGGCATCCAGTTCGTCGCGTCGCCGCGCCACGCCGATGGCCTGCTGATCACCGGCGCGTTCTCGGAGAACATGCGGCTCGCGCTGCGCAAGACCTACGACGCCGTCCCGGAGCCCAAGCTCGTGATCGCGGTCGGCGCCTGTGCGATCTCGGGAGGTCCGTACATCGACCACCCCGAGGTCGCGAACGGCGCGGAGGGGCAGTTCCCGATCGACCTCTACGTGCCGGGCTGCCCGCCTCATCCGCTGACGATCCTCGATGGTCTGTTGCGGCTGGTCGGTCGTCTGGAGGGAACCCGAGCAGACGCTTCCTAGTGTCGCCTGCCCGAGTTCACGTCCCCCGCGGCGGCCGAACGCGCCAGACCGCCGCGAGCGCGCTGCCGATCACCGAGTGGAACGTCGCCGAGAGCGCCGCCGGCAGCGCCGTCAGCGGATCCGCGAAGTGCTGCCGTGCCAGCACGGCGCCGAGTCCGGAGTTCTGCATCCCGACCTCGATCGCCAGCGTTCTCGCAACCGACACGTCGTAGCCGATCGCGCGGGCGAACGCGTAGCCGAGCCCGAACCCGGCGGCATGCAGGACGAAGACGGCGCCCACCAGCCGCGCGCCGGACGCGCGGAACGCGTCGGCGCTCTGGCCGATGATGCTGGCGCAGATGAGCGCGATCGCGACGACCGAGACCAGCGGCGCGACGGGCAGGACCGCACGGACGAGTCGTGGCGTCGCGTGGTGGAGCGCGATGCCTGCCAGCACCGGCAGCAGCACCACCTGCACGGTGCTCCGGAACAGTCCCCAGCCGTCGACCGGCACGAGCGTCCCCGCCAGCCACCCGGTCAGCAGCGGCGTCATCGCGACGGCGGCGAACGTCGATGTCATCGTCATCAAGACCGACAGCGCCACGTTCGCTCGCGCGAGGTAGGTGACGACGTTCGATGCCGTTCCGCCCGGGCAGCACGACACGAGGATCAACCCGACCGCGAGCGGCGTCGGCAGCGCGAACGCCCAGGCAACCGACGCCCCGAGCAACGGCATGATCGCGTACTGGGCCGCCAGGCCCGCGCCGACCACGCGCGGCATCGCGGCCGCGCGGCGAAAATCGTCGAGGCTCAGCGTGATGCCCATGCCGAGCATGATCACGGCGAGGCCGGCCACGATGAGCGGCCCCTGGAACCACGTCACGGCGGGCGGGTGCACGAGCGCCACGACGGCGCCGAGCAGCACCCAGACCGGAAACAGATTCGTCAGCTGCTCGACGACGCGTCGCATCCGCAGTCCGGTGAAGCGATCAGCGCCACGCTGGCACGCGACTGCTGGCGAGCTGGAACTCGTCGTGCGAGACCAGCAGGCGCACGCCCGCCTCGTCGCGGAGCGCGCGGAGGAAGCGCCGGAGCTCACCCTGCCGCTCCTCGGCTTCGGGCACGACCAAGAGCCGATACAGCGTCGGCTTGGGCACGTCGTGGTCGATCCCGGCGATGTGGTTCACGATGTCGCCGGTGAACCCCGCAAGGAATCGACCGTCGGCTCCCGAGACGGCCGCAAGGACGATTTGGCTGCCCGGCGTGTGGCCGCCAGCCGCGATGACGGCGACGCCCGGGAATCCCGGCACCAGCTGCGCGCCGCCGCTCCCGATCCTCGTCACCTCGACACACGGAGGATCCGCCTCGGTCTGCGCCCCGCGTCGCGTGTCCGCCAGCAAGCGACGCGTCGCCCCGGTGGTGTAGTTCCCGCGCTCGTCCTGCGCCTCGGTCATGAACACGCGCAACGGGCGCGTCCGGCCCCGGCACAGCTCGACGATCCCGCCCGCGTGATCCTCGTGGAGATGCGTGAAGAGGATGCCCTCGACGCGGTCCGCCGCCTCGCCGAGCTGCGCCGCCAGCGACTGGTGGGGACGGATCGGCCCGCCGCCGAGCAGACTCTCGATCGGTCGCCCGAAGTTCCCGGCGCCGGCGCGATCCATTCCCGTGTCGACGAGCAGGATCCGATCGTCATCCCACTCGAGGACGAACGACGGATGGCTCATCACGTACGGCGATTCGGAGGCGGGATCCCGGGAAGCGTCGAGCACGCCGGACCGCGGCATCTCCTGACTGGCGGTGTTGGCGATCGCGAGCCGCACGGGGCCGCCGGCGCCCTGCACGGCGGCGACCGCAGCGGCCACCGACGGCAGCGGCGCCCGCTCGCGCCGGACGCCGGCATGGGCCCACGCGAGAACTCCGCCTGCTCCCGCGAGCAGCACGATGAGCAGCACGGCCATGGCCTTGCCGAGGATCCCGAACATGCGCCCGTCCTTTCCCATCTCGGTCGCTCGGATCGAGCGCACCGCGACCCCGAGGTCCGCCGACGCGGCGGCGTCACGCGGGCTCGATCGACCCCTCGGCGAGGAATCGGCGCTCTTCCCCGACGCGCCGAGTCGGACCGGCGAGCCGCCACTCGCCGCGCAGCCGGATGTCTTCGCTGGACGCGCCGATCTGGACCTCGATGGGCCCGGACTCGACGATGCGGGTCCCCTCCGGTCCCGTGAAGGCGACCAGATCCGCAGAGACCCGGAACGTCAGGCGAACGCCTTCTCCCGCTGAGAGGCGCACGCGAGCGAAGCCGCGCAGCTCGCGGACGGGGCGCGTGACGCTGGCCACCGGGTCGTGCAGATAGAGCTGAACGACCTCGTCGCCCGCGCGCTCACCGGTGTTCCGGACGCTACACGAGACGCTGATCTCCCCGTCCGTCTGCGACGTGTTCGGCGCGATCACGAGACTCCCGTACTCGAAGCGCGTGTACGAGAGACCGTGCCCGAACGGGAAGACCGGCGCGAACGCGGGCAGCGGCGGGATGCCCGCGGCGAGCCCCTTGTGATCGTGGTGGCGCGGCATCACGCCGGCGCCGCGCGAGAACGTGACGGTCGTCTTGCCACTCGGATTGCGCTCCCCGGTCAACACGTCGGCGATCGCCGCGGCGCCGTCCTGACCCGGGAACCAGGCTTCGACGATCGCCGCCGCGCGGCCCGCGAGGCCGGACAGATCGAAAGGCCGCCCGTTCACCAGCACGAGCACCGTCGGCGTTCCGCTGGCGAGCACGGCCTCGACGAGTTCGCCCTGGACGCCAGGGAGCGACAGGTCCCACGCATCCGTCCCCTCGCCGACCGTCCCGGTTCGGAAGTGCCCGGCTTTGTCGCCGACGACGAGCACCGCCACGTCGGCGGCGCGTGCAGCCTCCGCCGCTGCGGGAATCCCGCTGCGATCGTCGTCGAGCTGACCGGGCGCGCGCAGGATCCGGCAGCCGCGGACATGCGTGACGTGGGCGGCGCCGAGTCTGTCGCGGAGCGCTTCGAGCACGGTCGGCGCGCGCTCGAGGGGATGCTTCGGGAAGTGCGACGCGACGTGGTTCTGGAAGCTGTAGTTCCCGAACAGCGCCATCGGATCGTCCGCGTTGGGGCCGATGACGGCGACGCGCAGATCCGCCGCGAGCGGCAGCACCCCATCGTTCGCCAGCAGAACGATCGACTTCTCGGCGACCTCGCGCGCGAGCGCGCGCGCCTCCGGCGCATCGAGCGGAGCGAGCTCGGCGGCGCCCTCGTCGGCGTAGGGCTGCTCGAAGATCCCCGCCTCGAACTTGAGCCGCAGCACGCGCAATACCGCAGTGTCGAGCGCCGCCGGCGGCACGAGGCCGCGATCCAGCGCCTCGCCGAGGCCCGCCGCGAAGCACTCGGAGGTCGGCAGCTCGACATCGAGCCCGGCCGACAGCGCCGCGGCGGACGCATCCACCGGCCCTTCCGCCACGTGGTGGAGCTGGTGCAGCATGCGCACCGCGAAGTAGTCCGCGACGACGATGCCTTCGAACCTCCAGCGCTCGCGCAGCGTCTCGGTCAGCAGCCAGCGCGAGGCGGCGCACGGCACGCCGTCGATCTCGTTGTACGCATTCATCACCGAACGGACGCCGCTCGTCTTGACCGCCATCTCGAACGGCACCAGGAACACGTCTGCGAGCTCGCGCGGCCCGAGGTGCGCGGGCCCGAAGTTGCGTCCGCCCTCGCTGGCCGAGTAGCCGACGAAGTGCTTGAGCGTGGCGATGATGCCGGTGCGCGGATCGTCGCCCTGCAGGCCGGCGACGTAGGCGCTGACGAGCGCGCCGACCAGATGCGGATCCTCCGCCAGGCACTCCTCGACGCGGCCCCAGCGCGCATCGCGAATGACGTCGGCGACGGGAGCCAACGCCTGGTGGATCCCGCAGGTGCGAAGCTGCTGGCGGATCGCGTCGCCGACGCGGTGGATCAGCGCCGGATCCCAGGTGGCGCCGTAGTTCAGCGGCGACGGGAACTGCGTCGCGCCCTGCGTCGTGAAACCCGTCAGCGCCTCCTCGTGCGCGATCGCCGGGATCCCGAGACGCGTGCTCTCGATCAGGTGACGCTGGAACGCGTTGAGCACGCGGACGCCGGCGCGGGGTTCGATCGGCCGACTCCCGAACGGGCGCGTGATCTGGCCGATGCCGTGGCGCAGATCGCGCGCGGGATCGCCGGGCGGCGCGCCGAACGCCTGCATCGGCGCGAACTCGCCGCCGGCGGGGTCGAGCGTCAGCCACACCGAGCACAGCTGCGCGATCTTCTCCTCGCGCGTCATGCGGCCGAGCAGATCCCGTGCGCGCAGCGCGGGTGCGAGCGCAGCGTCGCGATACGGGGCATTGCGCAGCGATTCTTCCATCGGTGTCGCTCGGACCGCTACGCGAAGCGCCGCACGAGGTTCTCGAGCCGCTCCTGCTGACCCGAGCGCGGCCGCGGCTCGCGGCCGCCCGCGAGCACGCGCTCCTGCAACGCGGGCAGCCCGAGCTTGCCGTCGCGGATCCCGCGGCCGAGCTCGTCGTCCCAATCGGCGTAGCGATCCGCGACGAAGCGATCGAGCGCTCCGTCCTCGCGCAGCGCCTCGGCGATCAGCAGTCCGCGGGCGATGGCGTCCATGCCGCCGACGTGCGCGTGGAACAGATCGACGGGGTCGACGCTCTGGCGCCTCAGCTTGGCGTCGAAGTTGCAACCACCGCTGCCGAAGCCGCCGGCTCCCAGGATCGAACGCAACGCCAGCGCCCACTCGAGCGGATCGTCCGGGAACTGATCGGTATCCCAGCCGAGCCGCGGATCGCCGCGATTGGCGTCGACCGAGCCAAAGATCCCGTGCGCGACGGCGTAGGCCACCTCGTGGGCGAAGTCGTGGCCTGCGAGCGTGGCGTGATTGACCTCGATGTTGAGCTTGTACTCGCCGGCCAGGTCGTAGCGCTGCAGGAATGCGAAGACCGCAGCCGCATCGAAATCGTACTGGTGTTTGGTCGGCTCGAACGGCTTGGGCTCGATCAACAGCGTGCCCGCGAACCCGATCCGGTGCTTGTGTTCGGCGACGAGCGCGAGGAAGCGACCGAGTTGGTCGAGCTCCCGTCGCAGGTCCGTGTTGAGCAGCGTGTCGTAGCCCTCGCGGCCACCCCACAACACGTAGTTGGCGCCGCCGAGGCGATGGGTGGCCTCGAGGCAGTGCTTCACCTGCGCGGCGGCGTACGCGAACACCTCCGGATCTGGGTTGGTCGCGGCGCCGGCGGCATAGCGGGGATTCCCGAACAGGTTGGCAGTGCCCCACAGCAGCCGCTTGCCGGTGTCGGTGATCGCGCGCTCGACGCGCTCGAGCACGCGATCGAGCTGGGCATTGCTTTCGCGCAGCGTGGCGCCTTCCGGCGCGATGTCGCGGTCATGGAAGCAGAAGAACGGCGCGCCGAGCTTGGTCAGCAGCTCGAAGCCGGCGTCGACGCGATCGAACGCCACCTGCATCGGGTCCGCGGCCGCCTGCCATGCGCGCGGGAAGCTCGCGGCGCCGAAGACGTCACTCCCCTCCCAGCAGAAGCTGTGCCAGAAGCAGACGGCGAAGCGGAGCTGCTCCGCCATCGACCGCCCACCGACGATGCGATCGGGCTCGTACCAGCGGAAGCCGAGCGGTGCGTCACTCGACGGACCGACGAACCGGATCGGGTCGACGTCGGGAAACCAGGGGCGGCTCATCGGGGATCTCCTGTGGCGGGGCCGTCCGGGACGAAGAGGTCCCGAACGCGGGCATAGAGTGTGCGCCAACGAGCGAGCGGCGCGCGATAGGCCGCGGCCAGCCCGGGATCCGGCTCGACGACGCGCTGTGCGGGCGGGGCCGGACAGGCGTCCGCCACCGCGGCGCCGGTGGTGCACACGCGCGCGAGGCGCGCTGCGCCGAGTGCCGGTCCGATCTCGCCGCCGGCTCGCTGCACCAAAGGTCGCTCGAGCACCGACGCGAGGATGCGAGCCCACAGCAGACTCCGCGCTCCGCCACCGATCAGCGTCACGTCGCGCAGCTCCGCGCCGGCTTCGAGGAGCGCGTCCTGCGCATCGGCAAACGCGAACGCGACGCCTTCGAGTACCGCGCGACCGAGCGCGGCGCGATCGGTGTCGTGCTGCAAGCCGAGGAACACTCCCTTCGCATCCGGATCGTTGTGCGGCGTGCGCTCGCCCGACAGATACGGCAGGAACAGCAGACTCCCGGGGCGCGCCGGCGCGGCCTCGATCTCCGCGAGCAGCGCCGTCTCGTCCCGCGCGCCGACGAGCTGCGTGACCCAGCGCAGGCAGCTCGCGGCCGACAGCAACACCGACATCTGATGCCACGCGCCCGGCACCGCGTGACAGAAGGCGTGCACCGCCCGCTCCGGGTTGGGGCGGAAGCGATCGCCCGCCGCGAACAGCACCCCCGACGTCCCGAGCGCCAGCGAGGCGTCTCCCGGTCGCACGACGCCCACGCCGACGGCGCCCGCTGCCTGGTCGCCGCCTCCGGCAGCGACGGGAACGCGGGGCAGTCCCCAGGCGGCCGCCACCTCCGCGCGCAGGCGCCCCGTGGCTTCCGGCCCCTCGTACAACGCGGGCATCGCGCGCTCGTCGAGCCCGCAGGCGCCCAGCATCGCCGACGACCAGCGCCGCTGCGCGACGTCGAGCCACAGCGTGCCCGATGCATCGGAGACGTCCGTCGCGAACTCACCGGTCATGCGTAGGCGCAGCCAGTCCTTCGGAAGCAGGACGCGCCGCGTCCGCGAGAAGCACTCGGGCTCGTGCGAGCGGACCCACAGCACCTTCGGTGCGGTGAACCCCGGCATCGCGAGGTTGCCGGTGAGCACGCGACTGCGCGGCTCGCGCCGCTCGAGATCGGCGCACTCGGCGACACTGCGGCCGTCGTTCCACAGGATCGCCGGGCGCAGCACGCGGTCGTCCGCGCCGAGGAACGTGGCGCCGTGCATCTGACCCGACAGACCGATGCCGGCGATGGCGTCCCAGGCCGGGCCCGCTTTCGCGCGCAGCCCGTCGATCGCGTTCCCGGTCGCCGTCCACCAGGCGTCGGGATGCTGCTCGCTCCAGCGCGGTCGGGGCCGCGACACGACCAGCGGCGCGCTCTCGTGCCCGACGACGCCGTCCTCCGCGTCGAGCAACGCCACCTTCACCGCGGAGGTCCCGAGGTCGATTCCGAGCCACACGGATCGACGATCGCACCGAGTCTTCCAGCCGGCAAGCGAGGACGTGCCGCTCAAGCGCTCGCGACGCTGGCCGATGAGCAGCCGGGGTCCCGGAGACGAACGATCATGACGATCCTGGGTTTGCTCGGCGTGGCTGCATTCGGTCTGGTCAGCGCTCTGGTGGGAGTTCGCCTGCTGGCGTTGGCGAGACGCACGCGCGAGGCGCCGGAGCTCGCGATGGGTCTCGCCTTCGTGCTGTCCGGAGCGATTGCCTTCCCGCTCCTCACGGCGGCGGGATTCCTGGCCGCAGCCGACGAGCCGACACTCGCTCGCGGGGCGGCGGCGATCGGAACGACGTCGCTGTTCGCCGGATATGTCGGACTGGCGATCGGAGGATGGCGGATCTATCGGCCTTCCGAGCGCTGGCCGCTCCTCCCGATCGCAGCCGGTACGGCGCTCCTCGTCGTCGCCAGCGCCGTTTCCTTCGTGAGTACGGACAGTCGACCGGGGGGACTGCGCGACGTGTTCTTCTGGACCGGCGCGTCGGTCGGGTCGCTCACGTTCGGCTGGAACGCCTTCGAGAGCTTTTCGCTGTACCGTCAGCTGCGCCGACGACTCGCGCTCGGGCTGGCCGAGCCCGAGGTCGCGAATCGAGTGTTGCTATGGGGCATCGGTTCCTGCGCCGCCTGTGCGATGACGCTGCACGGTCTCGCCTCGCGCCTGCTCGTGGGCCAGGCCCTGGGCGACGGGTATCGGCTGATCTCGTCGGGACTCGGATTGACAGCGGCGATCGCGATCGCACTCGCCTTCTTCCCGCCGGCTGGGTATCGGCGCCGCTTCGCCGCCGCGCCGGCACGAGACGGGGAACTCTGATCGTGGCCGACGCGAGCGTCTTCGACTTCACGGCCGACCGGATCGAACAGAGCACGGCGCTCGACAAGCTCGCCGCGCGCGGCACGGTGCGACTCGCGCTGAAGGCTGCCGGCCTCGACCCCGGCGCGGTAGACAGCCGACAGATGCTGGTCGTGCTGAAGAGCGTCTTGCCCGGCGAGCTGCATCGGCGCGGCGTGGGAGACGCAGCCGAGGTGTGCCAGCGCATCGGCGAGGCGCTGGCGAAGGCCGGTCTGTCCGCCGACGCCAGCGATGGCGCCGACCGCGCGGCCGCCATCTTCGCGCGACTGGGCAGCCGCTGACGGGATCTCGTACGGGTCCCTAGCGGAGCCACGGCGCCGGCGTAGACTCCCACCTGCACACGAGGAGGGAGCCCGATGGAGAAGCGAGATCGTGCGGCGCGCCGCGATTCCGCCGGAACCTGCGGCCGGATGCCGCGCTGGCTGGTCGCCTTCGCCGCCTTCGCGTTGTTCGCGGTGCCCGTCCACGCCGCCCCGCCCGAGCACCTGAAGCCGGTCGGCGCGACGCCCAGCGATCGCTTCGCCTACCCGCCCCCTTCCGGCGCCAGCGAGCCCGTCCCGTCCGGTTGGCTGCGGGTGCCAGCGGCAGTCTTCGACGTGCTCGTCGTGCGACCGGTCATGGCGGCGGGGCTCGTCGCGGGGGCCGGCTTGTCGCTGGTCGTGCTGCCGTTCCAGGCGCCGGCGTCGATCACGGACGACACGGTCGAGACGCTCGCCGACCAGACCCTCTCGGCCTTCACGCGCCCGCTCGGCGAGTTCTGAGCCGCGCGCCAGCGCGGGGGGGACTCAGCGTCCCGCGAGTTTCGTCACGATCTCGGTCGCGAAGCGTTCCGTCAGGTCGGGATCGCGTCCCTGGATCACGATGTAGCTGATCCCGGTCTGCTCGCGCCGCGTCTCGAGGCGATCGCAGATCTCGGAGGCCGGGCCGGTCAGGAACAGCGGGCAGTCCGCGACCTGATCTGGTGTCATCCCGCTCGAACGCGCCAGTGCCTCGCGCAGTCCGCGCGGCGCGTCCGTCAGCGCTGTCACGAACACCAGCGATTGCAGCTCGATCGCATCGGCATCACGCCCGGCCGAGGTCGCCGCCTCCCGGACCCAGCCGACCTTCTCGCGGACCCGCTCCGGCGCCAGGTCCGCGGGCGTCTCGGACGTGACGCGGCCCTCGGGCAGCTGCGGATTGATGCCGACGATGTCGGCGTGCCTGCCCGCCAGCGACAGCAGCCGCTTGCCGCCTCCGCCGATCAGCACCTTCGGCCGCAGCGCGACGTCGATCGCCCGCGGGACGCCGCGCACCTGATAGTGACGACCCTCGAACGAGAATCCGTCGCCGGCCCACAACCCCTCGCAGATCTGCAGGGCCTCTGCGAGCCGCTCGATGCGCAGGCCTGGCCGGTCGTAGCGCAGGCCCGCCTGCTCGTAGTCCGTCGCCATCCAGCCGGCCCCGATGCCGAACTCGTACCGGCCGCCGGAGAGCCGCTCGATCGTCGCCGCCTGCTTTGCATACACGACTACCGCGACCGATAGAACGGATTCTCGGGCCACTCGCGCGCCGCGAGTACGTCGTCGATCGCGGGCTCCCGCGCGCGACCCCCCGCCAGCGCCGCACGCGTCGCGGCGCGATTGTTCCGGTACACGGCATCGGCGTCGCTCGCCGCTGGCGCCACCCAGACCGCGGCGATCAGCACCAATTCCCCGAGACCATCCGCGGGCAACAGTCCGTCGGCGACCGCGTCGGCGACGCCGCCGGCCACGCCGGCCTGCGCGGCACCCCACGTGAGTGTCGCGTGGCCCTGGCCCGCGATCGCAGCCTTGTTCACGAACAGCGTCGGCGGCTGGACCGGAAGCCCCGGGCGCAGCACGACGACGAACGGCGCATGACCGGCCGTGGGTGTGGCCAGCGCCGTGGCCCATGCGACGCCCGCGGGTCCCTCGCGCGGCCCGAGGACGGTGTTCACGTGCGCGGCCTCCGCCCCCTCGCCGACGAACGCCTCGCCGATCTCCAGGCTCGACGGCCGTCTGCTCACGGCGCCGTGCGCCCGTAGCGGACCTGCTGGAGCAGCGGGCTCGACACCGTGTCGGGCTTCGTGTCGTACGCGAGCAGCGCGACCAATCGCTCCACCTGCCCTTCGATCCGTGTCACCCGATGCATCGAGTCGCGGCCCTCGAACAGCAGCAGCGTGCCCGGCGTCATCCGGATCTGGCGCACCGGCCCGCGGTCGCCCTCGAGCACGCGGCGAACCGCGTCGTAGCACTCGTCGTCGCGGCTGCGGATCCGCGGCGTGTACTCGAAGTCGCCGCCCGCGAGGGCATCGCGCAGCGCGAGCGAGACGACGAAGTCCGTCTGGTCGAAGTGCCAGAAGAGCTGGTCTCCCTCTTTCATGATCGCGACGTTGAGAGCGCCGAAGGGATCGGCGTAGCGATACAACGGTTCCTTGTCGAGGGCGGCCGAGACGAAGCGCAGCAGCGGCTCCCATTCGTAGAGCTGGCGCAGTGCGTGCGACGCCGGGATGCGGTCATACGCGACGGCCGACACCGCGGAGTGACCCAGCACGCGACGCGGATGGCCGTCGGGGAGCGTTCCATCCGGCAGGGCCAGGTACACGGTCGCCGGACCGGCCGCATGGTGCCCGAGCGGGAGGAGCGACTCCGCCTCCTTCGCCATGCGCTCGATCGCCGCGGCGGTGACGAAGCCCGGCAGCTCGCAGGCGCCCGTCGCGGCGAGCTGCTGGCGACAGTGTGCCACGAGGGCGCGTCCCCGTTCGCTCTCCAGCGCGAGGATCGGGTAGCGATCGAGGTCCACGTAGAGGGAAGGATTCGCCGCGGGGCCGGTAGACATGCCGTCTCCTCGAAACGCCACCCGAACGGGAGGGCGCCACGCGAGTGGGCAGGATATCGCCGTGCGTCCTGCGGTCGAGCCGTCTCCCGCGCCTCACGGATCGAGCGCGCGCAGCGGCGCGTCGCCCCGAGCGCCCATCTGGCTGCGGATCCGCGCCGCGCGCGCGCGCACCGCGGGAGACGGAGCGTCCACTCGCCGGCGGATGGGACTCGGCAGCACCGCCGCCAGCAGCGACGCTTCGTGCGCGCCGAGCCCCGCCGGCGGGACGCCAAAAAAGCGCTGGCTCGCCGCGCCGACGCCGAAGCTGCACGGGCCCATCTGCGCGATGTTCAGGTACACCTCGAGGATGCGACGCTTCGGCCAGAGCGCCTCGATCCACAGCGTGAACCAGGCCTCGAATCCCTTGCGGACGAGGCTCTGCCCGGGCCACAGGAACAGGTTCTTCGCGACCTGCTGGCTGATCGTGCTGGCGCCGCGGGCCGGACCGCCGGCGCGCCAGGTCGCGAAGGCGTCGCGAATTTCGCGCACGTCGAAGCCGCGATGCGTCGGGAAGCGCTGATCCTCGGCGGCCAGCACGGCGAGCTTGGCGGCATCCGAGATGCCGTCCCAAGCGACCCAGTCGTACTCGATGCCATCGCAGGGCCGGCCCGCGCCGACGCCGAACGCCCGCTGCACCATGAAGGCGCTGGTCAGCGGCGGCACGACCCGCAGCGTCAGCACGGGCAGGACAGGAGCCGCCAGCGCCAGCGCCGCGCCGCGCCACAGCCAGCGAAGCCACCAGCGCCGCCTTCGCCGCGACGGAGCGGCGGCGCCGCGAGGGCGACCGCCGCGGGGAGTGCGCGAAGCGCTCGTCAAACGGCCAACCGGACAGCGGGCTTCCGAACCACGCCGCTCGGACTCTCCTCTCTGCCGCTTCCGTTCCGGGATGTCGCCTCTCGTTGCGTCAGCGCTTCGGCTCTCCGGTCACGATCCGATAGACGACACCCGCCGCAGCCGCCCCGAGCAGAGGAGCGACCCAGAACAGCCACAGCTGCGAGATCGCCCAGCCACCGACGAACAGCGCGGGCCCGGTACTGCGCGCCGGGTTCACCGATGTGTTGGTGACGGGAATGCTGATCAAGTGGATCAACGTGAGCCCGAGACCGATCGCGATCGGCGCGAAGCCCGCCGGCGCCCGCGCATCGGTGGCGCCGAGGATGATGAACAGGAACATGAACGTCAGCACGGCCTCGGCGAGGAAGGCGGCGCCGAGCGCGTAGCCACCGGGCGAATGCTCGCCATAGCCGTTGGACGCGAAGCCGCCGGCGAGATCGAAGCCTTCCTTGCCGCTCGCGATCAAGTACAGCACGCCGGCGGCGGCGATCGCGCCGAGCACCTGCACCGCGATGTACGGACCGAGATCGGAGGCGGGATGCCGACCGCCGACGACCAGGCCCAGGGACACGGCGGGGTTCAGGTGACAGCCCGAGACGTGGCCGATCGCATAGGCCATCGTGAGGACGGTGAGGCCGAACGCGAGCGAGACGCCGAGCAGCCCGATTCCGACTCCGGGAAACGCGGCCGCGATGACCGCGCTGCCACAACCTCCGAAGACCAGCCAGAACGTTCCGACGAACTCCGCAGCGAGCTTGTTGCCGAGGGGCATGTGGGATCCTCCTCGGCGCAGTCTGACACGGCGCGCGCGGCGCGCCACCGCAAATGTGTAGCCCTGCCCGCGGAGTGGAGCGGAGTCCCCGCGGCCGCTCTACCCGGCGACCTCCGCGGGGCGCGCCGAACGCAGCAGCTCGGCAAGGGCGTCCCGAGTGTCCGCGACGAAATCCTCGAGGTCCGGCACGACGTCGTAGTCCGCATTGAAGCCCCAGTGGATGCGCCCGTCGTAGGACAGCAGCGCGATGCCGAGGCCGAGGTTGCCGGCGAGCGGAACGTGGGGAAAGACCTCGAGCATCCGCGCCCCGCCCATGTACATCGGGAACTGCGGGCCGGGGACGTTCGTCACGACCAGGTTGAACGGCAGCAGCCGGGTGACGTTGCGCGCCCCGAGCGCGAGCAGATTCGACGGCGTCCACTCCGCCACCTGCGTCAGCATCTCGGCGCCGACGGCGCTGCGCGAATCCTTGAGCTCGCTGGTCCGCTCGGAGATCCGGCGCAGGCGCTCCCGCGGATCGTCCTCGTCGAGCGGCAGCGGCAGCACCCACGCAGAGACGCGATTGCCGAGCGCGCCGTCCTGGTCGGTCGCCCGCACGGAGACCGGCGCCATCACGCGGAACTCCAGCCCGCGCATCTTGACGCCGCGCCGTTCGAGAAAGCGCCGCACGGCGCCGGTCACGATCGTCAGCACGACGTCGTTCAGCGAGCCGCCGAGCGCCCGGCGCACCGCCTTCACCTCGGCGACGTCCATCGTCATCCAGCCGAAGCGGCGATGCGGGCCGATCGGCCGGTTCAGCGGCGTCGGCGACGCCGAGCGCAGGCTGGCGCCGAGCGTCTCGGCGGCGGCCCGCAGCCGCACCAGCACCTCCTGACGGGCGTCGTCGGCGTCGCGAACGAAGCCGCGCACGTCGCGGAGCGCCGTCAACGGCAGCTGCACGAAGCGCCCGAGTTCGTGCCGGATCAGTTCCAGCGGCGACGGCGTTCGCCGCGGCACGAAGCGCGGCGGATCTTCCGGCGACGGCGCGTCGGGCGTCGGGCTCATCAACACCTTCATCAGATCGACGCCGGAGATCCCGTCCACCATGCAGTGATGGACCTTGGTGACCAGCGCGAAGCGCTCCTTGTCGAGCCCCTCGACGACCCAGATCTCCCACAGCGGCCGCGCGCGATCGAGGTGCTGCTGCATGATGCGCGACGACAACCGCTTCAGCTGTTCCTCGCTGCCGGGGCGCGGCAACGCGGTGTGACGCACGTGGTAGTCGAGGTTGAAGCAGTCGTCGTCGACCCACACCGGGTGGTTCTCGAGCGGGATCCACGCGAGCTTCTGGCGATAGCGCGGAATCCGGTGCAACGAGGCGCCGATCCGCTCCTTCAGCGCTTCGGCGTCGATGCCCCCGTCTTCGCGCCGCAGCGGGCCCGCGTCGAAGACCATCGTCGACGCCACGTGCATGTACGCATTCGGGCCCTCGAGGATCAGGAACGAGTTGTCGAGGGCGGTGAGGCGTTCGTAGGCATAGTGCGCCATGTCAGCTCCTTGCCGTGCTTCGGGTCGTCGCGCTGCCGGTCGGACTCCGCACCGTCATCGGACCGCGCGCGGCACACCGAGCAGGGTGTCCGCGACCCGCACCGCAGCCGGGTGGACGAAGAGGTGACGGAGCTTCCACAGCGGCGAGTGCCACTCCGCCGCCGGGAGCTCGCCGTTCCAGAGCTCCGTCACGGCCTCGGCCGTGTGACGCGCGAGCGTGTCGAGGATCGCCTCGCCGAGTTCCGCCGAGGCGCCGGCCGGGGCGCCGGAGTACGTCTGCTCGCTGAAGAAGCGGATACCCGCCCGGAACGCGGCGAACATCTCGGGAATCGCCGCCAGCTTGCCGCGCTGCGCCCGGGGCCGCGCCTCACCGCGCTGCTCGAGCCACGTCTCGACAGTCTGCCGCGGCAGCGACTTGTAGTCGGGATCGACCCACTCGGGGTGCAGCGCCAGCAGCTGCGAGGTCTCGACGAGACCGCCGTGCGTGTCGCCCTCGAGGTCCGCCTTGCGGACGCCCGGCAGGTGCCCGAGGACGTCGCCGAGCTCCGCGCCTCCCCCGTTGAGGCGCGCGAGCATCATCGAGAACACCGACACCATGCGGATGCCGCGCGCGCGAGACACGCGGTCGCAGGCCGTCTCGATGGCGAGGAAGTGACGCGGGCTGCCGTGGAAGTTCGAGACGATGACGTCGCGGAAGCCCTGCGCGGCGAGCGAGTTGCCGAGATCCTCGAGGACCGCGATCGTCGTCGACGGACGAAACCCGACCGTCCCCGGCTGGGGAACGCCATCGCAGGCGGCGTACACGAACGGCAGCTTCAGGAACACGCGGCTGCGATGCGGCTCGGGCAGGAAGCGCAGCACGCGCTCGGCGAGGCCCTCGCCCTCGAGCGCGTCCGCGCCGAGCGGCAGATGCGGGCCGTGCACCTCGAGCGGCGAGCAGGTCAGCAGTACGACGGCGTTCCGGCGATCGATCCGGTCGAACTGGCGCTTCGTCAGGGTCTCCCAGCGCAGTGGACGCGGGTCGGCGGTCGTCGGGTCGGCGGTCGTCGGGTCGGCGGTCGGATCGGACATCGGGCGGCTCCTCGGAAGCGTCGTCGCCTGCGGGGTCTAAGCGTCAGTCTATCGCACGGGTTCCGAGGGACAGCGGACGGCGACGCCCGCGGGGCGATGTGCCCGCTACCCTGCCCCCGTGCCCGAGGTCCCGAGCGCGCGACGCGCCCTGACGACGAACGATCCCGAGGAGCAGCTCGCTCGGATCCTGCTGGTGCAGGCCTGCGAGGAGAGCGATCCCGAGCAGCGCTTCCTCGTGCGGCGCGAACGCGATCCCGCGACGCGAGCAGCTCGCGACGCCAGCGCCGCCGGGCCCGGCGCGCCGATCGAGCCGCGTCGCTTCTTTGCCGTGCGCGCCGATCAGCTGGCTGCCCTGCTGACCCGTCGCCACGCGGCCCTGCGAGCCGCGCTCGCGATGCTGCGCCTGCCGCTGCCCATGCTCCCGGTGCTCGCCGGCACGGCGATCGCCGGCCTCGCTGCCGACGCGCTCGGAAGCGAGCGACGGATCAACCTGTTGGCATTCCCGCTGCTCGGTCTGCTGCTCTGGAACGCAGCCGTGTATGCGCTGTTCGCGTTGGGCCCCCTGCTCTCGCGCCGCGAGCCCGCCGCGGGTCTCGCGTCTGCTGCCGCCCGTGCGGCGAGCTGGCTGGCGCAGCGACGCCTCACCAGCGCGACACCGGAGGAGGCGCGCTGGCTGACCCAGGCCCTCGGCCGCTTCGCAGCGCAGTGGCGCGAGCAGGCGGCGCCCTTGCTCGCTGCGCGGCTACGACGGCTGCTGCACGTCGGAGCGCTCGGTTTCGCGCTGGGTGTCGTCGGCGGCATGTACGTGCGCGGACTCGCGTTCGAGTATCGCGCCAGCTGGGAAAGCACCTTCCTCGAAGCGCCGCAGGTGGCGCGCCTGCTCGGCGTCGTACTCGGACCCGCAGCGGCCGTCATCGACAGCCTGCAGCCAGAGAGGCAGCCGACGGCGGCAGCGATGTTGTCGGAGCCGAGTCTCGCTGCGCTACGCGCACCGGATGGCGACGGGCCCGCTGCAACGTGGATCCACCTCTGGGCGCTGACGGCGGCCGCGGGCATCGTGCTACCGCGCACGCTGTTGGCGCTGCGCGAGGGCCGCCACGCCCGTCGACTGGCCCGCGCGCTCACGCCGCCGCTCGACGAACCGTACTACCTGCGGCTTCGCGCCCCCGACCGCGGCGCCGGCGTGCGTGTCGAGGTGCTGCTGTACAGCCATCGGCCTCGGCCCGCTGCCCACGATGACCTGCTCGAGCTGCTGCACGAGCTGTTCGGCAATCGCGCGCGGATCGACGTCCGTGAGCCGCTCGTGTACGGAGGCGATCTGCCGACGGCAGCGCCGGGATCGGGCGCGCCGCACGCGCGCGTCGTCGTGTTCAATCTCGCGCAGTCGCCGGAACAAGAGGTCCATGGCGTCTTCCTCGAAGCCCTGCGCGCCGACGCGGCCAGCGCTGCGCACCCGCCGGCGCTGCTGGCGCTGCTGGACGAGGGGCCGTACCGGGAGCGACTCGGCGCGAGCAGCAGCAGCGAGCGGATCGCACAGAGACGCCGCGCGTGGGATCGGGTCGGCCGGGCCGCGGATCTTCGCTTCGCGGCGCTGCGTCCGCTCGGTCCGGATGCCGACGAAGCGCTCGCCGAGGCGCGAGCAGCGCTCGATCGCACCGTTCCGGGAGAAGCGGCGTGAGTGACGACTCGACACGCGATGCCGGCGCGAGCGGAGCGACACCGAGAACCGTCGTGCTGTCGCTGGTCTCGCATACCAACGTCGGCAAGACCACCTTGGCGCGGACGCTGCTGCGCCGCGAGGTCGGCGAGGTCTTCGACCACGCTCATGTGACGGACGAGACCGAGCACTTCGTCCTGCTCGAGAACGAGACGGGCGACCGCGTGGTGCTGGCCGACACGCCCGGTTTCGGCGACTCGGCCCGGCTCTGGCAACGCCTGCAGGGGCGGGAGAGTCCCGTCGGCTGGCTGATCGCCCAGGTCTGGGATCGTTTCGCCGATCGCGCGCTGTTCTGCAGCCAGCAGGCGGTGCGACACGTGCGCGACGAAGCCGACGTCGTGCTGTACCTGGTGAACGCCAGCGAGGATCCGGGCGACGCCGGCTACGTCGGCCCGGAGCTGCGCATCCTCGCCTGGATCGGGCGGCCCGTGGTGGTGCTGCTGAACCAGATCGGCGCCCCGGGCGACGTCGCGGCGCGGACGGCGGACGTGACGCGTTGGCGAACGGCGCTGGCCGACCACCCCGTCGTCCGCGAGGCGCTCGCCCTCGACGCGTTCACGCGCTGCTGGGTCCAGGAAGGCCTGCTCTTCGAACGCATCCGCGACGCGCTGCCGGACGAGCGAGGCCGCGAGCTGCTCGGTTCGCTGCTGCGCCGCTGGCGCGACGAGCAGCTCGCGATCCTGCGCAACGCCGTAGACTCGATGGCCGCACTGCTGGCGACCGCCGCCAGCGATGCCGTGCCTGCGTCGCGCAGCGCGTTCGGCGCGCGCGAGCGCAGGCGCCATGCCGAAACGCTGGCGCGACGCCTCGAGCACGCGATCGCAGACGCCAACGAGGCACTGATCGAGGGCCAGGGCCTCGCCGGCGAAGCGGCCGAGGAGCTGCGCGTCGAGCTGATCGACGTGAGCGGCGGCGCGAGTCCCGGGCCGTGGGGCCATCCCCTGTTCGGCGGACTCGTGGGCGGCGCCGTCGGCGGTCTGGCGGCCGATCTCGCCCACGCGGGATTGACGCTCGGTGGTGGCATGCTCGCCGGCGCTCTGCTCGGGGCCGCGGGCGCGCGGGGCCTGACGCTCGGCATGGAGCTGCTGCGCGGCGAGGCGGCCACGCGCGTCGCCTGGACGATCCCCTTCCTCGATCGTCTTTGCAACGACACTTTTCTGCGTTATCTTGCCGTCGCGCACTTCGGCCGGGGCAGCGGGACGTACCGGGCCCGCGAGCATCCGCCGACATGGCGAGCTGCCGCCGAGCGCGCGCTCGCGCCGCAGCGGGATGCGCTGCACGGCGCGTTCGCGATCGCGCGCAACGCGCCCGGCGACGCCAGCCGCGGCGAGACGGCTCGAGCGCTGGCGGCACCACTCACCGCCGCCACGCTCGCCATGCTGCAGGCGCTCTACCCCGAGGCCGCGCCCCTGCTCCGCCCCCCTCGACCCGAGGAGCGGCGCGCGGCAGCGCTCGATCCGGCGTCGGTCGGGTTCGAAACCGTGGGGCCGTAGCCGCAACGGAGCGCCGTGGTAGCCTCGTGCGCCGATGGTTGCTCTTCCCGACCCGCCGCCGACATCGCGATCGGATCGGGACTTCGTCGTCCGCGCCGCGCGCTGGGCGATCGTCGCGGCCCTCGCCCTCGGCGCTCTCTTCGCATTGTTGTGGGTGCTGAAGGCGGCGCTCACGCCGCTCGTCGCGGCGTTCGTCATCGCCTACCTGCTCGATCCGCTGATCGATCGCTTCGAGGCGCGCCGGGTGAAGCGACCGATCGCGATCTTCCTGCTGCTCGGCGGCGTCGGCCTGGTGAATCTGGGCTTCCTGCTGTTCGTGATTCCGCACCTCGCGCGCGAGCTCTCGGCGCTGGCCGAGCGCTTGCCCGGCTACCTCGAACGCTTCGTCAGCGAGGTGGTTCCGCAGCTCGAAGCACGGATCGGTGTCCAGCTCCCGAACACGATCGAAGAGGCGCTCGGGCAGCTGCGCGGCGCCGAGCTCGGCGCGCTCGCCGGCCTGCGCGACGTGCTGACCGGGACGCTCACGACGTTGTCCGGCACCGCCGGTGTGCTGATCGCGCTGCTCGTGATCCCGATCCTCGCGTACTACCTGCTGGTCGAGTTCGACCAGATCATGGCGCGTCTCGGCAGCTGGGTGCCCCCGCGCTACCGCGGCTACGTGTTCGAGAAGGCGCGCACCGTGGACCGGCTGATCGCAGGCTTCCTGCGCGGCCAGCTGCTCGTCGCCGGCTGCCTCGGCGTGCTCTACGCGGTCGGCTTCTCGGTGATCGGCATCGACCTCGCGATCGGCGTGGGACTGCTGGCGGGGGCGCTCGCGCTGATCCCGTACCTCGGCAATGCGGTGGCGGTCACTTCGGCGAGCCTCCTCTGCGTCCTGCAATTCGGATTCGGCTGGCAACTCGGCGCCGTGCTCGGCTGGTACGTCGTCGTCCAGACCCTCGAGGGCTTCGTCCTGACCCCGCGCATCGTCGGGCAGAGCGTCGGGCTGCACCCGGGCGTCGTGATCGTGGCGCTGCTGATCGGCGGCGACCTGTTCGGGTTCCTCGGGCTGCTGATCGCCGTTCCCGCGGCCGCCATCGTCAAGGTGTTCGCGCAGGAAGCGTCGGCCGCCTATCGGAGGTCTACGCTGTTCGGCGACGAGCCAGCCGTAGCGGCCGAGTCCGCCGAGACGGCCGCGGGGGCGGAGCCGGACGCGCAGTGACGCGTCCGGCTCCGCCCCCGCGGACCGGGTTGCCGATTCCCGGCAACCCGGTCAGAGCCGCGCGAACTTCGGCGGACGCTTCTCGAGGAACGACTCGACGCCCTCGCGGAAATCCGGCCGAGCGAAGCTCTCGACCATCAGCCGGATGGACTCCTGCTCGGCGTCGCCGAGCGAGTCCGCGAGGTTGCGCCACACCTGGCGCTTCATCACGCGCAGCGACGCCGGCGAGCAGTTCGCAGCGACGTCCTCGGCCCACGCGCGGGTGACCTTCGCCAGCTCGGCGCCGGGCACGACGCGGTTCACGAGGCCGATGCGCTCGGCCTCGGCGGCGTCGACGCGGCGCGCCGAGAACAGCAGATCGAGTGCGTGCGCCGGGCCGACCAGCCGGGGCAGCAACCAGGCGAGACCCCACTCGGCGATCAGACCCCGGCGGGCGAAGGCCGTCGTGAACACCGCCGTGTCGGATGCGAAGCGCAGATCGCAGCAGCAGGCGATCGGCACGGCCATGCCGGCACAGGGCCCGTTGATCGCCGCGACGATGGGCTTCCGGATCGACATCAGATACGTGTAGGTTCCTCGGTAGGACGCGCCGATCTCGGAATCGCCGGGATCCGCGGCGAGCTCCGACGAGATCGTCCCCGCGCGATCGCCCTCGACGATGCTCCGAAGCTGACCGAGATCCGCACCGGCGCAGAAGCCGCGGCCGGCACCGGTCAGAACGATCACCACCACCCGCGGGTCGGCCTCGGCCGCCGCCAGTGCATGCTTCACTTCGACGGCCATCCGGTTCGTCCAGGCATTGAGCTGCGCGGGGCGATGGAGCGTGATCGTCGCAACGGGATCGTCGACGTCGTACAGGATCTGCTCGTACATGGCGGGCTACTCATCGGTGACGCAGCCCTCGGACGCCGTCCGGACGGCGCGGATGTACTTCGCGAGCACGCCGCGCGTCGCCAGCGGCGGCGGCGGCGTGAAGGCCGCACGCCGGCGCGCGAGCTCGCCGGCCGGCACCTCGAGCTCGATGCTGCGCCGCTTCGCGTCGATCGTGATGCGATCGCCGTCCCGCACGAGCGCGATCGGTCCGCCCTCCTGCGCCTCCGGCACGACGTGGCCGACGATGAAGCCGTGCGAGCCGCCGCTGAAGCGGCCGTCGGTGATCAGCGCCACGTCCTGGCCCAGGCCGGCGCCCATGATGACCGACGTCGGCGTCAACATCTCCGGCATGCCGGGCCCCCCCTTGGGCCCCTCGTAGCGGATCACCACGACGTCGCCCTTGCGGATCTCGCCGCGCTCGGCGGCGGCGAGCATGGCCTCCTCGCGATCGAACACGCGCGCAGGACCGGAAAACGTGAGCCCTTCCTTGCCGGTGATCTTCGCGACGGAGCCCTCCGGCGCGAGCGTGCCGCGCAGGATCGCGATGTGGCCGGTGGCCTTGATCGGATCGCTCCACGGCCGCACGACGTCCTGTCCCGGCGCGAGACCCGGCAGATCGGCGAGGTTCTCGGCGAGCGTCCTTCCGGTCACCGTCATGCAATCGCCGTGCAAGGCTCCCTTTTCGAGCAGCAGCTTCAGCACCGCCGGCGTACCGCCGACCCGGTGCAGATCCTCCATGACGTAGCGCCCGCTCGGCTTCAGATCGGCGAGGAACGGCACGCGGTCGCAGACGGCCTGGAAGTCATCGAGAACGAGCGGAACCTCGGCCGCGCGCGCCATCGCGATCAGATGCAGCACGGCATTCGTCGACCCGCCGAGCGCGGATACGATGGCGATCGCGTTCTCGAACGCCTGCCGCGTCATGATGTCGCGCGGTTTCAGATCCAGCTCGAGCAGGCGCCTGACGGCGAGTCCGGCGCGGCGGCACTCCTCGACCTTGTCGGGATCCTCGGCCGGCGTCGACGAGTCGTAGGGCAGCGCCATGCCCATCGCCTCGATCGCGCTCGCCATCGTGTTGGCGGTGTACATGCCGCCGCAGGCGCCGGCGCCCGGACATGCGTGGCGGACGACATCGCAGCGGGTCGGCTCGTCGATGCGCCCGGCGATCAGTTCGCCGTAGGACTGGAACGCCGAGACGATGTCCAGCGGCGCACCGGCTCGATCGTGGCCCGGTTTGATCGTTCCGCCGTAGAGCATCAGCGCCGGCCGGTTCAGCCGCGCCATCGCGATCAGGCAGCCCGGCATGTTCTTGTCACAGCCCGGAATGGCGACGAGACCGTCGTACCACTGCGCGCTCATCACGGTTTCGACGGAATCCGCGATGAGGTCGCGCGACGGCAGCGAGAAGCTCATCCCCTCGGTGCCCATCGAGATGCCGTCGGACACGCCGATGGTGTTGAAGCGCATGCCCACGAGGCCAGCCCCGACCACGCCCTCCTTGACGAAGGCGCCGAGCTCGTCGAGGTGCATGTTGCAGGAGTTGCCCTCGTACCACACCGAGGCGATGCCGACCTGCGCCTTGTCCATGTCGGCCTCGGTCAGGCCGGTGGCGTAGAGCATCGCCTGCGAGGCGCCCTGACTCTTCGGCTGCGTGATGCGGCGACTGATGCGATTGAGCGGCTCGGACATGCGGGACCTCGGCGGCGCGGAGGGACCAGTCTAACAGGCGAACCGCGGCGTTCCCGCGGTTCGCGCTACCGGGACGCCGCGAGCTCGTCGCGCAGGAACGCCTCGATGCGCTGGTTCGCGCGCTCCGCCAGCGGGATCGGGAACGCGTTGAAGCCGTGCACGCCTCCTGGCCACAGCGCCAGCTCGGCCCGGCCGCCGGCCGCCCGCCAGCGCGCGTGCAGGAACAGCGAGTCGTCGAGCAGCGGATCGTGCGTTCCGACACTCAGCAGCGCGGGCGGCAGCCCGGACAGGTCGGCGTAGAGGGGCGACACATCCGGGTGACTGCGCAGCTCCGGCCCGACGAACTGATCCGTGAACCACTCGATGATCGGCGTCGACAGGACCAGATTGCGATCGCCCCAGCGCCGCACGCTCGGCGTGAACGAGAGATCATAGGCTCCGTACGAGAGCTGGGCCGCCCGGAAGCCCTCGCTGGGCTCCCCATCGACGTCGTCTGCGGTCGATGCATCGGAATCGAGGAGCCCGTGTCGATCGCGCAAGCGCAGCAGCGTGACGACGGCGAGGTGGGCGCCGGCGGATTCCCCGCCGATGGCGAGCCAGTCGCAACCGAACTCCCGCCGCGCCTGTGCGACCAGCCACAACGCGGCCGCCTCGCAATCGTCCGGGCCGGCCGGATACGGGTGCTCCGGCGCGAGCCGATAGTCGACGCTGACCACGGCCAGTCCGCTCGCGCGCGCCAGACGCAGATTCGGCACATCCATGTGATGCGCGGCGCCGAGCGTCCAGCCGCCGCCGTGGAAGTGCAGGTAGACGCCGCGCGGCGATTCGGGTGCGATGACCCGGATCGGGATCGCGCCGGCGGGGCCGGGAATCGTGCGCGCCTCGGCCTCGGGAACCGTCACCACCGGCCCCCAGACGCCTTCGCCGCGCTCGCGCGCGGCCCGGATCTCGGCGGGCTTCTGGTGATGGATCGGGACCGTCTGGGCGAGCACCTGCTCGATCGCGGCGTTGATCTTCTCGGTCTCGGGCTCGATCGCGCCGGGCGCGAACGGATCGCTGGGGGCATCCACGGCAGGCCTCCTCGGAACGCCATCGTATCGCAGTCCGGCGGTCGCGTGCCGCCGCGCGTCGCCGCTCGCGCGAGCCGCTACGCTGCGCCGCGTGCGGCTCTCTCGATGGCGTTCTCGACGGCGGCTGGGAGCCCTCGCGGCGTTCTGCCTCGCGGCCGCCGTCGGCGTCGCCGGCGCGGAGACCGCGCGCGGGGACGCGGCGTCCCCGTTCGAGATCCAGACCCTCGCCAGTGACGGACGCAGCGTCGGCGCCGAGCTCGTCGATCTCGACGGAGATGGCCGCGCGGATCTTCTCGCGCTCGTGATCCGGGGCATGCCCCCGAACGAGCAGCGCGAGCTGCAGGTGCGGTTCTCCGACGAGCAGGGTCGCCTCGCGGGAGCACCCGACTGGCGCGCACCGATTCCCGCCGGCTCGGGTGCGTACGACTTCGGCAATCTCGACGGCGAGCCCGGCGACGAGCTGCTGTTCCTGCGCGCCGACCGCGTCAGCGTCCTTTCGCTGGCCGGCCGCGAGCCGCGTTGGCGCGACCTGCGCACGCCGATCGCGACGGCAGCGCCGGCCACCGACGAACGCGGCATCGACCGACTGCGACTGCTGCGACCGGAGCTCGGCGCCGCACCGTTACTGATTCCCGGGCTCGGGGACGCCGCCGTGCTCGGTCGTGACGGCGTGATGTTCGGCGTGCTGCACGTCGGCGCGCGCGCCAACTACTTCCTCCCCCCGCGGCCCGGTCCGCTGATCGGCGAGAACGAGATGGAGCTCTTCTTCGACGTCCCGCGACTCGAAGTCACGGACATCGACGGCGATGGACGGGCGGATATCGTCACCGCCGGTCGCCATGAGCTGCGCATCTTCCGGCAGCAGCCAGACGGTCGCTTTGCGCGCGAGCCGACCACGGTCCACACGCTCGGCCTGCTGTCCGCGGAGGACCACGTGCGCAACTCCGGAGGTGTGCGCGTCGACGTGCGCGATCACGACGGCGACGGGCGCGCCGACCTGCTGATTTCCCACGCCAGCGGGGGCGTGCTGCGGGCCGTCACCCACACGCGCCTGTATCGGAACCGCGACGGCGCGTTCGACCTCGCAGTACCCGACCAGGAGTTCGCGCGCAGCGGCGGCGTCGTGCTGGACGAGCTCATCGATCTCGACGGCGACGGGCGGCCGGACCTGCTGCGCATGTTCCTGCCGCTCGGCCTGCTCGATCTCGCGCGGCTGTTCGTACAGCGCAGCCTCGAGGTGGAGGCGGCGGTCCATACGCTCGATGCCGAGAAGCGCTTCGAGGAGACGCCCTGGACCCAGCGCAGCTTCAAGGTGGCAATCGACTTCGAGACGATGCGCCCGAAGGGTTTCATCCCGAACCTCAAGGCGGATTGGAACGGCGACGGCTACGTCGACCTGCTCGGCGCCGGCAACGGCAGCGCCCTCGAGCTGTGGCTCGGGGGGCCGAGTCACCGCTTTCGAACGCGCCAGATCCGCCAGGAACTCGACACCGGCGGGAGATTGCGGGTCGGCGACCTCGAAGGCGACGGGCTGCCGGACTTCGTGATCCACGATCCTCGCCGTCCGGACGCGCCGATACGGGTCGGCCGCAATCTCGGCGCCCTCCCCGAAACGCGGCCCGGCATCCGCAGCGCAGAGTAGTCGGAGCGCTGCGACCCGACGTGGGTCGCGCCAGTCGGTCAGCGACCCTTCCAGGCAGGCTTTCGCTTCTCCGCGAACGCTCGCGGACCTTCGACGAAGTCCGCACTCTGGACGAGCTCGTCGATGGCGTCGTAGCGGGCCGCCAGCGACTCCTCGAGCGATGCGTGCGCCAGGCTCTGCAACGCTACGGTCTTCGTCGTCCGAACCGACACCGGCGAGCACTCGAGGATCGCGTCGGCCCAGCGGCGCGCCGCCGCCAGCGCCTGTCCTTGCGCGACGACCTCGTTGACGAAGCCGAGCCGCATGCCCTCCGCGGCCGACACCCGGCGTCCGGTCAGCAGCATGCCCATCGCGTGCTTCAGCGGGATCTGGCGCGGGAGCCGCTGCATGCCTCCAGCGAGCGCGGCGAGGCCCACGCGCGGCTCGGGCAGCGCGAACAGCGCGTGCTCCGACGCGACCACGATGTCGCACGCGAGGACGATCTCGAAGCCACCGCCCATTGCCAGCCCGTTCACTGCGGCGATCACCGGCTTCGGGTTGTCGAAGCGCGCCGTGAGTCCTCCGAAACCGGTCGCAGGCCACTCGAGGCGGCCGCCGGCCGCCTGGAACTTGAGATCGTTGCCGGCACAGAAGGCCTTGTCCCCCTTGCCGGTGACGATCGCGACCCACAGCTCGGGGTCGGCGACGAACTCGTCGAATGCGCGCGACAGCTCGCTGCTGGCGGGCGGGTGGATCGCGTTCATCACCTCGGGCCGCGCGATCGTCACCGTGAGCACGTGGCCGTCGCGCATCACGTCGCAAAACTCGGTCATGGCGTTGGACTCCCTTCGCTACGGGCAGCAGGAAGCGGGCGGCGCAGGCTAGCAGCCGGACCGTTGCCCCCGCGCCGCGATCGCTGCGCAACGAGTGGAACTTGCGCGCCGGGGCTGCCACGTCATCTTTCCGGACGACATCGCTCGCACGACGCCCCTTCCCCGCGCCCCCTCCCGAGGAGCCGGGGCGAGGGGTTCGTGCGTTCGCCGCGCCGGCTCCGAGCGGAACCGGACCGGCATCACCCCCACCCCGTCGCGCACGGGGCGGGGTGTCGTGCATTCCGGCGCCGGCCGGCGCCACGGAGGAGCCGATGGACAGACGAGCGGTCGGCATCGATTTCGGGACCACGAACAGCGCCATCGCGGTGACCGACGACGGGGGCCCGCCGCGACTCGCTCGCTTCGCGAGTGCGGAGGGTCGCACGGACCCCGACCTCGCGTTCCGATCGATCCTCCACTTCGAGAGGGCCGACACCGACGGTCCCCGCGCGCCCACCGTGCGCGCCGGGCCGGCGGCGCTCGCCCGCTGGCTGGAGAGCGCCGGCGAAGGACGACTCGTCCAGTCGATCAAATCGTTCCTGGCGAGCCGCGTGTTCGATGCCACCGAGGTCTACGGAACAGTCTACGCGCTCGAAGATCTCGTGGCCGCGATCCTGACCACCTTGCGCGGCGAGGCCGAGCGACAGCTCGGCCCGCTCGGAACGCGGGTCGTCGTCGGGCGTCCGGTGCGGTTCGCGAGCGAGTCGGCGCCCGACGAGCGGCTCGCGCTCTCGCGGCTGCGCTCGGCGTTCCTGCGAGCCGGCTTCGAGGACGTGCGCTTCGAATTCGAGCCGGTCGCCGCCGCCCATCACTACTCGCTGCGACTCGCGGCTCCGGAGACCGTGCTGATCGGCGACTTCGGCGGCGGCACCAGCGACTTCTCGCTGTTGCGCCTCGAACCGCGCGACGCCTCGGGCCACGGTGTCCGAGCCGAGATCCTCGCCACGGCCGGCGTGGGCGTCGCGGGGGACGCCTTCGATGCCAGACTCGTCCGGCACCGGATCTCGCCGCTGCTCGGCCGCGGCTCCCGACACCGGAACGCGTTCGGTGTCGAGCTGACGATGCCGCAGTGGCTCTACGGCAGGCTCGAGCGCTGGCACCATCTCTCGTTCCTGAAGTCGCCGCGCACGCTCCAGATCCTCGCCGACCTGGAACGCGAGGCACTCGATCCGGAGCCGATCCGCGCCTTCACGCATCTGGTGCGGGAGGATCGCGGCTTCCAGATCTATCGCGCAGTCGAGACCGCCAAGCGCGCCCTCTCCGCGGAGTCGAGCGCGCGAATCGCCTACCGGGATGCGGTCGTCGGCATCGACACGGAAGTGGAACGGCCGGATTTCGAGGAGTGGATCTCCCCCGAACTCCGGGCGCTCGAGACCTGCGTCGACGAAGCGCTGGACGGTGCAGGACTCCGCGCCGCGCAAGTCGATCGGGTCTTCCTGACCGGCGGAAGCGCCTTCGTCCCCGCGGTGCGCCGGATCTTCGCCCAGCGCTTCGGGATCGAGCGGCTCCGCGGCGGGGACGAGCTGGGCTCCGTCGCCAGCGGCCTCGCGCTGCGAGCGTGGGATCAGGGCTGACCGGCGGGGGGGGAACTCGCCGACGGTTTCGGCGCGACGAACACGCTGCTGGTGGCATGGAACGCCATCCACGCGAACCAGAACCCCTCGACGATCTCGACGTCGTCGGGCGCCTGCGCGGCGAAGACCTGGCGATCGGGATCGTACGAGACCCGCACCGGGCGCTCCGCGAAGCGCTCCTCGACCGAGCCGCCGACTCGCACCAGCTCTTCGGCGGGATAGGCGCGAGCCGTTCCGTCGCGCAGCCGCAGCCCGAGCGTCGGCATCTTCGGGTGGTATCGCCGATCGATTTCGACCGGAAAGTAGAGATCCTTCGACGTGGCGTAGTCGCCGTAGGGCGAGCGGCCATAGGCACGGCTGTGACCCGTCCGCGGTGACAGGACGGTCGTCTCGGGATGGGTCTTCTTCCAATCCCCCCAGCTCATCATCTGCGAGCGCAGCAGCGACAGCCGATTGCCCAGCGCCTTGCCGGTCACCGCCTCGGAGCTGATCTGCGACCACAGGCTCTCGGTCTCGTGGTCGTACAGCAGCATGTCGGACTGGTACAGCAACCCCGACACTCCGAAGCGATGGGACTTACCCTCGATCCGGCGGTCGAAGACCATCGCCGTCCCGCAGAGCGGGCAGTAGGACACGAGAATGGGATCGCCACCGAGTTCGTCGTTTACGAGTTCGTGCCAGACCAGGATCGCGATCGGATAGGCCGCGGCCGCCCCATTGCGCTCGACGCCGACGACCATCTCGTCGGCCCCCCACTGCGCCTCGCCGGCCGGAATGCGCTCGGGATCCTGCAGCGCCGGAATGCCGTCGCGCGGCGGCCCTCCGGAAAGAATCTCGGCGATCGGAACGGACGCGGGTGCCAGCCGAAACCCATTGCGCATCGGCTCGGCCAGGGCGTCCGCCGCCCACAGCGCCGCCACCGCTCCAGCGATCGCAACGGCCCTCCAGGGATTTCGCGCAATCGACGTCAACAGCAGAGTCCTCCTCCGCGGGTCCATCCGCCCCCGCATCGTCGCCCGGCATACGTCCCGAGGTCCCGAGCGAGTTACCCGACCCGCGCCGAAGCCAGCCCCGGTAACTCGCCGCCGCCGTGGTTCGTAGGGACTTGGAGCAGACGCTCCGTCTATGTTCTCTGCGGCGACTCTCGGCTCGGCTCGATCCTTGCGCAAGACCCCGACGCGCGCCTGCGAACCCGAAACCAGGAGGAAGTGGAGTGCGAACGAACGTTTCTAGCGGCGGAGTCCGCCGTGGTCTGTCGCGGTTCTCACGGATCGGATTCTCACGGATCGGAGTCTCACGGATCGGAATGGCGGCAGTGTTCGTCTGGTTGCTTCCCGCAGGGCTGGCCGTTCAGCCGGCCGCAGCCGACGAAGCCACGAGCGTCCGCGTCCTTCGACCGATGCCGGTGGCGACGACGCGGCTTGCTCAGGCCAACCCGTGTGCGGCCAAGAACCCCTGTGGCGGCATGAATCCGTGCGCCGCGAAGAACCCGTGTGCGGCGAAGAACCCGTGCGCCGCGAAGAACCCCTGCGGCGCGATGAATCCGTGCGGAGCCAACCCGTGCGGGGGCGGCCAGGTCGATGCCTCGCGCTTCCAGAAGCCGGCCGGCGTCTCGCTCGCCAGCGGAAACCAGTCCGAACTGATCGCCGAGGGCAAGAAGCTCTGGAACGATCCGAAGCTCGGGAACTCGGGGCTCTCCTGCGCAAACTGCCACGTCCAGGACTACGCCATGATGAACCCGACGTTCGCCAAGCCGTATCCGCATCACGTGGCCATGCCCGCCCAGCAGGCCGGAGTCCAGGAAGTCAGTGCGGCGGAGATGGTGAACTTCTGCATGATCGTCCCGATGGCGGCCGAGCCGCTGCCGTGGACGTCGCAGCAGCTCGCCGCGCTCACGGCGTACGTCGAAAGCATCCAGCCGGCGTTCAAGCCGATGGGGGGAGGCGGCGCGAACCCCTGCAATCCCTGTGCGGGCGCCAACCCGTGCGGGGCGCGCAATCCCTGCGCAGGTCGCTGAGCCGCAACCAGGACCGAGTCGAGTCCTGCCTCTGCAACGGCCGCTCCGGGGTTCTCGGAATCCCGGGGCGGCCGTGTCTCTCGGCGCCTGACCTCCAGGCCACCCGCTTCGTCCTCGCGTAGGGAACGCGCCGCGCTCTCCGCGCGACCGGCACGAACCTTCTCCCCCCGATCCCCCCGCAACGGATTTCGCAGTCGCGCTGCCCGTCGGTAGCGGGTTGCCGAGCTCCGGGGCTCGATCTGGCACCTTCTGCCGACCGACGGGCACTCAGCCGACAGCAGCAGCCGCGCGATCCACACGGAACCCCAGTCGAATTCGACGCCTCGCAAGCGACGGCACGGGCTTTGCTGTACTCGGATCCCGCGACTGGCGTCGTGCGTCGATCGAGACGGAAGCCCGGAGCCTGCGGGGGGAGAAGACATGAAGTCATTGGCAATGGTCGTCGGAGTCGTCCTCGGTCTGGCCGCCTACCGAGCAGACGCGCTCTCCGTCGTCCTCGAACAGTCGCCGGCGGATCCGTTCAGCGCGGGCACGTTCTTCAGCGATCTCGATCATCCCCGTTCCGCGGCCACGCCGTTCTTCCTCACGAGCAGCGCCTCGGTTGCGTCACTCGTGTGGTGGGGCGGTTATTTCGGACTCGGGCCGGCGCCGGCGGACGGATCGAGCGCGTTCGTGATCCGCCTGTACGCGACGAACAGCTTCGGGAAACCCGAGTCTCATCCCCTTCACGAGGTGGCCGTCGCGGCCTCCGTATCGGCGATCGCAGCCATCGTGCCGAGCTTCCGCTTCGAGGCCACGCTCCCCGCTGCGCTCGACATCCCGGCCGGCGTCCTGCTCTGGCTGGCCATCGTCGATGTCGACCCGACCCGGCCGACGTTCGCATGGCGGAAGTCGACCGAGTACGGAACGTCGTACTCCCGCGCCGAACCCGGCTTCCCCTGGAACGAGACCTCCGGGCTCGGGAGCTTTCGGCTCGAAGGCACTGCCGTCCCCGAGCCCGGCACCGGCGTCCTCGCGCTGCTCGGCCTTTCCGTCCTCGCCATCCGGAGTCGGCGGCGCGCGATCGAATGCAGGCGACCCTCGGACCAAGGACGCTAGAACGCCGCGAAGTCTGCGACGGCGAACCACCGTCCGCTCTGCGACTGCTCGACACCGATTCCCACATGGGTGAAGTGGGGGGCCAGCAAGGTCCTGCGGTGCCGTCGAGAGGCCAACCACGCGCCGACCAGCGAATCGGGAGAGCGCGCGGTCGAGCCGACGACCTCCCCGGTCCGGCGTGCCCCACACGTCCGCGCGATCGGGCCGAGCGACTGATGCCCCAGCGATTCGCCGGCAGCCAGCCGACGCGCCCAGCGCTCGGCGGGACGCTGGACACACGTCGCCACGCGGAGCGGAGGGAGCCCGACGCGCGCTCGCTCGACGTCGATCGCTTCGAGCAGGCGCGCCGCATGGCTCGGCTGGGCGCTGAGGCGCGCCGACTCGCCGCTCCGCCCGAGGACCGCTGACGACAGCGGCTCGGAGGTCGGAGGGGACCACTCCGCGCACGCGGCAAGTGCGAGCAGCGTCATCGTGACGACGGCAACCCGAACCGATGGCGCGATCCGCGGCGACCGGCGACGCACGCTCGACCGGCGCCTTCAGCGATCGATCGATCGCAGGTAGCGGAAGTATTCCGAGTCACCACCGATGATGAACGTGACGTCGCTCCCGAGCGACTCTCGGTAGCTCTCGAGCGTGCGGAAGAACGCGTGGAACTCGGGATCGGCGCCGAAGGACTCGCCGAAGATCCGCGTCGCCTCGGCGTCGGCGCGACCCCGGATCCCTTCGGCCCGGCGCTGCGCTTCCGAGCGGATCTCGGCGAGCTGGCGCTGGGTCTCACCGTCGATCTCGGCGGCACGACCGAGGCCCTCCGAGCGGAACTTCTCGGCGATGCGCTGGCGCTCGGCGATCATCCGCTCGAAGACCCGCTGCTGCACGGCTTCCACGTACCCGACGCGCTTGATCCGGATGTCCACCAGCTCGATGCCGTAGCTCGGCATCTGGACCTGCGCCTTCTCGAGGATCGAGCGCGTCAGCTCCGCCCGTCCCGTCTTCACCTCCTGCAGCAGGATCTCCTCGTCCTCTTCGCCGGCCACCTGCACGCGCGCGAGATCCTCCTGCGAGATCTTCCAATCCTTCGAGCGGACGATCTCGACGAGATCCGACGCGGAGATGACGTCGCGGACGACGGAGTCGAGGATGTCGTTCAGCCGGAGCTGCGCGCCGCGTTCGTTCTGCACGCGTTGCAGGAACACCAGCGGATCCGCGATCCGCCAACGCGCCGACGTGTCGACGGAGATGAACTGCTCGCCGCGGGTCGGGATCTGGTTCGGATCTCCGTCCCAGGACAGCAGCCGGCGGTCGAACCGACGGACCTCCTGCACGAAGGGCAGCTTGAAGTGCAGACCCGGCTCGGTGACGGGGTCGCCGACCGGAGCGCCGAACTGGACGACGACGGCCTGCTCGACTTCGTCGAGCGTATAGGTCGCGGCCGAGGCCAGCGCCGCGAGGACGAAGAAGACCGCGATGAGAACGAACGATCGCGTAGTCATCGCTGACCTCCCTGCGCCGCCGCCGCGTCGGGAGCCACCGCTGCGGCGGGTGCCGCGGCCGGCGGCGCGAGCTGGCGCCGGTCTTCCATGTTCAGCAACGGGATCGGAGAGGCAGTGCCCTCCTCGACGACGAGCACGCGTCCGAGGCTCGGCAGGACGTCGTCGATCATCTCGAGGAAGAGGCGGCGACGCGTCACGTCGGGCGCATTGCGATACTCGGCCAGGATCGCGTCGAAGCGCTCCGTCTCCCCGCGCGCGCGGTTCACGCGCTCCGACGCGTAGCCCTGGGCTTCGGCCACGATCTGTTTCGCCTGCCCCTCGGCGCGCGGCACCACCTGATTGCGGCGCTTCTCGGCCTCGTTGATCAGACGCTCGCGCTCCTGCTCGGCCTGGTTCACCTCGTTGAACGCGGGCTTCACCAGCTCCGGCGGCGTCACGTCCTGCAGCTCGATGGTTCCGATCTGTACACCCATCTCGAACGAATCGAGGATCTCCTGCAGCTCGACCTTGGCCTGCGTCGAGACTTCGACGCGCTTCTCGGTGAGCACATCGCTGCCCAGGTTGTTGCCGACGATGCGTCGCATCACGGCCTCGTTGATGTCGCGGATCGTCGCGATCGGATCGCGGACCCGATGCAGGAACTTGTCGGCATCGCTGATGCGATACTGCACGACCCATTCGACATCGATGACCTTGAGATCGCCGGTCAGCATCAGCGACTCGTCCTGTTGCGCTCGCGACTTCTGATAGCTGTCGCGCTGCGCGCCGCCGGACACCGTGCGGAAGCCGAATTCCTCCTTCAGCACGCGCGCGGTCGGCACGAAGTACGCCCGATCGATGCCGAACGGCAGCTTGAAGTGCAGCCCGGGCTGCCGGATCGACACCACGCGCCCGAAGCGTTTGACGACGGCTTCGCCCTCCGGCTGCACGGTATAGACCGATGACCAGGCGCCGAGGGCGAGGACGGCGAGGAGGGCGAGGATCGGCCCGATCGGACCGAGGCTGGCGACATCGAAGTTCGCGAGCCGCTCCTCCAACTCCTCGAGGTTGCGCGGGCGGCGGGGAATCTCTTTCATCCGAGCGGAACTCCTCGTACGAGCGAGAGGAAGGCCCATGCTAACGCGGATCCGCGAGGATGGCGGACGGGAATCCGGATCGCTCCGCGTCGAGACCCGGACGTGGTCCGACGTCGGCTGCGATGGGTTCTGCCCCCTCTTCGCCTCGTCTCCGTCCTCGCGTCGCGCGACGCCGTGACCCGGCCCTGGGACGTCCTCGAATCGGTGCCGACGACCGCGGGCCCGCTCGAGTTGCGACGGCGCGGCGAGGGAGAGTTCCTGATCACGATCTCCGGCCGCGTGCTGATGAACAGTCGCGCGAACCGGTCCGAGGTGGCGCTCGGCAGGCTCGGCTGCCAGGCGCTCGAGCGGAACCCCGCTCCGCGCATCCTCATCGGTGGCCTCGGAATGGGCTGCACGCTCCGCGCCTGCCTCGATGCGCTGACCGAACGCGCAACGATCGTCGTCGCCGAGCTCAACGGGATCGTCGCACGCTGGTGTCGCGACGGTCCGCTCGCGGAACTCACGCAGCATGCGGCTCGCGACCCGCGGGTGCGGATCCAGATCGGCGACGTCGCCGACGCCATCGACGCCGCCGCTCGCCCCGGCGCCGAGCGCTTCGATGCCGTGATCCTCGATCTCTATGAAGGCCCGCCCCCGGACTGCCCCCGCGACCATCCACGATACGGAGCGGCGGCGATGGCTCGCGTCCGCGATGCGCTGACGGAGCGCGGCGTCCTGTCCGTCTGGGCGGAGGATCCGAGTCGCGGATTCGAACAGGGTCTCGCTCACGCTGGCTTCAGCGTGCGCAGCGAGCGTCCCGGCCGCGGCGGTCGCCGCCACGTCGTCTATCTGGCGCGGCGCTCGCGCGCCGGAGCGGGAAGCATGCCGGCGCGGTGAGCGGCGGAACACTCGAACCGGCGTCGAACCGCTACTGTCGAGCCCGATGGACTCTCCGACGGAGGCAGAACCGATTCGTCCCGCGACGGTCAGCGAGACATGGCTGGCGACGGCCGCGCGTCGTGATGTCGTCCAGCGGTCCGTGCGCGTTGCGCTGACCGTGGGAACGCTGCTGGTGCTGATCAACTACGGAGATCGTCTGTTCGCCGGGGATCTGCGCCGTCTCGACTGGATCAAGATGGCGCTCACCTACCTGGTGCCCTACGGCGTCTCGACGTACGCGTCCGTCGGCGCGCTGCGCGGCCGAGCGCCCGAGTGAGCCGCGGCGAACGAATCGATTTCCCCAGCCGGTCCGGCGACCGGCTGGCGGCGCAGCTCGACCGTCCCGACGGCACGCCGCGCGCGTTCGCGCTGTTCGCCCACTGCTTCACGTGCTCGAAGGATCTCCCGGCGACGTCGCGGATCGCTCGCGGATTGGCGCGGCGCGGCATCGCCGTGTTGCGGTTCGATTTCACCGGACTGGGCCACAGCGAGGGCGAGTTCGCGAACTCGAACTTCTCGTCGAACATCGAGGATCTCGTCGCAGCCGCGCAATGGCTGCGCGCCGTTCATCGAGCCCCGGCGCTGCTGGTCGGACACAGTCTCGGCGGCGCGGCCGTGCTCGCGGCGGCTGCCCGGATCCCGGAGGCGGTTGCCGTTGCCACCATCGGGGCGCCGGCCGACGCCTCCCACGTGTCGCAGCTCTTCGCCGCGCACGCCGACGAAATCGCGGCGTGCGGCGAGGCAGAGGTGGAGCTCGCCGGGCGGAGCTTCCGCATCCGACGCCAACTCCTCGAGGATCTCGCCGCGCAGCGCCTCGAGCCGGCGATCGCCAACCTGCGGCGCGCGCTGCTGGTCTTGCATGCGCCGCGCGACGAGGTCGTCGGCATCGAGAATGCGAGCAGGATCTTCCAGGCGGCGAAGCATCCCAAGAGCTTCGTATCGCTGGATTCCGCCGACCACCTGCTCCGGAACCCGATCGACGCGGCCTACGCCGCGGACGTGCTCGCCGTGTGGGCGAGTCGCTATCTCCCGGAAGGCGGCACCGAGGGCCCCGGATCGGACGCGTAGCAGCGAGTGGGAACGACAGCAGGCTCGGCCATCAGGATGTCGAACGCTCGCGCTCCCAGCACACGAGACGGCCACCGGGTCGCAAGACCCGTGAGATCTCCTGTGCGATCGCTCGCCGCCCGAATTCGGCAACGCAGTCAGCGGGCGGCATCGTGATCACGGCGTCGACGGAGTGATCGGCGATCAGCGGTTCCTCGCGCCGAAGCCGAGCCATCTCCCGCGCGAGCTGGACCATCTCGCCGGCGTTCCGCACCGGATGCGTTTCGAGCCAGGCATCGAGGCGCTCCGGATCGAGCGCCAGGTCGTCGATGCGCCCTCGCAGGAATTCCACGTTCGCGTAGCCGAGACGCTCGGCAAGGCTGCCCGCAGCGCGCCGGACCTCGACGAGGGCCGCGGGATCGTCCTCGAGGCCGACGATGCGACCCGTTCGCCCGACGATCGAGGCCGCCAGGAAGGCGGTCTCGCGGTCTCCGCCCGTGAGGTCGAGCACGACATCTCCGACGTGCAGAGGAAGCCGGGGCCCCGCGTCGGCCAGCGCTTCCGCGACAGTCGGCCAGACAGTTGACCGGGCTCGGACCGCGGGGTTCCGTGTAGCGAGATCCTGGGACACGTTCCCTCCGTTGTTGGGACGGACGGGGATACGTGCGAGGGCAGGCGGCGGTTTCGGGCGCCTGCCGCCAGGCCGCAGGGTCAGCGCTCGTCGAACGGCACCAGCATGAGGCGGGCGACCAGCGCGACGCCAGGATCCTCGGCGCCGGCGAGCCGATCCGCGAGCGCGCGCAGCACGGCTCCGGCCCGGGTCTCCCGCCAGAACCAGCGCTTCGCCTCGGCGGCAGTCGGGACGACCCCGGTTGGCGTCGGCTGGGCCGTCGCGGCTTCCCCATAGAGTGCCTTCAAGTCTTCGGACGCATGTTTCAAGAGCACCCCGAGAGGCACCCCAGCGCGCGGACTCGGCGGGAGGGGCTCGTCGAGCATGCGTGCCAGGAACCCGCCGAGCGCGAGAGGATCGAGTCCGGCGAGGCCCACCGTGGTGCGCCCGCGCCGCTCGACGGCGAGCGCGTACCAGGGCAGCAGCCGTGCGAACTCGGACTCGAAAGCCCGAGCGAGCGACGGCTCCGCGCCGCCGTCGGGCGGCGCCGCCAGCGGGATCGGACAAGCCCACGAGGACTCGACCACGCCGGAGCCCGCCGACGGGGCCTCGACCGGGTAGTCCTCCAATACCGGTCCAAAAGGGGCTTCGAGAAGTGCGAGCGCCGCGCGAAGAACCCCCGTCTGGAATGCCGCATCCCCGGGAACGCCGAACGGGCGCCCGAGCTCGTACGGCACCCACAGCGCCCGCGGCGGACGGATCCGCTCGCTGTGTTCCCGGACCAGGCTGATCTGGGTGGTCGGGATCCCGGCCGCCTCGACGAAGTGTCCGAGCGCGCTCACGGCGCGCGTGCAGAACGGTCAGACGGGGACGAACAGCACCCCTTCGACGCGATCGCGGGCCATCAGCGCAGCCATCTCCCCGGCCGCCGATGCCATCTGCGCGGGATCCGTCGCGCCCATGAAGGAATAGTGGAAGTCTGCGACGGAACCGATCTCGCGGCGCGCCGCCATCTCCCGCAGGCGTTCGAGCGGGAACACGATGTTCCAGTCCTGCTGGAAGCCACTGCGATCGAAGTTCGTCGAGATGTGACTCATCACGACATCGTCAGCGCCGACGTCTCCCGGAATCACCCGGTAGTCGCCGGCGAGACCCACGTACGGCGGATCGCTGCGGCGATGCAGCCCCGCTGTCGACACGATCGCCACGCGCCGTTCGCGCAGCGGTCGGCCGGTGACGAACGGGGTCGAAGGGAACTCCGGCAGCGCGAGCGCGAGCAGGTGCTTCTGGAGCGTTTCGGGAAGATCCTTCAGCCGGGCCATCGCGCCTCTCCTGCGTCGAGCGTGTGTCTGGCGCGCGGGAGGACGCTTCCCGCACGGGATCCGGCGAAAGTCGTCAGGGATCGCCAGCGAAGTAGCGGACCACGTCGACGAAGTCGAACGCCAGCGAGACCGCCATCGTCCCGAGCGTGACGCCGGCCCACAGCCGATAGAGTGGCGTGAGCCGCAGCGTCCGGCCCGCGACGCGCGGCGTGAACACGAGCCGGGGCCAGCGACGCCAGAGCAGGATCACGGCGGGCGTCCAGAACACCAGGTGCGCCAACCCCCACAGCCGATTCCACCCGAACGCGACGCCGATCGTCTGCGTCGCGACCTGCGACGCGAGCAGCGCCGCCAACACCCAGCGCGCTTCGGACCGGAACGGCGCGAACAACAGGCAGGTCGGCAACGCGACGCCCATCCAGGTCATCCACGCGCGCACCCACGCCGGCAGCGCCGCCACGTACACCGCCTGGCTTTCCTGCGTGCTGCGATAGAGCTCTGCCAGGGCGGACAGGTCCAGCTTCGATCTCCGGTTCTCGGCGCGATCGCTGTCGTCGCGAGCCCCTGCGCCCTTGGCGACCGCAACAGGGGGAGCCAGTGTGCCACGGCGGCTCCTCGCAGCGAACCAGGGCGGCGGCGGGCCCGGGACGGAGGAAGAGTCGCCCCGAGCCCGGCGGTTCGGGCTGCGCTTGCCAGGAAAGGCCCCGAACTCGCATCCTGGGGATCCGCCGCCGCAGGGCCATATCGTCGGGAGCCTCGACCCGTTGGACGCTCGCCGTACGGATTCGTTCCCCTTCGAACCCCGACGCCCGCCCCTCCGGGTCGGATCCGGGAGGCTCAGGCGGCATGGGAATGCGCCCGCAACGAGCCGGGAACCTCGTTGCGGCCGAGTCCCCCCGCCTCGAGCCAGGCTGCCGTCGATGCCGTCACCGAGCGGATCAGCGCCTCGGTCCCACGAAAGTCGTACGCCGATCGCGCCAGCGGACACAGCGGCGGGACGACGCGCAGCTCCACCTGGCCGCGGAACCGGTCCACGTCGACGACGAGCTGGCGCGCAATCAGGAGATTCAACGCCTGCAGCGCGACGCCGAGTGCAGACGCGGGGGGCCGCTCGAGCGCGCAGGGCACGCCGGTCGGCAGAACCAGGATGCGCTCGGCCCCGAGCGCAACGGCGGCAGCGACGGGCGTGTTGCTGCTGACGCCGCCATCGACGAGCGAGCGGCCCTCCCAGGTAACGGGTGGAAAGACGCCCGGGATGGCGGACGAAGCCAGCACGGCCGTCACGCTGTCGCCCTCGGAGAGGACGACCTCGCAGCCGAGCAGCAGATCGGTCGCGACGACGTGGCAGGGAACGGCAGCCTCCTCGAGACGGCGCATCGGCAGATGCTGTTCCAGCAGCCGTCGCAGCGGAGCCGGCGAAAGCAGCGAGGGCGCGCGCCCGAGCAACGCAAGCAGCCCGCGACCCGTTGCCGCGGGAAAGACGCTCCTCCGGCGAATCCCGCGCCAGATTTCCCCGAGCCGCTCGACGCCGGCGCGATCCGGCGCCCCGGCCAGGTACGCGCCGTTGACGGCTCCCACCGACGCGCCGACCACGAGGCTCGGCTCGATGCCCGCCGCGAGCAGCGCGTGCAGCATGCCGACCTCCACGGCGCCGAGGCTTCCGCCGCCGGCGAGAACGAAGGCCCATCGATCGGCGCTGGCCATCACGGCTCCTCGGAAAGAATCGAACGATCCGTGCGGGGAACCGCTGGCTTCGGCCCGCCCGCGCCCACGGGCAGCCGGCGCACGGCGCCCGGGAACCATTGGACGCCGGGCGACCCCGCGCGTCTCATCCCCATCGACCCCCGTGGGTGCCCATCCTCGTGCCGAAAATTCGCGCGAGGTGAATCGGAAGGCCCGGGCGATCGGTCCAACGGGCAGATCCGTGTTCCCGATCAGTTCGCGATGGATTCAGTTCGCGATGGATTCGCTGCCGCGAGATCGGCTAGCATGACCGTCCACGTTCCACGGCCCAGTTGATCGGCCGAATTGGCCGCTGCCGGACTCTGCGCCCGGCCCAGGAGGTGAGCCCGATGACTCGATCGATCTTCCGCATCGCACTGGCGATGACGGCTCTGTTGCTCCCGCAGGCCGCTCGTGCCCAGGAGGACGCCGGCACCGGCGCGCCGCCGTTCCGCGAGGGCGATGTCATCACGTTCGACCAGATCGACAAGCTCCGTCAGTACCTGCCGCCGGAGTTCTGGGCCAACCGCGACTTCTTCTTCTACGAAGGAATGAAGCTCGAGATCGGGCCCACCCAGCGCGACTACTCCCCGCCGCCGACCTGGCAGCAGGCGTCGAGCCAGTTCAAGGGGCAGGCGAAGATCGGACCGGACGACAGCCTCGAGAACTACACCGCCGGTTATGCGTTCACGCCCGAGGAGATCGATTGCAAGAACGATCCGCAGGCGGGCACCAAGCACATCTGGAACTTCACGTATCGCTGGGACGGCGATGGCGCCGACGCCAAGTACTACTACTCGTACTGGGATCGCGGCGAGGAGCTGCCGCTGTTCTTCCAGGGGACGTCCAAGTCGATCCGCATGTCGCGCCGGACCGAGCCGTCGCTGATCGAGACACAGGACGGGGACTTGTTCCGCGGCGAGAAGCGCGTCAGCGCGTTCGGCATCGAGGTGGACGCGCCGTTCGACGCCCGCGGCATCCAGGTCATGACCTATCGCTACAAGGACTCGGACAAGCCGCTGGCCCAGACGAAGAACGACGATACGTGGGTCTACGTACCGACGCTTCGCCGCGTGCGCCGCATTTCGACGGCGCAGCGGACCGACGCGGTGTCCGGGACGGACTTCACCTTCGACGATCTGCTGTCGTTCTCCGGCATCGTGCCCCAGTACAAGTGGGAGTGTCTCGGCGAGCAGCAGGTGCTGGCGCCGGTGAACTCCCGGGTGAAGGCGTATCCGTACAACGCGGACCACAACTTCGGCCCCTACGGGCTCTCCTACGCCGACGATCGCTGGGAGCTCCGCCGGGCGATCAAGGTGCGCATGATCCCGAAGAACTCGGACCATCCGTACCATCACAAGGACATCTACCTCGACGCCCAGACCTACCTTCCGATGTACTCCTTCGCGTACGACCAGAAGCAGGAGCTGTGGAAGATCATCTGGCACAACGCCCGCTACAGCGGAGACGGTTTCGAGGAGTACAAGGGCTGGGAGGAGATCCCGGACCCGATGGATCTGCGGACGGTTTCGGACACGATCGTGAACATCCAGACCGGGACCGGCAACCGCATCGAGTTCTGGAGCAACCACGGGACGCCGCTGTCGAGCAAGGGCAAGGTGCGCCGCTACATCGACGTGGGTCGTCTCACGAAGGGACGCTGATCCGGATCGATGCGATCCGCTGAGCGGCCAGGTTCGAAGAACGGCGCGCGTGGCATCGGCTGCGCGCGCCGTTCCGGTTCCGGCACGCTGCCTCCTAGTGTCCGGCTCTCACTCACTCTGCGCGAGCGACCGGCGAAGGCGCCGGCGAGCCCTGTGCAGGCGGGTGCGGATCGTTCGCTTGCAGACGCCGATCTCCGCGCTGAGACGATCGATCTCGCCCCGGTCGGCCGACGCGAAGAACTCGAGCAGCGCGCGATCTCGCTCGGAGAGATGCTCGAGCGCACGCGCGATCCGCTCGCGGGCGCGCCGGTTCTCCAGTTCGTCGAGCGGGGAATCGGTCTCGGCCGTCGTGCCGGGAAGACGACTCGCGACGGCATCGAGCCGACGGCGATCGCGGGCTCGTTCGCGGAGCCATTGCAGCGCCTCGTTGGACGCGATCCGCCACACCCAGGTCCGCAGGGCCGAGCGGCCCTCGAACTCCCGCGCATTCAAGACGACCTTGAGAAACGCCCTCTGGACGACGTCCGCAGCGGCCTCCGGATCGCGGGTGATGCGCAGCGCCAGCGAGAGCAGGCTCGGCTGCATCGCCGCCAGCGCCGGCCCGAGAGCGCTCGGCGGGAGGCCCGTCGCTCCCGGCGGCGCCGATCCTGCCAAGAGGTGTCCCTCCGCACCGCGCATGGCAGGGATACGGCCATGCGCCCAGTGCGGTTACCTTTCCGCGACGTAACTCCGGCGGGCAGGAAGACGTATGGCAGGCGAAGACCGCCAGCGGGATCCCCTCGAGGTCCAGCGGGCGGGATGGATGGCGGCTGCGCAACGCGGCGATGCGGCGGCCTACGAGACACTGCTCTCGTCGCTGCTCGCCCCGCTCCGCGGGTTCGTATTTCGCCGGGGGGTCGATGACGGCAATGTCGAGGATGTCGTGCAGGAGATCCTCCTGCTGTTGCATCGAGCGCGCCACACGTGGCGACCCGAGAGGCCGTTCGAGCCGTGGCTCTGGGCCATCGCGCGCAACGCGACGACGGACGCCCTGCGTCGCCAGGCACGCCAGCGGCGCCGCATGCGGGATCGGGGAACGGACGAGATGGACCTGCTGCCCGATGGGGACCTGGAGCGCGGCCCCGTCGCGAATCCCGAGGAGCGAATTGCAGATCGAGAACTTCCCGCCGAGCTCCGCGAGGCACTGGCGGGGCTACCGGATGCGCAGCGCGAGGCCGTCCTGCTGCTCTATGTCGAGCAGCTCAGCGTCGCGGAAGCGGCGCGGCGTGCCGGCGTCTCCCCGAACGCCCTCAAGGTCCGCGCCCACCGCGGATCGCGAGCGCTGCGAGCAGCGTTGATCTCCGAGGAGGATTCGCGTTGAGAGATCGTCGTTCGACCGCCGATCTCGTCGCCGAGCTGACCGGCGGGCTCGCGCCGGTTCGGCCGCTGCCGGCCCTCCGGTGGCAGGTGGTGAGCCTCGCGGTCGCCTGGTGCCTCACGGGGCTCGTCGTCGCCGCGTGGCAGGGACTCCATCCCGCCGCAGTCTTGGACCGCGGCGTGTCGTCGACCGGCATCGCCATCGGACTCGCCCTGCTCGCCGGTTCGGCGCTGGCCGCCGCACTGGCAACCAGGATCCCCGGCAGAGAACGCGCCCTGCTGATGGCGGCGGGCGGCGGCGTGTTGTCGCTCGGGCTGCTGCTGGCCGTGTGGATCGGCATGATCGGCACGACGGTCGGAGCGATCTTCCATGCCGCCGAGGACCTGCGCTGCGTCGGACACGCCTCGTTGTTCTCGGCGCCTTCCGGCCTCGTCGCCGGCTTCCTCGCCGCGCGCGGCGTCGCCTGGCGACCAGTCACGAGCGGTTTGACGCTCGCGCTCGGGGCCGCGGCCGCCGGCGCTCTCCTCACGCACCTGAGCTGCCAGTCGGAAGATGCGTGGCACTGGTTGTTCGGGCATGCGATCGGTCCGCTGGCGATCGGCGTCCTGGTGGGTGCGCTGCTCGCGTGGTGGTTCGAGCGCTCGCGGCTCGCAGCCAGCCCGAGCACGGGCGTACAGGAGAACCCGAACGCGCTCGAACTCGAGTAGCCCGACGTTCAGCGAGTGGCGGACGGGACGGCCGACTCGCCGCCGCGCTCGATCGACAGCGTACGCTCGGCGAGAACGAAGGCCGAATCGGCGACGCCGCGCGCCGCCGCGAGGATCTGCGCACGCGCCTCCTCGTTCTCGAGTTCGCCGAGAAGTGCCGCGAAGACCCCGCGATAGTGATAGTCCGGATCCACCGTGACGCGGCCGACGAGCGCGACAGCCGACGTCGCCGGCGGCACCTCGTAGGGCACCACCAGCGTCTCGTCCGGCGCGACGCGGGTATCGAAGCTCTCCTGCCACGGGTTGGTCGAGAAATCGATCTGCCTCGCGATCACGGCCTCCACGCGGGTCGCTTCGATCTCGCGCCCCGCGGCGTCGGTCTGCCAGAGCGCCGCGAACACCCGCGGCGTCGTGTAGGTCGGGAACATGTGGCCGACCTCCCGATTCGTGATCCGCAGCTCGGCCCAAGCCGGCCTCCCGGTCTCTGCGGTGCTCGCGAGCTCGACGGCGACGGCGGAGCGAACCGCTTCCGGATCGTGGATCCCGCGCCACAGATGACGGCGATCCGGCATGTGGCACGACTGACAGGTGCGGCCTTCGCGAGCGTGGCGGCTCGCAGCCCACTCGGCCCAGGTGTTCTCGAGCGGTTTGCCCGCGACGCCGGCATCGTCGAAGAACTGATGACACGGCGCGCAGAAGCCACTCTGCTGGAACTCCGTCCTCGCCTCGAAGCCACCGTGCGGAAGCACGGCGACCTCCGGCAACGGTCCGCCACGGCGCGGTGGGCCATAGCGCCGATGCGCGCGAACGTGACACGACGCGCAGACGATGCCCTTCTCCTGCAAGGCCGGATCGAAAGCCGGTTCCGGCGCCCACGCGGCGTCGTAGGGCTGCTGCTCACCGAGCGGCGTATGGCAGCTCAGACAGTTCCGCACCTCGCCCGGGTGCGCGAGCGCGCCCTCGATGAGCTGTCCGGCAAGGCCCGGCGAGTAGGCCGCAGCATGGAGCGATGTCTGCCAGTCTGCATACTGCTGCGGATGGCACGCGCCGCAGGTCTGCGGATCGAGCGACGCCTCGATCGGCGTGAAATCGGGCGGCGGCGGGCCCTGGAGAGGCAGCGGCAAGGGGGGCCAGTGGTCGCCAAGGAAGCCGGAGAGCACGTCGTCGCGCGACAGCGGCGCCGGCGCCTCGACCGCGGGCGGTGTGTCGTCGGTCGCCGACGGACAACCGAACGCGAGCCCCGACGCGATCGCGAGGATCGCCAGCCGATCGATTCGCACCGTCGAGCTCGATCTCCTCGAATCGTCGGAGTTCGACGACGCGGAGCGCAACGGCGATTCGCCTCTCACTCGATCGGCTCTTTCTCGACGGTCTCCGGGGCGTGCGGCCCCGCCTCCCAGCCTCTCGGTCCGAGCTGTGCGCGCGCGAACGAAAGCGGCCCCGCCTCGAGCGGTGTCGCCAGCGCATCGTTCCAGCGATTGAGCCAGCCGAACAGCGAAATGACGGCGAGCAGCTCGAGGATGGCATCCTCGTCGAAGGAACGTCGCAGCGCGTCGAAATGGCCGTCCTCGACGGCGGACGGAGTGATCGACGCATCGCGAGCCAACCGCAGCGCGGCGCGCTCGGCTTCGTCGAAGAGCGCGCTGGTTTCGAACTCGAAGGCGGCGGCGAGCTTCTCGACCGGGACGCCAGCGCGCTCCGCGCCGTGCGCCGTGTGCGCCTGACAGTAGCGACAGCCCGCGGCGGTGCTGGCAACGAAGGCGACGAGTTGCTTGGTCGCGGCCGAGACCCGCCGCGGCGCGAGCACCGTCGCAGCCAGCGCCCCGAAGGCGCGCACCAGCTCCGGCCAACGGCCCATCACCAGCAGACTGTTCGGAACGAAGCCCATCGACTGCTCTGCGAATGCCAGGAGCGGCGCGAGGTCGGGAACGGCGTCGGGAGCGAGGGGGGCGATGCGGGCCACGCTGGATCTCCGGATCGGGGAATAGAGGGATGGAGGGTTGGGACGGGCCGGCGAGGATGCGCCGGCCCGCGTGCGAGCGCCAATCCGAGCCTCCGCCCGGCGCACCTCCCGGGGGCTTCGAGGCGCTCTGTAACCGATTCCTCGGGAAAGACGTATCCGTGGCAGCCGCGCGTCGAGGAGATCTCGAGAGCCTGACGGACCCTGGTTCTCACTTTCCACCTCGGCGCGCGGCATCATCGTGGGAGGATCGTGGCGTGAGGCTCTCGGCGGCTCCGCTTGCGGCCTTGATCGCGTTGCTCTCCCTTGCAACCGTGCCTGCAGCGGTACGCGCCGAGGCCAGCGAGACGAGCCCGTTCGTCGTCAAGATCCACGCCGACTGGTGCGGGACGTGCCTGTGGCTCGCATCGACGTGGGCGCGGATCGAACGGGATCTGGATGACCGAGCCCGCCCGGTGCTCTTCGATGTCACAGATCGCGCGCGTCTCGAGCAGTCGCGGAAGGAGGCCCAGCGGCTCGGACTCGGCGACTTCTTCGAGTCGCACCGGGGAAGCACGGGAGTCATTGCCGTTCTCGACGGCACGACCCGGGAGCCGCTGGAGATCCGCAAGGGAGAGGCGGACTTCGAGATCTACCGATCGGCGGTCGACCGGGCGATCTCGGGGGCCGGCTCCTGAGCGCCGGTGTCACGACGACGAGCTTCCCCGCTCGAGAGGCTCCGCCTCCGCTGTGGCGTCATCCGGCCTTCGGAGTCACGCTGGCAACGGCCGGCTTCCTCGCGCTCACCTCCGGCTCCTGGTGGCCGCCGCTGTCCGGTGCGCTCACCGCCCTCGAGTTCTCACTCGCGTCGCGGATCGGCGTAGACGGTTTCAGCCACGTCGCCTGGTTCGTGCTGCCCGTAGCAGGCTTCGCGGCCGGCCTGGTCGCCAGCGTCTCGCCGTGCATCCTGCCGTTGGTCCCGATCCAGCTCGCGACGATCGGCGCAGCCGGCGCCTCGGGCCGCGCGGCCGTCGGGGTTTCGCTCCGCTTCGTCCTCGGAGCCGCACTCGCCCTCACGCTGCTCGGGCTGTTCGGCGACGCTGCGGGTTGGCTGCTCGTCGAGCAGCGCGGCATCACGCAGGCGATCGTCGGCGGGCTGCTCCTCTACCTCGGCCTCGCTTTCCTGGAACTGCTCCCGCTGCCGTTTGCCGGTCGCGGCGTCGCCGGCGCCCGGCGGCTCGGACCGATCGGCGCCGGCGCGGCCTTCTCACTGGTGACGACCCCGTGCGCGAGCCCGCTCCTGGCCGGTGTGCTGGGCGCCGCCACGGCCGCGAGCAAGCCCGGCCTCGGCGCCGTCACGATGCTCGGCTTCGCGCTCGGCTACACCGCACTGGTATTCGCCGCGGGGGTCTTCGGCGGATCCCTGCTCTCGCCGCTGCGCTCCCTCTCGTTCGCAGGCCCGCGCGCCGCCAGCGCGGCGGTCCTCCTCGCGACCGGCGGCGCGCTGATCGGGAGCGGGATCCGATGGCTCTGAGTCGGCTCGTTTCGCGGCGATCGGGGAGCGCTACACGCGCGCTGCAGATCCGCGTCCGGGGCCTCGGCGACCAATTTGCCGAGTGGGAGACGCTCGGCGCGCTCGCCGGACTCGCCCGCGAGCGGGATCTCGAGGTCCAGGTCGAGTGGATGCTCGATGCGGGTCCGGGTGGAGAACCTGCCCCGCCGCGGCGGTCGGCGCGCTGAACGCGGTCAGCTCGTTCGCTTGGAAATCCGGCTACGGAGACGCTCGATCCGCCGCAGCCGCTCGGGATCGGACTCCTTGGGGGCGAGGGCTGCGACGATCGCCTCGATCCGTCCGGCGGTTTCGCGAGCCAACAACTTCTCCCCCGTGGCCGCGTCTTCGAAGAAGTCCAGGATTGCATCGCGCACGCGAGGGTCGGCGACCTCCCCGTAGGCGCGCCAAGGGACAGCCAGCAGCTTGGCTGCCCGAAACGAGTCGGACAGGTAGCGCGACCCTCCGCGATCGCTCTGCGCGCGGTAGTTCAGCTCGAAGTATCCGACGGCGATCGCGTTGAGCGCGTCGAAGTTGCGGCGATCGACCGCCGCGCGTTCGAGATCGTCGCGGATCTCGCGCAGATCCGGCTCCCGAGAGTCCGAGGGGTCGAGGATCACGTCGAAGAATTCCGGATAGCGCGGCAACAGGTCTTCGACGACGCGATCCGCTCCCGCCTCGTCCCAGTGCGTGCCGCTCTGCGCCAGCCGATATCGCTCGGGGTTCGGCGCCGCGACGGGACGCGGTGCGACTTCCTGGCCGCAGGCAGCCGCACCGAGGATCGTCAGCACGACGAGCACGGCGATCGAAGCGGGACCCGCGCGTGCGCGCATCAGGAGAGCGATCGCGGCGAGAGCTTCACCCGGGATCTGGATCCGCCCAGTGTCGCCAGCGTGTCGTAGTCCCGCAGCAGATACAGAGCAGCGCACGCAGCGAGCATCGGCCAGGCCGCGAAGAAGAGCAGGCTGGAGAACGGCTCGAGATACTTCGCATACGACGAGAGCGTCGAGATCGCGTGCAGCACGAGGACTGCGCCGTAGCTGAAGCGCTTCGCGACACCGAGCAGGAACGCCGCGGTCAGCGCCAGCTGGGCGACGCCGAGCGCCAGCAGTGCCGTGTGCCCGGTGTTCGGCATCCGATAGAACGCACCGAAGACCTGCGTCGAATGTTCCGGTTGGACGATCTTGTCGAGCGCCCAGAAGACGAAGACCAGGCCGACGCCGACGCGCAGACCCAGCAGCGCGACTCGCAGGCGAAGCTCGAACGGCATGGATCCTCCGTTTCGCCGGATCGAGACCGGACTCGCCGCGGAGGCCGATCCACGCTCGAGGCGCCGGTCGGCGACGGAACGCTACGGCGGCGACTGCTCATCATACCCGTTCGGAACGACGAACCGGGGCCCCGAGCCAGGAGCGCTCGGGGCCGAGACGAGTGATCAGCGCTTGCCTGCGCAGGGGTTCTTCGCCGCGCAGGGGTTCGCCTTGGCCGCGCAGGGGTTGGCCTTGGCCGCGCAAGGGTTCGCCTTCGCCGCGCAGGGATTGGCCTTGGCCGCGCACGGGTTCATCTTGGCCGCGCAGGGGTTCGCCTTGGCCGCGCAGGGATTGTTGGCTTCCGCGTTTGCGCTGGGCACGGCGGCGGCCAGGAACAGCGCAAGCCCGATGGCGCTGGTGAGGGACACGAGACGGATGCTGATACGACGCATGGATTTCTCCCGCAATGGCGCCGGGCGATCCCAGACCCTCCCGGACCCGTGCTACCCCGGCGCAATGGAGTCGAGGGCACACGCGTGCCCTCGACCCTCGAGATACGAACGGAGGCGTCGGCGAGTTACCGGGGCGCGACCTTCCCGCGGTCGGCGCCTGAAGGCCGCAGCGGTCCGACCGGCGGGTCTGGGTGACGCCCGGGGGGGAGTCGCCGGCGATGAGTCCGCGCTCGATCTCGCCCGCTTCGGCGCCGGCGCGCGGGTTCCGGTGGCGGCCGCGTGCCGGATCGCGGCATGCTCCGGGTCTGCTCGAGACGCCGCTCCGTGAGAAGTCCCGTGCGGCCGCTGGTCTGCTCGCGCACACCCGGGAGAGAACGCATGTCCCTCGCAGGGCGCGTCGCGCTCGTCACCGGCGGCAGCCGCGGCATCGGCCGCGCCATCGCGATCGCGCTCGCCGAGGATGGCGCCGATGTCGCGGTGAACTACCGCCAGGACGAGGCCGCGGCAAAGGAGACCGTCGCGGCGATCGAGACGCTCGGGCGCCACGCCCGGGCCTATCCCGCCGCCGTGGACGTCCGCGACGACTGTCGCCGTCTCGTCGAAGCCGCTGTCGCGGACTTCGGCTTCGTCGACATCCTCGTCAACAACGCCGGCATCGCGAGCCGCGGCCAGAGTGTCGAGAAAACGGACCCGGCCGAGCTCGAACGCGTACTCCGTATCCACGCGCTGGCGCCGCACCGGCTCTGCCAGCTCGTGCTGCCGTCGATGAAGACGCGCCCGCGTGGCGACATCGTGATGATCTCGAGCGTCGCGACGTTGCAGCACGCGGCGTTCGGAGCGCCGTACAACATGGGCAAGGCGGCGATGGAAGCGCTCGCGATGACGCTCGCCAAAGAAGTCCGGAAGCACGGCATCCGCGTGAACGTCGTCGCGCCGGGGCTCGTCGAGACCGAGATGGGGCGGCGGCTGATGAAGGCGACCGCCGGCATCGACGACCTGCGCCAGCTCGACGCGTCGATGCCGTTCGGCCGCGTGTGTCAGCCCGCGGATGTCGCGAACGTCGTGCGCTGGTTGGTGTCGCACGGGGCGGCCTACGTGACGGGCGAGAAGATCAACGTGTGGGGCGGAGGGCAGGCCTGACCGACTGCTCCGCGCGAACCGGAAACGGCCAGTTGACAGTGCACCAGGACTCCTCGATGCTGCGCCGATCGTGATCCGCCGAGCGTCCCCCGCCAGCCACCTGCGCCGCGCTGCTGCATTGCTCCTGACGCTCGCGCCGCTCGCGATCGCCCCGGCCGGCGTCAGCGCGGGCGCCCTCACGCTCGGATTCCTCGCCCACGGGCACGGCCACCAGCTCTCGCTGAGCGGAGACGTCGGCCACGTCGACCTCGTGCTCCATCACCAGAACGAGAACGAAGCAGACGCCAGGGCTCGGGAACTCGGAGGGCCGGCGGTCGAACGTCACGACGACGATCATGTCGTCCACCTCGCGGGCGCCGAGGGCTCGCGCCCCGGCGCCAAGCGCGCCCCTGCTCCGCTCGGTGCGGTGGCCCTTCCCTCGCCCGTCGGCGTTGCTCTCCGATTCGTCACGACGCCGAACCGCCCGGTAATCCTCGCGCGAGGACGGCCCGCGGCACTGCTCCGCACCATCGTCCTTCGCGTCTAGACGACTCCTCGAGGTCTGCGCGCGCCGCGCGCACCAACGCGCTCGCGAGACCCCCCTGTCTCGATCGGGCGCCCTTCCGCTCTCCCGCTCGAGGAAGAGAAGATGCGACGTTTCGCTCCTGTCGGGAGCGGTCTGGTCCTGGCGTTGTCCGCCGGTCTGACCGCCCACGCGCAGGCTCCATCGACGTTCCCCGCTCCGAGTCCACTGGGACGGACCCTTCCGACCTTCAGCGCTTCCGGCGATCCGGCTGCCGTCTCGCCGGAAGCCCCGGAGCCGGCAGGGGTCCTCCGGCTGTCCGACGCGCTGGGCGCGGCGCTGCTCGGCAATCCGGATCTCGCGGCGCAGTCCTTCGAGGTCCGCACCGGCGAAGCGCAGATCCTGCAGGCCGGTCAGCGACCGAACCCCACGCTGTCGACGCAGGTGGAAGACATCGTCGGCACCGGCTCGTTCTCGAGAGCCGGAGAGTCCGAGACGACGATCCAGCTCGGACAGCTGATCGAGCTCGGCGGCAAGCGCGCGGCCCGGATGCGCGTCGCCAGCGCGGCCCACCAGCTCACGGGCTGGGACTACGAGACGCTCCGCATCGACGTCTTCAGCCGCACGGCGGATGCCTTCATCGAGGTCCTCGCGGCGCAGGAGCGCCTGGCTCTGGCCGACGAAGCGCTCGTGGTGGCTCGCCGGGTCCTCGACGTTGCACAGCGGCGTGTCGACGCAGGCCTCGCGTCGCCGGCCGAAGCGATCCGCGCCGGAGTGGCCGTGGACAGTGCCGGCGTCGAGCGCGAGCACGCCGATCACGGGCTCGAAACCGCGCGGACGGCGCTGGCCGCCCAGTGGGGCGGCGCGACCGCGCATTTCGATCGCGCGCTGGGGGACCTAGCCGATCTGCCGGCGCCTCCGACGCTCGAGGAGCTGCAACGCCGCGCGGCCGAGAGTCCGGACCTGGCGCGCTGGGCGTCGGAACTCGAACGCCACGAGGCCGCGATCGCCGAGGCCCGCAGCGGACGCATCCCCGACGTCACGATCCACGCCGGCCCCCGCTATCTCGCCGGTCCCGAGGACGTCACGCTGGTCGTCGGCGCGTCGATTCCGATCCCGCTCTGGAACCGCAACCAGGGCGCGATCGCCGAGGCGCGAGCGCGGCGCGCGAAGGCCGCGCACGAGCAACGCGCGGCGCAGGTCCGCACGGCCACCGAAGTCTCGAAGGCGCTGACCGCCCTGCATGCGTCGATCGAGGAAGCGGCGCTGCTGCGCACCCGCGTGCTGCCGGGCATCGACCGCGCCGTCGCCGTGCTGCAGCGAGGATACGAGGCCGGGCGCAACAGCCAGCTCGAGATGCTCGAGATCCTCTCGGCGCGGCTCGCCGCGCGCGAGCAGCACCTGCGCGCCCTCGTCGAGGCGCATCACAGCGTCCAGCGGCTCGAACGACTGACCGGAGCGCCGCTCCAGGAGGACTCGCCGTGAATCGGATCCCGATCGCTCGCGGAGGCGCCGCCCGGACGCCCGCGCGGCTCCTCGCCGCGCTCCTCCTGGCGTTCGCATGTGGCGAAGCCGACGAGTCGGGCCGCAACGCTCTCGAGGTTGCCGACGTGGAGTTCGATCGGGGTCCGCACGGCGGCCGCCTGCTCACCGACGGGCCGTTCGGCCTCGAGCTGACGATCTACGAACGCGGGGTCCCGCCCGAGATGCGGGTCTACGTTTTCGAAGACGCTGCGCCGAGACCCGCGTCCGACGTGACGCTCGAGGTGACGCTGCGCCGTCTCGGGGGCCGCGTCGAGCCGATCGCGTTCACTCCGCGCGGCGATTACCTGGTCGGCGACCGCGAGATCACCGAGCCGCATTCGTTCGACGTCGAAGTCCTCGCGCGCAAAGGCGGCCGTGAGCACCGCTTCGCATTCGAGTCCCACGAGGGACGCGTGGAGCTCGATGCGGAGCAACGCGCGGCCGCCGGGATCGAGATCGCCCGAGCGGAGCCGGCCACGATCCACGAGCGGATCCCCCTGAACGGCCGCATTGCCGCCAACGAAGAGACGCTCGCGCACATCGTCCCTCGTTTTCCCGGGGTCGTGCGGTCGGTCCACAAGCAACTGGGGGATCCCGTTGCCAGCGGCGACCTGCTGGCCGTGGTCGAGAGCAACGAGAGCCTGCATCCGTACGAGATCCGAGCGTCGTTGCCCGGCACGGTGATCGCGAAGGACCTCGCGCGAGGCGAGTTCGTCGCCAGCGAGCGCACGGTGTTCGTGATCGCCGACCTCTCGACCGTATGGCTCGACCTCGACGTCCATCGGCCCGACTTCGGGCGGCTACGACACGGCCAGCCGGTCACGATCTTCGGCGAGGACGGGACGCCGCGCGGCGAAACCGAGATTTCGTATCTCTCGCCGGTCGGTGTCCCCGAGACACAGACGCACTTCGCCCGGGCCCTGCTGCCGAATCCGGAAGGTCGCTGGCGGCCCGGCCTCTACGTCACGGCGGAAGTCGAGGTGGAGACCGCCGAGGTCCCGATCGCCGTGCGGGCGAGCGCACTGCAACGGCTGCGCGACTGGGACGTCGTGTTCGTCGCGGACGGCGACGTGCTCGAGGCCCAGCCCGTCGAGCTCGGCCGCCGCGCCGCGGATCACGTCGAGGTGCGCGCAGGCCTCGCAGCGGGGCAGCACTATGTCGCGGACGGGAGCTTCCTGGTCAAGGCCGAGATCGGCAAGGCCGGCGCCAGTCACGACCACTGAGGAGTCTCCCGTTGCTCGAAGCCATCCTCCGCTTTTCGCTGCAGCGCCGCTGGGTCGTGATGGGCGTGACACTGCTGGGAGCCGCCGTCGGCGCCTTCAGCTTCATGCAGCTCTCGATCGACGCGGTTCCCGACATCACGAACGTCCAGGTGCAGGTCAACACGGCCGCTCCCGGCTTCTCGCCGCTCGAGGCCGAACAGCGCATCACGTTCCCGATCGAGACCTCCCTGTCCGGTCTGCCGCGCCTCGACTACACCCGGTCGCTGTCGCGTTACGGATTGTCCCAGGTGACGGTCGTCTTCGAGGACGGCACCGACATCTACTTCGCCCGCCAGCTGGTCGGCGAGCGCCTGCGCGAAGCCGCTGCGAAGCTGCCGCCCGGAGTCGAGCCGGAGCTCGGTCCGATCGCCACGGGCCTCGGCGAGATCTTCATGTTCGTGCTGGCCGCCGAGCCGGGAGCGACGGACGCCGACGGACAGCTCTGGGACGCCACCGGCCTGCGCACGCTCCAGGACTGGGTCGTGAAACCGCAGCTGCGCACGGTCCCCGGCGTCGCCGAGGTGAATACGATCGGCGGCTACGTCAAGCAGATCCACGTGTTGCCGCGGCCCGATCGACTCGTGGCGTACGGCCTCACGTTCCGCGATCTGCTCGACGGCCTCGCGCGCAACAATGCCAACGTCGGCGCCGGCTACATCGAGCGGAACGGCGAGCAGGTGCTGGTGCGCGCCCCGGGACAGGTGGCCAACCTCGAGGATGTCCGGGACATCCTCGTCGGCCAGCATGCCGGTGTCCCGATCCGGATCCGCGACGTCGCCGACGTCGCCATCGGACGCGACCTGCGCACCGGGGCAGCGACCGAAGACGGCGAGGAGGTCGTGCTGGGCACGGTCTTCATGCTGATGGGCGAGAACAGTCGTGCGGTCGCGCGACGAGTGAACGCGCAGCTCGAGTCCGTGAATCGCACGCTGCCGGACGGCGTCGTCGCCACGGCCGTCTACGACCGGACGGAGCTCGTCGACCGGACGATCGCGACGGTGCGGAACAACCTCGTCGAGGGCGCGCTGCTGGTCATCGCGGTGCTGTTCCTGCTGCTCGGAAACCTCCGCGCAGCGTTCCTGACCGCCCTGGTGATCCCGCTGTCGATGCTGCTGACGTTCGCGGGCATGGCTCGGGGACGCATCAGCGGCAACCTCATGAGTCTCGGCGCGCTCGACTTCGGACTGATCGTCGACGGCGCCGTGATCATCGTCGAGAACTGCATCCGGCGGCTGGCGGCAGCCAACGAGGGGCGCGACGCACCGCTACCGCTGGCGGAGCGCCTCGACGTCGTGGCCGACGCCACGCGGCAGGTGGTCCGGCCCAGTGTGTTCGGCGTGACGATCATCCTGATCGTCTATGTGCCGATCCTCGCGCTGACCGGAGTCGAGGGGAAGATGTTCCACCCGATGGCGATCACGGTGATGCTGGCGTTGCTGTCGGCGCTCGTGCTCTCCGTCACCTTCGTCCCGGCCGCCGTGGCGCTGCTGCTCGGCGGCCGGGTGCGGGAGCGGGAGAACCCGATCCTGCGCGTCGCCCGACGTGGCTACGCGCGCGTGCTGGACGCGGCCTTGCCGAGGCCGCTTTCGGTCATCGGCGTCGCCGTGCTGTTGGTCGTCGCGTCGCTGGCGCTCGGATCGCGGATGGGCCGCGAGTTCATCCCGAGCCTCGACGAGGGCGACATCGCGTTGCATGCGCTCCGGATTCCGGGCACGAGTCTCACGCAGGCGGTCGCCATGCAGGGCGCGCTCGAACGCGCCCTCGGAGGGTTTCCCGAGGTTTCGCACACCTTCACGAAGATCGGCACCGCCGAGGTAGCGACCGACCCGATGCCGCCGAACGTGGCGGACGGTTTCGTGATCCTGAAGGACCGCTCCGAGTGGCCGGATCCGCGCAAACCGAAAACCGAGCTGGTGCGCGAGATCGAAGAGGCCGTGGCGCGGCTGCCGGGCAACAAATACGAGTTCACGCAGCCGATCGAGATGCGCTTCAACGAGTTGATCGCCGGCGTCCGCAGCGACGTCGCCGTGAAGGTGTTCGGCGACGACCTCGACGTCCTGGCGGGACTCGGCAACGAGATCGCTGCGGTGTTCGAGCAGGTGCCGGGCGCCGCAGACGTTTCGGTGGAGCAGAGCACAGGGTTGCCCTTCCTGGAGGTCGACTTCGACCGGCCCGCGCTCGCGCGGCTCGGGCTCTCGCTCGATGCCGTGCAGGAAGTGGTGCGGATCGCGATCGGCGGCGAGGCGGCCGGGCAACTCTTCGAGGGCGATCGGCGCTTCGACCTGGTGGTCCGGCTGCCGGAAACGCTGCGAACGGATCTCGATGCGCTCGCGCGCCTGCCGATCGCATTGCCGGGAGGCGGCTCGCCGCGTGCAGACTCGCTCCCGCTGGCGAGCGGCGGAGAGACCGCGCGGCGGGTCGTCCCGCTCGGCGCCGTCGCGGCGCTGCGGGTCGGCACCGGCCCGAACCAGGTGAGCCGCGAGAACGGAAAGCGACGCGTCGTGGTGACGGCCAACGTGCGCGGGCGCGACATCGGGACCTTCGTCGCCGAGGCCGAAACCCGGCTTGCGCAGCGCGTGCAGCTGCCGACCGGCTACTGGAGCACGTGGGGCGGCCAGTTCGAGCAGCTCGAGTCCGCGACGCGCCGGCTCCAGGTGGTCGTGCCGGTCGCGCTGCTGCTGATCCTCGCCATCCTCGCCAGCGTCTTCGGCTCGCTGCGTCACGCGCTCCTGGTCTTCAGCGGCGTACCACTCGCGTGGACCGGCGGCATCCTGGCGCTCTGGCTGCGCGGCATCCCGCTCTCGATCTCGGCCGGTGTCGGCTTCATCGCGCTATCGGGCGTCGCCGTGTTGAACGGCGTGGTGATGCTCTCGTTCATCAACGAGCTGCGCCGGGAGGGCATGCCCCTCGCGCAGGCGCTCCGCGAAGGCGCTCTCACGCGATTGCGGCCGGTGCTGATGACGGCGCTGGTCGCCTCGCTCGGCTTCGTCCCGATGGCGCTCGCGACGAGCGCCGGTGCCGAGGTCCAGCGCCCGCTCGCTACGGTCGTCATCGGGGGCATCCTCTCGTCGACTGCGCTCACGCTGATCGTGCTGCCGGTCCTGTATCGGCTGGTCGAGTCGAGGAGGAGCGCCGCGGCGAGCTGAGCGCCGCACGCCGCTCAGGCGCCGGCGCCGGTCCGCAGTCGCGCGAGGACATCGGGGCGAGCGCGAACCCGGAGGTGGGTGCCGGCCTCGTCGTGGCGCTCGGCGAGCACGCGGGCGCTCGTGTGGGCTTCGCCGACTAGACGCTGCTTCGTGTAGGGCACGAAGAGATCGGCCTCCTCCATGTCGCGCTCGAAGAACGCGAGGATGCGCTCGCGCAGCGCGGCGACGTCGGCGGGGTCCTTCGCGGACACGAGGATGCCGTCGGGCCATTCGGTGGCGAGCCGCGCCCGGGTGTCGGCGTCGATGCGGTCGGCCTTGTTCAGCACCAGCAGGCGGGGGCTGTCGGTGGCGCCGATTTCGGCGAGCACCTCGCGCGTCACCTCCATCTGTGCGGGGAACGACGCATCGGAGGCATCGACGACGTGCAGCAGCAGGTCGCAGTCGCGGGCCTCGTCGAGCGTCGAGCGGAAGCTCGCGACCAGGTCGTGCGGCAGCTTCTTGATGAAGCCGACGGTGTCGGAGACGAGGATGCGCGGCGTGGTCTCCGGGTGCAACGCGCGAACGGTGGTGTCGAGCGTCGCGAACAGCTTGTCCTCGACGAGCACGCCGCTGCCGGTCAGCACGCGCATCCACGACGACTTGCCGGCGTTCGTGTAGCCGACCAACGCGACGGTGGCGTGCTCGCTGCGGCGCTTGCGGCGGGTGCCGGCGTCGCGCTCGATCTGCGCAAGCTCGGCGCGCAGCTCGGCGATGCGGTCGCGCACCTTGCGGCGGTCGAGCTCGATCGAGCTCTCGCCGGCGCCGCGGCCGCCGATGCCGCCGCCCTGCCGGTCCTTGCCGCCGCCGGTCTCGCGCAGCCGCGGCGCCAGGTACGCGAGCCGCGCGATCTCGACCTGGAGCCGGGCCTCGCGGCTGCGCGCGTGGCGCTGGAAGATCGCGAGGATCACGGCGCTGCGGTCGAGCACCTCGGCGCCGCTCGCGCGCTCGAGGTTGCGCGCCTGGGACGGCGTGAGATCGTGATCCACGAGCACGACGTCCGCGCGGATCGCCGGCTCGGGAGCGGCGTCCGGGACGGCGGTCTCGTCGGCCTCTGCTGCGGCCTCGCCCGCGTCGCCGGCGGCTTCCGCATCGTCGTCGTCGGATTTGGATCGGCGACGGGCCTGGGGCGGCCCCATCGGAACCACGCCGGTCCCGCCGGTCCACGTCGCCAGCTCCTGGAGCTTGCCGTCGCCGACGACGGCGCCGGTGGCGAGCCGCGCGCGCTTCTGGGTGACGCGCCCGACGACGTCGAGGCCGAGCGTCTTGGCGAGCCTGGACAACTCGGCGAGCGACGACTCGAGCTCGGCATCGCCGACGCCGGACAGCTGGACGCCGAGCAGCACGGCGCGCGGGCGGGGTCGGGCGGGGTCGATCATGCGCGCGAGGATCGGGGTCTGCTCGACACGCCGCAAGAGCGGGGACGGGGACGTTCCTTGCGAGCTTTCGTTGTCCTCGACAGTCAGCGCGCCGAAGTAGCACCACGACGAGGACAACGAAAGCTCGCAAGGAACGTCCCCGTCCCCGCGTCCCCGTCCCCGCTCCCGACCCTACGCGCCGTCCGGAGCGTCGCTTTCCCGCTCGGCTTCGGCCTCCGGCGGTCGCCGCGCGACGCGCAGCTCGGTGATGCGCGCGCCGGAGATATCGACGACGGTGATCTCGTAGTCCGACACGCAGACCCGATCGCCCTTGCGCGGGGCGCGGCCGAGCTCGTTGAAGACGAGGCCGGAAAGCGTGTCGCCGCGTTCGGCCGGCACTTCCCAGCCCGTTTCCCGGTTGAAGTCGAGAACCTTGATGCGACCGAGGGCCTGGTGGCTGCCGTCCGGAAGCGCGCGGATCGTCAGCAGCTCCTCGCGATCGAACTCGTCGCGAATCTCGCCGACGATCTCCTCGAGGATGTCCTCCTGCGTCACGAGCCCGAGCGTCACGCCGAAGGCGTCCTTCACGACTGCGAGATGCGCGAACGCGCGTTGCATGTCCGCGAGGAGCGGAAGGATCAGCTTGCGCTCCGGCACGCGCAGGACGGGCTTCAGGATTCCCTGCAGGCTCTCCTTGCCGGCGCGCACCGCCTCGATCAGGTCCTTCAGGTGCACGATGCCCATCACGTTGTCGATCGATTCCTGATAGATCGGAACGCGCGTGTAGCGCTCCTCGAGAAGCTGTTCCAGGAGCTGCGCGGGCGGCGTCTCGAGCGGGAGTGCGAAGATCTCCGTACGCGGCACCATGATGTCCGCCGCGTGCATCTCGGCGGCGCGCGCCACACCGCCGATGATCGAGGCGGGAGTGGGCACGCCAGACTCCGCCTGCTCCTGCGAACGCGCGAGCCGCAGCAGCTCTTCGGCCGAACTCATCGGTTCGCCCTCGCTGCCGGCGCCGAGACGCCGAACCAGCGGCTCGACGAAGCGATCGAACGCGAGGTGCACGGGACGCAGCAGCTGGTGCATGAGATACAGCGGCAGCGCGACGACGCCGACGACACGGCGCGGATGACGGGCGGCAAACGCCTTCGGCAGGACTTCCGCGAGGACCAGCACCAACAGCGTCATGACGATCGTCGAGAGGATCACGCCGGCGTCCTCGCCGACGACCCGGATCGCCAGCGACGCCGCCAAGGCGGCGGCCAGCAGGTTCACGACGTTGTTGCCGACCAGGATCGTGACGAGCAGCCGTGACGTGTTGCGCAGCAGCGACAGCGCCGCGACCGGCGCCGGGCTGTGGCTGTGCGCGAGATCCTGCTCGAGGTCGTGAGACCGGACCCGCAGCAGCGCCGTCTCGCTGCCGGAGAAGAACGCGGAAAGGAATAGACAGGTCACGATGACCAGAACGTCGTTCAGGGGCTCCAAAGATCCTCCTCGTACGAAACGGAGAGCCGAAACGAGAGATCGGGTCGGGAAGCGGACCCCGTCGACCCGCGCAGGCGTGCGGCGCCCTGGAGGATGCCCGAAGCGAGCGCCGAGCGCAGCGCACTCGGTCCCGGCCCGCATCGGGCCCCGAGATCGCCCGGACGCAAGGCGGTTGACGCCACGGCGTCACCGATCAGACTCGCGCGCCCATGCAGATCTGCGGAACGAGCAGCCCGACGCGCCGGAAGAGCGGCGGCCGACTGTGCACAGCCCTGCTCGCGTTGTGGGCCGGAGCCGGGCTCGGCGCCGGCCCGGGCCGTGCGGAGCCGGCTCCCGAGTCGATCTCGCGACACATCGAGGCCATCGCATACGCCGGGCTGCCATCCGGCGCGCAAAACTCACGATCCTCCGGGCCTCGCGACGACCTGTTGGCGGTCTACGAACCGCGCGGTTTCGCGCCATTGTGGCTCGCCGAGGGACGCCCCTCGGAGGCGGCCGCCGAGGCGACGCGCGTGCTCGGCGCCGCCGACGCGCACGGCCTCGTGCCGCGCGACTACGACGCCGCGCGCCTCGACGCGGCCCGGCGCGAACTCGCGAGCGGCCGCATTGCGAACGCCGAAACGCTCGCCCGCTTCGACACGAGCATCACGCTCGGTCTGCTGCGCCAGCTCCTGGATCTGCACGTCGGACGCATCGACCCGCGGCGGCTATCCTTCGACTACGCGACCGATCCGAAGCACATCGACGTCGCCGCGCTGCTGACGGCGGCGCTGCGCGACGGCGACCTGGCGGGCCTCGTCGCCGAAGCGGAACCGGAGTTCGCGCAGTATCGCCGGCTGGTCGAGCAGCTGGCGCGCTACCGCGCGCTCGCCCGAGAGTCCGACATCGGCCCGGTGGTGGTTTCGGGCACGCTGCGACCCGGCGAACCAGCCGTTGGCGTCACAGGCCTCGCGCGCTGGCTCGCCGCACTCGGCGACCTGCCCTCCGCGGATCGCGACGTCGATGCGGTGTATGATGGTGTGCTGGTCGAGGCGGTCCAGCGATTCCAGGAGCGGCACGGCCTCGCGCCAGACGGGATCATCGGGCCGGCCACCGCGCGCGCGCTGGCGGTCTCCGCCGAGCAGCGGGTGCGACAGATCGAGCTGTCGCTCGAGCGACTGCGCTGGCTGCCGGCGCCGGCCGGGCGGCGTGCGGTGTTCGTGAACATTCCCGCATTCGAGCTGGTCGCGGTGGACGCAGTCGGCAGCGAGGCGGCCCCGGCGCTGCAGATGCGCGTCGTCGTCGGCAAGGCCGGGACGAAGACACCGGCCTTCGCCGGCGCGCTCGAGACGGTGATCTTCGCCCCGCACTGGAACGTGCCGCGCAGCATCGTCGTGCACGAGGAATTGCCGAAGTTGCGCCGCGATCCCGGCCGACTCGCGGCTCGGCGCTACGAGATCGTCAGGGAAGATGCGGTCTTGCCCGCGACCGCCGCCAGTGTCGAAGCGCTGGCTCGCGGAGACGCACGACTGCGCCAACGCCCCGGCCCAGGCAACGCTCTCGGTTCGGTCAAGTTCCTGTTCCCGAACTCGCACAGCGTCTACTTGCACGACACACCCTCGCGAGAACTCTTCGCCCGCAGCCGGCGAGACTTCAGCCACGGCTGCATCCGCGTCGAGCGCCCGGCGCAGCTCGCCGAATGGGTGCTGCGCGAACAGCCGGACTGGCCGCCGGAGCGCATCCGCACGGCGATGGCCGGTACGCGCGAGACCTTCGTCCGGGTCGAGACGCCCGTGGCGGTCGTCATCGCCTATGCCACGGCAGTCGCCCGTCGAGACGGCACGATCTCGTTCTACGAGGATCTCTACGGACACGACGCCGCGCTCGAGCGAGCGCTGCGAGCACGCGACTCCTGATCGTGTCGGCGTCTAGCCGTCTCGACCGGCTTCCGACGAGTCCGGGAACCGACGCTGCGCGTGCCGGTCATCGTCCGCCACTTCGCCATCCTCGCCGGGGACGCCAGCGTACAACAGGCTGCCGCCGCGGATCCGCGCGATGAGCGCCGGTGCGACGTCGGGCGCCAGCGCCGGGCAGCCGAAGCTGCGGCCGACCCAGCCGCCACTGCGCGCACGAAATTCCTCACTCACATAGTCCGCGGGATGGATCACGATACGCCGCTCTCGCGCGCGATCGTTGACGCCGGGTTCGAGCCCGTCGAGCTCCAGGGAGACCCCGTGCTGACCCTCATAGGTGTCGCCGGTGAGAAAGCTTCCGAGGCTGGTGCGGTGACTCTCGGGCTCGTTGCCGAACCGAACGGCCCGCGCGGGATCCTCGGGATGATTCGAGCCCCGCCCGTGGGCCACGTACTCGTGGGCCAGTACGCGGCGCGTCGCCGGATCGAGGACCCAGAGGCGGCGCACGGACGACGGCAAGGAGTAGTCGATCACTGTCAGGACCGGGTTCCCGATCCGCCCGCTCGCCTCGATCCGGCGGTAGGCCGCCAGCGCCCGCTCGAGGAGTTCCGCACGCAGGCTCGGCTCGACACGGCTCGCCGAGCCGCCGGCGAGGGCCGCGGTCGGGACCGACACCGCGAGTAGCGCGACGGCCATGGGGGCCCCGATCGCCCATCGGCGCGCCCGCAGCCGATTCGACGAGGTAGGGTTCGAAACCATCGCCGCCCCTCTTCCTGCTCTTCGGGACGCGTTCCCGGTCTCGGGAAGTGTTCCCTGTTTCATCGACTCTCCGGCGAACGGAGATGAGCCTGAACCGGGGCATTCTACCACCACGGGCCAGGGCCGGAACCCCGACCGAGGGAACGCGCGCGGAGCGTTCTGCGTGCCCCTCTGGCACTCGCCTTGACCTCGACTCTCGATCCGCCCTAGCGTGTGCCGATGGGACTCGGCCGTCTGTCGCATCTCGGCATCTGCGTTTCCGATCTGGAGCGTGCCCTCACGTTCTGGCGGGAAGCTCTCGGCTTTCGCGAGAGCAAGCGCCTCGATGTGTATGGAGATGCGGCCGAAACGCTGATGGGCATCCCGGACCTCGACCTGCGCGTCGCCGTTCTCGAGCGCGACGAACTGCACGTCCAGCTGCTGCACTACGCATCTCCCGGGCATCGCGGCACCGGAGAGCCGCGCCCCCTGAATGCCCTCGGCATCACGCACCTCTCGCTGGTCGTCGACGACCTCGAGACCGCGATCGCGTCGGTCACCGCTTCCGGTGGCCGCGTGCTGCGTTCCACGCGCCTGCGAATGGAGGATGCCGGGCGGGCGGCAATCTTCGTCACGGACCCGGACGGCACCCGGATCGAGCTGGTCGAGGCAGAGCCCGCGGCCTGAACTCGGCGACCGGCGGGACGCCCGGCTGCACGGCGCTGCGTGAAATCACGCAGTCGATCGCGTGGCCTCACCCCGGTGGGTGCCCCGCAACTCCCGTCCTTTCATCGGAACGCCCCAGCGCCGTCCCCGTGCTGGCACGCCCGTTGCTCTAGTGGGCGGCTGGCGCCGGAAGTCGATCCGGCCGCCGCCACCAGGGGACGGAAAGATGGGGATCGCTTGCCGGCCCGACCTGCGGGTCGCGCTCTACTCCCACGACGCGATGGGGCTCGGGCATCTGCGGCGCAATCTCGCGATCGCGCGCGCGCTCGTGGATTCGCCGCTGCGCGCGTCGGTCCTGATCCTGTCTGGCGTGCGGGAGGCCGGCGCACTCCGGCTCCCCGAGCGCACGGACTGCCTCGCGTTGCCGGCGCTCTTCAAGGCGGCCGACGGCAGCTATCGCTCGCGCGCGCTTCCGCTGCCGCTGCCGGATCTGATCCGCCTGCGGTCGCAGGCGATTCGCGGGGCGCTCGAGGCCTTCTCGCCGCAGGTGCTCATCGTCGACCGGAACCCGCTCGGCCTGGGTGAGGAGCTGGCGCCGGCGCTGCGCAGCCTCGCCATGCGCGGCGAGACGCGCTGCGTACTCGGGCTTCGCGACGTCCTCGATGAGCCTGCCGTGGTCGAGCGCGAGTGGCGCGCGTCGCGCGGCGCCGAGGCGGTCCGCGCGTTCTTCGACGCCGTCTGGATCTACGGAGACCCCGCGGTCTACGATCCCCTGCGCGAGGTGCCTGCCGCGCGTAGCGTGTCGGACCTGGTGTCGTTCACCGGCTATCTCGGTCCGCAGCAGCCGGCACCGGACGCCGCGTGTCAGCGCGCGCAGCGCGCGCAGCTCCGAATTCCGGACGGCAGACTCCTGCTGTGCCTGCTCGGGGGCGGACAGGACGGCCTGCCGCTCGCGTGGGCCTTCGCGAACGCCCAGCTGCCCGACGACGCGGTCGGCGTGATCGTCACGGGGCCGTTCATGCCAGAGCCCGCCCGTCGCCGTCTCGCTGCGTTCGCGCGCTCCCGCCCGCGCCTGCAGGTCCTCGATTTCGTGCAAGACATCGAGACCCTCCTGCAGGGCGCCGACCGGATCGTCGCGATGGGCGGCTACAACACCGTCTGCGAGGCGCTCGCCGCGCGCAAGCCGGTCCTGTTGGTGCCGCGCACGCGCCCGCGACGGGAGCAATGGCTGCGTGCCGATCGCCTGCAGGCGCTCGGATTGATCGACGTCGTCGCACCGTGCGACCTTGCGCCATCGGCGCTCAGCCACTGGCTCGGCGGGCCGAGCCACGCACCGGACATCAGCGGCGTGGATCTCGCCGGGCTCTCGCGCATTCCCACGCTCCTCTCCGCCGTTCTCGGCGCGGAATCCGAGGGGGCGGCCCGCTTCGCGCTGCCCGCGACGAAGCAGGCGATCGCGTGAGACTCCCGACCCGCGTCGGCTACGTCCTGAAGCGCTATCCGCGCTATTCGGAGACGTTCGTCGTCAACGAGATCCTCGCGCTCGAGCAGACGGGGCTTCCGATCTCGATCTTCTCGCTGCGACCGCCCGACGACGGTCATTTCCAGGACGCGATCTCGCGCGTGCGTGCGCCGGTCGCCTACCACGTCGCGAGCGGCCTGCGTGGCGATGACTTCTGGCGCGCGCTCGGCGACGCCAGCGCCTGGGTCGACGACATCGAGGACCGCCTGCGCGCGGCGCGCGGCATGGATGTCCGGCACGTCTACCAGGCCCTGCGCATCGCGTGCGACGCGCGACGACTCGGCGTGACGCACCTCCATTCCCACTTCGCGACCGAGGCGACCGATGTCGCGAGAATGGCCGCCTGGTTCGCGAGCGTCCCGTACTCCTTCACCGCGCACGCTAAGGACATCTTCCACGACAGCGTGGACGTTGCCGCTCTCGTCACGAAGATGCGCGCGGCGGCCGCGATCGTCACGGTCAGCGACTACAACGTCCGTTTCCTGTGTAGCCTTCCCGGAGCGCCCGCGAAGCGCATCGTTCGCGTCTACAACGGCCTGCCGCTCGAGGAGTTCGCGTTCTCCGAGCCGGCCGGCCGCCCGCGGCGCATCGTCTCGGTCGGTCGCCTCGTCGAGAAGAAGGGCTTCTCGGTGCTGATCGACGCGTGCGCGCAGCTCCGCGCCGCCGGCGTCGAGCACCACTGCGAGATCATCGGCGGCGGCGAACTCGAGCAGTCGCTGCGCGCGCAAGTGCGAGCGCTGGGGCTCGAGGACACGATCGAGCTCGTCGGGCCGCTCCCGCGTCGCGCGGTCATCGAGCGCATGCGGAACGCCGCCGTCCTCGCCGCCCCCTGCGTCACCGGATCCGACGGGAACCGCGACGGGCTGCCGACCGTCGTCCTCGAAGCGATGGCGCTCGGGACCCCGTGCGTGACGACGAACGTGACCGGGCTCCCCGAGATCGTGCGGAACGACCAGACGGGGCTACTGGTCCCGGAGGGACGCTCGGAGTCCCTCGCCAGCGCACTCCGGCGCCTGCTCGACGATGCCCCGCTGCGCGTCCGGCTCGCTCAGGCTGCGAGACGACAGGTCGAGACGAGTTTCGACATCCGGCGCAACGCCGAGGGCCTGCGGCCGCTGTTCGGCGCAGACGTCGAGGAAGCGTCGCTGGCCGCGGGCGCTTCCGCGTGACCCGCGTCGCCTATGTGTGTGCCGATCCCGGTGTCCCGGTCTTCGGCCACAAGGGCTGCTCGGTCCACGTCCAGGAGATGCTGCGCGCCTTCGTCCGGCACGGTGTCGAGATCGACCTGTTCGCGATGAACTGCGAGGGCCCCTGCCCCGAGGGTCTGGAACCCGTCCGCGTGCATCCGATCGCCGCGCCCCCTCGAGGCGCTCCGGACCTACGGGAGCGGGCGCTCGTCGCCGCCAACGAGTCGGTTCGCGATGCGCTCGAGGCCGCGGGAGCGTTCGACATCGTGTACGAGCGCCATGCGTTGTTCGCGTTCGCTGCGATGGAATCCGCGAGGGCGGCGGGGATCCCGGGCCTGCTCGAGGTGAATGCACCGCTCGCCGAGGAGCAGCGACGCCACCGCGTGCTCGTCCACGAGGAGCTCGCGGAGTCGGCTGCGACCCGTGCGTTCGCTGCCGCGCGCCTGCTGCTGCCCGTCTCCGAGGAGCTCGCTCGCTGGTTGCGAGCACACGGACCGCTCGAGGACCGCCTGGCCGTCGTTCCCAACGGCGTCGACGTCGCGCGCTTTGCCGCCGCCGAGCCGGTCCACCGCGATGCCGAGGTCTTCACCGTCGGCTTCGTCGGGGGACTTCGACCGTGGCACGGGCTCCCGGATCTGGCCGCCATCTGGGCGCGCGTGCGCCGCGAGCGAACGCAGGCGCAGCTCGTCGTCGTCGGGGACGGACCCGGCCGCGACGACTTCGAGCGAGATCTCGAGGTGCGCGAGGTTCGCGGCTCGGTGTCGTTCGCCGGCGCCGTGCGGCCGGCCGAGGTTCCTTCCTGGCTGGCGACGATGGATGCGGTGGTCGCGCCGTATCCGGTGAGAAGCAGCCTCGAGGAGCCCTTCTACTTCTCGCCGCTCAAGATCTTCGAGTACATGGCGGCCGGGCGTGCGATCGTGGCGAGCCGGATCGGACAGATCGCCGACGTCCTGACGCACGGCGAGACCGGCTGGCTGCACGCGCCCGGCGACATCGAGGGTGCCGCCGCCGGTCTGATCACGCTGGCCGACGACGCCGTCCTGCGTCAGCGTCTCGGGTCCGCCGCGCGGGTCTGGGTTGCCCGCCACCGGAGCTGGGACTCGATTGCCGCGCAAGTGCTCGCACGCGCGGCTTCGGTCTCGCGATCTGCGGGATCGGGCGCGCGCGTTCGGCGTGCAGGGGGCCGCTGAGATGGCGCGCCCCCGTTCCTGGCGAGACCTGTGGCCGCGCTCCTGGCGCGTCGCCGCGCGCTTCCGGCCGGCGTTGGCGCCCGAGCGCGGTCTGCTGCTCGGCTCGAGCGCCGCCCTCGTCGCCGAGGTCGGCCTGAATCTCCTCGAGCCGTGGCCGCTCAAGATCGTCTTCGACCACGTGCTCGGCACCGCGCCGCCGCCAGCAGGGCTCGCTTCCCTGACGAACAGCTCCCTGGTCGTCGTCTGCGCGATCGCAGCGTTCGCGGTGATCGCGCTGCGTGCCGCCGCGAGCTGGGCCAGCACGATCGGCTTTGCGCTGGCGGGCAACCGCGTGCTGACGCGCGTCCGCGAAGACCTCTTCACGCACGTCCAGCAGCTCTCGTTCGGAGGCGATCGATCGGCGCGGCTCGGCGACTGGCTCACCCGCATCGTCAGCGACGTCGGGATCCTGAAGGAAGTGGTCGTGACGGCGCTCCTGCCACTCACCGCCAACGGGCTGATCCTGATCGGCATGCTGGTGGTCATGGCGTGGATGGATCCGATCCTCGCCCTGGCGGCGCTCGCTCCCCTGCCGCTGCTGGCGCTGTTCACGGTCCGCCGCAGTCGCAGCATCCAGGACGTCGGTCGCGAGCAGCGACAGCGCGAGGGTGAGCTCGCGAATGCAGCCGCGGAGTCGCTCGGCGCGCTGGCCGTCGTCCAGGCGCTCTCCCTCGAGTCCCGCTTCGAGGAACGATTCCGCGCGGCGAGCCAGCGAGATCTTTCGCAGGGCGTCCGCGGCAAACGGCTCGCCGCCGGACTCGAACGCGGCGTCGACCTGATGATCGGCGTCTCGACGGCGCTGGTGCTCGGATACGGTGCGCTGCGCGCGCTCTCCGGGCATGTGACCCCGGGCGAACTGATCGTGTTCCTGACCTACCAGCGGCGCGCGTTCCGCCCCGCGCGAAACTTCGCCAAATACACCGCGCGAATCGCCAAGGCGACGGCCTCGGGCGAGCGCGTGCTCGAGCTCCTCGAGCGCGCCCCGGCCGTCCGCGAGCGGCCCGAGGCGCGCACGGCGCCTCCGCTGCGCGGCGCCATCGCGTATCGCGATGTTCGCTTCGCCTACCCGAATGGTCAGGCCGTGCTCGATGGGTTCGACCTCGCGATCGCGCCCGGCGAGTGGGTCGCTCTCGTCGGCGCGTCGGGCGCCGGCAAGTCGACGCTCGCCGCCCTGCTGTTGCGTCTCGCCGACCCCCAGCGCGGCGCCATCCTCGTCGACGGGGCGGATGTTCGCGAGCTGACGCTGTCCTCGCTGCGCCGGCAGATCGCGCTGGTGCCCCAGGACGACCTGCTCTTCGCCGGAACCCTTCGCGACAACATCGCGTGCAGCTGCCCGGGCGCCAGTGCGGCCCGGATCGACGAAGCGGCGCGCATCGCCCGCGTCGACGAGTTCGCGGAGCGGCTTCCCGACGGCCTCGATACCTGGGTCGGCGAGCGGGGCGCAACGCTCTCCCGGGGCCAACGGCAACGCATCTGCATCGCCCGCGCAGCGCTGCGGGAGGCGCCGATCCTGCTGCTCGACGAGCCGATGACCGGACTCGACGAGGAGAACGAGCGGCTGGTCCGCGAGGCGCTCGAGCGCGCGGCACGGGGTCGCACCTGCGTGCTCGTGACGCACGACCCCGCGCACGCCGCGCGCTGCGATCGGATCGTGACGATCGAACAGGGGCGGGCCGCCGAGAGCGCACCGCCGGCTCTGACCGTCGCCGCGCCGGCCTACCCGCAGGATGGCCAGCATGGAAGAGGAGTTCGCGCCGATGTCCGCTGAGGCGCGACGCGCGATCCGCGATCCGGCCCTACCGGGCCTTGCGACGCTCCTCGATGCCGACGCGTTCGCGGATCTGCTGCGCTCGCTCGCCCCCGGCGCGGACGTGCTCGGCGCGCGCGGCGAATACGTGCGCTACAAGCCCGGCACGCGCTGCCTCGCCGCCTATCGGGTCGCGCTCCGCGACGGCGAGCTTCGGGTCCATGGCATCGCCCATGGAGCCGACGCGCCCGAGAAGCTGGCAAAACGCAGTGGTCAGCGGGCCGCCCCCAACGCGCTCGGGGCCGATCGTCTCGGCCGCGAAGACCTGGCGCTCTCGATCGAGATGTTCCCGAACGACGCACGGCTGCGGCCGCTGCGCCGCTTGGAATCGCCGGAGTTCCGCAACCGTCTCCTGACACGCCTGCGTGTCCTCGCACCGGGAGTGACGGTTCGCGGCCTCACGCTGCTCGCGTACAAACCCGAGCGGCGCTTCGTCGCGCGGGTCGACATCGACGATGGCTCGCACGCGCTGTTGAAGCTGCACACGCCGGAACGGTTCCAGGTCCTGCCGGCGAAGCTCGGCTTCTCGAGCGGCCGTGCGCTGCGCGTCGCGCGCACGGTTCACTCCTCCCGCAAGCACGCGGCATTCGCCTACGAGTGGATCGACGGGCACCCGCTCGCGATCTTCGCCGCCGACGCGGACGCCGCACTCGACCGCTCCGGGCAGGCGTTGGCGGAGCTCCACGCGCAGACGCCCGTGCCGCGAGAACACCGCCTCGCGCCGGAGGCGCTGGCATCGGCCGCGCTCGTCGCCGTCCTCGTGCCGAAGCTCGCAGATCCCGTGCGCGCGCTCGCGGAGCGGATCGCGGAGCGCCTTGCAGGTGCGTCCTCGCCGCGGCGGGCGCTGCACGGGGACTTCCACGCCGGCCAGATCCTGCTCGCCGGCGACACCGCCGCGCTGATCGATCTCGACAACGCGTGCGCGGGCGATCCGGCGCAGGATCTCGCGGTATTCGCCGCGCATGCGGAGCTCGCGGCGGTGCGATCGCAGCGAACGCCCGAGCGCGTCGCGACGGCTCTCGGACGGCTGCTCGCCGGCTACGCCCGAGTGGCCGCGCCGCCGGACGCTCGCCACCTCGCCCTCCACACGGCGGCCGCCCTGGTCTCGATCGCTCCGCAACCGTTCCGCAGCTTCGATCCCGCGTGGCCGGAACGGATCGAGGCGCTGCTCGAACGCGCACACGCGTGGCTCGGCCGCGCGGGCGAGAAGTCGGCAGGCACCGCCGCCGTGGCCGCCCGCGAGCCGGCGACACCGGCGATCGACCCCGCGCTCCCGCTCCTCGCTGCCGCACTCGATCGCCAGCGCGTCTCGACTCCTCTGGCGCGCGCGCTCGGGGACCCCGGACTCGCGCTGCGTTCCGTGCAGCTGGTCCGTCACAAGCCGGGACGCCGCGCTCTCGTGCAGTACGACGGGACGACGGGAGCCGGCGAGGCAGTGTCGGTCCTCGGCAAGCTGCGCGCGCGCGGGCTCGACCGGACCGCCTGGCGCGTCCAGGACACGTTGCATCGATCGGCCTTCGGCGACGACGCGCCGGACGCCATCTGCGTACCGGCGGCGCTCGGCGCGATTCCCGAACTGTTCCTCTGGCTGCAGCGCAAGGTGCCGGGTACGCCGCTCACGGCGCAGCTCGGCCAGCCGGGAGACGTCGCGCTGTGCGCGCGCGCCGCCACCGCCCTGCACAAGCTCCATGTCACGCCGGTCGCAACCTCGCGCCGGCACGGCGTCGCCGACGAGGTCGCGCTGCTCTGCGAGCGGCTGCTTCCCCAGCTCGCGCACACGCATCCCGCCCTCGCGTTGCGCAGCGAGCGGCTCGCCGCGGCTTGCCGGCGGCTCGCGACGGCCATCCCGGACGACCCCCCCTGTGGCATCCATCGCGACTTCCATCCGGATCAGGTGCTGGCCGACGGCGGGCAGATGTGGATCGTGGACTTCGACCTCTACTGCCAGGGGCACCCCGCCCTCGACGCCGGCAACTTCCTCGCCCACCTGACCGAGTGGGCCCTGCGCCGACACGGCGATCCGCTCGAGCTCGTCGACTGCGAGCGCGCCTTCGAAGAACAGTTCCTCGCGCTTTCGGGCCGCGAGCTCCAGCCGTCGCTGCGCGGCCACACACTTCTATCTCTCGCTCGTCACGTGTACCTCAGCACCCGCTACGAGGATCGACGTGCGACGACCGAGCCGCTGCTCGCGCTCTGCGAGGAGCGGCTCGATCTCGGCAGCACCGCGGCGCCGGCTCCGCTCCGGAGCGCTGCGCGATGACGCGCACGAGCGCCCTCTCGATCGCGGTCGTCTCCGTCCTGCTCGCCGGCGGCGCCGCCGGGCAAGCCCCTGCGCCCTCGACACGGGCGTCGAGCGAGGCTCTGCGCGACTGGGCCGGAACGCTGCGCATCGGCCGCGAGATCACGCGGCGCAACGACGACCGGCGGCCCGACGACCAGCTGACGCTGGAGCTGCTCGGACGGCCGCTCGTGATCGGCGGCGAGATCAGCAGCACGGTGAGAGGGCGCCGGGACTTCCGCATCGATCCGGCGCGCGACGACGACGACGTGAACATCGACACCGTGATGGATGTCGAGTTCTTCTACCCGATCGAGAGGTGGCTGTTCGTCTTCCTCGAAGGAAAGTTCGGTTACGAAGCCGATGTCCACGCCGAGGACGGCATGCGAGATCGCGAGCTGAAGATCCAGCGCGGCCAGAGCTGGATCCAGGCGCACGATCTCGCCGAGAGCGGCTTCTCGCTGCGGGTCGGCCGCCAGAACTTCCAGGAGGATCGCGAGTGGTGGTGGGATGCCGACCTCGACGCCGTGCGCGCCCTCTACGAGGTCGGCAACTTCGAGTTCCAGCTCGGCGTCGCCCGCGAGCTCGCGCCGATCCAGACCAACCGCAACTTCATCGAGCCGGCGCTCGAGGACACGACGTTCGTGCTCGGCCAGGCGACCTGGCACTACGGACGCAAGAACCGACTCGATCTGTTCCTAGCGCATCGCAACGACCGCTCGGACCGGCTGCAGGTCGGCGAGCAGCTGCGCAAGGATCGCGAGGATCGCTTCGACGGCCGGCTCTCGTGGGCGGGGCTGCGCGCCAGCGGGCGGATCCGCCCCGATGCGGCGGGCGGACATCTCGGTCGCTTCGACTACTGGGCCGACGTGGCGCTCGTGCAGGGCGAGGAGACGGCGTTCCGCTTCGGAAGCGTCCGGAACGAGCCGGACCGCTCGGAGGTCCGGGAGCGCGTGACGCGCGACGTCCTCGGCTGGGGCGCCGACGTCGGCGTCACCTGGTCTCCACGGCCTCGCTGGCCCCGACTCACCCTGGCGTATGCCTACGGATCGGGCGCCGACGACGATCCCGGCTCGACCGACGGTGCGTTCCGACAGACGGGGATCCACGACAACAACGACAAGTTCCGCGGCGTCGACAGCTTCAAGTTCTACGGCGAGATCCTGCGGCCGGAGCTGTCGAACCTCCACATCCTGACCGTCGGGCTCGGGCTCCCGATCCTCGACAACAGCTCGATCGAGCTGCTCTACCACCGCTATCGCCAGGACGAGGCCTCGGCAACGTTCCGCGATACCCGCCTCAAGGCGAGTCCGACAGGCGAGGATCGCGAGATCGGACAGGCCGTCGATCTGGTGATCGGCCTCGAGGAATGGCGGCACTGGGAGGTCGAGCTGATCGGCTCGTGGTTCCGCGCCGGCGACGCCTTCGGCGACAAGTCGGGCCGAGATGCCCAACAGATCCTCATCGAACTCCAATACAACTACTAGAGGAACATCATGAGACTCTTCCTGTCTTTTCTTCTCCTGCTCGGCGCGCCGGTCTTCGCGGCGGCGAGCGAGGTCCCCACGATCGAACCCGGCGCGCGGCTGAAAGCCAAGGGGCAGTGGGTCGGAGAACACCGGTTCGAAGCGCAGTCGCTGAGCAGAAAGGACCCCGCGGACGACGACTTCGAGATCGCCGGCGCCCTGTCCGAGGTGGATGGCGAGACCGGGACGTTCCGGATCGAAGGAATCTGGATCGTGCCCGACGAGAGCGAGCTGGACCGCCGCACGCTGCGCGTCGCGAGCCGCTTCGAACCGGGGGACTGGATCAAGGCCGAGGGTGCGTTCGACCCCGAAGGCCGTCTCGTCGCGGACTCGCTCGAACGCCTGAAGTCGGGGGATGCGATCGCCTCGGTCGAGGGTCTCGTCGATGCCGTCGAGGTTTCAGCGGACGGAGCGAACCACATACGCATCGGACCGATCGCGGTGATCTGGGGCGCAGACGCGCTCGTCGAGTCGGAGGGCCGATGATGCGCTCGCCGCTGCCCCTCGCCCTTGCGATCCTCGTGGCCCTCGCGCTCCCCGCCCTGTCGCCGGGCCTCGCCGGCGCGTTCACGGTGATCCGCGTGCTCGACTCGACGGGGGACGGAGTTCATTCGCTCGCCGAGCCGAACCGACTGACCGTGGACGCTGCCGACAACGTCTACGTCGCGGGCCGCCTCAGCAACAACGTATTCCGCATCTCGGCGCAGGGCGTCGTCACGCAGATCCTCGACGTCGACGGGGACGGAACCCATGCGATGCTCTCGCCCGAAGAAGTCGCCGTGGGCCCGGATCAGAGCGTGTACGTTTCGGCCAGCGCGTCGAACGCCGTGTTCCGGCGGACGAACGCCGGGGTCATCACGCGCTTCGTGGGGCCGGCGGGTGACGGGGCGAACCCGCTCACCGAGCCACGGGGGATCGACGTCGCCCCGGACGGCATCCTGTACGTCGCCGGACAGCTGTCGAACAACGTCTTCCGTGTGCTGCCGGGGGGCGGGGCGCTGCAGATCCTCACTGCGCTCGGGGATGGCGTCGATGCACTCGGCGATCCGCGCGGCGTCGCCGTCGCGACGAATCTCGACGTCTACGTCACGGGTCGCTTCAGCGACAACGCGTTCCGGATCCGACGCGACGGAAACATTCGGCTCGTCCTCGATAGCGATGGAGACGACGTCCACCCTCTGGATTCGCCACGCGCCGTCGCGGCCGACCGCGAGGGCGGGGTCTACGTCGCCGGCAACAGCACGAACAACGTCTTCCACATCGATGACAAAGGAGTCGTGCAACAGGTCCTCGATGCGAGCGGCGATGGCGACCACGCGCTCGACGGCCCGAACTCGCTGTTCGTCGGAAGCGACGGGTCGCTGTACGTGACGGGCTCGCGCAGCAACAACGCGTTCCGGCGCGCCCCGAATGGCGTGGTGACGCAGATCCTCGATGCGAGCGGCGACGGCAACCAGCCGCTGTCGGATCCCGGCGGCATCGCGCTCGACTCGTTCGGGAATGCCTACGTCGCCGGCGGCGCCAGCGACAACGTGTTCAAGGTGCTGGCCGTTCCGGAGCCTCGAGCGGCGGGGAGCGCTGCCGTCGCGCTGGGCTCGGTGGCGGCGCTCGCACGGCGTCGACGCGCGCGCGGGGATGCCTGATACGAGCCGTGCCGGAGGCCCCGGGGCGCGCCCGGGGCCCCGGCGTCAGGCGACGTCTTCCTCGGTGGCGATGTCGCGGACCAACCGCTCGAGCTCCCGGAGCTCGAGGGGCTTCGGCAGGTGATGCAGGACGCCCAGTCGCAGATAGCGGTCCTCGTCCGGGGTCGCGCTGATCACGACGGTGCGCGTGGGCCGAACGCTCTCGAGCAGGCTCAGACCGTCGCCGTCGGGCAGCCGCACATCGAGCAGCGTCGCGTGAAATGGCGCGCCGGCGAGCTGGATGCGCGCCTCGGCGAGTGATTTGGCGCGCTCCACGGCGAAGCCGCACGCCTCGAACCACGCCCCCAGCGCGTCGCCGAGGAGGGTCTCGTCCTCCACGACGAGCATCCGGCGGTGCGGAGCGTCACGGCGAGCCGGCGCATCGAAGGTCATCGGGCGAGCCTCCATCTCTGTCCCTCGAACGAAAGCAATCGCCGTGCCGGAAGCCCTCCGCGCCGACGCTATGATCGCCGGACCATGGCGGGAATCCTGATCATCGAGGACGAGGCGATTCTCGCGATCGAGCTGCGCCGCTACCTCGAGGCAGCCGGCCACGAGGTGCGGGTCGCCGGGCGTGGCGACGAAGCGTTGGAGGCTGCGCGCAAGGACTCTCCCGACCTCGTTCTGCTGGATCTGCGGCTCCCGGACGCGTCCGGTCTCGAGGTCCTCGCGCAGCTCCGCGCCCAGGACAGTGAGCTGCCGGTGATCCTGATGACCGCCTACGGATCGGTCCGCGACGCCGTCGAGGCGATGCGCCGCGGCGCCTACGACTACATGCAGAAGCCGCTCGATCTCGACGAGGTCTCGCTGTTGATCGACCGCGTGCTCGCGCGACAGCGACGCGACTGGGAACTGCGATACCTGCGCGATCGCTCCCGCGTGTTGCCCACGGGGATCATCGGGGAAGACACCCGGATGCTCGCGATCTTCGAGCAGGTGGGCCGACTCGCCGGCGCCAAGCTCGCGCCCGGTGAGCGCCCGGCGATCCTGCTGACAGGCGAGACGGGGACCGGCAAGGGAATGCTCGCTCACGCCATCCACGAGCTGCTCGGCGGCGGACCCTTCGTCGAGGTGAACTGCTCCGCGATGCCGGCGGCGCTGGTCGAGGCGGAGCTGTTCGGGCACGAGCGGGGCACCTTCACGGATGCCAAGACCTCGCGACCGGGTCTTTTCGAGGCCGCCACCGGCGGCGCCGTCTTTCTCGACGAGATCGGCGAGCTCGAGCCGGCGATCCAGGCGAAGTTCCTGAAGGTCATCGAGGAGAAGCGAGCCCGGCGGCTCGGCGCGATCCGCGACCGCGCACTCGACGTCCAGGTGATCGCGGCGACGAATCGGGACCTCCAGGCCGACGTCGACTCCGGCCGCTTCCGCGCCGATCTGCTGCATCGCCTGCGCGTGCTGACGTTCGAGATCCCGCCGCTGCGCGAGCGGCCCGGCGACATCGTGCTGCTGGCCCGGCACTTCTGCGAGCAGCTCGGAATCCAGTACCGGCGTGAACGATGCCGGCTGGCGCCGGATGCCGAGGCCGCGCTGCTCGCCTACCCGTGGCCTGGGAATGTCCGAGAGCTGCACAACGTGCTCGAGCGCGCCGTGCTGCTCGGCGCTGGGGAACTGCTGACTGCCAGCGACCTGCCGGGTCTCGCCGTGTCCGCTGCGTCCTCCGGCGCAGATCCGGCGCTGTTGGCGGCGGCATCTGACGCTCCGGATCCCGCCACTCCGGTCAGACTCCCCGAGGGGGGAATCGAGCTCGAGAGCGTCGAGCGGGAGCTGCTGCGCCAGGCGCTCGAGCGGGCGGACGGAAACCGGACGCGTGCCGCCGCGCTTCTCGGTCTCTCTCGGCACACCCTCCGCTATCGGATGGAGAAGTTCGGGTTCGAGTGACGGCGGCGTCGTCGAGTCCCGGACTTGCGCGCCGACCGGGATGCCGACGACTCGGCACCAGCTTTGCAGAGGAATTCGTCTAGTTTCGTCGAGGCCGGCGTGGCAGCGCGCCGGGAAGAGTCCTCGGAGAGAGGTGGAAGTGAGTCTTTCAGGCATTCGATGGCAAGCGCGAAGTTGGATCCGCTTTGTCGCGATCGGCGCGGCGCTGTCGTTGGTGCCGTGGCCGCTCCTCGTGAGCGCTGCCATCACGGCGCCCGCGCTCGAACTCGTGAGGGTCCAGGCAGCGCGCGCGCCGTCCGGCGTCTGGGCCCGCTTCGATGGAAGCTTTCCGACGGACGACCTGATCCAGTCGCCGCTCGAGATCCAGGTCCTCGTCCGGAGCCTCGCGAGCGGCGCGCAGTTCGTGCGCTTCGAGCTGTCGGTCGGCGAGTTCGAAGGCAGCAGCGTCGCGCTGCTCGACGGTTTCGACCTCGAGGACATCGATGGCGTCATCGCGGCGTCCCAGCCCAGCGCGACGGCGCGGCTCCTCGGTCTGGCCTCCAACCGGATCGAAGTCCTGCTGCCGCCTTCGTTCCCGGCCGGTGAGGCCGAGGCGCAGCTGTTCCTGCTGTATCGCGGCGAGCGGCTGCTCTCGAATCCGATGTCCTTCGTGGTCCCGGAGGCCCAGCCGTGAGAACTCCGTCCCGCCTGTTGCTGTTGGCCGCCATCGCCTTTCCGACCGCGTTCTTCTTCGCGGGCTGCTTCTCGTCGTCGGAGACCGATCTGATCGCGCAGGGGGATCCGCTGGTCGGGGACCCCCTCGATCCCGACGAAGACGATGAAGTGGCCGCGATCGTGCCGGGCGCGCCATGGATCCTGCCGGGCCCCGACGACGAGTACGGAACGGCAGACGACGTGTTCGTCCCCGGCGTACGCGGCGACATCGATCTCGTCGTACGCGTCCGGCCCGCCGACTTCACCGCGGGCTTCCCGCCGCCGTCTCCGCTGTGGCGCCCGCTCATGCCGACGGTCGCCATGCCGTTCGGCCGGGGCATCCCGATCCCGTTCGCGGTCGTGCCATCCGACGGCGATCCGTCGCTGCCAGCGGGCCGCCCCGTCGTGCCGAGCTTCTTTCGCGGCCTGCCCGTCCTCGTGCTCGCCTTCGCGGATCTCGACGGCGACGGCTACATCGGTCGCACCCATCTGGACGGCGAGACGCGCGACCTCGCGCTCGAGACGCTCGAGCTCTACCCGGTCGGACGACGCTACGCCGTCCCGCGCGGGAACGTCGCCGAGGGGACGCTCGGAGTCAGCGTCGGAAGTCCCGGAGGCACCCGACTGGCGCTCGGGGCCGCTGCGCTCCTCGGTCCCTTCGAGAACCCGAACCTGCCGTGCTCGGGCTGCCATTCGTGGCCGAGTCCGGCGGCAGATCGGCTCTTCATTCCGCTGATCGATGGCGCGGACGTCGTCCCGGAGGGCTCGTTCGTCATGACGCACCTGCCGTTCCTGCCGGACACCGATGTCGACTTCCGCGACACCGCGCGCGATCTCGTGCCGGCGCATCCGGACTCGCGCGTCGCCGTTCTCGTCGAGATGGCGCTGCTGCCGGATCCCGCCGACCCGCGCGTCGGGGAAGCCTTCACGCTGCCGCTCGACGGCAGCTCCCCGTCGATCGATGTGGCGATCGCGTACTCGGGCGTCACGCGTCGTGCGGGCCTCGCGCTGCCGGTGGATCCCGTGGGCTGGCGCCCGACGGCGGGCCGGATCGTTCGACCGTCCATCGACGCCGAAGGGCGACCGGCCGTCGTCGAGATCCTGCAGCGCATGGAGCTCACCGCGCCAACGCAGTTTCGTGTGGTCCCGCTCGACGAGCTCGGCAACGTGGCGCGCCGGATGGAGACTGGCCCGGTGACCCTGCTGGCAAGCGGTGGCATCGGCATCGTCGAACCCGATTCGGATGGCGACCCGAGCCGCGAGACGTTGCTCGTCAGCGACGCTGCCGGAACGCCGGTGCGGCTCGCGCCCAGCGCGCCGGGCGCCGAGGGCGCCGTGCTCATAGATGGCGCCGGCGGGATCTCGCGCGTCAGCTTCGGGCCGGTGACGACGCCGTTCCTCTACCCGTCCGACGTCCTGTTTCCGCCGGACGACGACGGAGACGGGATCGGAAGCGCCTCGATCGGCTTCGAGCTCGACGACGACAGCGACGACTAGGAAGCGCGCGGGAGGACGACGCGGAAGACGCAGCCTCGCGAGTCCGAACGCGCCAGCGCGACCCTGCCACCGTGCAGCTCGACGATCTTCCGGACGGTCGGCAGCCCGACGCCGCTGCCTTCCCGTCGCGTCGTGAAGAAGAGGTCGAAGACCCGGTCGCGGACACCCTCCGGCACTCCGCCGCCGTGATCGACGACCTCGACGGCGACGGTCTCCTCGGTCACCTGCATCGCGATGCCGAGCGAACCGCCGTCCGGCATGGCGCGAAGCGCGTTGAATCCGAGCTCCAGCAGAGCCTCCTCGAGATAAGCCGGGTCTGCCTCGACCGCCGCCGACTCCGACGCCAGCTCGAGCACGACACCCTGCGCCCGCGCGCGTTCCGCCAGCGACGCGCGAACGGTGGCGAGCAGCTCGCCGAGATCGACGCGCTCGAGCCGCAGCTGGTACGGGCGCGAGAAGTCGAGCAGGCTGCGGATGCGGTGATCGAGCCGGTCGGCCTCCGCGAGCACGTTGGCCAGCGACTCGACGGCGAGATCGCCGCCACTCGCGCGCATGTGCGCGACCTGCGCCGCAGCGCGGATCCCGGCGAGGGGATTGCGGATGCCGTGCGCGACGGCGCCGGCGAACTCGCCGACGGCCGCCAGCCGCTCCGTGCGCAGCAACCGCTGCTGCGCGGCGCGCAAGTCGCGCAGCGTGCGCGCGTTGTGGAGGGCGAGAGCGGTCTGTGCAGCAAGCCCGCGCACGAGGTCCTGCTCCGCCGCCGAGTACGGCGCCCCGGAGCGCTTGACGCCACACGCGATCGCGCCGAGCCGTTCGCTGCGGAACCGGACCCCCTCGTGCAACGTGTCGCCCGGGACAGGCTCTTCTTCCGCCCCGAGCGCGACGCGCACCCAGGCGCTGCCGAGCGTCTCGACGAGCAGCGACTCCAGGTAGGCGGCGATCTCGGCTTCGGTCTCGAGCGAGACGAGGTCCGAGCTCGCCTCCTCGAGTACGCGGGCGACGTCGACGCGCGAGCGGTAGAAGACCCTGTCGATCAAGATCTGCACGCGGCGGCGCAACGGCTCGAAGGACACCGCGACGGCCAGAACGAGCAGGAAGGAGAGGATCGGACTGCGCTCGGCACCCGGCCATACGAGTCGACTGAGCAGCGCGAGGCTCGCGGCGTAGACGATCAGCATGCCTGCGGTCGCAAGGACGTAGCCGACGCCGAGGCGGACCACTCGCTCGGCTTCGAGCAGATCGTGACGCACGATCGCGTACAGAAGGAACAGCGCGAACAGCGCCAGGAACGGCGTCCACCAGATCGTCGACGCATCCACGCCGAGCAGGAAGAACGAGAACAGCGCGACCGACGGCAGCAGGAAGCCGACGAGTCCTCCGGTGAACACCAGCGCCGCGCGCGTCCGCTCGCCCGGATCGCGGCCGCGGGCGAGGGACTCGGCGAAGCTCACGATCATCGCGATGCCGAGCGCGGCCATCAGCAGATACCCGGCGGCATCCCAACGCCAGGCGATCGCCGGTCGCTCGTAGAAGATCGCGAACTCGATCCCGGTGACCACGACCAGCAACGAGGTCGCGCCGAGCAGGAGACGGCGGCGGGCGGCGGCCGACACGCGCTCTCGCGGGAAGACGAGCGCCAGGTGCAGGATCGCGACGGGCGCAAGTCCCTCGAATACGTGGTACGCCCCGACCCATCGATAGCCGGCCATGTGATCGAGCGCGAGCGCGAAGATCCCTCCGACCGCGCCGAGCGTCGCCGCCAGCGAGCGCGCCGTCAGCCGGTCGGGCCGCAGCAACAGCGCGACACCCCCGATCAACAGCAGCGTCGAGGCGATGAAGAGATAGGAGCCGAAGGTCTGGAGAAACGCTCGACCGTCGAGGTGCATCGTCGGCACGGCGAACTCGCGCAGCTCTCCGCCGTGCAGAACCTCGTAGTGGAGGACGTGGCCCGGGCTCGTACGGGCAGCCCGCGCGAGCAGTGCGCGGCCGCCCGCGAAGGGCGAGCCGTCGACGGCGACGAGCACGCCGCCGTCGAACGGCAGCCCGGCGCGCGGGCCCGTCCAGTCGCTCCCATACACTGCAGCGAGGATGCCGTTGTCCAGCACCAGGAATCCGGGAAACGTCGTCCCGATCAGCGGCAGACTGCTCCGCAGCGCCACCATGATCAGCGCGCCTGCGGCGAGCAGGTAGAGCCACAACAGCTTCGTGGAACGCGCACGGGGAGCACGCATGGCGGAAGGCAGAGGCGGGGCGGGCGTGTCCACGGCGCGTGAGGGTGCCATGGGCAGCGCGGGACGCCCGTGGCTCGGCCGCGGGGGCGCCGCGCTGGCAGCGGCCGCCACGGCAATGGGGTTCGCGTGGGCGCAGGCGCCGGCGGGAATCTGGCCGCTCGCTTTCCTCTGTCTCGTGCCGCTGCTCGCTGCACTTGCCGGGCGCGGGCTCGTCGGGCGTGCCGCTCTCGGTGCGCTGGCGGGGGGGCTCGCGGCGCTGGCGGTCGCGATCGGGCCGGCGGCCACCGGGACGGCCAGCTTCTTCGGGCTTCCGCTCTGGCAGGGCTGGCTGATCGGCGCGGGCATCGGACAGCTCTTCGGAGTCGCGGGCTTCGCGGCCTTCGCGGTGCTGGCCGGCGACCCGAGCCGGGGTTCGGCGGCGCAGCTGGCGCTGCGCGTGGGCCTGGCCTTCGCCGCTGCCGAGTGGATCCGCTCCGCGCTGTTCGGCGGCCTGCCGTGGCTGCTGCTCGCCTACGCGTTGGCGCCCGTGCCGGCGCTGCTGGCTCTGGCGCCGTGGGGCGGAGTTCCCCTGCTCTCGGCGTGGCTCGGAGCCATCGCGGCGGCGCTGCTGCGGCTCACCGTCGGTCCCGCGCGCGGCGCGGCGACCCGTGTGCTCGTGCTGCTCGCTGCGCTCGGGTTCGGCGCCGCGCTCGCAGCGCCCCCGCTCGACGTCGCGCCTGCACCGGGTGCGCAGCTGCCGGCCGGTGCAGTCCGTCCGCTCTCGCGCGGGTCCCGCGCTCCTGGTGCCCTACGCGTCGGTCTCGTGCAACCCGCTCTGCCGATGGATCGCTGGGCCGACCCGCTGCACGCGGCGAGCACCGTGGCCGCGCTGACGAAGCTCTCCGTCGCGGCGGCGCACAGGTACCCCATCGATCTCCTGGTCTGGCCCGAGAATGCGGTGCAGGCACTGCTCCCCGCCAACGAGGGTCTCGTCGCGCAGGCCCTCTCGGCACTCGATGGCAGCGTTCCGCACCTGCTGCTCGGAGCTCCTCGCTACGACCCGGCTGCGCCGACGCGCCGCTTCAACGCCGCGCTGCTCTATCGCGCGACGGAGACGGAAGCCGCCGAGCTGGTCGCAACGCACGACAAGGGGAAGCTGCTGCCGTTGTTCGAGAACACGCCCGGGTGGCGCTGGCTCGCTTCGGTCGTTCCGCCCGCCGCCGATCTCACGCGGGGAGACGGTCCGCGCGTGCTCCGGATCGACGAAACGCTCGGGATCGGTCCACTGATCTGTTACGAAGTCCTGTTCCCGGAGGTCGCACGTCAGCACGCGCGAAACGGCGCCGGCGTCCTCGTCAACCTTTCGAACGATGCGTGGTTCGGCGGCACCGGCGGCGCCCAGCAGCATCTGGCCGCCAGCATCGTCCTGGCTGCCACGGTTCGCCGGCCGCTCCTGCGGTCGACGCCGACCGGTGTGACCGCTGCGGTCGACGCCGGCGGGCGCGTCGTCCTGCGCCTCCCGCAGGACGAGCCGGGCGTCCTCGCGGTGGAGGTGGCCCCCGCGACCGGCCGCTCGCCAGCCGTCTGGCTCGGGGATGTGCCGGCCTGGTTCGCTCTCGTGCTCGCGGGCGCATGGACGGTGATGGAACGAGTCCGCGAGCCGCGGGATCGGCGCACGAAGGCCGGATCGAGCGAATGACGCGCTCTCAAGCGCTTCGAGCGGGAATCCGATCCCGACGGGCATGCCCATCGTCGTGGCCTTGCTGCTCGTCCTTCTCGCGGGACCGATCTCCGCCGGGGAGCTCGTTCGCTACCGCACCGCCGACGGCTCGGTCGGCTTCGTCGACGACGAGCGGCGCCTTCCCCCGGATGCGATCATCGTGTCGCGTTCGCCGCTGACGTCACCCGCTCCGGCAAGGGAAGGTCCGCACGCGGACACCGCTGCGCACATGACTCCTGGCGATCCTGATGACGCAGGCGCTGGCGAGGTCCGCGACTGTACGTCCGATGCCGCGCGGGGCGATTCCCTCGCTTGCTGGCGTGAGCACGGGGAGCGATGCCGTCGCTTCGGACTGGCGCTGCGTTGCGCTCCGGACGAACTCGCGACGGCGAGAGGCTGGTGCGAGCGCGGCGAGCTGCTGCGCAGGGAGTGGACGCCGATCGAGGATCGCCTGGCGACCGCAGTCGAGAGCCATCGGGCCTGCAAGAGCAGCTCGCGTCCCGGGACCGACTGTTCGCGCGAGGAAGTGCTCGACGCAGAGAGAGCGGTCGAAGTCTGGGATCTCCGGATCGCCGCGCTCGAGGAGCAGTGTCACGAGCAGGGTTGCCTGCCGGGATGGGTGCGAGAGAGCTGCGAGGAGCCCGCGCAGCCCTGACGAACAGCCTCCGCTCGAAGCATGCGCGCGGTGGCCGATCGATTTCATCTCGGTAGACTCCGAGTCATCGAGATGACGCTCCCGAAACAGATTCCGCGTCCCGGAGGGCTCCCGGAACCGGAACGGGCTGCGACGAAGACGCCTGCCCCTGCCTCCCCGTGCTCCCCGGCGCTCGATTCTGGGCGGGACTCGGCGCGGCCTCCGTCGCGGATCCTCATCGAATCCGTCGATCCGGAAGTCGATGCCGGCCGCTTCCCGTGCAAGCGCATCGCAGGCGACGTCGTCGAAGTGACCGCGACGATCTTCACCGACGGGCACGATCTCGTCTCTGCCGTCTTGCGACATCGCCGCGGCGACGAGACGACGTGGACCGAAACGCCGATGCGCGCGCTCGGCAACGACCGCTGGTGCGCATGCTTCGTCGCCGAACGGATCGGCCGCTACGCGTACGACATCGCCGCCTGGCTGGATCGCTTCGGCACCTGGCGGCACGGGCTGTCTCGCAAGGTGGATGCCGGGCTCGACGTCCGCAGCGAGCTGCTCGAAGGCGCAGCGCTCGTCGCAGCCGCCGCGGCCCGTGCCACGGATCGCAGCGATGCGTGCGCGCTCGGCGAGGCGGCGCAGCATCTCTCCGCAGGCGCCGCCGTCGCGCGTCGGATCGAGACGGCGCTCTCGGCGACGCTGTACGAGATGATGAGTCGTCATCCCGATCGCTCGGACGAGGCCCGTAGCGCCCGCACGCTCGCCGTCGATGTCGAACGCGAGCGGGCGGGCTTCGGCGCCTGGTACGAGTTCTTCCCGCGTTCGTGCGCGCCGGAGCCCGGCCGGCACGGCACCTTCGCCGACGCCCGGGCGCGTCTGCGCCACGCCGCCGCGATGGGTTTCGATGTCGTGTACCTGCCGCCGATCCATCCGATCGGAACGACGAATCGCAAGGGACCGGACAATGCACAGGTCTCGGCGCCCGGCGATCCCGGAAGCCCCTGGGCGATCGGCGGCGCCGACGGCGGTCACTGCGCGGTGCACGCCGAACTCGGCAGCCTCGCGGACTTCGATGCCTTCGTCGCGGAAGCGCGCAGGCTCGACCTCGAGGTCGCGCTCGACATCGCATTCCAGTGTTCCCCGGACCATCCCTGGGTGCGCGAGCACCCCGAATGGTTCCGCCATCGACCCGACGGCTCGATCCAGTACGCCGAGAATCCCCCGAAGCGATACCAGGACGTCTATCCCCTCGACTTCGAGTGCGAGGACTGGCGCGGTCTCTGGCAGGAGCTGCTCGGCGTGTTCCAGTTCTGGATCGCGCACGACATCAAGATCTTCCGGGTGGACAATCCGCACACCAAGCCCTTCGCGTTCTGGGAATGGGCGATCGCCGAGCTTCGCACCGAGCATCCCGACTGCATCTTCCTCGCCGAGGCCTTCACGCGGCCCCGCATCGTCGAGTACCTGGCCAAGGCGGGCTTCTCGCAGTCGTACACGTACTTCACGTGGCGCAACACGAAGCACGAACTGCAGAGCTACCTGGAAGAGCTGCAGGAGGGACCGAACCGGGAAACCCTGCGGCCGAACTTCTTCGCGAACACGCCCGACATCAACCCGGAGTTCCTGCAGTACGGTGGCCGTGCCTCCTTCCAGATCCGACTCGTCCTCGCGGCGACGCTGGCCGGCAGCTATGGCATCTACGGACCGCCCTACGAGCTGTGCGTCGCCGATGCGGGACCTGGCGCGGAGGACTATCGGGACTCCGAGAAGTATCGGATCCGGCACTGGGATCTGCGAGCGCCTGGCAACATCATCGCGTTCATCCAGCGGATCAATGCGATCCGGCGCGAGCAGCCGGATCCGTGGCGTGGTTCGCTCCGCTTCCTCCCCGTCGACTGCGACGATCTGATCGCGTACCTCCGCACCGGGCGGACGCACGAAGACGCGATGCTGGTCGTCGTCAATCTCTCGCCCCATCACAGCGCAGCCGGCTGGCTGGAGGTTCCCCTCGAGGATCTCGGACTCGACTCCGACCGCGCGTTCCAGATGCACGATCTGCTCGGGGGCGCCACGTTCCTGTGGCAGGGCCCCCGCAACTACGTCGCCCTCGACCCCACGCACTCGCCCGCCCACGTATTCCGTGTGCGCCGGCGACTGCGAAGCGAACAGGACTTCGACTACTACCTATGAGACGCGAGCGATGACACGCAAGCGGCGGAGCACGGCCCGCAGCAACAAGGAGCCGATGCCGGAGCGCGAGCCCCTCTGGTACAAGGACGCGGTCTTCTACGAGATCCGGATCGGCACCTTCCAGGATGGGGACGGCGACGGCATCGGCGACATCCGGGGCCTCACCTCGCGCCTCGACTATCTACAGGATCTCGGCGTCACCGTGCTGTGGTTGCTTCCATTCTGTCCTTCGCCACTTCGTGACGATGGCTACGACATCTCCGATTACACCGATGTGCATCCGGACCTGGGGACTCTCGACGACTTCCGGACCTTCCTGCGCGAGGCGCACCGTCGCAGCCTGCGGATCGTGACGGAACTGGTCATCAACCACACCTCGGAGCAGCACCCCTGGTTCCAGCGCGCACGTCGGGCCCCGCCGGACAGCCGCTGGCGGAACTGGTACGTGTGGAGCGACAGCCCCGATCGCTACCCCGACGTCCGCATCATCTTCAAGGACTTCGAGCGCTCCAACTGGACCTGGGATCCGGTGGCGAACGCCTACTACTGGCACCGCTTCTATTCTCACCAGCCGGACCTCAACTTCGACAACCCCGAAGTCCAGCGCGAGGTGATGCGGACGCTCGACTTCTGGTTCGGGCTCGGGGTCGACGGACTGCGACTCGACGCGATTCCGTACCTGTTCGAGCGCGAAGGCACCAACTGCGAGAACCTGCCGGAAACCCATGTCTTCCTGAAGGCGCTCCGGGCCCATGTCGACGCCCGCTGGCAGGATCGCATGCTGCTCGCGGAAGCGAACCAGTGGCCGGAGGACGCCGTCACCTACTTCGGCGATGGCGACGAGTGCCACATGTCCTTCCACTTTCCGTTGATGCCGCGGCTGTTCATGTCGCTCCACATGGAAGACCGCTACCCGATCATCGACATCCTGAACCAGACGCCGTCGATCCCCGAGAACTGCCAATGGGCGCTGTTCCTGCGCAACCACGACGAGCTGACGCTCGAGATGGTCACCGACGAAGAGCGCGACTACATGTACCGGGTCTATGCACACGATGCGAAGGCGCGCATCAATCTCGGTATCCGCCGCCGGCTGGCGCCGCTGCTCGGCAACGACCGCCGGCGCATCGAGTTGCTGAACGCGCTGCTGTTCTCGATGCCCGGGACCCCCGTTCTCTACTACGGCGACGAGATCGGGATGGGCGACAACTTCTATCTCGGCGATCGCAATGGCGTCCGGACGCCGATGCAATGGAGCTCGGACCGGAACGCCGGGTTCTCGACGGCCAACTCACAGAGACTCTTCCTGCCGATCATCATCGATCCCGAGTACCACTACGAGAGCGTCAACGTCGAGGCGCAGCGCAACAATCCGCACTCGCTGCTGAACTGGATGAAGCGGCTGATCGCGTTGCGCCGCCGGACCCGCGCCCTCGGTCGCGGCTCGCTCGAGTTCCTGCAACCGAGCAACCGCAAGGTGCTGGCGTTCCTCCGGGAGTGGGAGGGCGAGCGGATCCTGGTCGTCGCCAACCTTTCGCGCTTCGTCGAGTACGTGGAGCTCGACCTCGCGAAGTACAAGGGCATGGTGGCGGTGGAGATGTTCGCGCGCAGCCCGTTCCCACCGATCGGAGACCTGCCCTACCTGTTGACGCTCGGCCCGCACTCCTTCTACTGGTTCTCGATCGAGCCGGGCGAAGGCCGGGGCGAGGCGGTCGAGAGCGGCGACGAACGGCGTCCGAGCCTTCGCTCGACCGCGTCCTCCCTCGAAGCGCTCCTCGAACGCGACCGGGCCAGCCTCGAAGCCGCGCTCCCGGAGATCCTGCGCGGGCGGCGTTGGTACGGCGCCAAGGCCGCTCGCCTGCGCAGTGCGAAGCTGATCGACGCGATCCCGGTCGGAAGCCAGAGCGACGCGGCGGCACTGCTGTTGGTGCGCACGGAGCTCACCTCCGGCGGCGGCGAGATCTACGCCGTGCCGATCGGCCTCGCCCGCGGCGAGGCCGCGAACCGGCTGCTGCACGACGCGCCCCACGCCATTCTCGCCGACGTGCTCCACGGCGCGGACGCCGCGGACCCGCGCGTGCTCTTCGACGCGCTCGAGGATCCCGAGTTCTGCGCCGCTTGGCTCGATGGCATCGCGCGCCGCAAGCGCTGGCGCGGAACGGCGGGCGAGCTGGCGGCCGGCACGACGAAGGCCTTTCGCACGTTGCGAGGCGACCCGGAGACGCCTCTGCCGACGCACCTGCTCGGCGCCGAGCAGAGCAACTCCTCGGTCGTCTATGGCGACCGCCTGGTGCTGAAGCTGTTCCGGCGACTGGCCGCCGGCACCAACCCGGATCTCGAGATCGGCCGCTTCCTCACCGAGCGGGCCGACTTCTCTCAGGTCCCGACGACGGCGGGCTTCCTCGAGTACCGCGCGCCGCGCAGCGAACCGATGACGATCGCCGTCCTCCAGAACTGGGTCGAGAACGAGGGCGACGCGTGGCATTGGACGCGCGACCAGCTCAAGCGCTTCTACGAGGATGCGCTGGTGGCGCACGCTGACGAGCGCCCGCCGGTCTCGAGCGGATCGCTACTCGAGATCAGCGGAGGGCCGCCGCCGCCGCCCGTGGTGCTCGAGATGCTCGGCAGCTTCCTCGAGACGATGCGGTTGCTGGGGCGTCGCACCGGAGAGCTGCACCTCGCCCTGGCGAGCGACCGCGAGGATCCGGAGTTCGCTCCCGAGCGATTCTCGACGCTCTACCAGCGCTCCCTCTACCAATCGATGCGCAACCTCAGCGCCCGCACGCTCGACACCATGCGCGCGGCGCGTGACGGTCTCCCCGACGAGATCGCCGAGGACGCCCTCCGGCTCCTCGACGCCGAGGACCGGCTCGGCGAGCGCTTCCGCGGCGTGCTCGGCGAGCGGATCGACGCCCTGCGGATCCGCTGCCACGGCGACTTCCACCTGGGCCAAGTGCTGTTCACGGGCAGCGACTTCGTCATCATCGACTTCGAAGGCGAGCCCGCCCGTCCCCTCGGCGAGCGACGGCTCAAGCGCTCGCCACTCGCCGACGTGGCCGGCATGCTCCGTTCCTTCGACTACGCCGCACGCGGCTCGCTGATCGATTTCGCGCGCGACGGGACGATCCGCGCCGAAGACGTGCCCGCGCTCGAGCCCTGGTCGGAGCTGTGGCGCATCTGGGTGAGTTCGTCCTTCCTGCGCGCCTACTTGCGCGCCGTCGAGGGAACGAATCTGGTCCCGGCGGATCGACGCGAGCTCGAGACGCTGCTCGACGTCTTCCTGCTGGAAAAGGCCGTCTACGAGCTGAACTACGAGCTGAACAATCGGCCGAGCCGGGTCACGATTCCGCTGCGGAGCATCCTCGTGCTGATCGACCCCGCCCGGCGTGGAGACGGGGGCGATCGATGAAGCGAGAACGCACGACGGGCCTGACCGACCAGGATCTCCATCTGTTCAACGAAGGCAGCCATGTCCGGCTGTGGGAAAAGCTCGGGGCACATGCGGATACCCGTGATGGCCGGCCCGGCACGCGCTTCGCCGTGTGGGCGCCGAACGCGGAGTCCGTCAGCGTCGTCGGTTCGTTCAACGACTGGCAACAGGAACGCCATCCGCTGCAGCCGCGCGGCGTCTCGGGACTCTGGGAGGGCTTCGTACCCGGGATCGGGCGTGGGACGCAGTACAAGTATCACATCGCGTCCCGGGTGAACGGCTACCACGTGGACAAGGCGGACCCGTTTGCCTTCCACGCCGAGGTCCCGCCGGCGACGGCCTCGCTGGTCTGGGATCTCACTTACGACTGGAACGACGCCGAATGGATGGGCTCGCGCTCAGGACGCCATTCGCTCAGCGCACCGATGTCCATGTACGAATTGCACGTGGGATCGTGGCGGCGCGTCGCCGGCGAAGGATGGCGCAGCCTCTCCTACCGCGAGCTGGCGCCGCGACTCGTCGAGTACGTCGCCGCCCAGGGCTTCACGCATGTGGAACTGATGCCGGTGATGGAGCATCCGTTCTTCGGCTCCTGGGGATATCAGACCACCGGCTACTTCGCGCCTTCCAGCCGCTATGGCACGCCGCAGGACATGATGTTCCTGGTCGACTGCCTGCACCAGCACGGTGTCGGCGTGATCCTCGACTGGGTTCCGTCCCACTTCCCGACCGACGAGCACGGCCTCGGCTACTTCGACGGCACGCACCTGTACGAGCACGGCGATCCGCGAAAGGGTTTCCACCCGGACTGGAAGAGCCTGATCTTCAACTACGACCGCCACGAAGTCCGCAGCTTCCTGCTCTCGAGCGCGCTGTACTGGCTCGAGGTGTTCCACGCCGACGGTCTCCGCGTCGACGCAGTGGCGTCCATGCTCTACCTCGACTACTCGCGCGAGGAAGGCGAGTGGATCCCGAACCCCCAGGGCGGCCGCGAGAACCTGGAGGCGATCGGCTTCCTGCGACGTCTCAACGAGACGGTCTACGGCACCATCCCCGACATCCAGACGATCGCCGAGGAATCGACGGCGTGGCCGATGGTTTCTCGGCCGACGAGCGTGGGCGGCCTCGGCTTCGGACTGAAGTGGGACATGGGCTGGATGCACGACATGCTCGAGTACATGCAGAACGATCCGATCTACCGGAAGTACCATCAGGGCAGGCTGACCTTCCGCATGCTCTACGCCTTCACCGAGAACTTCGTCCTGCCGCTCTCGCACGACGAGGTCGTCTACGGGAAAGGCTCCCTGCTCGACAAGATGCCGGGCGACGACTGGCAGCGGTTCGCCAATCTGCGAGCACTCTACGGCGCGATGTGGGCGCAACCCGGCAAGAAGCTGCTGTTCATGGGTGGGGAGTTCGGTCAGCGCGCAGAGTGGAACCACGACGGAGAGCTCGAGTGGCACCTGCTCGAGCTCTCGCCTCACCAGGGCGTGGCGCGCTGGGTCCGCGATCTCAATACGACCTACCGTGCGGAACCCGCGCTGCACGCGCTGGACTGCGATCCGGCTGGCTTCTCGTGGATCGAGTGCGACGATGCGGCCGGTAGCACGATCAGCTGGCTACGCCGCGGGGGAGAGGCGCGCGATGTCGTCGTCGTCGCGTGCAACTTCACGCCCGTACCGCGACATGGCGTCCGGCTCGGGGTTCCCTATGCCGGCCACTGGCAGGAGCTGTTGAACAGCGACGCGCCACTCTATGGTGGCAGTGGGCAGGGGAACCTCGGAGGGGTCGAGGCCCATCCGGTGTCGCAACATGGGCATCCGCAGTCGCTCGTCGTGACGTTGCCCCCGCTGGCTGTCGTCTACTTCAAGGGCAAGGCCGACTGACCCGCGCGGGGAATCAGATCTCGGGAGGGAGCATGCGACGGGGCGCCTCGCGGGTGTGGCCCGGGCGATCCCATCCGCTCGGTGCCACCTGGGACGGGCGGGGGGTGAACTTCGCGCTGTTCTCGGTCCACGCCGACAAGGTCGAGCTGTGCCTGTTCGAAGCCAAGGGACGACGCGAGCTCGAGCGGGTGCGCCTGCCGGAGTACACGGACCAGGTCTGGCACGGCTACCTGCCCGATCTCCGGCCGGGACAGCTCTACGGCTATCGCGTCCACGGACCCTATGCGCCCGAGCAGGGCCATCGCTTCAACCCGAACAAGCTGCTGCTGGATCCCTATGCGCGCGCCCTGCAAGGGCCGATGCGCTGGAGCGACGCCCATTTCGGCTACCGGATCGGCCACCGTGCGGGCGATCTCTCGTTCGATCGCCGCAACGATGCGCCCGGCATGCCGAAGTGCGTCGTCGTCGACACGGCGTTCACGTGGGCCGTCGATCGCGCGCCGCGCACGCCCTGGCAGGCGACGATCCTGTACGAGCTGCACGTGCGCGGCCACACCATGCGCCATCCGGAGATCCCCGGACCGCTGCGCGGCACCTTCCGGGGCCTCGCATCGCCCGGCGCGATCCGGCACCTGCGCGAGCTCGGCGTGACGGCCGTCGAGCTGCTGCCGATCCACGCGTTCACCGACGACCGCCATCTCGTCGAGCGCGGGCTGCACAACTACTGGGGCTACAACACGCTGGGATTCTTCGCGCCGGAGCCCCGCTACCTGTCCGAGCCGGCCGCCCTGTCCGAGTTCAAGACGATGGTGCAGCACCTGCACGACGCCGGCATCGAGGTGATCCTCGACGTCGTCTACAACCACACGGCGGAGGGCAGTGAACTCGGCCCGACGCTGTCGTTCCGCGGCATCGACAATGCGTCGTACTACCGGCTGGTTCCCGGCGAGCGCCGGTACTACCTCGATTTCACCGGCTGCGGCAATGCCCTCGACCTGCGCCATCCCCGCGTGCTCCAGCTCGTGATGGACTCGCTGCGCTACTGGGTCGAGGAGATGCACGTCGACGGCTTCCGCTTCGACCTCGCGACGACGCTGGCGAGAGAGGGCGGCGCCTTCGACGGGCATTCGGGGTTCCTCGACGCCGTCCGCCAGGATCCCGTCCTGTCGGCGGTGAAGTTGATCGCCGAGCCCTGGGACGTCGGGGACGGCGGCTACCAGCTCGGCCGCTTCCCGCCCGGCTGGTCCGAGTGGAACGACCGCTACCGCAACACCGTCCGGCGCTTCTGGATCGGGGAGCCGGGCCTCACGGGCGAGCTGGCCTCGCGCATCACCGGTTCGGCGGACCTCTTCGGCCACGGCGGTCGGCGGCCGTGGGCGAGCGTCAACTTCGTCACGGCGCACGACGGCCTCACGCTCCGGGATCTCGTCAGCTACGACGGAAAGCACAACGAGGCCAACGGCGAGGACAATCGCGACGGCGCCAACGACAACCACTCGTGGAACGGCGGCGCCGAAGGTCCCACTGACGACGCCGGGATCCGTGCGCTGCGCGTGCGCCAGAGCAAGAACCTGCTCGCCACGCTGCTGCTCTCCCAGGGCGTCCCGATGCTGCTCGCCGGGGACGAGATCGGACGGAGCCAGGGCGGGAACAACAACGCCTACTGTCAGGACAACGAGATCTCCTGGACCGACTGGAAAGCGATCCACGCGGCAGAGGGGCACGACGACGAACGCGAGCTGCTCGACTTCGCCCGCCAGCTGATCCGCTTGCGCCGACGCCATATCGCGTTCCGCCGTCGGCGCTTCTTCAGCAGTGATCCGCGACTCGAGGACATCGTCTGGCTGCGCCCCGATGGCCAGGAGATGGAGCAGGCGGACTGGGAGAACGACTTCGCCCGGACGCTGGCGTTCCTGCTGCGGGGCGACGCCCATGGCTACCACCTCACGGCCGAAGGAGAGCCGGAAAGCGATGCGGACTTCTTCGTGATCCTGAACGCCCACGACCACGAGGTCGTCCACCAGTTGCCGGGACGACCCGACGTCGACTCGTGGGAGCCGGTTCTCGAGACGGCCGCCGTCGACCCGACCGCGAAGGCGAAGGCCGTCCCCGCCGGCGCCCGCCATCCGGCGGCGGCGCGCTCCGTCAGCGTCTTCATCCGGCACGGCGGCGAATCGTGAGGCGGGCCCACGCCATGCCGTTCGGCGCCGAGGTCGACGACGGCGGCACGAGCTTCCGCCTCTGGGCGCCGGATGCGCATTCCGTCACGCTGCATCTCGAGCACGCCGAGACGCCGCGCGAGATCGCCATGACACCGACGAGCGACGGGTGGTTCGAGGCGCGCTGCGAGACGGCCGGCGCCGGCACGCGCTATCGCTACGGCATCGACGGCCGCGCGCGGGTGCCGGATCCCGCGAGCCGCTTCCAACCCGAGGGCGTCCACGGGCCGAGCGAAGTCATCGATCCGCGCGCGCACGTCTGGCGCGACGCCCACTGGCGCGGCCGGCCGTGGGAAGAGGCCGTGCTGTACGAGTTCCACGTCGGCGCGGGCACGCCGGGCGGACGCTTCCGCGACGTCGTCGCACAGCTCGATGGCCTCGTCGAACTCGGCATCACCGGTCTCGCGGTGATGCCGATCGCCGAGTGCCCCGGCGCCCACAACTGGGGGTACGACGGCGTCTATCCGTTCGCACCGGAGGGCGCCTACGGCCGGCCCGAGGAGTGGAAGCAGCTCATCGAGGAAGCCCATGGCCGCGGACTGATGGTGCTGCTCGACGTCGTCTACAACCACTTCGGACCCGAGGGCAACTACCTGGGTCAGTATGCCTCCCCGTTCTTCACGCATCGTCACGAGACTCCGTGGGGCGCCGCGATCGACTTCGAAGGCCCGCGCAGCCGCGCGGTCCGGGATTTTTTCGTGCACAACGCGCTGTTCTGGCTCGAGGAGTACGGCCTCGACGGACTGCGCCTCGACGCCGTGCATGCGATCCACGACGCGTCACGGCCGGACCTGCTGACGGAGCTCGCGCAACGCGTGCACCGACGCTTCGCGGGCGAGCGCACGGTCCACCTGATCCTCGAGAACGACGGCAACGAGGCGCGTCGCCTGCGACGTGCCGGCGACGAGACGCCGCTCGAATACACTGCCCAGTGGAACGACGATCTGCACCACGCGCTGCACGTGGTGCTGACCGGCGAGCGCGATGGCTACTACGAGGACTATGCCGACGGTCCCGTCGTGCACCTCGGTCGGGCGCTGGCGGAGGGCTTCGCGTGGCAGGGCGAGCCGTCGCCGCATCGCGGCGGCGCGCCGCGCGGCGAGCCGAGCGCTCTCCTGCCCCCGACCGCCTTCGTGTCGTTCCTGCAGAACCACGACCAGATCGGCAACCGCGCGTTCGGCGAGCGTCTCGCATCGCTGGTGTCGGCGGACGCGCTGCGCGCCGGAGCCGCCGTGCTGCTGCTGGCGCCCCAGATCCCGCTGCTGTTCATGGGCGAGGAGTGGGCGGCGCCGGAGCCGTTTCCGTTCTTCTGCGATTTCGGCCCCGAACTCGCCGACGCGGTCCGCGAGGGACGGCGACGGGAGTTCGCGGCCTTCCCGGCGTTCCGGGATCCCGCCGCTCGCGCGCGGATTCCCGATCCGGGCGCTCCCGAGACCTTTGCCGCAGCGCGGCTGGACCGGCGGCGCGCCACCGCCGCACCGAACGCGGCAGTGCGGGCGCTGCACGCCGAGCTGTTGGCCGTGCGGCGGCGGGAACTCGTGCCGCGGCTGCGCGGAAGCGGCGGCGGCAGCGGCCGCGCCGAGGTCCTCGCCGAGCACACGCTGCGCGTGGCCTGGCGGCTCGGAGATGGGGCGCGGCTCGAGCTGCTCGCGCATCTCGCCGGCGAGCCATCGTCGAGCGTCGCGGCACCCGGACCCGGACGCCTGCTGTTCGAAACGCCGGCCGGCGCCGGCGCCTCCGCCGGCGTCCGCGGACTTCCGGCCTGGAGCGTGGTCTGGAGGCTCGCAGACGGGGACGACGTCGGAGCCGCTGCGTGACGTCGGCCTCCGCCATCCCGAGCTCCACGTACCGGATCCAGCTGCGAAGCGACTTCGGATTCACGCAGGCGGCCGCGCTCGTTCCGTACCTGGCGAGTCTCGGCATCTCCCACGTGTACTGCTCCCCGTATCTGCGCGCGCGCACGGGCAGTCCCCACGGCTACGACATCACGGACCACGGCGCACTGAATCCCGAGCTCGGCGACGAGCGGGACTTCGCCAGCTTCGTCCGGGCGCTGCGGGAGCACGGACTCGGACAACTCCTCGATTTCGTTCCGAACCACATGGGAATCGGCCAGGCGGACAACGTCTGGTGGCTCGACGTGCTGGAGTACGGCGAGGCCTCGCCCTGGGCCGGCTACTTCGACATCGACTGGCATCCCACCAAGGAAGAGCTGCGGGGCAAGGTGCTCGCGCCGTTCCTCGGGGATCACTACGGAACGGTGCTCGAGAGCGGCGGCCTCCGGATCGCGTTCGACCCCGCGGACGGGACGCTGTCCGTCTGGTACCACGATCACCGCTTCCCGGTGTCGCCTCGCGAGACCGCCCGCTTGTTCCGGGCGCGCCTCTCGACACTGCCCCTGCCGGACGACACGCCCGCGCGACAGGCCTTCGAGGCCATCCTCGCGGCGCTGGCCGACGCCGCGCCCGCCGGCGCCTCCGTCCGCCGGCGGGCAGAGGGACGCGAGCGCGCCCGAGCAGCGCAGCGCGAGCTCGCGGAGCTGGTCGCCCGGGAGGAGGCGCTGCGTCCGTGGCTCGTCACGACGGTGGATGCCGTCAACGGAGAACCCGGGCGACCCGAGAGCTGGCATGCGCTGCATCGCCTGCTCGAGGCGCAGCACTACCGGCTCGCCTACTGGCGCGTCGCTGCAGACGAGATCAACTACCGGCGCTTCTTCAACGTCAACGAGCTGGCCGGACTGCGCATGGAACACCGCGCAGTGTTCGACGCCACGCACGCGCGCGTGCTCGGCTGGATCGCCGACGGCACGCTCGCCGGCTTGCGGATCGACCACATCGACGGTCTCTACGATCCCAAGGCCTACTGCGAGCGGCTGCGCGAGGCCGTCGGCGGCAGGCCGCTGTACCTGGTCGTCGAGAAGATCCTCGCGCACCACGAATCGCTGCGTGGCGATTGGCCCGTGGACGGCACGACCGGCTACGAGTTCCTCGGCGTCGTCGGCGGCCTCTTCGTCGATCCGGCCGGGGAGCCGATCCTGCGCCGGTGCTGGCGGCGGTTCGCCCCCGAGGCTCCCGATTTCGAGACCGAGGTGTACGCGTGCAAGAAGCTCGTGATGAACTTCCTGCTCGGCGGCGAGCTGCAGGTGCTCGCGCACGACCTCGATCGGATCTCGGAGCAGGACTGGGCCACACGCGACTTCACCGAGACCACGCTGCGAGAGGCGCTGAAGGAGGTCGTCGCCTGCTTTCCGGTCTATCGCAGCTACGTCGATGCCGACGGCAGCAGCGTCGAGGACCGACGGGACCTGGACTGGGCGCTCGCCCAGGCGCGTCGCCGCTCGGCCGACCCGGAGCCGAGCCTCTTCGACTGGATCCACGGCGTGTTGAGCACGGACCCCGCGCCCCCCGGCATCGCGGAGAGGCAGCGCCGCGAGATGCTGCGCTTCGCGATGCGCTTCCAGCAGCTCACCGGGCCCGTGACGGCGAAGGCCGTCGAGGACACCGCGTTCTACCGCCAACACCTGCTCGTGTCGATCAACGAGGTGGGGGACGATCCGCATCGCTTCGGCGGCTCGCCGGCGGCGTATCATCGGGCGAATGCCGAGCGCCTGCGCCGGTGGCCCCACTCGATGCTCGCGACCGCCACGCACGACACCAAGCGCGGGGAGGACACCCGCCTGCGGATCCACGCGCTCTCGGAGCTGGCCGAGGAATGGGAGCAGCGCAGCAAACGCTGGGCGAGCTGGAACCGCCGCTACCGGCGAACGGTCGCGGAGCAGCCCGCCCCGGCGTCGGACGACGAGTACTTCCTGTACCAGATCCTGCTCGGGAGCTGGCCGCATCCCGACGGCACGCCGCCGACGGAGCACACGGCCTGGCTGGCGCCGTGGCGCGAGCGTCTCGAGGGGTATCTGGTGAAGGCGCTTCGCGAGGCCAAGAAGCGCTCGAGCTGGCGTCACCCGAATCCCGAATACGAAGACGCGCAGCTCGCCTTCCTGCGCGCGCTGCTCGATGCGAGCCGTCCCAACCCTTTCCTCGCCGATCTCGCCGCGTTCGCCGCCCGGGCGGCCGCCGTCGCAGCCGTCCACGGGCTCGCGCAGACGGCGCTCAAGCTCGCAGCGCCCGGCGTCCCCGACACCTATCAGGGTTGCGAGTTCTGGGATCTCTCGCTCGCGGACCCGGACAACCGGCGCCCGGTCGACTTCGCGAGCCGCGCGCGCGCGCTCGACCAGCTCGACGCCGCACTCGCCGGCGATCGGCGGGCCGCCACACTCGATGCACTGCTCGACGACTGGCCGGACGGGAGGCTCAAGCTGCTCGTCACGGCGCGGTTGCTCCGCGTGCGCCGGCGCCATCCGGAGCTGCTGCTCGGCGGCGAGTACCTGCCGCTCGAGGCGCGCGGCGTGCATGCGGATCGCGTCGTCGCATTCGTGCGCCGCTCCGGCGGCGCGCAGCTGCTCGTCGTCGCCCCGCGGCTGGTGGCGCCGCTGTTGCCCGAGGCCGCGGGTGTGCGGATCCCCGCGGCGGCATGGCGGGACACCGCCGTGCGGCTGCCTCCCAGCGACCGTCCGTGCGTCTGGCGGGATCTGCTGACCGGCGCCGCGCAGCGGCTGCCGGCCGACGAGGACGGCGCCTGGCTCCCGGTCGCAGAGCTGTTGATGCCGCTCCCGGTCGCAGCGCTCTTCAGCGCCGGAGACGATGTCCCGGCCGCGGACGAGGGCATCGTCCCGGCATGAGCGCCTCCCCGCCGGACCGCGATGCCGTCCGCGACGCCCTCGCCGTGCTCGGCATTCGCGAGCTCGCGCTCGCCGTCCACGATGCCAGCCTGCCGAT
>JBDIVR010000005.1:0-189340 GCA_039794265.1 Myxococcota bacterium
GACTTCTTGGCATGATTGGTCATGGCGGTTCCTTCTTGGTGTAGTGACCCCCTCCGTACCACACGGAGGGTGAAGGAGCCGCCGCTCTATTCTTCTAGAAGATCAACCGTTTCTGGGACATCCCCCAGCGCCGCCAGCCCAGGAAGGTCTCGAAGACGCGCTTCACGCCGGGCGTGAGGCGTGTGCGCATGTACTTACTGGTCGGAGGCGGCCTTGATCGCGCGGGGAAGACGAAGAAGCGGGCGATCGAGGGCCGATAACGTCCGAAGTGGCAACTCCCTCGACGAGATCGGAACACCGACAGCCTACTTACAGGCCCTGCGCGATCATCCCGGCCGGCACCAGCCGGTTCCCGAGACGTACCGATCGCCGGGCCCCTGGCAGGTTCCGGCGCTCCCGGTCTGGCAGGGCGGGACGACGTCCGGCGTGACGGCGACGGCTCGCGTCCATCCGGGCTGCCCGGCCTCGCAGGTGAAGTCCTCGGATACTGGCTCGTTCGTGGGCCCCGAATCTTTCGACGGGCATCCGAGCAGCGCCGCGAGCGAGAGCGCGCACGCGATCGGCGCGCAACGGAGGAGTCGCAGCCACCGGAATCGCATCGCTACCTCACCCACGCGGCGCGCAGCGCCGCGGGCCCACCGTGCTCGAGCACGTCGCCGTGCCCGGGGATGATCCGCTCGAAATTCCATGCGGCCATGCGCTCGATCGCGCGCTCGAGGGCGGCGCGATCCGAGACCGCGATGCGGCGGATGATCCGGCTCGGCCCGAAGTACTGCCACATGCCGTTCGCGCGGAAGAAGGCGCGTGCGGTGCGCGACGACGAGCGGCGGATGTGGAAGCACAGATCCGTGATCACGAGGCTCCGCGACGGGCGGTGGAAGAGCACCACCTCGTGGAGGCGGAAGCCCGGCACCAGGAAGCTCTCGACTTCACCGGCCCACTCCGCGGGCGCTTCGTCTGCGAGCGAAGCCTGGAACGCGAGTGCGCGGCGGCGACGCGGCGCGCTCGGTGCGGCCAGCAGCCGGGCATCGGGATAGGCGCGTGCGGCCTCGGCGGCGAATCGGCCGTGCGCCTCGGGCACGAGGATGAACCCGACCGGGCCGAGCGCGGCGAGCTCCGCGCGCAGCTCCGGCGCGATCGGAACCGGCGAATGCAGGATCAGCTGCCCGGCTGCCGCGGGGGCCGAAGCGGAACCCGCGAGCCGGATCACCGTCATGCGAACCGGGATGCGAACCAGCCCGGCCTGCCAGCCGAACTCGTGCTCGACGCTCCAGAGATTCGTGTCGTGCTGAACGAGCGCCGCGGGCCGGACGCTCTCACGCTCTTCCGTTGCGGCCTGCTGGTTCACCGGCTCGGCTTCTCCGTTGCCCGCGGCGGAGGCACACCGTCAAGCAGCGCCTGCCCGGCTCGACTGCAGCCAGACGATGGCCTCGTCGAAGTCGCGAAAGACGCGGAACGCGGTCCTCTCATCCTCCCGGAAGACCTCGAACATGCGGGCCATCCCGAAGTCGGCGTCGCGCCCCGCGACGAAGGCGACCTTCGAGGGCGGCGCCGCCGGCTGGTTCTGCAGCACGAACTGAGCGAACTCGCGGGCGTCAGCGGGCGAGAAGTCCGTCTGCGCTTCTCGAACGTCCCAGACTGCCAGGCTGCCGGCCCAGCCCGGAGTGCTCCAGAGCGCTGCGGTGCCTTCCTTTGCTTCTCCGAACCCCACGATTCCCGCGCACGTGGCCACGGCAATCCCGGTCACCGGGTCGACTCGAATCGAGATCGGCATGATCGGTCTCCTCGCCACGCAGTGCCTGTAGGTAGGCAGTCGGTTCCGATCTCCCGAGGGGGTTGTCACTTGAACGCGTTGGCCTCGCCGTTGTGTGTGGATATCACGTGCACGCGACCACCCCAAAGCCACAGAGCCATTGGCGCCTCGAGTAGCTCGCCGAGCTTCTCGTGGAAGGCGGTCTCATCGATCGTGACCTTGCCCTGCTTACCGCGCAGATTCGAAGGCCGGCTGGACAATGCGGAAATGCGGAATCCTGATGAAAACCTGATCACAAAGGTGAGAACATCCTTGTCTTCGTCGCGCAGCACTTCCTCACCGAGGTACTCAGCGGCCGAGTCAGAATGATCTCGCCCAGTCGCCACAGTCGCGAATGTACTGCTGCGCGATGTCCTTGTTGTAGCGGATGTACCAGCAATCCATGCCACCGGCATCTTTCCGGCTGCGGCCGTCAACACCGAATCCGCCGAATCGCCCCAGGAGAGACCGATACGCCGGAACTCGGCAATCCCGTCTTTTCGTCGTCATACATCGTCGTGCGGACGCTCTGGCGGTGCTTGCGCCACGATGCCAAGTGGCCCTGGTCGAGCCACGAGCAGCACATGCAGACTGCGATTCGCGAGCGACGCGCGCAGCTCGGCATCGAGGTGGCTCACAAGTCGACTCGGAGCGCGGCCTAGAAGCTGGCGGTCCGCGGACTCAGCCGCGCGCGTGGCCGAGATCGATACGAATCGTGGTAGCATCAACCGCGGCCGCATCTCAGCGGCCATTCGTCGGGCGGGGAGCGATGAACTGGGAAGCTCTCGGCGCAGTAGCGGAACTGGTCGGCGCTGTGGGTGTCGTTGCGTCACTCCTGTACCTCGCTGCGCAAGTCCATGCGAGCAACCGTGCGTCGGCGGTCCAGGCGAAGCTCGACTCGACTCGGCTCCTCAATGATTTCATGGATCTTCTCATTCAACGCCCGGAGCTCAACCAACTCATGATCAAGGGCCGGAAGAGCCTCGACGCTCTCTCGCCTGACGAATACCAGCAGTTCTCGAATCTGAGCCTCAAAGCGTTCTGGTTCTTCTCGGCGGGCTACTTTCAGTTCCGCCGGGGAACGATCGCGGAGAGCGACTGGTTCGAGGTACTAGCGGTGGTCCGCTACTGGCTCCATTCACCGGGTTGCAGGGCATGGTGGATGAAGCTGGGACGGTCGATGTACGGAAGTGAGTTCGTTTCCTTCATCGAGTCCGAGCTCAACGTGCTCGCCGGCCAGCAGGGCGCTCCAGCGGACGAGCCACAGCGAATTCCAATCGATCGGTGATCGAGCATGGCCGGGAGCTTGCGCGCTATAGGCGAGCCGCGGAGGCGAGGCCCGCGGCGGAGCGTCCTGTCCGTCGGCGGCCGGAAACGATTTTGCGTCCTACCGGTCTCTCCTCATCCGCCACTGCGTTCCGTCTGCTCGTGCGCGCGGTCGACCCGGCACTGGAAACAGTTGTACTTGGATCGGATGTGCACGTACGCAACCGTGTTGTCAGCCAGGATCTCCCGGCACGCGCGAGTCAGCGCTGCTCTCTCCACGACGTTGCCGGTGTCGTAGCCAATCCAATCGTCTTCGCCGTAGCCCTGGATGATCGCGGGGTCCAGGAACTCGAACCAGGTCGGCAACGCGTCGCCCAGATCCCGCTCGCAAGGCCTCTTGTGCAGGAAGATCGGGGCCGTCTCGGAGTACGGATGAACCTCGTCGAGCGACCGGTACGCGAGGACGAGTTTCTCCTCGCCCTCCGCGATCAGGCCGAGGCAGTGGCGACACGGGTTCGCCACGCCCTCGGCAACACGAGAAAGTGATGGCTGGCCGTTCGCGTCCGGCTCGCCCCGGCGAATCCGATCGGCCTCGTGACTTCGAATCCATCGGACCGTTGGCTTCATGATGCTCCGCCTTGTGAAGCCTCGCGGGTTCTCGTCGCGAGCGGGGACGAGGAGGTCAACCCGGTTCGATCGTTTCGCGTTCGCCTCGGGGAACGTTCGGAACCGGTTCCATCGCACGCGGCTGACCTGGTTCTGGGCGATCTTCTTCCTGGCACGCCACAAGAAAGGGAGCTCGGCGCTTCAGCTGCAGCGCGACACCGGGATCGGGAGCTACGAGACCGCGTGGACGCTGCTGTACAAGCTCCGCTCGACCTTACGCCCCCGGCACCAGAACTGGCTGGTCGGCTTGGTGGAGGTCGACGAGAGCTACGCCGGCGGGGCCGAGCACGGGCGGCGCGGCGGACGGGAGGTCCTGCACAAGAGCATCGTCGCGGGCGCCATGGAGCAGCGGGCTCACACGGCAGGTCGGGCTCGGCTCGCCGTGCTCCGAAGCGTGCGCTTCGATGACGATCTCGGCCCCTTCGTCCTCGGTGTCGTCGACCCTCACCGCGCCACCGTGCGCACGGACGGGTTCCAGCCCTACCCGGCCTTGCCACGCGTTGGCATCCGCCACGACCGTCGGGTCCAGGGCCTCGACCCCGAGGCCTCGAGGGAGATCCTGCCCTGGGTTTGCCGGGTCTTCGGGAACCTCGAGACGTGGCTCCGGGGGACCTTCCACGGCGTGAGCCAGAAACACCTTCCGGGTTACCTGGACGAGTTCACCGATCCCTTCGACCGCCGCTGGCGCGAACGAGAGCTCTTCGGCTTCGTGCTCCAGCGCGCGGTCCAAGGTCATCAGCCCTTTCCCCTCCGCGCGGCTCGTGGCTGAGGCAGCCGGATAGACAAGTCGGTTCTTATCGGCGCCGATCCGCCCGCTTTCTCGCCCGTGCGTCGCCGACGGAGCCATCGAGCCGCTGGAGGAAGCGTGCGGGCATCGTGGCGTGTACCGCCATGCGCTGACCACGTTGGATTGCGCGCGCCCGGATTTCGTTGGGTCTGCCGTCGCGACCTTTGGCCGAGCCTACGCGGCCCGTGCCCGCCTCGCGCGATCGAGATCGTAGGTGGCCTGAAAGTTCATCCAGATCTTCGGCGAGGTGCCCAGGACTTCGGCCAGATCGAGCGCTGCTTCGGCCGTCACGCCACGCTTACCGCGAATCAGCTCGTTGAGGCGCGCCTTCGTCCAGCCGATCTTCTCCGCAAACGCGGCTTGGCTCATCCCCAACGGCTCGAGGAACTCCTCCAACAGAATTTCACCGGGGTGAAACGGATTCTTCGGTTGCCTCGCCATGCTTCGGTACTCCGTCAGTGATAGTCGACGATCTGCACGTCGAACGCGTTGCCACCGCTCCATCGAAAGACCACTCGCCATTGATCATTGATCCGTATCGAGTGAAACCCCTTCCTGTCGCCCTTCAAGCCTTCGAGCCGATTTCCGGGCGGTGATCTGAGGTCCCTCAGATCCGCCGCCTCGTGCACATACTGCAGCTTCCGCCTCGCGGCCCGGCGGAGTGCCGGCGGAAACGCCTTTGTCGCCTTGCTGCTCTTGTCATCGAACAGGTCCTCCGCAAGAGCGTTGCCGAAAGATTCGATCACATGCCGATATTATCGGAACTCGATAACGTCCGCAAACCCACCCTTCCCAACCCACCGCGAAAGTCCCCGATGCACCGCTCGCACAACCAGTCGCCTGGCCAATTCCAAGAAGTGGAGCGACACATGGCTCGAGGGCCGATAACGTTCGTCCGAAGTGGCAACTCCCTCGACGAGATCGGAACCGACAGCCTACTTACAGGCCCTGCGCGATCATCCCGGCCGGCACCAGCCGGCTCCCGAGACGTACCGATCGCCGGGCCCCTGGCAGGTTCCGGCGCTCCCGGTCTGGCAGGGCGGGACGACGTCCGGAGTGACGGCGACGGCTCGCGTCCATCCGCGCTGCCCGCCCTCGCAGGTGAGATCCTCGGACACTGGCCCGTCCGTGGGCCCCGAATCTTCTACTACTTTCAAGAGGAGCGAGCAGGTGAAGCGGGCCGCCTGGCTCATCGCGATTCTCGGGTTCCTCGCCGCCCTGGCGATCGGGCTCGGCACGCAGCGCGCTCGTCGCGCCGTCTTCATGGGAACCCTGTTCCAGGGCTTCGACATGGCGGAAGAATTCGCCGACATGCAGTCTCTCTTCCCGATCCATGCGGTCGCCACGCGGGATCCCCTGCCGCTCCGCCGCGATGTCCGGCCGGCGCTGCTGCCCGCCCGCTACGAGTTCGACGGCGAGTCGCGCAGTCTGCCGCGCTTCCTCGAGGAGACCGATACCAGCGGCCTGATCGTGCTGAAAGATGGCATGGTCGTGCACGAGCAGTACGCCCTCGGCAGCAGTTCCGAGACGCGCTGGATCTCCTGGTCGGTCGCGAAGAGCTTCGTCTCGGCGATGGTCGGCAACGCCCTCGCCGAGGGTCGCTTCGAGAGCGTGCATGACCCGATCACGCGCTACCTGCCGGAGCTCACGGGCTCCGCCTACGACGGGGTCGCGATCGAGGACATCCTCGAAATGAGCAGCGGCGCGAGCTGGGACGAGGATTACGGAGATCCGACGAGCGACATCACGCGTTTCGGAGCGGCGATCGTCTTCGGCTGCTCGCAGGACGAGTTCGCTGCGAGTCTCTCGCGCGAACACCCGCCGGGCACGGTCAACCGCTACAACAGCACGGATACGCAGGTGCTCGGCATGCTGCTCGTGCGCACGACCGGCATGTCGCTGGCCCGCTACACCGAAGAGAAGCTCTGGGGACCCATGCGCATGGAGCACGATGCCTACTGGATCACCGACGAAGCGGGCATGGAACTCGCCTTCGGCGGCTTGAGTGCGACGCTCCGGGACTATGCGCGGTTCGGTGAGATGTACCGCAATGGTGGGCGCTGGCAGGGCCAGCAGATCGTACCCGAGGCCTGGGTGATGCGATCGACGATGGCGGGCAAGCCCCACCTCCGACCCGGCCGGCATCCGGGTTCGGAATCGGACTTCGGCTATGGCTACCAGTGGTGGCTGCCGCCCGTCGGCGACGAGGGCGAGTACTCGGCAATCGGCGTCTACAACCAGTTCATCTACGTGAATCCCACGCACGGCGTGGTGATCGCGAAGACCTCGGCGAACCGGGCCTACGGCGCCGACGAGACGACCGACCGCGAGATCGAGACGCTCGCCGTGTTCAACACGATCGCTCGGGCGCTGAGCGTCCGGCCCTGAGCCGGACCCGGGCCGCCGAAGCCGACGTGCTCGGTCAATTCTGCGAGGTGAAGATGCTTCATGTTGCTGTGGGCTTCGTGTAGAGTGACCGATCCTGGAGCGTTCCTGCCGCCGTCCCGGTCTACTGCCAGCCTCGTTGCTGCTCGACTCGTTCCTCCTTTTCTCGCCCGCCGCGCAGTCCTCCGGCCGCGGCGCGGCGTGGCGCCCGTACTTCGCCCGCGTCTTCTACGAGCGCCTCGAGCAGCTGCGGGCGAAGGCGGCACGGAACGTGGCGCGCAGCTACGCCGAGCGCCGAGGGCTTCTGATCATCGGACAGGATCCTGCAACCCCTTGAACACCACCGCCGCCGGTCGGGACGGAGCGCTCGAGCGGCTCTCTCGCTGATCGCGCCGACGAACCGAATGAAGGATGAGACGATGACTGCGACTCCTGCGCGCCCGACACGACCGCGCCTCGCGGGCTCCCGGCTCGGCGCCGGCCTGCTGGCGTGCCTCGGCCTGGCCCTCGCGAGCTTCGTGACGCCGGCCGAGGCCGGCATGCACCGCCTCCGCTACCCCGTCGTGACCCCATCCGAACTCGGGAACTTCGCGGTCGGACGCTCCACCTTCGAGGCCGTCGACGGCGAACGCGCGGACCGCACGCTGACGCTCGATGTCTGGTACCCGGTGGATCCGATCGACGACACCGGTCCGTTCTCCGTGTACGACGTGCTCCTCGCCGGAATCCCGTCGGACATGGCGCGCGCGGACGTACCGGTGTCGCGTAGCGGGCCGTTTCCGCTCATCGTCTTCTCCCACGGCAGCGACGCGATCCGGTTTCAGTCGTACTTCCTGATGGAGGCCCTCGCGAGTCACGGTTTCATCGTCGTGGCCCCGGATCATGCGGGGAACACGGCGCTCGACCAGATCACCGGCAGCTCCGACCCGTTTCTGGTCGTCGCGGCGGACCGTCCGCTCGATGTCTCGTTCACGATCGACCGGATGCTCGCGCGAAACCAGGATCCGCTCGATCCGTTCCGCGGCCGGATCCAGCCGGAGCGGATCGGTGTCACGGGCCATTCCTTCGGTGGCTTCACGGCGCTGGCCATGGCGTCGGGCTTCGCGAGCATTCCGCCGGATCCGCGCGTCCGTGCGATCGCGCCGATCTCGCCGGGGGCGGCGATTCTCGCGGACGATGAGTTGCGGTCCATCCGCGTCCCGATGCTCGTGCTCGGAGGGACCGCGGACGTGACGACGCCGCTCGATCCGAACAACGTACGCTCCTTCCAGCTTCCGGAGGCCCGTCCCCGCTACCGGGTGGACATCGAGAAGGCCGGACACAACTCCTTCACGAACATCTGCGACATCGGGGACGCGCTGGTCGATGCGGGTCTGCCGCCGGAACTCGCCCCCTCACTGGTGGGAAATCTCGACGAGGGATGCGGACCGGAGCTCATCGCGGTCGACGACGCGCACCTCCTGACGCGTTTCTACGCCGTGGCGTTCTTCCAGCGGCATCTCGCAGGGGATCCCCGGTACGGCAGGTTCTTGAACCGCGGCGCGGCGCGGAGCCGGGGTTTCCCGGTCATCTACTCCGAGGTTCCGGGCAGCGATCCGCCGTTCGCCCTCCCTGGACCGGCCCACCACAAGCACAAGCACACGTACAAGTTCAAGTTCAAGTGGTAGCGATGGCGGCCGCACTGGGACTCCGCGCGCGCTCCTGAGCGTCGTCGTGGGTCAGGCTCCAGAAGCGATCCGCCGCCGACCTTTCGCAGCGCTCGCAGAATGCGGTCAGAGCGTTGGTCGCGGGTCACCATTCGACCCACCCCGGCCCACCCCGCACCTGGCCGAACTCGGTATCGAGGGTGACCGGTCCTCGGGCCAGGAGCCGGCCGTGTCCGTCCTCGTCCACGCGGAGCACCGCGCTGTTCCACGCTGCGCCCTTCCCGATCTCGAGACTCCCGGATCGGGTGGGCTCGACCCCGATCAGACGCAGGTAGGCCAGCAGCGGCTGGGCGTGACTGTGGGCGTTGTGCACGGGGAACACCTGCATCCCACCACCGAAGCGCAGCGATTCCCACGTGCGTCCGGGACGAGCGGACTCCGGCGCGTTGTAGGAATCCGGGCCGGAGATGGTCCCTTCCCAGACGTGCGGATAGGCGCTCGTGTGCGCGTGCAGGCTCATCCGCCGCCACTCGTCCCAGGCCAGATCGATGTCGTAGCGAGACGCCGCCCAGATGAGCGTCGTGTTGACATAGTACCAGATTCCGCCGCGCGTACCGTCACCGACCTGGTGCACGGCGCTGCGCTCGGTGGGCAGTGGCCACAGCAGCCGGGTGCCGAGGGGGGAGCCGGCGCGAGCGCCGGCATCGATGGTCGCGAGCAGCTGTCGTGCGGTGTCGTCATCGACGGATCCGCACAGGAGCGCCCAGGGCTGACATTCGAGCCACATGCGTTCCGGGCCGCCGACCACGGTCCCGCCGGGCGCGTAGGCACGGTCGAACCAGTGGCCGTTCCATGCCTCGGCCACCTTCGCTCGCAAGGCGTCCGAGCGGTCGTGCGCTTCCATGGCCATGTGGTCGTCGCCGAGACGGGCGCACAGACCGCTGAAGACTCCGAGGACCCATGCCGCAAAGCCGGAGTTGAGCACGGATTCGCCCTCGGCGATCATCAACCGACGCGGCACGCCGGAGTCCTGGACTGCGGAGTCGTTCCAGTCGGCGTTGCGCATGCGCACGTGCCCGTTCTCACCGGTGCCGATCTCGTCGACGAAGAACCGGAACTGACGCCGCAGGTGCTCGCGCACGGTCACTGCGCTGGCTTCGTAGCTCGGGTGGTACGCCAACAGTTCGTCGAAGGCCGCGAGATCGCCCGTTCCCGCCGCATACTCCGACGCCAACCAGAGTGCATAGAGGTTGCCGTCGGAGGGTTGCAACATGCGGTTCGGTGCCTTGGCACCGTCGAGCGCATAGGGCATGTCGCCGTCGGGGGTGGCCCACGCACAGGTGTTGCGCAGCACGGCCAGCGCGAGAGCCGGATCGGTGTACACCAACGGGAGTGCGTGCTGGAGCGGATCCCGCGCTGCTCCGTTGAACCCCATCTCGAGGGAGTACGCGGAGCCCTGGTCGAGGGTCGCCCCACCGATGACTGCATCGGTGCACACGCCACCTCGCAGCAGCGCGCCGTGCCACGGGATCTCTCGTTCCGCTTGCGGGGCCTGCCGAGCCCTGGCCCGGGGCACCTGATCGGACAACTCCTGGAGACTCTGCTCGAAGAGCGCTGCGGGATCGCTTATCGACGACCCGTCGTCGACGCCGAAGCGAAACCACAGGTCGACCGGCTCCCCGGCGTCGAGATGGACGTCGTGGCTGATCTGCAGGCAGGGCGTCGTACCGCTGTCGCCCCGCACGCGTCGAGGTGCCTGCCCCAGACTCTCCAGGACGAGGGTGGTCGGGGATCCGAAGATCTGGGCCAGGTCTGGATCGAGGGTGGCGAGCGGGACGGGAAGGCGGGCGAGCGGCGATCTCGTCCGCGCCGCTTGCGGAGAACGGTGCTCGATTGCGCGCAGCCGAGTTCGCCCGCGCTCGACCGAGTACCTGATGAAGCGCCTTGCCTGTCGATCGCGGACCCAGGAGATGCTGCCCAGGTTCATGTGCCGTGGCCGTACGTCCCAGGACTCGGTGTGTTCGACGACGCGGTTCGTGGCGCTGTGCAGCCGCACCCGGATCAGCACCCACGGGACGTCCCCGGCCGGGCAGAGCACGGTGCGTTCGAGAGCGAGCCCGCGATGGGCCATCCGGATCGTGAACGAGTTGCCGCCGAAAACACGCTCCGGAACGACACTGGCTGGCCACTGGCGGACACCGGAGCCCCATGGCCGTTGGCCGTCCTCGGAGAGTGTGGACAGTCCTGTCGGTTTCCGGCCGGGGGCGGTGAGCCATCGGGTGCCCTCGCTCTCGTCGAAGAGGGCGAGACCCCCGTCGTTGTCTGCGTAGAGCTGGATCCTTTGGTTCCCCAGCAGGGCGAAGTGCCGTGTCGTGGTACCGAGCCGTCCAGGCAGGCCGACGTACTGCTTCCAGCGGGCGTCCGGGTGACGGCGTTGATCCGCGGTGTAGACGAAAACCGGGAGACCGCCATCCTCGCTCCAATGACCGAATGCGCTGGTCGCTGACATGTTCTGGTGTCCGTATCGCTCGCCGTCGGGCGCCCCTGCTGCGGGAGTGGTTCGAAATGTCTTCAGCGGACGCTCGCGCTCGGGGCCAGGCGTTCGAGCGCGTGGTCGACGTAGGCACGCACCGAGCCGGACAGCGAAACCTCGCCGGCGCCGAGGAACCACCGGAGGCGGATGCCGTCGAGGTCGAGTTCCCGCTCCACGTCCAGCTCGAACTGCTCCAGATCCGCCAACGTGAGATCACGCCTGGTCTCGAAGTGACACAGCACGCCGGCATCGGTCATGCCGACCGGCTCGGCGACCGCGGCGATCGTCGACGCTGCATCGATGATCGCCCGACGCGGATCGATGCTGCAGACGTCCATATCCCCTCCCCGTCCCTCTCAGAGGTGCTCCCAGAGCTGCTCCGAACCGCTCGGTCCTGCTCGACAGGACACGCACTTGGCGATCGCCGATCTATACTAGCGACTCGTAGACACGACGTGGGACCGCAAGCCGCACCCGCGATGCCCTCTGGACCTCCGGCTCGAGAAAGTGACGACGAGATGCTCGACGCAGCGCAGATTGCCCGGTACCGCAACGATGGCTACGTCATCGTCGAGGGATTACTCGACGAAGACCTCATGCGGCGTGCGATCACGCTGGCCAAGCAGGACCCAGGCCTCCTCGCCGGCGCCCACGCCACCCGTGACGCAGACGGCAAGGCCACTCTGCTCGACATCTACAACGAGCTCGGCAGCGACCCCTTCAGCGCCATCGTCGCCTCGGAGCAACTCGTCGGCGTCGTCGAGCAGCTGCTCGGCGAGACCGCGATGCACTACCACCACAAGTTGATGCTCAAGGAGCCGAGAGTCGGCGGTGCCTGGGAGTGGCACCAGGATTACGGTTACTGGTACCACCGGGGCTGTCTCTACCCCCGAATGCTCAGCTGTTTCGTTGCGATGGACCCATCCACGAGAGCCAACGGCTGCCTCCAGGTGCTGAAAGGTTCCCACCACATCGGACGCATCGATCACGGCGTCGCCGGCGAGGGCCAGATGGGTGCGGCCCCGGAACGAGTCGCAGCAGCACTCGAACGACACGAGATCGTCCACGTCGAGTCCAACCCCGGCGATGCGTTGTTCTTCGACTGCAACCTGCTCCACCGGTCGGACGCAAATCACAGCGACCAGTCACGCTGGACGATCGTCGGCGCCTACACCGCCGCATCGAACCGACTCTTCGAACCCGGCGAGCATCCCGTCACGCCGATCGAGGTGATCCCCGCCGCACACCTCCACGACGAGGTCGAAGCGCGGATGCAGCGTTGGGGTCAGGTCCGCTGAACACCGTGCTTCCGCCCGCGGGCGGAAGCACGGCGGTCGTGATGCCCGATGACGCCGGCAACGAACGACGGCGGTGGCACCCTGCCGGGCTACTCGAGGGCCGTCCAACTGGTCTGGCCGTTCTCCTCCCGGTAGAGATCGCGCACGATGTACTCGGGGGCGCCGTAGATGGGGATCACCCACGGGTGGTCGAAAAGCTCGGACGATCAGCGAAGGTTTCGGTGGGGTCGTGCCGCGCAAGTACGCCATTCATCGACGCAAGCGGAAGTAGCTGATTGGCGGGGAACTGAACCACGGCCATCCGGGCCGGGACCGTAGGCCGGCAACGAACGCTTCGTCGCGATCTGGTTGGCGTCGCCAGCAGATTCCGTATGCGCTTGCCCACGGAGATTCCCCTCGCGACCGATCGAGACCGGTGGATGACATCCGGTATCATCCGTCGGAACGACGACGAGCGAGGCGATTGCGTGACGACAGCGACCGGTGGCGAACTGCTCGCAAGGGCACTGCGCGAGGCAGGGGTGACGGAGGTGTTCACGCTGCACGGCGGCCACCTCGATGCCTTCCTGTCAGCGTGCGAGCCGAACGGCTTGCGGGTCACCGACACCCGACACGAGTCGAGTGCCGGGCACGCCGCCGAGGCGTACGCCCGCCTCACGGGCCGACCGGGGGTCTGCGTGACGACCTCGGGTCCGGGGTTCACGAACACATACACGGCCATCGCCAACGCCTGGCTGGATGCGATCCCGGTGCTGTTCGTCGTCGGCGCACCGCCACTGCGTGAGCAGGAACTCAACGTCCTGCAAGGCGGCTTCGACCAGATCGAGGCGGCGCGGACCGTGACGAAATGGGCGCATCGGGCCACCAACGGCGAGCGCATCCCCGAGCTCGTGGCGCTGGCGCTGCGCCACGCCACCACCGGCAAGCCCGGACCCGTGCTCCTCGAGGTGCCGATCGACGTCATGTTCCGGCCCGTGCCCGAGTCGTGGGCCCGGATGCCGGCGTTCCCAACGGACATCCCGCGCCCGGAGCCGACGTCGTCTTCCGTGGCCGCCGCCGCCGATGCACTCGTCGCCGCCGAGCGGCCGGTCATGGTCCTGGGCGGTGGCGCAATGCTGTCGCGCTGCGCTGACGAAGTGCTCGCGCTGGCGGAGCGGATGTCGATCCCCGTGTTCAACACCAACAAGGGTGACGGACTGCTGCCCGCGACCCACCCGCTCTACGGCGGCGGGACGGCGCCGCTGCTCAGCCTCGCTGCGTTCGGCGTGGGACAACCCGACGTCGTCGTGCTGGCCGGGTGCCGGCAGGGCATGTTCACCGGCGGTCGCGGCCGTCTGCTTGCGGATGCCGCCGTCATCCAGATCGACGTGGACGCCGCCGAGATCGGTCGGATCCACGACGTCGCAGTACCCCTGGTTGCCGACTGCCGTCAGGCGCTGCGAGCGATCGTCGCTGAACTCGCTCGGCGCGGCGCGACGGCCGGCGCCTCGACGTGGGTGGCCGGCGCAACCGGCGTGAAGGCATTCCACGAGCACCTGTACGGACAGGACACCTCGACGACATCGGGGCGCATGCACCCGTACTTCGCCGCGAAGAACATCATGGCGGCACTGCCCGGCGACGCAATCCTGATCATGGACGGAGGCGAGAGCGCCACCTGGGTCGACTTCTTCACCGCGGCGGACCGTCCCGACTCGGTCCTGCGGATCGGGTACCTAGGCACCTTGGGCGTCGGGCAGGGCTTCGCGATCGGCGCCAGCCGAGCGTTTCCGGACCGACCGGTCGTGCTCGTCACCGGGGACGGAGCGGTCGGGTTCCACATCGCCGAGTTCGACACCATGGTCCGTCACGATATGCCCGTCGTCACGATCGTGTTCAACAACAAGGGATGGGGCATGTCGATCCACGGACAGTCGGCCGTGTACGGCGCACCCGGCATCGTCGCCAGCCGCCTCGCCGACAGCGCCTACGAGCAGACCGCGATCGCCTTCGGGGGTGCGGGCGAGCGCGTCGACAAGCTCGAGGACCTCGGCGATGCGATGAAACGGGCGCTGGACAGCGACCGGCCCTACTGCATCAACGCCGCAGTGGACGGCGAGATCGTCCACCCGATCACCACCGCGCTCCTCGGCGACCTCCAAGCGACAGACGCGGTGGTCATCCCCTACTACGAGAACCTTCCGCTGAAATGAGGCGAAGCCGTGCCGCTCACTTGCGGAACGCACCTCGTTCGCAACATCGCCTCACCGGCGAACTCATGACAGCTGATCTGGATCCGGGTCGGCAACTGCACGACGACCGCGGTCGCCGCGCTCCTGCGGGCGCACTCGGATGAGCTGTTGACCTTCGGAGCGGATCCGGAACCGGCTCTCCTCATACGCCCGTAGTTCCGGACCGACTGCTCGATGGTCGAGGGCGCGCTCTCGCCGGCCCACCGTCGGCGGCTTCGGACGGCGCGGCGATCGCATCGATGAGGCTCGATGGAGTTCGGCGGTAGTATGCCGCCCGAGGGAGGGGACCGATGCCGTCGCGCACCGTGCGAGTTTCGCTTGCGCTCGGGCTGACACTCGCCGTGCTCACCGGCTGCGGCGAGCCGCACGGCGCCGGCACCATCGACGGCGAGCGCCTGCCGGAGGCCGTTCTCGCCGAGCGTAGCGACGCAGCGCGGGGAACGGCCGCGGAGCTCGCGAGCCGCGCGGATCTCGAGCCGCCGCGCACGCAGATCCTGTTCGGCGACCTCCACGTCCACACCACCTTCTCCGCCGACGCATTCATGATGTCGCTGCCGATCCTGCAGGGCGAGGGCGCGCATCCGATCGCGGACGCCTGCGACTTCGCCCGCTACTGCTCGGGGATCGACTTCTGGAGCATCGCCGACCACGCCGAGTCGCTGACGCCGCGGCGCTGGCAGGAGACGATCGATTCGATCCGGCAGTGCAACGCGCTCGCGGGCGACCCGGAGCATCCCGACCTCGTCGCCTTCCCGGGCTGGGAGTGGTCGCAGGTGGGGCGCACACCCGACGACCACTACGGACACAAGAACGTCGTGCTGCGCGAGTGGGAGCCCGGCCGCGTGCCGACGCGCCCGATCCACTCCGGAGGCTTCGCGACGCAGGTGATGCGCCAGCCGCAGCCACTCGGGCAGCGCATCATGCTCCCGCTCTTCGATTTCGGCAACCGGCAGATCTACTTCGATCTCGCCGAGTATCTGCGCGAACTCCGCAGCACGCCCCTGTGTCCCGAGGCGGATTCGGTGCACGACCTCCCCGCCGACTGCTCGGAGGGCGCGCCGACACCGGAGGGGCTCTTCCGCAAGCTCGACCAGTGGGGCTTCGACGCGCTCGTGATCCCGCACGGCACGACGTGGGGCATCTACACGCCACCCGGCTCGAGCTGGGACAAGCAGCTCACGCCCGTCCAGCACGATCCGGCGCGCCAGCGCCTCGTCGAGGTGTTCTCGGGCCACGGCAACTCGGAGGAGTATCGCAGCTTCCGCGAGATCGAGTTCGCGGCCGACGGCGCGGCGGTCTGCCCGGCGCCGCACGAGGGGTACGAGCCCTGCTGCTGGCGCGCCGGCGAGATCATCCGCGCGCGCTGCGAGAGTTCCGACCCTGCCGAGTGTGAGCGCCGTGTCGACGAGGCGCGCGCCAACTACCTCGCGGCAGGTGCCGCCGGCCCCCTCACGGTGCCGGGCGCCGAGGTCGAAGAGTGGAAGGATTGCGGCACCTGCCCAGACTGCTTCCTGCCCACGTTCAACTACCGCCCGCGCAGCTCGGTGCAGTACGTGATGGCGCTGTCACACTTCGGCGACGAGGCAGACGAGACGCAGGCGGACGACGCGTCGCCCGATGAACCGCTTCGCTTCCGCTTCGGCTTCATTGCGTCGAGCGACAGCCACACGGCTCGGCCCGGCACCGGCTACAAGGAGTACGGCCGGCTGGAGATGACCGAGGCGCGCGGCCCACGCGACGCCAAGTGGGCCGAGCGCGCGACGGCGGGGATCTCGCAGGAGCCCACCCCGACCTCGCGCCGGATCGAGCTCGGCGCGCCCGACGTGCCGCCCTTCCAGGTGCTCGACTTCGAGCGCGGCGCCTCCTTCTTCCTGACCGGCGGCCTCGTCGCGGTGCATTCGGAGGGCCGCTCGCGCGACGCCATCTTCGAAGCGCTCGGGAACCGCGCGGTCTACGGCACCAGCGGCGACCGGATCCTCTTGTGGTTCGACCTGCTGAACGGCCCCGACGGCGCGCTCGGCATGGGCAGTGAGGTGGCGCTCGCCGAATCCCCGCGCTTCCGCGTGCGCGCGGCGGGCAGCTTCGAGCAGCACCCGGGCTGCCCCGAGGTCTCGACGCGCGGCCTCGCGCCCGAGCGGCTCGAACGCCTGTGCCGCGGCGAGTGCTACCACCCGAGCGACACGCGCCGGCTCATCACGCGCATCGAGGTCGTGCGCATCCGGCCGCAGGCCGAGACGGGCGAGGCCGTTGCGCCGCTGATCGAGGATCCGTGGCGCACCCTTGCCTGTCCTCCCGATCCGGACGGCTGCGTCGTCGAATTCGACGATCCGGACTTCCTCGCGGAAGGCCGCGAAGTGCTCTACTACGTGCGCGCGATCCAGGCGCCGACGCCGGGAGTCAACGCCGGACTGCTGCGCTGCCAGGAAGGCGCGGGGAGCACCTGCACGGGCGTCGAGCCGTGCTATGGCGACTACCGCACTCCCGCCGACGACGACTGTCTCGCACCCTTCGAAGCGCGCGCCTGGTCCTCGCCGATCTTCGTCGGGAGCGCCGCACCGGCTCCCGCGCCGGCTCCCACCGAACGCTGAAGCGAGCCGGATCTGTAGGACCTGCCCCCGCCGCGTTCACGGAGCACCACTTCCCGAGCGCGGCCGGCCCCCAGTGCAGCGCCCCGCCAGGCGATCCTCCAGATCGAGAATGTCGTGCAGCCGGTCGTCGACACGGACGGCCGATCGCTTCCTGCTCCACGGCTTGCCCAGCGACTTCATGCGCATCCGCCACCGTGAGGCATCGGAGAGCCGGAAGGGGAAAGGGAAGAGGCTTCCCAGGAGAGGGGTTCGGGTGGGATTCCAGCACGCGGCCTGGTCGGCCTCGGACGCGGCGTTGGTTCCCGGTCGCCGCTCTCTACTGGTGCGCTTGCTCGGGGTCGCGCCTTCGCCGCGTGATGCGGCGGATGTCGAAGCGGCCCGTCGTCTTCTCTTCCCGGGCAAGGTCATACTGCATCTGGAGGCCGAGCCAGACCTCGGCGGAACTCCCGAAGGCCTTCGCAAGACGGATGGCCATGGCGGGCGAGACCCCCGCCTTGGCGTTCAGCAGGTTGTTGAGGGCCTGGCGGGTCACGCGAAGATGCTGCGCGGCCTCCGTCACCGTAAGCCCGAGGGGTTCGATGCACTCCTGCCGGATAATCCGGCCCGGGTGCGGCGGATTCTTCATGCTCTTCATCGTCGCGTTCTCCTAGTGGTAGTCCACGAGGTCCACGTCGTAGGCGTCTCCCCCGTCCGATCGGAACGTGACGCGCCAGTTGGCCCGGACCGTGACACTCCAGAAGCCACGGAGGCTTCCCTTCGGTGGATGGAGACGAAAGCCGGGCAGGTTCATGTCATCCGCCGTCCGGGCGCGGCTCAGAACGGCGAGGATGTTCTCGAGCTTCTCGACATGGTCAGGGCGGACGCCTCGACCTTCGCCTCTCTCGAAGAACCGTTTCAGGCCCTTGTGCCGGAAGCTTCGAATCATCGATTCCGACTGTATTGTGACCAGTGACACTTGTCTATCCCGCAGGGCGTTGCGGGGTGTCCGCCAACAGCGTACTTGTGAACGCACGCGAGAAGGAGCAACGCGGAGAGAAGGATGCTGATGCGAGCGGTCACTGATGCCCTCCAGGCCGACAAGCCCTCGATGTAGCAGCTCGTTGGGCGACATTCCGTGGGTTTCTCTCCCAGCCCACGGGCGAGTGCGTGAGATGCCCAGACCATACCGAGCCGGAGTCGAATGCCAGATGGTGCCCGGTCAGTCCGCCACGGCTCGGGCGGTGGTTCGCCCCGAGAGGAGACCAACACGAGAAAGTTGCTCGCGGAGATCCGCTGCGGAGCGGAACAAGAAAGCAGGGTTTGACCGGGGAAACGAGCAACGAGTTCGGCGATGCCCTCTCCGAGCGAACGGCCTGCGTCCTGCTTGGCGTCCCACTCCAGCGTACACACCGTCGAGAGGAACTGTTCGACCTCGACTTCCGTCGGAAGGATCTTCCGGTAGACGCGTCTGGGGTCCCGATCGATGCGGACACCCCCGAGGTCGAAGACTGCTGCATTGCAGATCGCCATCGCTGCGCCGCCTAACCAACTCGTGCTTCATCTGCCGGGAGCGCGCCGGCGAGACCCATGCGGCGGATCGATCGCATCGCTGCTGAATTCCTTGCCGGCAGGTTCTGATCGAACGTTCGCCGGCGGCGCCAGGTGGGCGGGGGCCGGGCGAGTCGACGGATCCGTCGAACGGACCGCGCTCGATGGTAGCCGGCCGAGGTAGCCCGAGGCCCTCCCCGGTTCCGGGACTGATTCTTCCCGGTCGCGACATCTCGATCGAGTCGGATCGGCGGGCGGACGCGAGATTTCGACCGCGAAGTCCGCCAGGTGACAGCGGTCGTCGCGTTCCCGGGTCAACCTTCCGCCGGGCTCTCGACCGGCTCGCGAGGGATCGGACCGGTGGCTCGAACGATACATCTCCGACGGAGCCGGCAATCCACTGCCGGCATGAGAGAAGGGAGTTCCCCGATGAGCACTCGGATCCTGGGCCTGTTGTGCGCGTGGGTCGCGTTGTTCGTGTTCGGCACCCCGTCGACCAGCGAAGCGAAGCCGAGTTTGGCGGCCAATCTGGGCGCTACGGTCAATAGCTGTCGAGACGGCTGTCACGTCAACGTGCAAACGGATCGAATGGCCGTGATCGACGGGGACAAGATCCTCGATCTCGGCACCCAGCTCAGCGGACAGACGCGAGGGCCGCTCCAGACGTGGGTCGCGATGCCGGGCGAAACGGTCACGCTGACGATGGAGGTGCTCGACGGCACGGACCTGTTCGCCGTGCAGCTCAAGCGCCTCGAAGCGCCCGGACAGCGAGACAGCTTGGAGAACTTCCTGGTCTGGGCGGAAGCCAACATGGCCGGCAATCCGTGGACGCCCCAGGATACTCCTCAGAATCCCATCTATTTCACGAAGGACAACGGCAGCAACGGGGGTCTGGATGCGATGTCGGCCGGCGTCTTCACCTTCGACCTGTTCATCGACCCGGCGACTCCGCCGGACGTCTACGACCTCGAGTTCGCGACGGCGGGCCTCGCCGACGCGTTCCCCGATGACCCGTGGTATCAGGACAAGCACTTCTATGTCGAGGTGGTTCCGGAACCCGGCATGACCGCGCTCGCGTTGTCTGCGTCCTTGCCGCTGTTCGGTCTGGCCTGGGTCCGGGCCTCGGCGCGCAGGGCTGGGCGCGAGCGCGCCTAGGAGATCGCGCCCGACTCCCCGGCCGTGCGCAGCTCGGCGTCGACTGTGGCCTCGATCGTTGCGATCGCGCGCTCGTGGATGCGCGCCTCGGTCGCCGTGAAGCTCGCGGCGTCGAGTCCGCGCAGTCGTTTCGCCTCGGCGCGGACGGCGGCGTCCAGCGCGTCGGCGCCATACGCGCGATCGACGTAGCCGAGTCTCGCCGCTTCCTCCGGATCGCACATCTGCGCGCCGGCGATGCGCGCGAAGCCCGGCGGCGTCGACCGGTGACGCGTCAGCTCGAGGACGAAGTGCGGAAGGGTGAGGCCGATCGCCGTCTCGTCGAGCCCGATCCGGAACTCGCCGGCGAGCGCAAGCCGGACGTCCGACGCCAGCAGCAGGAAGGCGCCCGCCGGATAGTCGTAGCCGGTACATACGGAGAGGACGGGGCGCGGGAATGCGAGCAGCCGCGTGACCGGGCCGGCGCCAGCCCGCAGTATCTCCACGGTCGCCGCGAGGCCGCGCTGGAAGGTCTGCAGATCGAAGCCGGCGGAGAGGATGCCATTTCGACCCCGCAGAACGACGACCGCACCGGCGCGCTCGGCGGCATCCAGCGCGACATGGATCTTCGCGGCGGGGGCTCTCCGCGGGAGTTTTCATGAGCTCCCTACCCGGACCCGGTCGGGGGAACGCACTCGGTTCCCTTTGCGCCGCGGGCGGCCTAGCGAATGCGACCCGCGTCGCCACTACGCGACGACGCGGATGCCGAACTCCCGCCGGATCTCGTCGAGCGGCTTCTCGAGGTACGACTCGTAGTCGGCCCACGGCCACCGCTTGCGCATCCGGAGGCAGCGGGCGATCACGCGCGGCACGACGACGAGCGACCGGAGAGCGACCGGCGGGACGTCGCGCCAGCGGATCGCCTCGTAGATCTCCTTCGACTCGGGCGAGTTGTAGTCGGCGAGCAGCGACAGCCCGGCCGTCGTGCCGAAGAAGCTCCAGATCTTGACGGCCGCCTCGTCGGCGAGCGCCGTGCTGCACCCGAAGACGACGTGCGCGGCGTCGTGGCACGCGAAGAACTTTCGCGCCGCGTCCGAGACGCCGCGTCCGTCGACGAGTCCGTCGCGGCTCCGGTAGTACTCGGCGAGCCCCTCGGCGAGCGTCAGCCGACAGTCCGCGTTCTGGAAGTCGAGAGCCGGCACGGCACCTCCCGAACGGCGTTCCTCAGCCGACGTGCTCGACGAGCACGAGCGCCGCGTCCTGCGGCCCCCAGAGCACGGGCATCTCGAAGAGCGGCCCGAAGCCGCGCGCGAGATCGAAGTAGCGCGTCTTCTAGTAGCACGCGTCCGGCGTCGATGGGCCGCGCGTCTCGACGTGCAGCCAGCGCGCACCCTCGGTTTCGCCCGCGGCGGGCACCCCTCGGGAGTTTCCACAAGCTCCCGACCCGGACCCGGACGGGGAACGCAGCCGCTATTCCCTGTTCTCGGGGGCGCTTCCTCGATTCCGACTTCTGGTGGATGCACGCGATGGTCCTGGTCTGGGCCCTCTTCACCTTCGTTCTCTTCGTCGCGGAGCCCTGGTTCCTGCATGCGTGGTTCCGCCGGCGGGCCTCGGTGGACCCGGACGGCACCTTCGCGGGGATCCAGCGTTTCCACTGGATCCTGCTGACCGCGAGCGTAGTCACGGTGGGAGGCGCCGTGCTCGCTCAGCGGGAGACTCGGACGCGAGCGGCGCGGCGCAAGTACTGGCGCTATAGGGGCGAGACGTGGCAGCTCATCGAGCGAACGCTGCCGAACGCTGCGCATCGAGCACTCGCCGATCTCGCGATGGCGGGTCGCGTCGACCTCCTCGTGACGCAGAGCGTCGCCGGCTGGTCGACCTGGCGCGCGAGCTTCGGGCTCCTCGAGCGGGTCATCCGAGCGGCGCGGAGTTCGCGACGGCAGGAATGCTGTCTTCCCGAGTGGCGTTGCGACCGGTGAGGAAGTAGGTCTGCACCGTTCCTTTGCCCTTCAGGTGGATCGGCTCGCGCGCCTCGACGGGGAAGCGGCCTCGCAAGAGCTCGGCCGTCTCGAACGACACGTGGATCCGCCCGGGCTCGCCGGTGGATTCCAGGCGACTCGCGATGTTCACGGTGTCGCCCCACAGATCGTACGCGAATTTGCGGCTGCCGATGACGCCAGCGACCACCCGGCCGGAGTGGATGCCGATGCGCAGGGCGATCTCTTCGCGACGGCGTTCGGCGAAATCGCGCGCCACCTCGAGCATGGCGAGCGCCATCTCGGCGGTCGCCTCGGCGTGGTCGTCGCGCAGGTCCGGCAGACCGCTGGCCGCCATGTAGCAGTCGCCGATGGTCTTGATCTTCTCGAGCCCGAGGTGATCCGCGAGGGCGTCGAAGCGGGAGAAGAGGTCGTTCAGCAGCGAGACAACGTCCTCGGGGCTGCGCGCCGAGGCGTAGGTCGTGAAGCCGACGAGATCGGCGAACATCACGGTGACGCGGTCGAAGCCGTCCGCCAGCGGGTTCACGCCGAGCTTCAGCTGCTCGGCGATCGGGCCCGGGAGGATGTTGAGCAGCAGCGCCTCGGAGCGTTGCCGCTCGGCGGCGAGGGCTTCGCGTGCCTGCCGCACGAGGCGGTTGTTGGACACGAGCGCCAGCACGACGAGCACTGCGGCGAGCGTCAGCCCGATGGCGCGTGCGGTCGGGATCGACGCGGCCGGAACGTGGAGCACGGGGTCTCGCCCGATCGGCGTCAGCCCGATCAGCGCCAGCGCCACCAGCGGCATCGCGAGGCCGAGGAGCATCCATCCGCGTTCTCGGCTCATGAAGAAGAGCGGAGGCGCCACGAGCAGCATCACGGCGAGAAACGGCGTGCCGGGCTCGACGCCGATCAGCCGGGTGATCGAGACGACGTGCGCCGACGCGATGGCGAGCAGACCCACGCGCGCGGCGAGGTGAAAACTGCGCTGGAGTGCCACGACGCCCGCGAGGTAGAAGAGGCCGAAGATCAGCGGCGGAATCCACTGGCCGGTCGGCCCGGCGATCTCGAGGCGCTCCTGCAGGAAGAGCGCATTCGCGACGCCCATCAGCGATACGGCGCAGCCGGCACCGCCGCCGTAGAGCGCCAGCCGCAGGGCCCGTGCGTACTCCGGGTCGACGATCTCGAGGCGGGTCGGCGGCACGGCGTCCATCGCGTCCCCACAGTAGCGGCCGCATCCCGCATTCGGTGCACCCGTGTTGCATCGGCCACGCTGCATCGGGGACGGTCCTCAAGTGTTGCACCGTGCAACACGGAAGGACCGTCCCCCATGCAATGAATCCGGATCGCTCGACCGCAGCGCGGATCTGGGCGGCGACCTCGGCCCGGTCGGCTTCGTCGGCCCGGGTCCTCACATGCTCGATCGTCGTACCCGTTCTTCACCTCCGCCATGCGGCCGCGGCTACCCTCGAAGCCCGGCCTCGCTACGATCGGGGGGGCATGACCCGCCGCCTGCAGCACCTGCGCGATTCGGACGCGAGCGCTCGGTAGCTCGCATCCTCCAAGGCCGAGCGCCCAAGGAGTCTGCTCGTGTCTCCCCATCCCGTCGTGGACGACCTCTACACCCGTCAGCTCGAGCGCCGCGACGTGGATCGTTCCTTCGTGGACTCCTGCGAGCTCCTGCATCGGGAATCCGCGGCGGTGGTGCTGGGGACCACTTCGAAGCGCTGGAGGAGCCCGCACTGGTACGCCAAGGGAGACAGGATCCAGGACTTCCTGCCTCGGGTGGGCGGAACCGGGCGCCTCCGCATCGACGCGGTGGCCGACGACGTCTTCCGCATCCGCTACGCCGAGGGCGATGCGGCGCCCGAGAACCTCACGCCCATGTGCATCGGCGCGCCACCGCCGCCCACTCGCGTGGAGATCGAGGAGGACGACGGGCGGATTGCGCTGCGCACCGCCCGCGCGCGGCTGGACGTGACCCTCGCCCCGCTCCAGCTGCGGGTCCACGACGAGGGGGGACACCGCCTCACGGAGATCGGTGGTCCCGAGAAGAACCACTTCAACACCTGGGACGCCTGCAACACGGGGATCTGTCACACGCGCGACGACCGCCCCCTGGCCGTCGAGTGCTTCTCCCTGCGCCCCGGGGACGGCGTCTTCGGGTTCGGAGAGAAGTTCCTGGCGCTCGACAAGATCGGTCAGACCGTGGATCTCAACATGGTGGAGGCCATGGGGACCACCACGCCGCGCAGCTACAAGAACATCCCGTTCTTCTGGACGACCGGCGGCTGGGGCGTCTTCCTGCACCACTCGGCCCGCATCACCTGCTGGGTGGGAAGCCGCGCTGCCGCGGACCTTCAGGTCGCGGTGGAGGACGACTTCCTCGACTACTACCTGTTCGTGGGAAGCCCGAAGGAGATCCTGGCCCGCTACACCGACCTCACCGGCCGGAGCGCGATGCCGCCGCGCTGGAGCTTCGGCTTCTGGCAGAGCAAGATCTCCTACTCCTCCGCCGAAGAGGCCCTCGAGGTGGTCCGGAAGAACCGCGAGCACGCGATTCCCACCGACGTGCTGCATCTCGACACCCACTGGTTCCGCGACGACTGGCGCTGCGACCTGGAGTTCGATCCGGAGCGCTTCCCCGACCCGAGCGCCTTCACGAAGGAGATGGGCGAGCTCGGCGCCAAGGTGAGCCTCTGGCAGCTGCCGTACATTCCGGAGGGCTCCACCCTCTTCGACGATCTGCTCGCGGTGAACGGCTTCGTCGAGACCGCGGACGGTGGCCTCTACGACGTCGGCCTCTGCTACACGCCGGGCTTCTCCGGCCGCGTGGGCTGCATCGACTTCACGAATCCCGAGGCGGTGCGGGTCTACCAGTCGCATCTGCGGCGTCTGTTCGATCTCGGCGCGCGCGTGATCAAAGCGGATTTCGGCGAGCAGGCGCCGCTCGACGGCGTCTACCACGACGGCACGCCGGGCCACCGCATGCACAACCTCTATCCACTCCTCTACAACCGGGCCGTGGCGGAGGTAACGGAACAGGCCACCGGCGAGTCGATCCTCTGGGCCCGCTCGGCCTGGGCCGGGAGCCAGCGCTACCCGCTCCACTGGGGCGGGGACAGCAGCGCCAACTGGCACAACCTGGGGCCCCAGATCGCGGGCGGGCTCTCGCTCGGCCTCTCGGGGTTCCCGTTCTGGAGCATGGACATCGGGGGCTTCGTGGGCGAGGCGAGCGGACCGCTCCTGGTCCGCTGGATGCAGGCCGGCGTCTTCTTCTCGCATCCGAGGATCCACGGCAGCGGCGACCGCGAGCTCTGGAAGCGCGACCCCGAGACCCTGCGCATCTGCCGCGACTACGTGCAGATCCACTACCGGCTGCTGCCGTACCTGTGGGCCACGGCGCGCGACTCCATCGAGCGCGCGCTCCCCGTCTCCAGGGCACTGGTGCTCGAGTTCCCGGACGATCCCACCACCCGGAGCATCGGCGACCAGTGGCTCGTGGGGGACGCCCTGCTCGTGGCGCCGATCCTGGACGAGACGGGGCGCCGCCGGGTCTATCTGCCAGAGGGCGGCTGGACCGACTGGTGGACCGGCGAGCGGACCGAGGGCCCGCGCTGGATCTCCGTAGCGGCCGACCTTGCCACGCTGCCTCTCTGGCTGCGCGACGGTGCCGCGATCCCGCTCGGTCCGGTAATGGACCACGTGGATCAGCGGCCCCTCGACTCGCTCACGCTGCGCATCGCACCGTTCCGCGACCCGGGTTCGCGCGAGCTGCGGATCCCCACGACGGACGGAGACCTCGTCGTGCGCTACGCGTGCGCGGAGGGTCGCCATCGGGTGGACGCTCCGCCCGAGCTCGAGATCACGCTCGACGTGGTCGGCCCGCAGATCCCGGCCATCGAGCGTCGCTGAAGGGCTCCGCGCACTGCCGCCGCACGGGCGAACGGCTGACGCCCGCAGATGGCCGTCGCCGTCTGATCCCGCAGATACGCGAGATCCTCGCGGTCCGGGGAGAGGGCGGCCTGCGGCAAGGCGCGCGCCTCGAACTGGGCTTCGACTGAGATAGACTGCGCTCACCCTCATCACTGCCACCACGAGGAATCGATGCCGAACCAGGGAATGGAGGAGCGCGGCCGCGCGCTCGAAGAGGCGTTCTTCAAGAAGCAGCACGCGGAGCAGCTCGAGAAGCTGCGCCAGAAAGAGGCGCACGAGGAGGCACGGCGCGCACTCGTCGAGGCCAGCGGCATCGACGACATGGACCTCATCGACCACCTCGTGTCGATCGGCATCCACGCCGAGACGCTCGCCGCGCTGACGCTGATCCCGCTGGTCGAGGTCGCCTGGGCCGATGGGCACGTCGACGACCGCGAGCGGGCGGCGATCCTGAAGGGCGCCGAATCCTCGGGAATCGACGAAGGCTCCCCGAGCCTCGAACTGCTGATGATCTGGACGCGGGACCGCCCGGCGCCGGATCTGATGGAGTCGTGGAAGACGTACATCCGCGCGCTCTGCGCCGAGCTCTCGGCGGACCAGAAGATGCATCTCGAGGAGCGGATCATCGGCCGCGCGCGCGCCGTGGCCGAGGCGGCCGGGGGCTTCCTGGGACTCGGCTCCAAGGTGTCGAAGGAAGAAGAAGCCGTCCTGCGCGATTTGCAGCAGACCTTCTCGGCCGGCGCCTGAACGAGCCCGGACTCCGACGACGCGTTCGCAGGAGCCGTCCTCGTCGCGTAGACTCTCGCCGTGGTGAAGGTTTCGTTCCAGCCGTCCGGTCGATCCATCGCGGTACCCGACGGCACGACGCTCCTCGACGCCGTCGTCGCCGCCGGCTTCCCGATCGCGCGAGCGTGCGGAGCCGGCGGCCTGTGCGGTCGCTGCGGCGTCCGCGTCCTCGCGGGAACGGTCGACCCCGAGTCCGACGAAGAGGCGGCGACCAAGCGTCGCAATCGCATCGATCCCGCCGTGCGCCTGGCCTGCCGCGCGCACGTGTCCGGCGACGTCCAGCTGACGGCGTCGTACTGGTAGCCGAAGCAGGCCGCGATGCCGCCGCACTTCGAGACGCTCGCGATCCACGCCGGCCAGGAGCCCGACCCGGCGACGGGCGCGACCATCGTGCCGGTGTACCAGACGACGACGTACACGCAGGACGCCGTCGGGGAAGATCGCGGGTTCGTGTACTCGCGCGCGGGCAACCCCACGAGCGCCGCGCTCGAGCAGTGCATCGCGGCGCTGGAAGGCGCGCGTTTCGGCCTCGCGTACGCGTCGGGCATGGCTGCGATCGCCGGCGCGATGCAACTCGTCCGGGCCGGCGACCACGTCGTCGTCGCCGACGACCTGTACGGCGGCACCTGGCGTCTCTTCACCCGGATCCTGCCGGCGTACGGCGTGCGTTTCACCTACGCCGATGCGACGCGACCCGACGAGCTCGCGAAGGCATTCGAGCCGGCGACGCGCATGCTGTGGATCGAGAGTCCGACGAATCCGATGCTGCGCCTCGTCGACATCGAGGCCTGCGCAGAGCTCGCGCGTGAGCGGGGTGCGCTGCTCGCCGTCGACAACACGTTCGCGACGCCGTATCTGCAGAACCCGGTCGCGCTCGGAGCGCACGTCGTCGTGCACTCGACGACCAAGTACCTGGGCGGCCACTCGGACGTGCTCGGCGGCGCGCTGGTCGTCGACGACGAGGAGCTGTACGAGCGGATCCGCTTTGCGCGGACGGCCACCGGCGGCGTGCCCGGTCCGTGGGACGCGTGGCTGGTGCTGCGCGGGATCAAGACGCTCGCCGTGCGCATGCGCCAGCATCAGCAGAACGCCGCCCGCATCGCCGAGTTCCTGCGCGACCGACCGGAAGTCGCAGCGGTGCACTGGCCCGGCTTCCCGGATCATCCGGGCCACGAATTGGCGAGCCGCCAGATGCGCGGCTTCGGCGGCATCGTGACGATCGAGCTGGCCGGCGGCGAGGCCGCGGCGCGCCGCCTGTGCGAGTCGACGCGGGTCTTTTCGCTCGGCGAGAGCCTCGGCGGCGTCGAGTCGTTGATCGGCTACCCGTGGGAGATGAGTCACGCGGCCTTCGCACCGGACGACAAGCGGCGACGCGGCGTCACCGAAGCAATCGTGCGGCTCTCGGTCGGGATCGAGGACGCCGACGATCTGTGCGACGACCTCGCCGCGGCGCTCGCGGCCGGCGATCGATGAGCGCGTCGCCGGACCGGCGACGCGCCATCGTGCTGATCGACCACGGCAGCCGGCGTCCGGAGGCCAACGCGCTGCTCGATGCCGTCGCCGAGGCGCTGCGGCGACGCGTGCCGGAGCGGATCGTCGCGGTGGCCCACATGGAGCTGGCGCCGCCGAGCCTCGCCGACGCCGTCGCGGCGTGCGTCGAGGCCGGTGCATCGGAGATCGTCGTGCACCCGTACTTCCTCGCGCCCGGCGCCCACGCGACGCGCGACATCCCGGCGCAGGCGGCGGAGGTCGCCGCGCGCCACCCGGACGTGTCGATTCGCGTCAGCGCGCCGCTCGGCGTGCACGAGGGATTGATCGACGCGATCCTGACGCGCGTCGATTCCGCCTGATCCGGTCCGATTCGGAGGGAAGAGCATGCAACGTTCGTTCGCTGTCCTCTCGCACTTGCTGCTCGCCGGCCTGTGCGCAGCGATCGGCTGCCAGCGCCCGGCGGCGGACCCGGACGCGACGCTGCGCGGACGGATCCGCGCCGCCACGGCCGCCGTCGACGACGCGCGCCTGCGCGCCGCGCATCTCGACGAGGCCAACTGGCTCAGCCACGGACGAGGCGACGCCGAGCAGCGCATGAGCCCGCTCGCGCAGATCGATGCCGACAACGTCGGCCAGCTCGGCCTCGCCTGGAGTCTCGACCTCGGCACCAACCGCGGAGTCGAGGCGACACCGATCGTCGTCGACGGCGTGCTGTTCGCGACGGGACCCTGGAGCGTCGTCTATGCGATCGACGCCCGCACCGGTCGCCTGATCTGGCGGCACGACCCGCTGGTGCCGCGCCGCTACGGCCGGCTCGCCTGCTGCGACGTGGTGAACCGCGGCGTCGCGGTGTATCGCGGCAAGGTGCTCTTCGGGACGCTCGACGGCCGCCTCGTCGCGCTCGACGCGGCCACCGGCGCGAAGCTGTGGGAGGTCCTGACGGTCGATCCGGCACAGCCGTACACGATCACCGGCGCGCCGCGCGTCGTCGTCGGCAAGGTGATCCTCGGCAACGGCGGCGCGGAGCTCGGCGTGCGCGGGTACGTGTCGGCCTACGATCCGGAGGACGGCGCGCTGCTGTGGCGCACCTTCACGGTGCCCGGCGATCCCTCGCAGCCGTTCGAGTCGGCGGCGCTCGAGCGGGCCGCCGAGACCTGGAGCGGCCGCTGGTGGGAGGTCGGCGGCGGCGGCACGGTGTGGGACTCGTTCGCGTACGACGCCGCGCTGGATCTGCTCTACGTCGGCACCGGCAACGGCTCGCCGTGGGCGCGCCGGCATCGCAGCCCGGGCGGCGGCGACAACCTCTACCTGTCCTCGATCCTCGCGCTGCGTCCCGACACCGGCGAACTGGTCTGGCACTACCAGACGACGCCCGGCGACAACTGGGACTACACCGCGACGCAGCACATGATCCTGGCGGACCTCGAGATCGACGGGCGTCTCCGCAAGGTGCTGATGCAGGCGCCGAAGAACGGCTTCTTCTACGTGCTCGACCGCGAGACCGGCGAGCTGTTGTCCGCCGCCCCGTACGTGAAGGTGAGCTGGGCCACCGGTATCGCTCCCGCGACCGGACGCCCGATCGAAACGCCGGAGGCCGACTACGGGAACGAGCCCGCATTCGTGTGGCCGTCCCCGCTCGGCGGACACAACTGGCAGCCGATGTCGTTCAATCCGGACACGGGACTCGTCTACGTGCCGGTGCAGGATCTCCCGGGCGCGCACGCACTCGATCCGCGCTGGCGCCATCGCAAGGGCGCCTGGAACACCGGCACCGCGCTCGACGCCAACCTCGACATCCCCGACGGCTGGAGCGACATGGTCGAGGGTCGCTTGATCGCGTGGGATCCCGTCGCGCAGCGCGAGGCCTGGCGCGCGCCGCACGTGACGGCGTGGAACGGGGGCACGCTGACGACTGCGGGCAATCTCGTCTTTGCGGGAACGGCGGACGGACGTTTCGTCGCGTATCGCGCCAGCGACGGCGAACCGCTGTGGCAGGCGCCGGCCGGAACCGGCGTGATCGCCGCGCCGGTGACGTATCTCGTCGACGGCGAGCAGTACGTGACGGTGATGGCCGGCTGGGGCGGAGCGTTCCCGCTTGCGTACGGCGAAGCCGGCGCCAAGGCCGGCGTTTCCAGCGTGGGACGCGCGCTCACGTTCAAGCTCGGCGGCACGGCGACGCTCCCGCCGATGATTCCGTACGTGAGCACGCCGCCGCCGCCGCTGTTCGAAGTCGAAGCGGATGCCGAGGCGCTGCGCGCGGGCGGCATCGCGTACCACGAGTGGTGCGCGGTCTGTCACGGGCTCAAGGCCGTCGGCGGCGGTGTGATCCGGGATCTGCGTCATGCGAACGCCGAGACGCACGCGCAGTGGAACGACATCGTCCTCGGCGGCACCCGGGCGCCGGCGGGCATGTTGTCGTTCGCCGATGTGCTCGACGAGCGACAGTCGCTTCTGATCCAGCAGTACGTCATGCAGCGCGTGTGGGAGACGCAGCCCCTGGAAGCGCCTCGATGAGACCCGCCCGTCGCGCCGCGATCCGGACGGCGATCGCCTGCCTCGCGAGTGTCGTGCTCGGTTCCGGGACGGCCGGCGCGGAGGAGCCGCGGTTCGCGCCGCTCGGAGCCGAGCCCCGCAGCGAGCCGATCGTGCGCGTCTACGTCGTGCGCCACGCGGCGGCGTGGAAGAACGTCTCCGCTCGGCTGCGACCGCCGGGCATGACCGAGGCGCAGCTCGATTCGCTGACGGGCGACGGCCTGGCGCAGGCGACGGCGGCGGGTACCCGACTCGCCGGCGCCGGCGTGACGCGTGTCGTGAGCTCCCCGGCGCAGCGCGCGCGGCAGACGGCAGACGCCATCGCGGGGGTACTCGGCACGGGACCGATCGAGGTCAGCACCGCGTTCCAACCGTTGCAGCACGGCGCGAGTCACGACGCTGCGAACTACAGCTGGCGCACCAGAAACTGGAAGCGCGGTGCGGATCCGCGTCCGCCGGGCGGTGAATCGCTCGGCGACGGGCTCGCGCGGGCGTCGGGATTCCTCGACGCCATCGGCCGGGATACGCCGGGGACCACACTCGTCGTCGTGACGCACGGCGAGATCACCGCGGCGCTGCTGAGCCAGGCGGCCGGCGTCTCTCCGCTCGCCGGCTACGCGCGCCACTTCGTCGGCGAGGGCACGATCAGCGACATCGCCATCGGCGCCGACGGCTGGCAGCTACTCGCGAAAGGCGTGAGGCCCTGATGCGCGGTCCGCCGCGGATGCCGGTCACGAAGGGCCGGGCTTCGCTCCGGCGCGCGCCACGCGCATCATGCGACCGCGGAACCCGGCGTGCGTCAGCGGCAGCAACGCCACCGCGGCGAACACGATCGTCGCGACCCAGAAGCGCGGCGAACCGAGATCCAGCAGCGTCGATCCGAAGAACGCATACGAGAACGCGCGAATCGGCGCCGCCAGCGTCACGGCGACCACGAAGCCGATCACCGGCACCGAGGCGAAGCCGGCGCCCCAGAAGACCGGCGCCATCGGGCCGATCGGATGCGCCGTGACGAGCCCGACCACCAACGGACCTGCCGCTTCGGCGTGTCGCTCGAAGGCCTCGACGGCGGCGCCGAAGCGCGGCCGCAGCCACTCGCGCCCGAGCCCGCGCGCCACGCTGTACTTGAGGATCGCCGAGAGCACGATACCGAGTGCGCCGAGCAGCGTTCCCTCGAACGCGCCGAAGACGACACCGCCAGCAGGCAGCACCAACGCCGACGGCAGGAACAGGAACTGCCGGAACGTCACGAGCCCGACGAAGATCGCCGCGCCCTTCCAGCCGAGCGCCGCGACGGCCCCCTGGATGGAGTCCCCGTCGAGCTCGATGCCGAGCCCCGAACGCACGCCGAACCCGGCCACGAACAGGCCGACGACGAGGGCGAGGAGCAGGAGGGGGGCGAACCGTCGCATCGAGGAGGCAGAGTAGCCCACGGCTGGCTCGACCCACCGAACGGGGGCCGGAGCGGCGGGCCGGTCAGCTCCGTGCGGACGTGCGCGCTTCCCGGGTCAGCCGAACCAGCTCGGCGCGCACCTCGTCCGCGGTCTGGCAGCGGTGGTCGAATGGGATCCAGCGGACGGCGCCGGCCGATCGCAGATGGAAACCCTCGGCGTCGCAGGCGAGCATGCTGGCGTCGTCGGCGTTCTGGGGATCCCGCACACGCGCGATCGCGCGCAGCGCGTCTCGGTGGTCGTCGTTCATGTGCGAGACGATCCCGCTCTCGCCGAGCTGCCACTCCGGGCTCGGGAGCAGCCACGCGTCGGGCTCGATCCACGCGATCTCGCCGAAGCCGCCGATCCAGCGCACGCGGACCGGCTCGAGCCACCAGAAGGCGAAGTCGCCGAGCGGCTCGTACTCGCGCTGCTCGGGAAATAGCGCGAAGTACCGTTCGGCCAACGCGGCGTGCTCCGCCTCCGAGGCTTGCCGGACCTCGCCGAGCAGACTCGCGCGGCCAAGCGCCTGTGCAGGCGCCGCCCCCGCCTCGCTGACGGTGAGACACGCGCGCGCGTCGGCCGCGAGGTTGCGGGTGTGCTCCGCGAGGCGGCTCACGTAGAGCAGCGGTCGGCCCTCGTGCGTCATCGCAAACGGCGCGAGCGAGCCGAACGGATAGCCCGGCATCGTCTGCGACCACGTCGAGAGGACGCCGACCGGCGATCGGCGCAGCAACGCCCGCGCTTTGCGCGCCAGCGCGCTCGTCGCTCCCGGCTCCATCGGGGCTCAGATTCCCATGCGTGCGAGCGCGTCGATCACGCGTCCTGCCGCCTCGGCCAGCGTCGGGTGCGACTCTCCGAAGTCCTCGACGGCATCCCGGAGACGGTCTACGAGCCCCTCCGGTTGCTCATCACCCTCTTCGATGTCCAGCGCGCGCTGGATGTCGTCCATGACGGCCCGCAGCAGTTCGCGCGCCTCCGGTCCGAGGGACTCGCCATCGCCGAGCGCTGCGTGCAGCGCCGCGAGCTGCTCGCGCAGGTTCTCCCGTTCCACCTTCCGCTACTCCTCTGCGCGCCCTGCGCCGTAGCGCAGATCGAGCGCGCGCCAGCGACCGTAAGCCGAGAGCATCCCGCCCACCGAGAACAACGAGACGGCGACGACGAAGCGTACGAGCATCGCCGGATCGCGCAGCGTACCGAAACCGACGTCCCGTCCCTGCAGGAGCTCGAGCAGCAGGATGATCCCGAGACCCATCGGAATCCCGCGCAGCAGGCCGCGCCGGATCGCGAACGGCCACAGACCGCCGCGTCGGAGCTTCTCCCACTCCGCGCGACGCTTCGCCTCGATCGGATGCTCGGCCATCACCGTTCCTCACTCGCTTCGAACGACGGGAACGTAGGCGCTCGGCTCGCAGCCGGCGATCCTCGCTCCGTCTTCCCGGACCCGGCCCGGCGCGGAACTCCCAGGATTGCCGGAAACGAATGGCAAGAAGCCCCGCGCCTGGGCGGACGAGACACCCGCAGGCCAAACTCCGCAGCCGCTTGCCCAACCCCGTGCGAGGCGAAAGCCAGCGCCGGCGAGGACCTTGGCCGGAGGGTGTCTCCTCCGCCCAGGCCCTCCACGCGTCGAACGAACCCGCGTGCCGGGCGATCGTCTCAGCGCGACCGGGATTTCCCCTTGCTCGCGCTGCGTCGGATGTAGCGCTTGCTGATCGGCGAAAGGTCGTCGGGCGGCAGCCGGCACTCGATCAACGCGAACTCGTGCAGCTCGTTCGCGGCGCGCAGCGCCTCGCGCAGCTCCGCGCGCGTGCCGGCGCAGAAGCCGACGCCGCCCCACGCCTGCGCCAGCTCGGCGTACGGCCACGGGGGCAACGCCAGCAGATCCTTGCGCGGCGACACCGGCCGGAAGATCTGCCAGCCGCCGTTGTTCACCAGCACGACGATCGGCGAGAGACCGAGGCGCGGCGCGTGCGAGATCTCCATCCCGGTCATCTGGAACGCGCCGTCGCCGGACAGCACCAACGGACGCCGGCCGGTGCCGATCTGCGCGCCGAGCGCCGCCGGCACGGCGAAGCCCATCGATGCGTAGTAGCCCTGCGCGAAGTAGAGCCCGCCGCCGCGCAGGCGCAGCTCGAGTCCGCCGAACAGCGAGTCGCCGGATTCCGCGAACACGTGGTAGCCGGGGCTCGCGTCGAGAAAGGCGTTCAGCTCGAGCAGCATGTCGTTGACCGACAGCGGCGCCCCGTCGCGCCCGCCGGGGCGCTTCAGGTTGTCGTGGTACGCGATCTTCTCGCGAGATCGAGGCAGCCGCTCGCCGGTGAGCGCCGACACGAAATCGCGAAGCATCACGTCGGTGTAGGTGTGGAACGAGACGTTGACGCGGCCGTCCACGGCCCAGACCGACCGCTCGCGGCGCACCTGCGGCTTGCTGGCGCCGAGATTCATGTCCGTGAGTACGGTCCCGAGCGCCAGTACCAGATCCGCGTCGCGCACGCGCCGCTCGATCGCCGGCGGACTGAACGGTCCTACGTGGATGCCCATGTGCAGCGGGTGATCCATCGGGAACAGCCCCTTGGCGTCCACCGTGGTCACGACCGGCGCCCCGATCTGCTCGGCGAGGCGCTGGAACTCTCGCTCGGCGCCGGTCCGATACAGCTCGATGCCGCCGATCAGTATCGGGCGGCGGGCGGCCGCCAGACGCTCACGGGTGTCGGAGACCGCCTCGGCGAGCTTGCGCCGATCCGAGGCCGGGAGCGCGAAGCGGCCCTCCCAGTCGCGGATGGCCTGCGGCACGGGAATCTCGACGTCCACCATGTCCCGATGGATCTCGAGATAGCCGGGGCGATGCTCTTCCAGGATCGTGCGCACGACCTCGTGCACCTCCTCGGCGGCGCGCTCGGGGTGGCGCAGGATCCGCGCGGCGCAGGTGACCTCGCGGAACATCCGCCACTGGCCCTCGACGTCCTTGGCCTGGTGGTGGATGCCGGAGAGCTTCTGCTCGGCCTCGCCCGGACCGCCGGAGACGACCAGCAGCGGGACCTGCTCGGCATACGCGCCGGCCACCGGATTCAGCACGTTGTGGCCGCCGGCGCCGTAGGTCACGCACAGCACGCCGAGCCGCCGCGTGCTGCGCGCGTAGCCGTCGGCCGCGAAGCCCACCGTCGGCTCGTGCGAGAACGTCACGATCTCGAGCGCGCGCTCGCGGCCGAAGCGGTGGAACAGTGCGAGCACCAGGTCGCCGGGCAACCCGAACAGATGCGTGACCCCGGCGCGGCGCAGGTACGCGACGAGGAAGTCGCCGAGCGGCATGCTGGGCCGCATCGCCGATCGAGGGACGGCGCGACGACGGCGCGCCGGGCTCAACGGCCGTCTCCGAAGCCGGCGTGCAGGCGCCACCACAGCAGCGCGGCCACCACCAGCGCGTGTCGGATCTCGCCGGCCCGCAAGCGCTCGTCCAGCTCCGCCACCGGCACCAGCTCGACGACCGTCTCCTCCTGGCCCTCGTTGGCGATCGCCCCGAGCCGTTCGACGCCGCGTGCCCAGTAGGTGTGGACGTGGTTCCCGAACAGCGCCGGGTTCGGATTCGCCCAGCCGACCGCGAGCCAGTCGCCGCCGCCGTAGCCGGTCTCTTCGCGCAGCTCTCGCCGCGCCGCATCCGCCGGCGTCTCGCCCGGATCGACGATGCCGCCGGGGATCTCGAGCGTCAGCTCCTGCGATCCGTGGCGCCATTGGCGGACCATCACGAGGTCGCCGGCGTCGGTCACCGGAACGACGTTCACCCACGGATCGGCCTCGATGCGCCAGAACGGATGCGCGACGCCATCGCGCGGCGAGCGCGCCTGGATCTGCTGCACGCGGAACACGCTGCAGTCCTGCACCTCGCGCGTCTCGACCACGGTCCATGCCCGCGGGAGCGACATCGGTCGCAGCGTAGCAAGCCCGACGGCCGATCGACTCGCCGTCCTCTCCTGCTGCTAGAGTCGGCCTTTGCGATGACCGAGACGCCCGCGATGCCCCGCCGCCTGCGCGCGCGCCGCGAGCGCGCGTCCGAGCATCTCTTCGTGGTGCTCGTGGCGATCGCCTGCGGACTCGCCGGCGCGGCCGGCGCGATCCTGCTGCGCGCGCTGGTCCACGGCTTCTCGGCGGCGTTCTTCGGGGATCCGCTGCCGGCGCTCGTGAGCCTGCTGGCGCCGGGGCACGGTGAGCCCGAGCTGATGGGCGCGGATGCGCCGTGGTGGCGCCGCATGCTGGCGCCTGCCATCGGCGGCGCCATCGTCGGCCCGTTCCTGTTCTGGCTGGCGCGCGAGTCGCGCGGCCACGGCGTACCGGCCGTGATGGAGGCAATCGCGCGCCGCGGCGGGGTCATCCGGCCCCGCGTCGTCGCGATCACGACGCTCGCGTCGGCCATCACGATCGGATCGGGCGGCTCGGCCGGCCGCGAGGGGCCGATCGTACAGATCGGCTCGGCGATCGGCTCGGCGATCGGCCAGCTGCTGCGGCTGCCGACGCGCCAGGTCCGCACGCTCGTGGCGTGCGGCGCCGCCGCCGGCATCGCGGCGACGTTCAACGCGCCGATCGCCGGCGCGCTGTTCGCGGCCGAGGTGATCCTGCTCGATTTCGCGACCGCGCGGCTGACGCCGATCGTGATCTCGTCGGTCGTGGCCACGGTGGTTTCGCGCGCGGTGCTCGGCGACAACCCGTCGTTCGTCGTGCCGAGCTGGGAACTCGTGAGCCCGTGGGAGCTGGTGGCCTACGGCGTACTCGGCGTGTTCGCCGGCTTCATCGGCGTCGGCTTCGGCTCGGTGCTGCACGGCGCCGAGCGCGCGTTCGAGCGCCTGCGCATCCCGGACCCGATGAAGGCGTCGATCGGCGGATTGCTGGTGGGCGCCATCGGCACGCAGCTACCCCACGTCTTCGGCAGCGGCTACGGCACGATCAACGCCGCCCTCGAGAGTCAACTCCCGCTCGTGCTGTTGGCCCTGCTGATCGTCGCCAAGATCGTCGCGACGTCGCTGACGCTCGGCTCGGGGGGCACCGGCGGGGTGTTCGCACCGGCCCTCGTCATCGGCGCCGTCGCGGGTGGCGCGTTCGGCGACGTCGTACACACCGTCTTCCCGGAGACGACCGCGGGGTCGGGCGCCTACGCGCTCGTGGCGATGGGCGCGGTCCTCGCCGCGACGAGCCACGCGCCGATCACCGCGATCATCATGATCTTCGAGCTGACCCAGTCGATCCGGATCATCCCGCCGCTGATGACGTCGTGCGTGATCGCCACGCTGGTCGCGATCTCCCTGCGGCGCGAGTCGATCTACACGATGAAGCTGGTCGAACGCGGCCTCGACCTGATGGCCGAGAAGGATCCCAACGTCCTGCGCTCGCTGTTCGTCCGCGATCTCGTCGATCGCGATGCCGAGCGCGTTCACGCGGACGCCTCGTTCCAGGAAGTGCTCGATCTGGTCGTACGCAGCACGCATGCGGAGTTCTTCGTCGTCGATGCAGAGGGGCGGCTGGTCGGCGCGATCTCGGTCAGCCAGCTCCGCCGTCTGCTCTTCGAGGAGGAGACGCTGCGACACGTCGTCGTGGCGGCCGACCTGATCGAAACCGAACGCCCGGTGCTGCGCGAGAGCGACGATCTCGACTCCGCGTTGCAACTGTTCTCCCAGGCGGGCGTGGCGGAGCTCGCGGTCGTCGCCGAGGACGATCCGACGCAGCTCGTCGGCACGCTGCACGAGCGCGACGTGCTCGAGGCCTATCACCGCACGATGTTGGAACGCGACCTCTCCGGCGGCCTGTCGAGCCGCGTCGGGATCGTCGGTCGCGCCGCCGAGATGGATCTCGGCGGCGGCTTCGTGCTCGCCGAGGTGGAGGCGCCGCGCGCGTTCGCCGGCCACAGCCTGCGCGAGATCGATCTGCGCGCGCGCCACGGGGTCCAGGTGCTGCTGGTGCGCGCAGCGAGTTCCGGCGGCGGCGCCGTGCGCGTCCCCACGGCCGACGACCGCGTCGATCTCGGCGACGTGCTCGTCGTCGCTGGACCGGCGGCCGCCGTACAGCGACTCGAGCGCGCGGAATGGGGGATCTGACGGCGCGCGCATCGCGCCGATCAGAGCACCTCGTCGACGACGATCGCCACGTCGCTCGCGCCCGGCTCGTAGCTGCCTGGCGCGGCGCCCTGCAGGTCTCCGGGCTGACGCGTCATCGCATTGCCGTCGGTGTCGATCCGCGCCGAGAGCAGCAGTGGCCCGACGAACGGCATCTGCTCGATCATGCGATCTTCGGGACCGATCGAGAACTCGAGCGGAAACCGGGGTTCGACGACACGTCGCACCGCGAGCGGCGGCCCGCCCTCCCCGCGGCGCGCGATCAGGAACAGGATCGCTCCGGCCGGCACGCGATCTTCGAGCTCCGGCGCGAGCGTGATCGTGCCGCGGATCGCGCCGCCCTCCCCCGCCGACGGGGGACCCGCGGGCGGTGCGCCGCCACCAGCAGGCGCGGCCGCGACCTCGGAAGCCGACGAGCGTTCGGCGCCTTCCGGGAAGATCCGCGTCAGGTCGGGCGCCTCGGCCTTCTCTCCCGGCACGTAGGGTTCGATCGCCCGGTCGCATGCGGGGAGTCCGAGACCCGTCAGCAGCACGAGCCCGACGAGTCCCGGGAATCCCCAACCAAAGCCGTTGCGAATCGAAGCGACGGGCATCCAAGCGCGGCGAGCCGGCTGTTTCATGGCCGGCGGACGGTAGCGCACGGAGCGGTATGATCCGGTTCGGTGAGAGGGTCAGGTGAGAGCGTTCGCATCCGGGGCGTTCGGATCCGGAGCGTTCGGAGAGATGGGGAGGATCGGGTGTCGGAACCCACGCCGCTCGACGAGGGATCGCTGCCGGACTATCTGCGCGGCCTCGGGCTGCTCGGCCGCACGGAGAGCGCTCGCGTCGAACCCGCTGGAGACGGCAACATCAATTGGGTACGGCGCGTGCGGGCGGGCGAGCGCTCCTGGGTCGTGAAGCAGGCGCGCCCGGCGCTCGAGCGGTTCCCGCAATACCGGGCCTCGACGATCCGCATCACGTGCGAAGCGCGCTGGCTCGAGACCGTGCGCCCGTTGGACCGGGACGGCGTGTGCCCGCAGGTCGTCGTCTTCGACGAAACCGCGCGAACGCTGGTTCTCGAAGACCTCGGCGACGCCCCGAGGCTCGATGCGGTCCTCGCGCGGCGCGGCGGCGACGTCAGCGCGGCGGCCGCCCGCCTGGCAGGCTTCCTCGGCGCCGTGCACGCCGCCACCGAGGGCGACGACACGCTGGCACCGCGGTTCCCGAATGGCGAGATGCAGCGGCTCCATGGCGACCACATCTTCGCGCTGCCGTTCCGCGAGAACGATTTCCCGCTGGCGCCGGCGGTCCGTGCGCGGGCGGAAGAGATCTGGCGCAAGGGCGAGATCGCGGCGCAGGCGGCGGCGGCATATCGCCGCTACCTCGAGCCGCGGGGGGCTCTGGTGCACGGCGACGTCCAGGCCGGCAACGTGCTGCTGGCGCCGCGCGGAGCCGTCCTCCTCGACGCCGAGATCGCCCACGTCGGCGACCCGGCGTTCGATCTCGGCATGTTGTTCGCGCACTGCTGGTTGCCGGCCGCCGCGCGCGGAGCGGCCGCCGCCGCCGAGCCGGCCATCGCCGCAGCGTGGCAAGCGTACGCCGCGGCTTCCGGCGCCCGCCTCGAGCGCCGCCACGAGGCGAACCGCTACGCCGGCATCGAGCTGCTGCGCCGCACGCTTGGCGCGGCTCGCATGCCCGCAGTCGAAGCGCCGGACGCGTCCCTCGCGGTGATCGACTTCGCTCTTACGCTTCTCGCCTGAGCCACGTCGGTGGGCTCATCCCGAAGCCGCCTCGTCCTCTTCCAGCCATTGCATGCGCGAGTAGTCGAAGTCCCCACGCGCCAGGGGATTGAACTTGATCACGTCGAAGTACGGCGAGAGATCGAAGTCTCGCGGCGTCACGAGCGTCGGATGGCGGATCCGGAACAGGCCGGTGTACTCGCGGCGACTCGGTTGCCCGAAGACACGACGCACCAGCACGCGAGCCGCTGATTCCCGGCCTTCCGACTCCGGCAGACCGGGGGGCGGCTCTCGCGGCGGCGGCGTCACGTGGGTCGGCAGGATCGGGAATCGCACACGCGTGAAGAGTCGGGCCAGCAGGCTCGAACAGATCACCTCGGTGGGCTGGCCGCTGCCGAAGTGCAGCGCGCCCGCGCGCCAGCGGTCGGGCACGAGCCGCACAGGGATCGTGTAGCGCGCGAGGTCGAGGACGTTCTGCAGGTCGTAGCGCCAGCCGATCGCCGCGACTGCCTCGTCCAGGATGGTCCGGGCATCGAGATCGCGCAGGCCATGGGGTCGGCAGATCCGGATGTTGTAGTCCACGTATTTGGCGACCGGGGAGGCGACGACACCCTGGGGCAACGCCTCGACGACCAGGTGCTCCGCCTCGGCGCCGAACTGTCGATGGGCGCGCTCGGCCTGCTCGCCGCCGCGCCGGAGCAGCTCATCCCCGATGTAGAGCGCAGCATGCGACCAGGAGCTCTGGGTCAGGTAGCGGATGATCGCGGAGACGCGCTGATCTCCTTCGACGAGCAGCACGTCCGCCTTGCGAAGGTGCGCCTCGACGGCTGCGAGATCGTTGCGAACACGCTGTTCGTAGCCGGGGAGCGGCTCGGTCAGATACCCGACGATGCGATCCACCAGCCAGCGGCGCACTGCGGCCACGCGCCCTCGCATCCCCTCGCGCATCGTTCGCCCCCAGATCTCCAAAGCTCCCGTTCCGCCTTGTGCAGTGCCGGTCGATCGCCGAAGATCGCGTGCCGTGCCGACGTCCGCCCGCATTCTTCTCCGCCCCCTGCTCTGGTTGCTGCTCGGCGGATGGATCGGGGCGATGCTGCTGTTCGGCGCGGTCGTCGCCCGAGCGGCCTTCGTTGCGGTGCCAGACCCCGGCACCGCTGCCCAACTGATCGGCCGCGTGCTCGGTCCGCTACAGCTGGGCGGAATCGGCGTCGCGCTGGCGCTTTCGGCCCTCGGGGGACTATTGGGGCGCGGTCGCGCCGCCATCATCGTTCCGCTGTTGCTCGGCTCCCTCTGCGCGATCAACCACTTCGGAGTATCGCCGGCAGTCGCCGCGATCGACCTCGCAGACCCGGCTCTCGCGGCCACTGCGGGTGTTCGGTTCGCCCGCCTTCATCAGCTTTCGGTCTGGCTATTCGGAGCCACGGCTTTCGGCGCACTGGCTTTGGCAGCATTGCACGCGCGTTGCGAACTCCGGCACGAAGTTCGCGGCCTCTGAACCGGCGAAAAAACCCTGAAATTCCATGGCCGGCGGCGCGGCCGTCCGGTACATTGCGCCCGTCCGGAGCCAGATTTCCAAGTGACGCCGTAGGGTTGCGGCGTACGTGGCGGACACGTCGAGCGGAAGCTGCCGAGCGGATCCGCGAGTTTGCCGAGCCGACGAGGTCGGCTGGCCTCCCGTTCGGCCATTCTACTTTTCGCGAACGGCCGACCCGCGAGGGGCCGGCCTGCGAGGCGGGCCGCTTCGCCAGCCAACCTGTGAGCAACGACAGCGAGACCGACACCGAGATGGACGTCAAGATCAAGGCCACGCTCCAGTTCACGATCTCCGGCCCGTCCCTAGAGGACGCGCTGGCCGAGTACGACGAGCTCACGGTCGAGGGGCTCCTGCGCGAGATCCTGGACAAGGCCATTGCCTGCGACTCGATCAAGGCGCAGGTCCTCGAGGGTCCGAATACGCTCGAGGACTACGACAAGGCGAACGAGGCTCGACCCGAGGGTTGAAAGCCCTCCGCGACCCTCGCGATCGTTGGCTCGCCCCAACCGGATCCAGAACAGCGCGAGCTGCTCCGACATCGATCGCCGGGTGAATCGCGCAGCGATCGCGTAGGGATCGGAAGCGGAGTCTCCGGTCGACGCCGCTTCGCGTGAAGCGATGCCGAGGCTATCTTGGATGCGTGTCGGAGTCGGCGCGCACGGTCGAGATCCCGCTGTTTCCGCTGGCGAGCGTCGCGCTGTTCCCGCACGGTCGGGTTCCGCTGCACGTCTTCGAGCCGCGTTACCGCCAGCTGAGTGCGCACGCGCTCGCAGGCGCTCGACGGATCGGCATGGTCGCCGTCCGGCCGGAATTCGTCAGTGCAATGACCGGCGATCCCCCCCTGTTCAGCGTCGGCTGTGCGGGCGTGATCGAAGAGGCGGTGCGCCGTGAAGACGGCCGCTACGACCTGGTGCTGCGCGGCACCCACCGATTCCGGATCGTCGAGGAACCAGCGCGCGAGGGCGATCGCCTGTATCGAGTGGCGCGCGTGGTGCCACTCGAGGACCCGTTCGACGAACGGCGCGAGGGCATTCCGCTCCAGGGCCTGCGAGCGGACGCGATCGATCTGCTCTCGCAGCTGTTGCGCCTCACGGCACCCGGTGACGCGCGGCCGCTCGACCCTCGTCGCTTCTCGGGCATCGACGACGTCTACTTCGTCGACCTGCTCTGTCAACTGCTCGATCTGGCGCCTGCCGAGAAACAGGGTTTGCTCGAGACGACCGGCGCGCTCGCGCGCTGCCAGCAGCTCGTCGCGCTGCTCGAGTTCCTCGTGGCGGAGCTCGGTGGCGGCTCATCGGTCCCTTCGCGGACCTTGCATTGAAATCGCGAATTTTATCGATTCCGTTAGAAAATAGGAGAGATCAAGAGATTCGAACATGTGCAGGGATCGGCCCCAGACGCCCACGGAGCGCTCCCGGGTAGGCCTCTGACCACGTTGCGAAGCGCCGGAAACTCCCCGGAATGCAAACCGGTTCCCGTTTGCAAACGAAGGTTTCGCGACGCTGAGCCGCTGTTCTAGCGCGTCTCATGCGCGTGTCGCAGACGCGCTCCGATCGCCGCTTTCCCCTCTTGCGCGCGACCGGCCCGTATGGTCTACTCCGCTCCGCGTCCGGCGGTTCACGTGCGGAAAACCTCCGTACCGACCCCGAAAAACCTCTGAGAATCACACCGATGACCTGCCCCCCTCAGGTCGAAAGGGCGTCGTCCGCCTCCGGGCAGACGAGCGCGGTGTGGAAGGCTGTCCTCGCTCGTCTGCGCGAGGAGCTGCCGTCCCTCGCGCTCGAGGCCTGGATCGAGCCCATCGCCGACCAGCCGACACCCGAGGGTCTTTCCCTCGTGTGCCCGAACGCGTTCCATCGGGAGCGCGTTCGCGAGCGCTATCTCGCGCGGATCGAGCGCTATGCCGCCGAGGCCAATGGCGCCCCTCTTCCCGTGGCGTTGCGCGTCGGCGTAGCGCCGAACGCGACGGCGCCGGCGGGTGCCAGCCGCTCGCTCGAGGTCCTGCGGACCGGGGCTTCGAGTGCGAGGGCGGTCCCTTCGGCGGCGCCGATCGCGCTCGTCGACGCTGCACCAGACGCCGATCTGCCGCCGCACGACTTCGCGAGCTTCGTCGTCGGGCCCGGCAATGCGCTGGCGCGCGAGGCCTGCGCCGCGCTGGCCCGCGGTCGCCAGTTGGCTGTGAGTCCGCTCTATCTCGTCGCGGCATCGGGGCTCGGCAAGACGCACCTCGCTGCCGCCGTGGCGCGCGAGGTCCGTGCTCGGGGTGAACGCGCGCTGTACGTCTCGGCCGAACAGTTCACCAACGAGCTGATGGCGGCGATCCGTTCGCAGAGCACCGACGCGCTCAAGCGGCGCTATCGCGAGCACTGCGACGTCCTGGTGCTCGAGGACGTGCAGTTCCTGCGCGGCAAACGCCAGACCCAGCTCGAGTTGCTCCACACGCTCGAACAGCTGGTGCGTCGCGGCGCGCGCGTCCTGCTGACCGCCGAGCAGCTGCCCCGGGAGATCCCGGATCTCGATCCTCGCCTCGCCTCCCGCCTGGCCAGTGGCCTGTGCGCCGAGATCGAACCCCCCACCCCAGAGCTCCGCCGCGCCATCCTGAACGCACGCGCTGGCGAAGCCGGCGTCGCCCTCCCAGCGGCTTGCGTCGAACGAATCGTCGCCGCGGCCGCAGGCAGCGTGCGGGATCTCGAATCCGCGGTGGTGCAGGTTCTGGCGACGGCGTCGCTGCTGCGCCGGCCGATCGACCTCGAGCTCGTCGAACTGGCGCTGCGCAAGTTGACGCCGCGCAGCGCCAGCGGAACCGTCGAGCCCGCACGGATCGCCGAACTCGTCGCGACGCACTTCCAGCTGACGCCCGCGGCGCTCGCGTCGCGCTCGCGACGCCGCGAGGTGCTGGTTCCGAGGCAGATCGCGATGGTGTTGTGCATGCAACACACGGACGCGTCGATAGAGCAGATCGGACGGACCTTCGGACGTAGCCATCCGGCGGTGGCCAACGCGCCGCGCGCGCTGAAAGCCGCGCTGGCGTCGCGCCCTGCGCTCGCAGAACGCCTCGCCGTGATCCGGTCGGAGATCGAAGCGCTCACCGGTGCCCGCAAGGGACCGAGGCGCGCCGCGGTCAGTTGGAATCGGACAGCTCCGTCTTGACCGTCCGGAGCAGCGCCAGGTGGCGCGCGCCCTTCTCGACGTGCTCGGCGAGGCGCCGGCCGGTGCGGATCCGGTCGAGCCCGTCGCTGAGACGCTCCATCGGCAGCTCGCCGCGGGCACCGGCGCTCAGCAGCTGCGCCTTGAGCAACGGATAGCTCCTCTCGACCCGCTGTTGCGCCGCGCGCACCGCCTCCTCCTCGAACGCCTCGGCGCCCGCCGTCTCGACGACGGCGACGACCTCACCCTCGTAGCGAGAGACGAGATCCGCGAGCGCGCTCGATCCGAGCGATCGCTCGCGCAGGACCGACAGCTCGAGGGCGAGGTCCGCGACCAGCAGCTGATCCCGCGCCACCTGCAAGGCCAGCGGCGGCAGCTCGGCCAGCGTCTCCGGCAGCGAGCTCCGCGCCAAGCCCGCCGTGAACTCGGCTACCGCCGCGGACAGCGACGCGAGGGCGCCTCGCTGCAGCGCCAGCTCGCGCTGCGCCGCGAACCCGCGGGTCACCGCGGTCCGCGCCATCCGGTGCGCGAGACTCCGCGTGTGCGTCAACTCGTTGGCCAGCGCCGCCAACGCGAGATCCGGTGTTCCGAGCAACGTGCGATCGAGGAAACGGGGCATCGACTCGTCCTCCTCCGCGGAGCGGAAGCGAGCGGCGAGGAACGACACCATTCGATGTTCCCATGGCCAGATCAGGGCGACGCCGAGCACGTTGAACGTGGTATGGAACAGCGCGAGCAGCGTCACGGGAGTGCCGTCGAGTCCGATCACCTCCTGCAACGTGTCGACCGCGATCAACAGCAGCGGCAGGATCGCCAAGGCCACGGCGGACGCGGCGACGTTGAAGAGCACGTGCGCGGCGGCGACGCGTCGGGCATTCGGCGTGGCCCCGATCGCGGCCAGGACTGCGGTCGACGTGGTTCCGAGGTTGGTCCCGACCGTCGCGGCCGCGGCGGCCTCGAGCGGAATCACCCCGCCCGCCGCCGCCGTCAGCGTAAGCGCCATCGCGGCGCTGGAGGATTGCGTGAGTGTCGTCAGTACGACGCCGATGACGACGAAGATCGCTGCACCCGCGACACCGGGCAGCGCCCAGGCGCCGAGGTCGACGGCGCCCCCCAGGCCTTCGAAGCCGCTGCGCAGCAACTCGATGCCGAGGAAGAACAGCCCGAAGCCGGCGATCGCATCTCCCAGCGGACCGCGCCGCGATCCACGCGCCACCAGATGCAGCAAGGCCCCGGCGCCGACCAGCGGCGCCGCGAAGACTCCCACCTGCACCTTGACGCCGAGCAGCGCGACGATCCAGCTCGTCATCGTCGTGCCGACGTTGCTGCCGATCACCACGGTGACGGCGCGTCCGAGATCGAGCATCCCCGCGTTGACGAAGCCGATCGTCGCAATCGTGACGGCGCTCGACGACTGCACGAGCGCCGTCATCAGCCCGCCGGCCAGCAGCCCCCGCAGCGGGGTTCCCGTGCCGGTGGCGAGGATTCGCTTCAGCGACTCCCCGGCGGCGAGTTTGAGGCCATCGGTCATCAGACGCATCCCGAGCAGGAAGAGCCCGATGCCTCCGAGCAGACCGGCCAGGATCGCGGTGACAGACATGGCGGAGCAGGAACGCTAGCGGATCGCGCCGAGGAGCCGGGAGGAAGGCCGCTCGAGACCGGCCGTGCGTCTCACGGGGGACTGTTCGCTGATTCCGCTGCGAAGCGGTCGAGCGTGAGGCCCTTGTAGTCGGCTCGAAAGCCGGCGTGCAGGAAGGCATCGCGAACCGGCGACGTCAGCGCGGACTCCCCATCGATGCGCTCGATCCGGAGTGCGCGCCGGCGGCGGTCGAGCAGCAGAACGCGCACGGCGCGGGCAGCGGCAATCAGGACCTCGGGAGCCTCGTGCGCCGTCGCGAAGCTCGCGACCTGACGGGCGCCGCGATCGAGGAACAGCGCTGGCGCGCCATCGACGACCACGACGAACGCTCCGGCGGCCCGACGCGGCCGGGCGTCGCTCGTGCGCGGCGCGGGCCAGGGCAACAGCGAGCCGAACGGATTGGCGGGATCGCAGGCAGCGAGCACGACGGCCTCCGGCCGATTCGCGCTGCCCGCAACGAGACGCGCCGCTCGCAACCGGTCCACCGCGCCGGAGAACGCGAACTGCGCGCCGGCGAGCCCGTCGACGAAGTGGCCGCGGCGCAGCTGGCCGGACTCCTCCATCGCGCGCAGCACCGGGTAGACCGCGGCGAAGCCGCCGGGCATCGCCTCGACGTCCATGACGTTGCGCGCAACGATGCCCCAGCGATCGAGCAGCAGCAGCGCGCGCGCGTGGGCTCGGCGCGTCGGCTCGACCGGCGCCGGCGCCAGCTGCGAGACGAGTGACCAGCGGCCGGCGACCGTGGCGGCGGCGCGCGCGCTGCGCAGCCGGGCATCGCTGCGCCCCGGACGCGGTCGCGTGCCGCGCGAGACGAGCGCCCGCAGCGGCGCGAAGGTGTCATTGGTGATCGCGCCGGCCCACACCAGCGTCCAGAGTGCGTCGAGCACCTCGCGCTCGGAGGGTTCGGTGTCGGCGGATCGGCCCGCGCGGGTGCTCGCGAGCAGCTCGCCGAAGAAGCTCGCGCCGCTCCGTTCGAGGTGCGTGAGCAGCGCGGTCTCGAGCGGGGAATCGGAGGCTGCGGATCGTGTGGTCGCATCGCTTCCGAGCAGCAGCGCGGCCCGTTCGCGGCGGAGCAACACGATGCGGCCATCGCGCTCGCCGAGCGCACCGGCGCCCACCCAGACGAGCTCGCCGCGCGCGCCGCGCTCGTCGAGCTGCCGCGGATCGAAGTCGGGAACGCGCGCGGGCAGGATGGCCCGCTCGAGGTCCGAGAACGGCAGCGGAATCCCTTCGAGCTGGGACAGCACGTCGTCGAGCCGGCGTTCGCCGGTCGCTCCAGCCCCGATTCCATGCCACTGTGGCAGGAAGCGGGCGAGCACGGCCGCCGCGACGGGCGCCACTTCGCCGCGCAGTCGCGCCAGCGTTCGACGCCGCGTCTGGCGCAGGACCTCCGGATCGCACCACTCGCGATCGCATCCCTCGGGATGGAACTCGCCGCCGAGCAGGCGACCGCGGGCCGCGAGCGCCTCGAGCAACGTCTCGGCCTGCGCCCGCTGCAACCCATATCGACGCGCCACCGTGTCGGTGACGAACGGGCCGTGAGTGCGCGCAAAGCGCGTCAGCAGCTGCCCGACCGCATCGTCGACCGGCTCGAGCAGCGCCGCGGCGACCCCTACCGGCGGCACACAGCCGAGCGCATCGCGGTAGAGAGCCACCTCTTCGATCGCGATCCAGCGCGATGCGTCGGCGATCCGCACGCGCGCGACCCGATGCGCCCGTTCGAGTTCGGCGAGCCAGGCCGGCGCGGCGCCGTCGCAGCGCGCGGCGACCTCGGCGTCGGCGAGGTCGCCGACCCGGCGCAGGAGATCGTGGAGGTCGTCCGCATGCTGCGCTCGGGTGCCGACGGCCGTTCCCTGCCGCTCGGCCTCGACGTCGGCGATCGCGCGCGCATCCAGCCACTCGCGCAGGCTCTCCTCCCCGAGCAGATCGCGCAGCATGTTGCGGTCGAGCGCGAGCACCTGCGCGCGGCGCTCGGCAGCCGGCGAGTCTCCCTGATAGAGATACGCCGCCGTGTAGGCGAAGACGAGCGAACGGGCGAACGGCGAAGCCACGGACGTCTCGACCTCGTCGACGCGGATCTCGCGGGCTTGCACCCCGCGCAACAGGGTCGCGAGCCCGGGCAGGTCGAAGACGTCCTGCAGGCAGCTGCGGTACGTCTCGAGCACGATCGGGAAGTTCGGAAACCGGCGCGCCACCGCGAGCAGATTCTGCGCGCGCAGGCGCTGTGCCCACAGCGGCGTGCGCGTCCCGGGCCGACGTCGGGGCAACAGCAGCGCGCGCCCGGCATTCTCCCGGAACTGCGCTGCGAACAGCGCGGAGTGCCCGAGCTGGGCGAGGACCAGCTCCTCGATGTCCTCGGGATCCGGGAGCAGGAGCGCCAGGTTCGGAGGCTGTTCGGCGTCTGCGAAGCGAAGCGCAATGCCGTCGTCGGTGTAGAGCGTCTGGACCGCGTACCCGGCCTGCTCGGAGAGGCGCGCCTCCAATGCCAGGGCCCACGGCGCGTGGACCCGCGCGCCCCACGGAGACAGGATGCACACGCGCCAGTCGCCGAGCTCGTCGCGGAAGCGCTCGATGGTGAGGGCACGGTCGGTCGGCAACGTTCCGGTGACCGCGCGCTGCTCGGCGACGTAGTCGGACAGATTGCGCGCGGCGAAGCCATCCAGCCGCCACTCCGCGCGCAGCCATGCCTCGCTGGTGTCGGGTTCGCGTTCGCCCAGCTCGCGCAGGAAGGCGCCGAGCGCGCGGCCGAGCTCGCGCGGGCGACCGGGGCCGTCGCCGCGCCAGAATGGAAGCCGGCCCACCTCTCCCGGCGCCGGCGTGACGACAACGCGGTCGCGCGTGATCTCGAGCACGCGCCACGTGGACGCGCCGAGCGTGATCGTCTGGCCGGGGCGCGTCTCGTAGACCATCTCTTCGTCGAGCTCGCCGATGCGGGGGCCATCGCGACCGATGTGGACGCCGAACAGGCCGCGGTCGGGAATCGTTCCCCCGGACAGCAGCGCCAGCTGGCCGGCGCCGCGGCGCGCCTCGAGCCGATCGGCCGCGCGATCCCAGAGCAGACGAGGGCGGAGCTCGGCGAAGTCGGTCGAGGGATAGCGGCCGGACAACATCTCGAGCACGGCGAGCAGCGCGGGGCGCGACAGATCGTGGAAGTTCGCCGCCCGGCGGACGACGCGTTCGAGGTCGGCGACCTGCCAGCGGTCGCCCGCGCACATCGCGACGATCTGCTGTGCGAGCACGTCGAGTGGGTTGCGCGGGATCGACAGCGCTTCGACGGCGCCGTCCTGCATCCCGCGACACACGACGGTGGCTTCGAGAAGATCGCCGCGATGCTTGGGGTACAGCCGCCCGCAGCTGACCTCCCCGACCCCGTGCCCGGCGCGACCGATGCGCTGGAGACCGCGTGCGACGGCTCCCGGCGACTCGACGAGCAGCACCAGGTCCACGGCCGCCATGTCGATGCCGAGCTCCAGGCTGGACGTCGCGACGATGCCGCGCAGCCGGCCGGCCTTCAGCGCCTCCTCGATCTCCTTGCGGGTGCCGTGGGCGACACTCCCGTGGTGCGCGCGCACGAGATCCCCGGCGCAGGCGCCCGTCTCGGCGGCGAGCTCGTTCAGGCGCGCGCACAGCCGCTCGCACGTTCCACGGCTGTTGACGAACACGATCGTCGATCGGTGCGCGAGGATCTGCTCGAGGAGCTGCGACTCGATCGCTGGCCACAGGCCGAGAATGGGATCCAGCGACACGTCGTCCCCGGCCGCGGCCGGGGACAGCGAGTGCGCCGCCGAGGGCCGGTCCCGGAAAAGTTGACGTTTCCAACCCGGCCCCTTTCTTGACGGGCTGTTCGGCGACGGGGAGGTCATGTCGGGGACGGGGACGCGGATCTCGAGGTCGAGGAGCGGGCGCGTGGTGCAGTCGACGACGGTGACGGGGCGATCGCCGCCGAGGAAGCGCGCGACTTCGGCGACGGGGCGGGCCGTGGCCGACAGGCCGATCCGCTGCGGGTCGTGCGCGGCGAGCGCCGCGACCCGCTCGAGCGACAGCGCCAGGTGCGCGCCGCGCTTGCTCGGCGCCAGCACATGGAGCTCGTCGACCAGGATCGTCTCGACGCTGCGCAGTGTCTCGCGCTGCGCCGAACCGAGGATCAGATAGAGCGACTCCGGGGTCGTCACGAGGATCTCGGCGGGTTTCCGCCGCTGCGCCGCCCGCTCGGCCGGCGACGTGTCTCCGGTCCGGACGGCAACACGCGGCATCCGGACCGCCGGTGCCGCGCTCTGCACTCCGCCGAGCGGCGCCCGGAGGTTTCGCTCGATGTCGTAGGCCAGCGCCTTGAGCGGGGACACATACAGAATGCGGACACCGGCCGGCCCTACCGGGGCGGGACCGAACGCGAGCCGGTCGATGCACGCGAGAAACGCGGCCAGCGTCTTGCCGCTCCCGGTCGGCGCGAGCAGCAGCGCGTGCTCTCCCGCGACGATCCGCGCCCAGCCCTCCTGCTGCACCGGAGTCGGCGCCGCGAAGTGGGCTTCGAACCAAGACCGCGTTGCAGGCGAAAACGCGGAAAGCGCCATCGTCCAGAGTCTAGTGCCCTGTCTCAGGAGCCCGCCGTCGGATTCTCGAGGCCTTTCGCTTGGCTTGGAGGGCACCGAGATCGCGTCTCCGGGCCGCTCGCAAGGCGCGCGACCGAGGGATCGCCGTCGCTACGGCGAGGGAGCGCAGCGCGGCGAGCGGACCGGAGGCGCGATCGAATGCAGCGGACCTCTGAGACAGGACACTCGGGCGCCTGCGGAGCTGCTTTCGCGTGGGAGAGGAGCCCCAGCGCCCTTCCCGGTCGCAGGCACCGGCATGCGCAGCTTCATTCGTCGGGCCGGGCCACCGATCCACCGGGACGATGAGCAGGCAAACCGATCCGAGCCCTGCCGGCGTCTCGGCCGAGCGGACGGGGACCGACATCCGACCGGTCGACGATCTCCTCACGGCGCTCGACGTGACGCTCTGGGCGGTCGACTGCGAGCGTCGGGTCACCGCCGCGGGCGGAGCCGGTATCCAGCGACTCGGCGCACGCGTCGAGGAGCTGATCGGACGTTCGGTCGCCGACGTCTTCCGGCTCGCCGACGGGCATTCCTTTCTCGCCGCCTTCGACCGCGCGCTCGCCGGCGAGACGATGGTCGTGCGCACCAAGTGGGGCGGACGCCCGTTCCTCACGCGCCTCGCACCGAAGTTCGACCGCGCGGGACGGCGGATCGGCTGTGCGGGTATCAGCACTCCGATCCCGGACGACTCGAATGGGTTGCCCGTCGCTCTCGACGAGAGCGCGGAACGCCTGCGCCGCCTCATCGAGGAGAGTCCCATCGGCGTCGTGCGCGCCCATGTCGACGGTCGCCTGCTCGAAGCGAACGACTACTTCCTGGCGATGCTGGGGTACACGCGGGAGGATCTCGACGCAGCGCGCTTCGACTGGAACGAACAGACGCCCGCCGAGTACCGGCCGCGCGACCTGACCGCCATGCAGGAGGCGATCGCAACCGGCCGCTCGCGTCCGTACGAGAAGGAGTACTGGCATCGGGACGGCTCCCGGGTGCCCGTCCTCATCTCGCTTGCGCGGATGCCGGGTCGCCTCCACGAGTGGATCGCTTCGATTCTCGATCTGACGCCGAGAATGCGGCTCGAGCAGCGATTGCGCGCCCAGGTCTCGGCCGCCGCCGCGCTGTCTCGAACGGGCTCGCTGATCGACGCAGCTCCGGAGCTGCTGCGCAGCCTCTGCGAGACGCTCGGCTGGCCACGGGCGGCCCTGTGGCTACGCAATGCGGAGACGCTGCGCTGTACGGCGACCTGGCCGCCCGCGGAGGTGCAGACGCCGCTCGTGACAATCTCGGGTTCCGAGACCCGACTCGGGCAGGGTCTTCCGGGCCGCGTCTGGTCCGCGGCCACGCCCCTCTGGATCGACGGCGAGACGACGGAGTCCCCGCCTGCGCCGACCCATCCCCACCGCCACGAGCCCTCCCGCTGGGCCGTCGGGATCCCGATCCGGAGTGGCGGCGAACTCGTCGGCGTGCTGGAACTCGGGAGCGAAGCGCGCCAAGCGTACGACGAGGAACTGGTGACCACGCTGCAGGCGATCGCCAGCCAGCTCGCCCTGTTCCTGGACCGCGGTCGCGCCGAGGAAGAGCGCCGAGCCTCGGAGGCGACCAGCCGGCAGCACCTCGAGCGGCTGCGCCTCCACGTCGAGCTGATGCCGCTGGCCTACATCATGGGCGATGCGTCGTCTCGCATCGTGGATTGGAACCCGGCGGCGGAACGGATGTTCGGCTGGAGCGCCGCGGAGGCCGTCGGCAGGGATGCCGTCGATCTGGTCGTCCCGCCGGACGCTCGCGACGGCATCCGTGCCTTGCTGCGGCAGATGCGCGAACAACCGCAGGCTTCCATCAGCCATCGCAACGAGAATCGGACGCGGGACGGAAGGCGGATCCTCTGCGACTGGATCAACACGCCTCTCTTCGACGACGAAGGCCACTATGCCGGCTTCGCGGCCATGGCACAGGACGTCACCGAACAGGTCCGGACCGAGAAAGAACTGCGCGACAGTGAGGAGCGCTACCGATCGATCGTCGAAACGACCCGCGAGGGCGTCTGGACCAGCGATCTCACCGGTCGGACTACGTTCGCCAATGCGCAGCTCGCAGACATGCTGGGCTGTTCGGTCGAAGCGCTGCTCGGTCGCTCGTTTCTCGACTTCATTCCGGCCGCGGAGCGCGAGGAGCGACGCGTCGACTTCGCGGCGCTGTTCGCGAGCCAACCCGCCCGCGAGGACATCCGACTCCAGCGCGACGATGGCAGTGTCCTCTGGACGGACATCTCTGCCGTCGCGCTCCGGGACGATCAGGGTTCCCCGACCGGTGCGCTGGTCGTGGTCAACGACGTCACCGAGAAGCGCCTGTTGCAGACCCAGTTGCTCCAATCGCAGAAGATGGAGGCGCTCGGTCGCCTCGCCGGCGGCGTCGCGCACGACTTCAACAACGTGCTCACGGTGATCGAGGGGTACGGCGAGCTGCTCGGCAATCGCTTCGCGCCGGGCGATCCCGACCGCGAACTGGTCGACGAGATCCGGAGGGCGGCCGATCACGCCGGGGCCCTCACGCGCCAGCTGCTCGCGTTCAGTCGCCGCGTCGTCGTGGACGTGCGGATCGTCGATCTCAACGCTCGGATCCGGACGAGCGAGGACATGTTGCGCCGGCTGACGGGCGAGGACATCGAGCTCGTCGTCGACCTCCAGCCGGGCCTCGGCCACATCCGCGTCGACGCCGCGAAGCTCGACCAGGTCTTGCTCAATCTGGTGGTGAACGCGCGGGACGCGATGCCGACGGGCGGACGCCTGACGATCGCGACGGCGGACGTGGAGTTCGCCGGCACGGAGGCCTGCGGACCGACGGAACTGCCTCCGGGGCGGTACGTGCGACTGGCGGTCGGCGATACCGGGAAGGGCATCGACCCGGACGTCATGACCCGGATCTTCGAACCCTTCTTCACGACGAAGGAGCCAGGACAGGGGACGGGGCTCGGCCTCTCGACCGTGTACGGCATCGTGAAGCAGTTCAGTGGCGATGTGACCGTCCGCAGCACGCCCGGTCAGGGCGCCTGCTTCGAGATCTACCTCCCGCACGTAGACGACACCGCCGAGCGCCAGCACGCTCCCGCGCTCGTCACGAAAGCGGCCGGCACCGAGACGGTGCTGCTGGTCGAGGACGAGGACGCCGTCCGCGCATTCGAACGGCGGGCGCTCGCCGGCGCCGGCTACCAGGTCATCGAAGCGCGCCACGGAGCGGACGCCCTGGCGCTCTTCGAGGCGCGGGCGGACGAGATCGACGTGCTGGTGACGGACATCGTCATGCCGGGGATGAGCGGTCGCGAGCTGGCCGATGTGGTCCGAGCGCGGGTGCCGGAACTCCCGGTCCTCTTTGTCTCCGGCTACACAGATGACGCCGTTCTGCGACACGGCGTGCTGACCGCCGAGTCCTCGTTCCTCGAGAAGCCGTTCTCGGCGGCCGACTTGTGCGCGCGCGTCCGAGCCGTCCTCGACGCCCGGAAGCGGCCGGAGTCGGACGGAGCGCGCTCCCAGACGGAGTGACCGGTTCCGATCGATGGGTCAGTGCTGCGGGACGCACGCGAAGCAAGGTCCGTCTTCGCCGACTCCACAGGGGCGGCGCTCGCAGACGCCGAGGGGGCCCTCGGGCAGCTGACATTGCGCGGCCGCTTCGCGGCAGCGGGTCGAGACCGGATCCGACACGGCGCTGCCGTCGCAGGCGAGCCCTAGGATCAGCAGACTCGCGGCGAGGCGACGCGGCAACCATCCTCCGGCCACGGACCGTCTCCTACTCGACGACGATCTCTCCGACCGCGTTCGGGTGCTGCTCGATGTGGATCTCGTGGGTGCCGGGCGCCTCGAAGGTGTGACTCCACTTCTCGTCCTTCGCGAGCGGGGGACTCGAGAACGAGCCGTCCTTGGCGGCGATCGTATGGCCGCCCGGCATCTCGTCGACGTTGTGGAACACGACGGTGTCACCGGCCCGGACCTTCACCTGCGACGGATCGATCCGGCTGTGGCCGACCGTCACGGTGACCTCCGCCGCGGCGGCCGCCAGCGCGAGGCCGAACGAGCAGAGGATCGCTCCGAAGATCCCGGGAATGCGGCGCATCCTTCGCCTCCTGGTTTCGCCGGCGCGTGAGGCGCCGACGAGACCGGGAGCATAGGCGGCGGGGCGGAGTCGAGCAGGGGCCGCCCCGCCGCCTCGCGCATCAGCCCTTGGGCAGGATCACCGTGTCGATCACGTGGATCACGCCGTTCGACGCGGGCACGTCGGCAGTCGTGACGCGCGCGCCGTCGACCCGGACGCCGTCGCTGGCGTCGATGTCGACGGTGCTGCCCTGCACGGTGGTGGCGCTGTCGAGCTTCACGACGTCGGCCGCCATCACCTTGCCGGCCACCACGTGGTACGTGAGGACGGCGCGCAGCTGCTCCTTGTCCGCGAGCAGCGCCGCGAGGTCGTCGGCGGGGATCTTCGCGAAGGCCTCGTCGGTCGGGGCGAAGACGGTGAAGGGGCCCTCGCCCTGGAGGGTTCCTACGAGACCGGCGGCCTCGAGGGCCGTGAGGAGCGTTCCGAAGCTCCCGGCTTGCTTCGCGACGGCGACGATGTCGCCGGTGGAGGCCTTGGCCTCGTAGTCCGCCGCCGGCGCGGGGGCCGAGAGGGCGAGGGTCAGAAGAAATGAGAATCCGATCGCAGAGCAGGTCGAAGTCGCTCGGGACATGTGTCTCTCCTTGGGCGCGCCGGAGGAGACTAAATGGATCCTGGTATTTGTCCAGAAAATCTCTAGTTATTTTATTCGATCCTCTGGACCTCTCTAGTGAATGCTCTAATAATATCTACATGCAGTATCGAATCGACCAACTCGCGACCCGCAGTGGTGTCCGGATCGACACGATCCGCTTCTACCAGGGCCGCGGACTGCTGCCGCCGCCGCAGCGCGTGGGCCGGATCGCGCTGTACGACGACGCGCATCTCGAACGGTTGCGACGGATCCGGGGGCTGCTCGCCGATGGCCTCTCGCTGCAGCTGATCCGCCGCGTTCTCGACGCCGAGGGCCAGGCCGACGGCGACCGCGAACCGCTGCTGTCCGCGCTGGTCGCCGAGCAGGTCGGCCGCCGCACCCTGACGCGCGCGGAGCTCGCCGCCGAGGCCGGGATCCCGGAAGCGCTGATCACGGCCGCGCAGTCGGCGGGCCTCGTGCAGCCGATCCGGGTCGGCGACGAGGAGCGTTTCAGCGAGGCCGATCTCGACATGGCGCGCTCGGGCCTCGCGCTGCTCGGCGCGGGGATCCCCCTGCACGAGCTCATCGACCTCGCCGTCCAGCACGCGCGCGCGACGCAGGACGTCGCGGAGCGAGCGATCGAGCTGTTCGATCGGCACGTGCGCCATCGCGGCGCGCGGCGATCCGAGGATCCCGTCGTGACGGCCCAGTTCCGCGCGCTGCTGCCGCAGGTCACGAAGCTCGTGGCCTTGTTCTTCCAGCGCACGCTCGTGAGTCGCGCGCTCGATCGGCTCGAGGGCGCCGGCGAGAGCGACGCGCTGCGCGAGGCGATCGCCGCCACCGAGAGCGCCCGGCTCGACGTGAGCTGGCGATGAGCGCGCTCCCGCGAACCCCGGGTCCGGCGCTCCCGACCGGAGCCGCAAAGCGCGCCGCCGTGCAGTCGATGTTCGACCGGATCGCGCCCCGCTACGACGCGCTGAACCGATTGCTGACAGCGGGTCTCGATCAGCGCTGGCGGCGCGTTGCGCTCGCTGCCATCTCCGTCGGACCCGACGATCGCCTGCTCGATCTCGCTTGCGGCACCGGAGACCTCGCCGAGCAGGCGGCGGCGCGCGGTGCGCGTGTCGTCGGGATCGACTTCGCCCGCGAAATGCTACGCGGCGCCGAGCGCCGCGGCGTGGCCGCCCGTTTCACGCAGGGTGACGCGGCGGCGCTCCCGTTGCCGGACGCGGCCCTCGACGCCGTCGTGTGTGGCTTCGCGCTGCGCAACTTCACGGCACTGCCGCCGGTCTTCACCGAGCTCGCGCGCGTGCTCGCGCCGGGGGGGCGGATCGCGCTGCTCGACGTAGACCGGCCGCCGTCGCGCGTCGTTGCGGCCGGGCATTCCTTCTACTTCGATCGCGTGGTGCCGCGCATCGGCGGCTGGCTCTCGGACCGCGCCGCGTATGCGTACCTGCCCCGCTCGACGAGCTATCTGCCGGACGAGCCGGCCTTGCTCGCGATGCTGCGCGACGCCGGCTTCGACGACGTGCGCAAGCGGCGCTTCCTGCTCGGTACCGCGCAGCTTCTGACGGCGGTGCGGTCGGGAGGCCGGCGATGACCGACGGTCTGCGCGCGCACCTCGCCGCCGTCCGGCGCGAAGCGCGAGCCGCCGGCCGCCCGCTCTTCGCTGCATGGCGCGAGTGCGCGAGCGACGCCGCCGACCCGCTCGCGCGGTTCGCCGCGACGACCGACGGCGCCCGGGCGTTCTGGTCCGTCCCGGCTCGCGGCCTCTCTCTGGCGGCGCGCGGCGAGGTCGCCCGCATCGACGCGAGCGGGGCCGCGCGCTTCGCAGACGCAGCGGCCGCGGCACGCCGGCTCTTTGCCGATCTCCGCGCTGCGACGGCGCCCGATGCGGCTGCGCCCGAACCGGAAGCCGGTCCGGTGCTGCTCGGCGGGTTCGCGTTCGGCGACGAGGCGTCCGCACACGGCGCGTGGGCCGGCGCCCCGGCGCTGCGGTTCGCGCTGCCCGAGCGATTGCGCGTCGACTGCGGCGAGCGGCGCTTCGACGTGCTCGCCGCCCGCGTCGAGCCCGACACCGATCTCGACGCCGTCGTCCGCTGCCTGCGGGCGCCGGACGCCGGAGCTCCGCCGAGCGCCGAACCTGCGACCGCCCCGAGCTTCGCCGCCCTCGCCGACCGCGCGCCCGATGCGTACCGGCGCGGTGTCGCCGCGGCGCTCGCGGCGATCGCGCGCGGCGATCTCGAGAAGGTGGTTCTGGCGCGCTCGTGCCGGATCGCCCGGCGCGGCGCCTTCGACGCCGCGCAGGTGCTGGCGGCGCTGCGCGCGCAGCATCCGGGATGTTTCGTGTTCGGCCTCGGCGCGGGGCCCACGTGCTTCGTCGGAGCGACCCCGGAGCGTCTGCTCCGGCGCGAAGGCCTGGGCGTCGAGGCCAGCGCGCTGGCCGGCTCGGCGCCGCGCGGTCGCACGCCGGACGAGGATCTTCGCCTCGCGCGCGCGCTGCGGGAGAGCAAGAAGGAGCAGGCGGAACACGAGATCGTGCGCCGGGCGATCACCGACGCGCTGGCGCCCGCCTGCGAGTTTCTCGACGCCCCCGAGGCCCCCGGCATCCTGCAGCTCGACGGCATCCAACACCTCCACACCCGCATCGAAGGGCGCCTGCGCGCGGGCGCCGGCTCGGATCTGCTCCAGCTCGCAGGCCGGCTGCACCCGACGCCGGCCGTCGGCGGCGCTCCGCGCGACGCGGCGCGCGCGTTCCTCGCCGAGCACGAGCAGCTCGATCGCGGCTGGTACGCCGGCGGCGTCGGCTGGCTGACCCCGTCCGGAGACGGCGAGTTCGCGGTGGCGCTGCGCTGCGCGCTGCTGCGCGGCCGACACGCGACGATGTACGCCGGCGCCGGCATCGTCGAGGGCTCGGATCCGGACGCGGAACTCGCCGAGACGCGGCTCAAGCTGCGCGCCGCGCTGTCCGCGCTCGTGGAGTTGTAGATGGCGACGGCGACTCGACTCGCGCGTTCGGAGCCCGATCTCTTCCGGCTCGCGAACCGCAACGCGGCGTTCGCTGCCGCGCTGTTCGACGAGCTTGCGCGCGCCGGCGTCCGTCACGTGTGCGTGTGCCCGGGCTCGCGCTCGGCGCCGCTCGCGATCGCCGCCGCGCAGACGCCGGCGCTGCGCGTGTGGACCCACCTCGACGAGCGCGCGGCGGCCTTCTTCGCGCTCGGCATCGCGAAGGCGTCGCGGAGACCGGTGGCACTCGTGTGTACGTCGGGGACCGCGGCGGCGAACTTCCTGCCGGCCGTCGTCGAGGCGGATCTTTCGCGCGTGCCGCTGGTCGTGCTGACGGCCGATCGCCCCGCAGAGCTGCGAGACTGGGGCGCTGCCCAGACGATCGACCAGGTCCGGCTCTTCGGCAGCCACGCGCGCTGGTTCGCCGAGCTGCCGCTGCCGGAGCCGCGCGCGGAGCTGCTGCGACACGTGCGGGCGACGGCGGCCCGGGCCGTCGCGATCGCATCCGGTCGCCCGGCCGGAGCGGTTCATCTGAACGTCCCGTACCGGGAGCCACTCGCACCCGTCGTGGTGCCGGCCGATGCCGCGGCGCTCGCGGACCTCGACGACGCCGCTGCCGGCCACCGGCGCGACGGAGGCCCGACGTTGCGGATCGACGAGCCGGCGATCGGGCCGGACGCCGCGCAGGTCCAGCGCCTGTTCTCCGCGATGCGCGCGACGTCGCGCGGCGTCCTTCTGTGCGGCCCCGACGACCGCGATCCGGCGCTCGCGCCGGCGCTCGCCCGGCTCGCGCGCGCGGCCGGCTGGCCGCTGCTCGCCGACGGCGCGTCTCCCCTGCGCACGGGTCCGCACGTCGCGACCACGCCGGTGTGCGGCGCCCACGATGCGTTCCTGCGCGCCGAGCGCTTCGCCGAACGCCACGCCCCGGAGTTCGTGCTCCGCTTCGGCGCGCCGCCGACGAGCAAGGCGACGGCGCAGTGGCTCGATCGCCACGCCGACACCGATCTGTGGATCGTCGACCCGGACGCGGGCTTCCGGGATCCCAGCCAGCGCGCGACGACGCAGGTGCGCGCCGATCCCGCGGCGCTGTGCGACGCACTCGCCGCCGAGTGGGAGCAGACCGCGAGTTCCGCGGCCGGGCCCTGGCTCGCGTCGTTCGTCGCCGCGGAGCGCGCCGCCCAGGCGGCGCTGAGCCACGGGATCGCGGCGGCCCCGGCGCTGTTCGCCCCGGCTGTCGTCCGCGCGCTCGGCGCGGTCTTGCCGGGCGGCGCGGCGCTGTTCGCGTCGAACAGCATGCCGGTCCGGGACCTCGAGTCCTTCCTGCCGCCGACGACGAAGTCGCTTCGCGTGCTGGTGAGCCGCGGCGCCAACGGCATCGACGGGATCGCCAGCAGCGCGCTCGGCGCCGCGGCAGCGCTCGGCGCGCCGTTCGCGCTGCTGACCGGCGACCTCGCGTTCCTGCACGACGTCGGCGGCCTGCACGCGGCGAAGCGCCACGGGCTGTCGGCGCTGTGCGTCGTCGTCAACGACGACGGCGGCGGGATCTTCTCGTACCTGCCGGTGGCTGAGTGCGGCGAGTCGGTGCGCTTCGAGGAGCTGTTCACGACCCCGCACGGGGTCGACCTGGCGCACGCGACGGCGCTGGCCGGCGGTCGTCACGTGCGCGTGGACACTCCGTCCGCGCTCGACGCCGCGCTCGCGGGCGGTCTCGGCGAGCCGGGTCTCCAGGTGGTGGAAGCGCGCGTCGATCGCGACGCCAACGTCGCGCATCACCGTACGCTGTGGGCCGCCGCCGTCGCGGCGGTAGAGCGGGAGTGCGGGCGATGAGCGCCGCCGCCACGACGCCGATGGGGGGATGGACGCTGCGGGTCGGACCCGTCGGGTCGGCGCTGCACGTCGAGCAGCGTGGCGCCGGCCGGCCGGTGCTGCTCCTGCACGGCTTCACCGGCTCGACCCGGACGCTCGACGACGTCGCCGAGGGATTGCGCGCAGCCGCGCGGAGCACGATCGCCGTCGACCTGCTCGGACACGGCGAATCCGATGCGCCGCGCGAAGCCGCCGCCTACGCGATGGAGCGATGCAGCGCGAGTCTCGTGCGCGTCCTCGACGCCGCCGGCGCGGGGCGGGCCGACGTACTCGGCTACTCGATGGGCGGACGCGTTGCGCTCGGACTCGCCGTCGCACACCCGGAACGGGTCCGTTCGCTGGTGCTGATCGGCGCGTCGGCCGGGATCGCCGATCCCGCCGAACGCGCCGCGCGGCGAAGCGCCGACGACGCGCTCGCCGACGCGATCGAGCGTGACGGCGTGCCGCGCTTCGTCGAGCGGTGGCTGGCGCAGCCACTGTTCGCATCGCAGGCGCGTCTCGGTCCGGCGTTCCTGGCGGCGGCGCGCGCCCAGCGGCTGCGCAACCGAGCGCACGGGCTGGCCGGGTCGCTGCGCGGGATGGGCACCGGCGCGCAGCCTCCGCTGCATTCCGCGCTCGGCGCGCTCGCGGTCCCGATGCTGCTCGTCGTCGGCGCCGAGGACGCGAAGTTCCGCGCGATCGCCGAGACGCTGGCCCGCTGCGCCCCGGTAGCGCGCGTTGCGGAGATTTCCGACGCCGGCCACGCCGCCCATCTCGAGAACCCCTCGGCGTTCCTCGCCGAGACGCTGCGTTTCCTCACCGCTCTCGACGACAGGAGGACCGACCCGTGACACAGCCCGACTGGAAGCTCGTCAGATCGTACGACGACATCCGCTACGAACAGGCCGAGGGGATCGCGCGGATCACGATCTGCAGACCGGAGGTGCGCAACGCGTTCCGCCCGAAGACGCTGTTCGAGCTGATCGACGCGTTCTCGCGCGCGCGCGAAGACCAGCAGATCGGCGTCGTGCTGTTCACCGGCGAGGGCAGCGAGGCATTCTGCTCCGGCGGCGACCAGAAGGTCCGCGGCGACGCCGGCTACGTCGGCGACGACGGCGTCCCGCGGCTCAATGCGCTCGACTTGCAGCGCGTGATCCGCACGCTTCCGAAGCCGGTGATCGCGCTCGTCGCCGGCTACGCGATCGGCGGCGGCCACGTGCTGCACCTGCTGTGCGATCTCACGATCGCAGCCGACAACGCGCGCTTCGGCCAGACGGGGCCGCGCGTCGGATCGTTCGACGCGGGCTTCGGCACCTCGTACCTGGCGCGCGTCGTCGGCCAGAAGAAGGCGCGCGAGATCTGGTACCTGTGCGAGCAGTACGGCGCCGACGAAGCGCTCGCGATGGGGCTGGTCAACAAGGTGGTGCCGGTCGCGGAGCTCGAAGCCGCCGGCGTCGCGTGGGCGCGCCGCATTCTCCAGCACAGCCCCCTCGCGATCCGCTGCCTGAAGGCCGCATTCAACGCGGACTGCGACGGCCAGGCCGGCATCCAGGAGCTCGCCGGCAACGCGACGATGCTGTTCTACATGACCGAGGAGGCCCAGGAGGGGCGCAACGCCTTCGTCGAGAAGCGCGCGCCGGATTTCTCGCAGTTTCCGTGGCGCCCCTGAGATGGCGGCCGGACCCGTGGCGACACCGGCTCGCGTTGCCTCCGCCCTGCCGGCGCCCGGATCGCCGTCGGCGTGGTGGCTCGCCGCCCGGCCGCGCACGCTGCCGGCGGCGCTGGCGCCGATCGCGGCGGGCACCGGCGTCGCCGCAGCGGAGGGACGCGCGCAACTCGACCTCGCGCTCGCGTCTCTGCTGACCGCGTTGCTGCTGCAGCTCGCCGCGAATCTCGCGAACGATCTCTACGATCACGCACGCGGCGCCGACGCGCACGAGCGACTCGGTCCCCCGCGCGCTGCGGCGCTCGGGCTGCTGTCGCCCCGCGCGCTGCGGAGGGGGCTCGCCGTCACGCTCGGCGCCGCAGCGTGCAGCGGCCTCGTGCTGGTCGCGGCCGGCGGCTGGCCGATCGCGACGGCGGGCGCGCTCGCACTCGTTGCCGCGTGGGCCTATACCGGCGGACCGTGGCCGCTGGCGTATCACGGTCTCGGCGATGCCGCCGTCTTCGGGTTCTTCGGCGCCGTCGGCGTCGCCGGCACCCACTACGTGCAGGCCGGCGCCGGCTCGATGTTGGCGCTCGCCGCCGCGCTCCCGGTCGGGCTGCTCGCGACGGCGATCCTCGCGATCAACAACCTCCGCGATCTCGAGGGCGACGCACGGATCGGCAAGAGGACGCTGTCGGTGCGGCTCGGCGCGCGGGCGGCGCGCGGCTACGTCGTCGCGCTGCTGGTGCTGGCGTTCGCCGCGCTTCCGCTGGTGATCGCGGCGGGCGCTGCGGCGCCGTGGGTGCTCGCCCCGCTTGCGCTACTTCCGCTCGGCGGACGTCTCGCCCGAGCGATCGCCGGCGGACTCTCGGGCGTCGGGCTGAACGGCGCGCTGGCCGGAACGGCGCAGCTCACGGCCGGCTTCGGCGTCCTGCTCGGCGCGGGCCTCGCACTCGGGGGCTTGCGGTGAAGATCGTCCGCGCCCGCGTCGTTCCGTTCGCCCTGCCGCTGCGCACGCCGCTCGCGACCGCGCACGGCATCGTGCGCGAGCGACGCGGCGTGCTGCTCGCACTCGACACCGATCGCGGACAGACGGGGCTCGGCGAGGCCACGCCGATCGCCGGCTTCGGCCTCGAGACTCCCGCGCGCGCTCGCGAGGCGCTCGAGGCGCTCGGCGAGCGGGCGCTCGGCCGGGACCCGCGCTTCGTCGATGCACTCCTCGACACCGCTGAAGGCGACGCCCCCGACGCGCCGTGCGCGCGCGCCGCGTTCGACTGCGCCATCCACGATCTCGCCGCGCAGGCCGACGGGCTGCCGCTGGCGTCGTGGCTCGCGCAGCGACTCGGAACGACCCCGCGCGCGCAGATCGAGACCCACGCGCTGCTGGCGGGGGCGACCACCGGCGAGGTGGTCGCTGCAGCTGAGCATGCGGTCTCGAGCGGCTTCCGCGCGCTGAAACTGAAACTCGGCGCTGCCTCGCTCGCCGAGGATCGGGAGCGGGTCGCGGAGCTGCGCCGCGCCGTCGGACCCGCGATCGGGATCCGTCTCGATGCCAACGGCGGCTTCCCGAACGCAGCGTGTGCATTGCGCGCCATCGAGCCGTTCGCATCGCACGCGCCCGAGTGGATCGAACAGCCGGTCCCGGCGGCCGACGTGGCCGGACTCGCATGGTTGCGCAGCCGCTCGTCGATCCCGGTCGCCGCCGACGAGGCGGCGACGGATCGCGCGGGCCTCGAGCGCGTGTTGGCGGCACGCGCGGCGGACTGGATCGTGCTGAAGCCGAGCGCGTGCGGGGGATTGCGCGCCGCGGCGCAGGCGGCCGCGCGTGCGCGCGCCGCGGGCTGCGGCGTCGTCGTGACGACGCTGCTCGATGGCGCCGTCGCGCGCGGCGCGGCGCTGGCGCTTGCGGCTGCGCTGCCGGGACCCCTGCCGGCCTGCGGGCTCGCGACGGGATCGCTGCTGGCCGCGGACCTGGCGGAGGCCGAGGTCATCGAAGGCGGTGCGCTGTCCCCGGCGACGCAGCCGGGACTCGGCGTCGCCCTCGACCCGGCGTCGCTTCCACGTGTCGCCGAAGGGCGCGGCCGGGTCCTTGCAGGGCTGCGCGGACGGGCCGCATGAACGCGTGGATCCTCGAACGCGCCGCGCGCACGCCGGACGCCCCGGCGCTCGTCACGAGCGACACCACCGTCAGCTACGCGCAGCTCGCGGACCGGGCGCTCGCGCGCGCGGCGGCGCTTTGCGCAGAGGGTGTCGGTGCCGGCGACCGCGTCGCCGCCGTGCTCGGCAATACGGCCGAACTCGTCGAGCTGTTCCACGCGACTTCGCTCCTCGGCGCCCTCCTCGTCCCGCTGAGCCCCCGCCTCACGGTCCCCGAACGCGACCGTCACCTCGAAGACGCCGCCCCCAGGACGTCGACGCGCGACGGGGAACGTCCGCCGTCCCGCGTAGCGGCGCTGCCGTCGCCTCGTCCGCTCGTGCTCGGCGCAGCGGCCGCCATCGTCTACACGTCCGGCACGAGCGGCGAGCCGAAGGGCGTCGTGCTCACGTATGGCAACCTGCTGGCCAGTGCGGTCGCTTCGGCGTTCCACATCGGAAGCCTGCCGGGCGATCGCTGGCTCGCGTGTCTGCCCCTGTGTCACGTCGGGGGCCTCGCGATCCTGGCCCGCAGCGTGCTCGCAGGCAGCGCGGTCGTCCTGCACGAGCGCTTCGATCCGGCGGCAGTGTCGCACGCGCTCGACCGCGACGGCATCACCGTCGCGTCGTTCGTGCCGGCGATGTTGGAACGGGTTCTGACACTCCTCCGAGACGCACCACCGCCGCCGGCGCTGCGCGCCGTGCTGCTCGGCGGCGCGCCGGCGCCGGCGCCGCTGCTGGAGCGCGCCGCCAAGGCCGGCTGGCCCGTGCTTCCGACCTATGGCCTGACGGAAGCCTGCTCGCAGGTCGCGACGCTGCCGCCGGGGGCGCCGCTGCGCCCCGACGGCGGCGGCCTGCGCCCGCTGCCCGGAGTCGAACTCCGCGTCGCCGATGGCGACGGGCGCGCGCTGCCGCCGGGAAGCGCCGGCGAGATCCTCGTGCGCGGCGACACCGTGACACCCGGCTACTGGCGTCGCCCCGACGCGAGCCGCACGCTGCTCGCCGGCGGGTGGCTGCACACCGGCGACCTCGGCGTGCTCGACGGGTCCGGGGCGCTGCGCGTCGTCGGGCGCCGCGACGACCGGCTGATCACGGGCGGAGAGAACGTCCACCCGGCCGAGATCGAGACCGTGTTGCTCGCGCACCCGGACGTCGCCGACGTCGGCGTCGCCGGCGTCGCGGACCCGGTGTACGGCCAGCGCGTCAGCGCGTGGATCGTCCGGCGCCCGGGCAGCGGCATCGACGAGACGGCGCTCGAACGCTTCGCGCGCGCCCAGCTCGCCTCCTACAAGGTTCCGCGTTCGTGGCGCTTCGTGGCGGCGCTGCCGCGCAACGCCGGCGGCAAGCTGCTGCGGCGCGCGCTCAGCGACGAAGCGCCCCGGGACTGACGAGGCTGCGATACCCTTGCGCGCCCGCCCAGCCATCGATTCGGGAGGACCGCACGTGGCCGCACTCACCGGCAAGGTCGCGCTCGTCACCGGCGGCGGCTCGGGCCTCGGCCGCGCCGGCGCACTCGCGCTCGCGCGCGCCGGCGCCAGCGTCCTCGTCAGCGACGTCGACGAAGCCCGCGCACGAGAGACGGCGGACGCCATCAACGCCGACGGCGGGGCCGCACGAGCCCGCGCCGCGGACGCCGGGCGCGCCGACGACGCGGCGCGCATCGTCGACGAAGCCACGCGCGCGTTCGGCGCCCTGCACGTGCTGTACAACAACGCTGGCGTCGCATGGCCGGGCCGCGACGGCTTCACGCCGGACATCGACCCCGCCGTCTGGGACGAGGTGATCCGCATCAACCTGTCGAGCGTGTTCTACTGCGCGCACGCGGCGATCCCCGCGATTGCCGCCGCCGGAGGCGGCTCGATCATCAACACGGCCTCGTCCATGGCGCGGCTGCCGCTCGGCGGGCTCGATGCGTACGCCGCGTCGAAAGGCGGCGTCGCGCTGCTCACGCAGTCGCTCGCTCCGGGCTGCGGCAAGCGCGGCATCCGCGTCAACGCCATCTGCCCCGGCTACGTCGACACGCCGATGAACGCACTGATCTGGGGCAACGACGCCCTCAAGCAGGCGTTCGCCCGCGGCCACGCGACGGGACTGCAGACGCCCGACGAGATCGCCGACCTCGTCGTCTTCCTCGCGAGCGACGCCTCCCGCAGCCTCACCGGCGCCGTGCTCGCCTGCGACGGCGGGTGGACCGCCTTCAAGCAGCCCCCGATCTAGCGGGAGCGGAGAGCGGGGGACCGGGGACGTTCGTTCCGATGTTCCGATGCGCGGCCGCGGGGGTGTCGTCGCCTCCGCAGCGTCGCGCGGCCGCGCATCGGAACATCGGAACGAACGTCCCCCCGCCGGTCAGCTCCCCAGCGTCGCGCGGCCGCGCATCGGAACTTCGGAACGAACGTCCCCGCCCCGACTCCAGCGCGCCGGGCCGGACAGCTCTGTGGTGCGCTTCGGCTCGAGGCTCGGCGGGTCGAGCGCGGGGTCCTCGAACACGCGCAGGATCTCGTACTTCGTGTTGCGCTCGGCCGGCGTCCGGCCGAGTTCGCGGATCAGCCGGCGCATCTCTTCGGGCGGCAGGTTCTCGCCGTGATCGGCGCCGGACTCGCGGCTGATCGACTCCTCCATCAGCGTGCCGCTGAAGTCGTTGGCGCCGGAGAGCAACGCCATCTGCGCGAGCTTCGTGCCCATCTTGACCCAGGACATCTGGATGTTCGGGACGTGAGGCCGCAGGAACAACCGCGAGACGGCGATCAGTCGCACGTCTTCCGGCGCCGACGATCCCGGCCGCGCGCCGAGGTGGTTGTAGAGCCGGTTCTTCTCGTGGATGAAGCCGAGCGGGACGAACTCGGTGAAGCCGCCGGTGCGCTTCTGGATGTCGCGGATCAACCCGAGATGGGCCGCGACGTGCCGGGTCTGCTCGACGTGGCCGTACATCACGGTCGCGGTCGAGCGCAGGCCGACGCGATGCGCCGCCTCGATGATCTCGACCCAGCGCGCGGTCTTCAGCTTGCGGGGCTGGATGATCTCGCGGATCTCGTCGTCGAGGATCTCGGCGGCGGTGCCGGGGATCGTGCCGAGCCCGGCGTCCATCAGCCAGCGCAGGTAGTCCTCGAGCGCCATCCCGCTCTGCTTGTGGCCGTGGTCGATCTCCTCGGGCGAGAACGCATGGATGTGGATGTCCGGGAACTCGGCCTTCAACGCGGTCAGGATCTCGTGGTAGTGCCGATGATCCTTCGCCGGATGGATGCCGCCCTGGATGCAGAACTCGGTGGCGCCGCGCGCGACGGCGTCGCGACCCTTCTCGATCAGCGTCTCCATCGGGTGGTCGTAGGCGTCGGCGTCGTCCTTGTGGCGGGAGAACCCGCAGTAGCTGCAGCCGACGTAGCAGACGTTCGTGAAGTTCATGTTCCGGCACACGACGTAGGTGACGAGGTCGCCCTTGTCGGCGCGGCGCGCGACGTCGGCCGCTGTCATCAGCGCGAGCAGGTCGGCGCCCTGCGCGTCCAGCAGGACCGTCGCGTCCTCTACGGTGAGCTCGCGATCGGCGAGGGCGCGATCGAGCACGGCAGCCACCGGCGGGCTGATGTCGCTCAGCAGGCGATCGAGACTCATGCGGCCTCCGTCGCGGCGCGGTGTGGTTTCTCGACGCGCGGTCGTGCGTAGCCTTCCCCGTCCGTCAGCGCGAGGCAGCGCGCGCGCATGGCCGGCTCGAAGAAGTCCGCTGCGCCGAGCAGGTGCTCGGGATACACCGGAAGCCGCTCGCGCAGCCGGAATCCCGCCGCTTCGGTGCGCGCCCGCAGCGCCTCGAGCTTCGGCCACGGCGCCTCCGGGTTGATGAAGTCGATCGTCACCGGCGAGACGCCGCCCCAGTCGTCGACGCCGGCACGCAAGAGCCGCTCGAGCAGCGCCTCGGTCGCGAGGTTCGGCGGCGCCTGCACGTGCACGCGCGGGCCGAGCAGCAGCCGCGCCAGCGCGACCCAGCCGACGACGTCGTCGTCCGCCGGCGACGGCCGCCCGCGCATCTTGGTGTCGGACTTCGGATGGAACGGCTGCAGGATCGCCTCCTGCACGTGGCCGTACTCGTCGGCGAGCGAACGGATCGCCAGCAGGGCATCGACGCGTTCGTCCGTCGTCTCTCCGATGCCGAGCAGGATCCCGCTGGTGAACGGGATGCGCAGCTCGCCGGCCTCGCGGTGCATGCGCAGGCGCAGGGCGGGGTGCTTGTCCGGCGCCGCATGATGGGCGCCGCCCTTCTCGAGCAGCCGTTCGCTGGTCGTCTCGAGCATCAGCCCCAGCGACGCGTTCCACGGCCGCAGCGCAGCCATCTGGGCCTGCGTCAGCAGACCGGCGTTGGTGTGCGGCAGCAGGCCGCCGTCGACGGCGACGCGGCAGGCGTCGACGAGGTAGTCCGCAGTCGCGGCGTAGCCCTGCGCCGCCAGCCACTCGGCGTAGCTGCGGAACGCCAGTTCCGGCTTGTCGCCGAGGCAGAACAGCGCCTCGATGCAGCCGGCGCCGCGGGCGCCGGCCGTCACGTCGGCCACCTCGGCGAGCGTGTACGTCCGCGCGCCGGAATCGCCGGGGCGCTTGGCGAACGTGCAGTACGTGCAGCGGTCTCGGCACAGGTTCGTCAGCGGCAGGAAGACGTTCGGCGAGACGGTGACGACGTCGCCGAACCAGCGCCGCCGCGCCTCGAGCGCCGCGTCGGCGACCGCGTCGCGCAGCGCCCCGTCGGCGAGGAGCTGGCGGCCGATGCGTTCCGCCGGCCGGCGCGCGAGCCGGCCCGTCTCGACCGCCTCGCGCACGAGGCGCTCAGCCTCCGGCAGCGAGAGGGGGGCATCAGGGAGGTGGGTCACGGCGGGATCCTAGCACCGCGGGGGACCGGGGACGGGGACGTTCCTTGCGAGGTTTCATTGTGCGGCCCCGGGTGGACTCGTCGGCTCGCCAGCGCTGCGCGGCCGCACAATGAAACCTCGCAAGGAACGTCCCCGCTTCCGCGTCCGCGTCCCCTAGCCGCTAGCTGGCGTCGTCGACGCCGACCCAGGCGCGGAGCTGCGCCGGGTCCTGCTCCCACAGCCAGTCTCCGGGCTCGACGCCGGCCGGCGCGCGGTCCTTGACGGCGCGGAGCAGGCCGCTGAGGGCTTCGACCATCCGCTCACCGGGAAGCCGCGCGTACAGCGTCCGCGCGATCCGGTCGCCGCGCTTGCTGCCGCCGACGAGCACGACGTGATCGTTCTTTCCGTAGCCGAAGATGCCGATCTCGGCCGACGGCGGCCGCGCGCAGTTGTTGGGGCAGCCGGTCATGCGGATCTCGACCGGCACGTCGCCGAGCCCGGCCGACTCGAGCTCGTCCATCCACGTCGGCAGGATCGTCTCGGCATCGGTCATCGCGAGACCGCAGGTCGGCTTGGCGGGGCAGGCCATCGAGAGACTGCGCAACGCGGACACGGCGTCGGTTCGCGGCACGCCGTGCATGTCGAAAACACGCTCCAGCGCGTCGCGGTCGCGAACCCCGCACAGCAGCACATCCTGGTGTCCCGTGAGCCGCACGCGCAGATCGAGCGCCTCGACGGCGGCGCGGATCCCCTTGCGCAGCTCCGGCCGGATGCGCCCGTTCTCGACCGAGATCCCGTAGCAGCCGGTGCCGTCGAGCGCGTCCTGCCACCCGAGGAACAGCCGACCGGCCGCGAGCGGCTGGGGCTCCGCATCCTCGAGCGGAATGTCGAAGCGCTCGCGAAGCAGCCGCTGCACCTCCGCAACGCCGACGCGGCGGATCGTGTACTTCCAGCGCGCCTGCCTGCGATCGCGGCGCTCGCCCTTCTCCTTCTGCAGGATCGCGATCGCGCGCGTGGCCGCGACGACCTGCCCACGCGGGATGCGCCCAAGGTACAGCCCTAGCAGCGGCGCCGTGGCGGGATTGTTGTGGGTTTGCCCGAGCCCGCCGCCGGACCACAGATCCCACACCGAGCCGTCGGCGACGCCGTTCTGCGGCACCGGCACGAGGCCCACGTCCTGGGTCCGCACGTCGATCGAGTTGTCCTCGACGTGAGCGATCCCGACCTTGAACTTGCGCGGAAGGTACTGCGGCCCGTAGACCGGCTCGTCGACGGAGATCGGCGCGACGGTGCGGCCCTCGTCGTCGGTGGACCAGACCTGGAAGTACGCGCTGCTGCGCGGCGCCAGCTCCTGCGCGATCTCGTAGGCCAGCTCGCGCGCGCGGGCGTCGCCGGGCCCGAGCAGACCGTCCGCCGGGGACGTCATCACGTTCCGGTTCACGTCGCCGCACGCGGACAGCGTCGAGTCGTCGCGATAATTCCGGGACAAGTGCCGGATCAGCGGCGCGAGCTTCGGCCCGTACACGTGGTGATACTGGATCGACTGGCGGGAGGTCAGACGCAGCGTGCCGTCGGCGAACCGTTCCGCGCCGTCGTCGAGCGCAGCCCACTGGGCGGGCGTCAGCTCGCCGCCGGCGGGGCACTTGATGCGCGCCATGAAGATGTGATCGCCGGTCTTGCGGCCGCGCTCGCCGCGCTCCTGCTGCTTGTAGATGCCGTAGAACTTCGAGAGCTCCTTCGAGACGTTGCCGATCGTCTCGCGCTCACCGCGCGTGAGCTGATCGACCTCCTCGGCGAAGGGATGGCGGGACTTGCCGTCGCTCGCGAAGAACAGGCCCTCGCTCTCGGCCTTGATCCGCTCGTTCTTCGACATCTCCTTGAGCTTCGCGTTCTCGAGGCTGACGACGGGCTTGTCCGGAGGCGTCCAATCTCGCCCGGGATCGCCGGCGTGGCTCATGGGAGGTTCCTTGAATGGGAAGGGCGCGCGTCGACAATGGGACGGTAGCGAACCGGGAAATTGCGATCCATTTCCACTGCTCCGAAGCCGGGATTTCGGCAGCGGGTGCATTCCAGTCGACGCTGCGAACGCCTGGAACATTCTCCGCCGGCCTCCGGCACTCCACCGGACCCCGTCACGAAGTAGAGAACGCCGACGCGTTGCACATCGACCTTCCGACCCGGCCGGAACTGCGGATTCCTGCGCTACGCGATCTGATCACGCTCGGAGCGCCGTCCTCAGCGCAGATCCTCGCGCGCCCGCCGCAACCGGACGCCGGCGTAGTCGAGCACGCCGGCGATCGGCTTCGGCTTGCGCACGGTGACGGTGACGGCGGCGCAGTCGAATTTCTCGAGCACCGCGCGCGCGATGCGCTCGCCGAGCGCTTCGACCAGCTTGTGCTCCTGGCTGGCGGCGACGTCCTCGACGACCTCGAAGATGCGCTTGTAGTGCAGGGTGTGGCCGATCCGGTCGCTGCGGCCCGCGGCTCGCAGCTCGTACTCGACTTCGAGATCCAGCGTCACGGGCCGGCGCATCCGGCGCTCCGCCGCGGTGACCCCGAGGGCCGCGGGGATCTGGATGCCCTCGAGCAGGATCACGTCGGCGCGCGACGGCGTGCGCGGCTGCTTCATCGTCATCCTCCGATCTGGCTCATCGTCCGCTCGGGCTTCACGAACAGCCCGTCGGTGATGTGGTGCTTCAGCTCCTTGGTCGCGACGGCGGCGCGCAGCCGGCCCGCCAGCTCGGCGTCCGAGATGCCGGCGCGCAGCGGCGTCAGCAGATCGTGTTCCCGCAGCGAGAACAGGCACGTGCGGAGCTTGCCATCAGCGGTGAGCCGGATCCGGTTGCACGTCGCGCAGAACGGCGCGGTCACCGAATCGATGAAGCCCATCCGGCCCGGCGCGCCGTCCGCGAACACCCAGTCCTGGCTCGGCGCGTGCGGATCCTGGTCCGGCGCGGGCTGCAGCGGGAAGACATCCTCGACGCGCGCGCGCAGCTCGTGGCCCGGCACCAGCGCGTGCGGGCCCCAGCGCTGCCCGTGCTCGAGCGGCATGAACTCGATGAAGCGGACCTCGAAGCCGCGCTCGCGGGCGAAGCGCGCAAACGCCACTGCTTCGCCGTCGTTGACGCCGCGGATCGCCACGCAGTTGACGTGGATCGGCGTGAGCCCCGCCGCTTCGGCGGCGTCGATGCCGGCGAGCACCGCGGACAGCGCATCGCGCTGCGCGAGCTTCGCGAACGTCGCCGGATCCAGCGAATCGAGGCTCACGTTGACGCGCTCGAGACCGGCGTCGCGCAGCGCGCCGGCCAACCGCGGCAGTTCGGTCCCGTTGGTCGTCAGCGCGAGATCCTCGAGACCGGGAATCCGAGCCAGCTCGGCGATCAGGCTCGGCAGGTTCTTGCGCAGCAGCGGTTCGCCGCCGGTCACGCGCAGCTTCTTGACGCCACACGCGACGGCGACGCGCGCGATCCGCGCGAGCTCCTCGAGCGTCGCCAGCTCCGCCTTCGGCAACCACTCGATGTCCTCTTCCGGGATGCAGTAGACGCAGCGGAAGTTGCAGCGATCGGTCACCGAGATGCGCAGGCTCTCGATGTGCCGGGCCCAGCCATCGATCAGGAGCGCTTCGCGGTCCATGAGAGGTTCGGAGCCGCCGGGGGGGGTCGAGGGGTCGGAAGTGGCCATCGGGGAGAGATCGTAGCGCTGACGGCCAGCCGGAGCCGCGACGGACGGCGCACGCGACCCCGCGGCGGACTCCCCAGCCGCGGGAGCCCGTGTATGTTCCACCGTGCTGGCCTTCCATCGAGGTGAGGATCCCGTGGCCTACGACGCCCCCGACTACTACGGCATCGACGAACTGCTGACCGACGAGGAGCGGCTGGTCCGCGACACCGCGCGTCGCTTCGTCGACGAAGAGTTCCTGCCCCGGATCGTCGAGGCGTACCGGCAGGGGACGTTCCCGATGGAGCTGGTGCCGCGCATCGCGGAACTCGGCTTCTTCGGCCCGACGCTGCCGGAGGAGTACGGCTGCGCCGGCGTGAGTCACGTGGCGTATGGCCTGATTGCGCAGGAACTCGAGCGCGGCGACAGCGGGCTCCGCTCCTTCGCGAGCGTGCAGTCGAGCCTCGTGATGTTCCCGATCCACGAGTTCGGCTCCGACGCGCAGAAGAAGGAATGGCTGCCGCGACTCGCGAAGGGCGAAGCGATCGGTTGCTTCGGTCTCACCGAGCCGGACTTCGGCTCCAACCCGACCGGCATGCGCACCAGCGCCAAGCGTTCGAACGGCGGTTACGTGCTCGACGGCGTGAAGCGCTGGATCACCAACGGCAGCATCGCCGACGTCGCCGTCGTCTGGGCGCGGCTCGACGACAAGATCCACGGCTTCCTCGTCGAACGCGGGCGCAAGGGCTTCAGCGCGGAAGAGATGCACGGCAAGCTCAGCCTGCGCGCGTCCGTCACGTCGGAGCTGTACTTCGACCATTGCTGGATTCCCGAGGAGAACCGGCTCCCGGGTTCCGGCACGATGCGCGCGCCGCTCTCCTGTCTTTCGAGCGCTCGCTACGGCATCTCGTGGGGAGCGCTCGGCGCGGCGAGCGCCTGCTACGACACGGCGCTCCGCTACGCCCAGGGGCGCGTGATGTTCACGAAGCCGATCGCCGGCTATCAGCTCGTGCAGGCGAAGCTCGTCGAGATGATCACCGAGATCACGAAGGGACAGTTGCTCGCGCTGCGCGTCGGACGCCTCAAGGACGCCGGCCGCGCGCGGCCCGAGCAGATCAGCATGGCCAAGATGAACAACGTCAGCAAAGCGCTGCACATCGCGCGCCTGGCGCGCGACATCCTCGGCGGCAACGGGATCATGGACGAGTACCCGATCATGCGGCACATGATGAATCTCGAGACGGTGAACACCTACGAAGGCACCGAGGACATCCACCGGCTGATCATCGGCAAGGACATCACCGGCTTCGACGCGTTCGGCGGCTGATGCCGCGCGGCGGCATCACGGGATGACGGCGACCGCCTTGATCTGGGCGTAGACCGCGACGCCCGCGCGGAGCCCGAGCTGCTCGACGGAGCGGCGGCTGATCCGCGCCAGCAGCCGGGTCTCGCCGACGGCGACGACGACGATCGGCTGCGGCGTCCGCGCGTCGCGGACCTCGACGACCCGCGCTGGCAGCACGTTGAGGATGCTGGTCCGGTGCGGCTCCTCGAGCGCCAGACTGACGTCGCGCGCGAGCACCTCGACGCGCCGCCGCTCGCCGAGCGGCAGCTTCCCGGGCACCGCGAGCGTTCCGCCGGCGAACGCCAGCGTCGACAGTTCGTGCGCCTCGTCGATCGCACGGACTTCCGCCTCGACGACAGCGCCGAGTTCTCCCTCGGCAGCGAAGCCGCCCGCCTCCGCCGAGATCGCGACGTCCCGCACCGGGCCGGCGCCACGCACCCGGCCTCCGGCGAGCAACACGAGGTGGTCGGCGAGGTGCAGCGCCTCGCTGCGCATGTGGGTGACGTAGAGGACGGGGATCGGCGTGCGCGCGAGAAGACGGCGCAACAGCTCGAGGATCTCGCCGCGCGCGCGCACGTCGAGCGATGCGAGCGGTTCGTCGAGCAGCAGGACGCGCGGCGCCGTCAGCAGCGCGCGAGCGATCGCGACGCGCTGCTTCTCGCCCCCGGACAATCGCAGCGTGCGCCGCTCGAGCAGCGGTTCGATGCCGAGCTGCTCGACCACCTCGTCGAAGGACACGGCGCGATCGCGCGTGCGACGGCGCGCGTAGTCGAGGTTCCCGCGCACCGTGAGGTGCGGAAACAGGCCGCTGTCCTGGAACACGACGCCGACCCGACGCCGGTGCGTCGGCACGGCGATCCGTCGCGCCGAATCCAGCCACACGTCGTCGCCCACGCGGATCCGGCCGCGCGCCGCCGGTTCCAGGCCTGCCACGCAGCGCAGCAGCGTCGACTTGCCGGAACCGGAGGGCCCGAGCACCGCCGTCACGCCGGCGCCCGCGACGGCGAGCGCCGCGTCGAGCCGAAACGCGCCGAGCGCGGCCTCGGCTTGGATGTCGACGACGTCGTTCACGACCACTTCCGCCAGCCGACGCGACGCGCGGACGCGTACACGACGAGCAGGACGGCGAACGACAGCGCGAGCAGGAGCGCCGACAGGCGATGGGCGGCGCCGTAGTCCAGCGTCTCGACGTGATCGTAGATCGCGATCGAGACGACCCGGGTCTCGCCGGGGATGTTCCCGCCGATCATCAGCACGACGCCGAACTCGCCGAGCGTGTGGGCGAAGCCCAGGACGGCGGCGACGAGGAAGCCGCGCCGCGCCAGCGGCGCGACCACCGTGACGAAGCGATCGAGCGGTCCTGCGCCGAGCGTGGCGGCCGCGTCGAGGACGCTCGGCCCGACCTCCTCGAAGTTCGCTTGCAGCGGCTGCACGACGAACGGCAGCGAGTAGAGGACCGAGCCGACGACGAGACCGGAGAAGCTGAACACCAGCGGACCGAGGCCGAGCGCGCCGCCGAGCGCACCCACGGGACCCTCGGGCCCGAGCGCGATCAGCAGGTAGAAGCCGAGGACCGTCGGCGGCAGCACCAGCGGCAGCGCCACCGCCGCCTCGATCACACCGGTCCAGCGCGCGCGCGAGCGGGCCAGCCACCAGGCGAGCGGCGTGCCGAGCACGAGCAGGACGATCGTCGAGATCGACGCGAGCTGGAGCGTCAGCACGAGCGCGCGCAGGTCCTCGCTCATCGTGCGGGAACGCCGTAGCCGGCGCGCTCGATCTGCGCGCGGGCAGCGTCGCCGCGCAGGAATTCCAGGAACGCGTGCGCAGCGGGGTCGTCTCGACCGGGTTCGAGCAGCACCGCCTGTTGCTCGATCGGGGCGTACCGATCGGGCGGCACGATCCACTGCGACCCACCGCGACCCGACACCTGCGACAGCGCGACGAGGCCGAGCTCGGCGTTGCCGGTGGCGACGAACTGGAATGCCTGGCCGATGTCCTCGCCGCGCACGATGCGTCGCTGCAGACGGTCCCAGAGATCGAGCTGCTGCAACAGTTCGCGCGCCGCGGCGCCGTACGGCGCGAGCTCCGGATTGGCGATCGCGAGGTAGCGAAAATCATCGCTCGTGAGCGCGGTCTCCCCGGTGATGCGCGCCGGGTCCGGGCTCCACAGCACGAGTCGCCCGAACGCGTACGCGAAGCGCGTACCCGCGACGGCGCGACCTTCCGCTTCCAGCCGCCGCGGCCGCTCGACGTCCGCGGCGAGAAAGACCTGGAACGGCGCACCGCTCACGATCTGCGCATAGAGCTTGCCGGTCGAACCGTCGCTGAGGACAGCGCGATGCCCGGTTTCGGCCGTGAAGGCGGCGCCCAGCGCGCGGGCCGCCTTCGCGAAGTTGGTGGCGACCGCCACATGGACCTCGCCAGCGCGCGCGACCGGCGCGCACGCGAGGGCGAGCGCGACGAAGCAGCCGACGGCGAGCCGCCAGCGGCGCACGCCTGGTGTCCTCGCGGACACTAGTCGTCCTCGCGAAAGACCATGACCTCGGTGGACTTGACCAACGCCGCGACGCGATCGCCCTTCTGGAGGTTCATCTCTTCGGCGCTGTCGCGCGTGATCACGGCATCCACGAGATGCCGGCCGACCTTGATCGTGATCTGCGCCACGACGTCGCCGAGCCGGACCTTCACGACCGTTCCGGGCAGGCGGTTCCGGGCGCTGACGCGCACCTGACTCATCGCGGTCTCCTCCGGGGGCGGGGCGCACGCCCGGCCGGCTCCGGCTTCGGCCCGGCGCTGCGGGTACGGGGTTCGACGTGGTCCGCGAGACGGCGCAGCAGCGTGCTCGGTTCCACGGCCAGCATCAGCGGTCGCGCCGTCTCGAGCACGAGTTCGGCGGCTCCGAGGGCCGCCGCGCGGATCAGCGCGGCGCGATCGAGATGGAGCCGACCGGCAGCGGCGTCGAGCAGGGCGACCTCCTCGCGGGACAGCCGCAGCGTGAGCTGGGTACGCATGCGCCGGATCCTATCGGGCGATCGCATGGATAGTCAATGACTGTCCATGAATCGAAACTGACGGCGGGGCCCGACGCGGGCGACCGGGCAGCGCTTGACGATCCCGGGGCCACGCCGGACTCTCCGGGCGATGATCCAACGCTTCGAATCCGTCGTCGCGCGCGAGGCGCGCGCGTTCCTGCCGGTCGTCAAGCGGCTGCCGGTGGCGCTGGTGGACGGCCGCGGCTCCCGCGTCCGCGACGTCGATGGCCGGGAGTACGTCGATCTCACCGGGGGCTGGGGCGTCACCGCCATCGGTCACTCGCATCCGGCGCTGGTCGCGGCGATCGCCGAGCAGGCGGGCCGGCTGATGCAGACGACCAATCTCTTCTACACGCTGCCGCAGCTCGACCTGGCCGAGCGGCTGCTCGCCGTCGTGCCGGACGCGCTGACGCGCACGTTCTTCGTCAGCTCCGGCGCCGAGGCGATGGACGGCGCGCTGAAGCTCGCGCACCGGGCGACCGGCCGCACGAAGTTCGTCTCGACGACGCGCAGCTTCCACGGCCGCACGCTCGGCGCACTCGCGATCATCGGGCAGGACAAGCACCGGTCTCCGTATCAGCGCATCCTTACGGAGGGCTGCTTCGTTCCGTTCGGCGATCTCGACGCCGCCACGCGCGCGATCGACGAGAACACCGCGGCCTTCGTCGTGGAGCCGATCCAGGGGGAAGGCGGCGTCCACGTGCCGCCGGCAGGATACCTGGCGGGCCTCCGCGAGCGGACGCGCGCCGCCGGCGCGCTGCTGATCTTCGACGAGATCCAGACCGGCATCGGGCGCACCGGCCGCTGGCTCGCGCTCGAGCACGCCCGGCTTCCGGACGGAGGGCCCGTCGTGCCGGACGTCGTCACGCTCGGCAAGGGTCTCGGAGGCGGCTTTCCGATCGCCGGGTTCCTGTGCAGCGAGGACGTCGCGAAGACCGTGTCGCTCGGCGATCACGGCGGCACCTACGCCGGCAACCCCCTCGCGTGCGCGGCCGCCGACACCGTTCTGCGTGTCATCGACGAGGACGGACTCGTGGAGCGCGCGGCAGAGGTCGGCGAGCGAACGATCGGAAGGCTACGGGAGTTCGCCACGAAGTACCCGGAGCGCGCAGGCGAGGTGCGCGGACGAGGTCTGCTGCTCGGCATGGAGCTCCGCGATCTCGAGGCGGCGGCGACGCTCTCGCAGCGAGCGGTCGGGCGCGGCGTGCTCGTGAACGTGACGGCCGGCAACGTGCTGCGGCTGTTCCCGGCGCTCAACATTCCCGAGGACGAGTTGAACGCGGCCCTCGATGTCGTGCTGGAGCTGATTTCGACCTGACCGCCGTTTCGGAGGAGCGATTGGATCCGGCGCAGCTCACCGACGTCCGCTACGAGGTCGATCGCGGCCTCGCGTGGCTCACGATCGACCGGCCCGAGCGGCTCAACGCGTTCCGCGCCCACACGGTGGACGAGTTGATCCGCTGCGTGAAGGCGGCCTGGGCGGATCCATCGGTCGGCGTGCTCGCGCTGACCGGCGCCGGCGAGCGCGCGTTCTGCGTCGGCGGCGACCAGAAGCAGCGCGAGGAGACCGGCGACTACGGACCGTCGGAATCCGGGCTGTTCGAGGTCGAGACGCTGCACCGGGTGCTGCGCGACGTTCCGAAGCCGGTGATCGCGGCGATCAACGGGCTCGCGATCGGCGGCGGGCACGTGCTGCACGTCGTCTGCGATCTCAGCATCGCCGCCGACCACGCCCGCTTCGGGCAGGCGGGGCCGCGCGTGGGTTCCTTCGACGCCGGTTTCGGAAGCGCCTACCTGGCGCGCATCCTAGGCGACAAGCGAGCGCGCGAGGTCTGGTACCTGTGCCGCCAGTACGACGCCGACACGATGCTGCGCTGGGGCCTCGTCAATGCCGTGGTCCCCGCCGCGGAGCTGCGGGCCGAGGTGCGGCGCTGGGCCGACGAGATGCTCGAGAAGAGTCCCACGGCGCTGCGCTTCCTCAAGCACTCCTTCAATGCGGACAGCGAGTCCATCGCCGGCATCGGGCAGCTCTCGTTCGCAGGACTCGACCTGTTCGTCGCCAGCGACGAGGCGCGCGAAGGCGTCACCGCGTTCCACGAGAAGCGCAAGCCCGACTTCTCGAAGTACCGCAAGTAGTGTCGTCCCGTCTCCGGCGATCCGTCGCAGCAGCCGACGACCGGCGCATCGCGCTCGTGACCGGCGGCGCCGGCGCCATCGGCGCCGCCGTCTGCGCAGCGCTGGCGGAGCAGGGACGGCGCGTCGTAGCCGCCGACCTCGACGGCGCGCGGGCAGCGGCGACCGCCGAGCCGCTCGGCGGCATCGGAGTTGCGATGGACGTGGCCGACCCGGCCTCGGTGGCGCGCGCGCTCGCCGAAGCGCGCGAGTACGCCGGCGCCATCACGCTGCTCGTCTCGTGCGCCGGCTGGGACCAGATGCGGCCTTTCGTCGAGACCGACGAGCCGTTCCAGTCCCGTGTGATCGAGGTCAACCTGGCGGGCCCCATGCGCGTCGCGCGCGCGGTGCTGCCGGACATGATCGACGCGCGCTTCGGGCGCATCGTGCTGGTGGCGTCGGATGCGGGCCGCGTCGGCTCGTCGGGGGAGGCCATCTACGCCGCGGCCAAGGGCGGCCTGATCGCGCTGGCGAAGTCGCTCGCAAGGGAGGTCGTGCGCAGCGGCATCACCGCCAACAGCGTGTGCCCGGGCCCGACGGACACGCCGCTGTTCCGCGGTCTCGCCGCGGCCAGCCGCGACGGCGATCGCATCACGCAGGCGCTCGAGCGCGCGATCCCGATGCGACGGCTCGGTCGGCCGGAGGACGTCGCGCCGGCCGTCGCTTTCCTATGCTCCGATGCGGCGGGCTACGTGACGGGCCAGACGCTCTCGGTGAGCGGCGGCCTCACGATGGCTTGAAGCCGCGCCGATCCGCGGACGATCCCAAGCGAGGTCGAGGGGAACAGTTCATGAGCAAACCGCGCATCGCGATCCTGGGCGCCGGAGCCGGCGGGCTCTGCATGGCGGTCCAGCTCGAGCAGGCCGGCTATTCGGACTTCACGATCCTCGAGAAGTCCGAACGCGTCGGGGGAACCTGGCACGACAACAGCTATCCGGGCGCCGCCTGCGACGTCCCGTCGCACCTGTACAGCTTCTCGTTCGAGACGAAGCCGGACTGGAGTCGCAAGTTCTCTCCGCAGCCGGAGATCCAGGCGTATTTCCAGCACGTCGCCGAGAAGTATCGGCTGTTGCCGCGGATCCGCTTCGGTGTCGAGATCACCAGCGCGACCTTCGACGAGGATCGCGGACTCTGGCGCCTGCGCGACCACATCGGCCACGAGCACGAGGCCGAGATCCTGATCTCCGGGCTCGGTCAGCTGAACCGCCCGCAGGTTCCGGACTTCCCCGGCCTCGAGAGCTTCGAGGGCGCGCGCTGGCATTCCGCGCGCTGGAACCACGACTTCGACCTCGCCGGCAGGCGCGTCGCGGTGATCGGCAACGCCGCGAGTGCGCTCCAGTTCATCCCGCGCATCGCGCCCGAAGTCGAGCGACTGTTCGTGTTCCAGCGCAGCCCGAACTACGTGATCCCACGCCGGGACCGCGCCTACACCGAACGGGAGAAGTGGGCCTACGCCCGCGTGCCGGGCCTCGAGCGGCTCTACCGCGCGTGGATCTGGCTGCGGCTCGAGCTCAACTGGTTCGCGTTCACGCCGGACACCTGGCTCTCGCGCAAGATCCGCGAGGGGGCGCTCCAGTACCTGCACGCGATGGTTCCCGATCCGGAGCTGCGCGCCGCGCTGACGCCGGACTACCCGGTGGGCTGCAAGCGTCTGCTGATCTCGGACGACTACTACCAGGCGATGGTCCGACCCGACGTCGAGCTGGTGACGACCCCGATCGACCGCATCGCGCCGCACGGGCTCGTCACGACCGACGGCGCCACGAGGGACGTCGACGCAATCATCTTTGCGACGGGCTTCGACACCACGAGCTTCCTGGCGCCACTCGATGTCGAGGGCCGCAGCGGCGCGAAGCTCCGTGAGGTGTGGAAGGAAGGCGCCGAGGCCCACCTCGGCATCACCGTGGCCGGCTTCCCGAACCTGTTCCTCCTCTACGGACCCAACACCAATCTGGGACACAACTCGATCCTGTTCATGATCGAGAGCCAGGTCCGCTACATCGTCCAGTGCATCCAGGAGCTGGAACGGCGAGACGCCGCATGGCTCGACGTCCGCCGGCCGGCGATGCTGCGCTCGAATGCCGAGCTGCAGCACGCGCTGGCGAAGACGGCGTGGTCGGCCGGCTGCGGCAGCTGGTACAAGACGGCGTCCGGCAAGATCACGAACAACTGGAAGGGCTTCACGACCGAGTACTGGTGGCGGACGCGCCGGCCGGACTTCGCCGACTTCGAAGTGCGGCCGCGGCCGACGACGCCCTAACCCCGAGCGAGCCGGTCGCGAATCTCCGCCTCGACGCGCCAGAGGCGGTCCTGGCCCCACGTGCAGTAGTCGGACTCGCCCGGGCGGCCGCGGAGCCGGAAGCTCGGGACGCCCCATAGCCCGAGCCCGAGCAGCGTCTGGCGGTTGGCTTCGAGCTCGTCGCGCCAGCCGCGATCGGCCGCCTGCTCGGCGAGCGCCTCGTCCCACAACAGCCCCGCCTGCTCGACGACGAAGCGCAGCCCGGCGTCGCTGCCGGTGTCGATGCCTTCGGCGAACGCCGCGCGCGCGAACGCGTGCAGGAACTCGGCGGCGCGGCCGCGTTCGCGCGCCCAGGGGTAGAGTTCGAACGCGCGCTCGACCGGACGACCGACGGGATCACAGACACGGCCGAACGGAACGCCGGCGCGCTCGGCTTCGCGCTTGGTATCGAGCACGATGTACAGGCGCTTCGCGGCGGGCACCGGCAGGCCGCGCATCACCATCGGCAGGACCGGACGCAGGACGATCTCGACGGGCAGGCGCCGCGGCAGCGCGAAGACCCGTTCCATCGCGATGTACGTGTAGGGGCTGCGCAAGGAGCAGAAGAACTCGAGTTCGAGGGGCGCCGTCGCGGTCGGCCTGCTCTCGGGCGCGCGGGGAGGCGTCACGAGCGGCGCGCGGTCCGGGCCGCGCGCCAGACCGAGGCCGTCGAGCCGCTCCTCGAGATGGGCGAGCCGATCGACGCCCCAGTACCACTCGTTGCCGTAGTAGAACATGCCGCCGAGGTAGTGACCGAGGCGGCGACGCTGTTCGGTGCCGTCGTCGACCACCGCGTGCGCGGCGGCTTCGGAGACCGGCGTCGATCCCCGCGCCAGCGTTTCGAGGGCCGCCCCGTCGCCGCGCCAGAGCGCGTCCCCGACGCGCGGCGCCCACGTCACGAACTGCTCCGGCGACAACCCGGCGAGAACGCGCGCCGCCTTCGCCACGAACGTCGGCGTCGGCGCCGGCGCACCCGCAGGGAACGACAGCCCGTAGCCCGGCGCGACGTCCGCTGCGTCCTTGCGCGCGAAGGCTTCGAGCCGGTCGCGATCGGGCGCCGCGTCGTCGGGGGGCGCGCCGACCAGGATCGGGTCCAGCTCGATCGCCCAGCGCGCGGCGAAGCGCTCGAGCACCTGGGCGGCGAGATGCGAGTACGGATCGTCGACCTGATGGAACCAGAGTACGCGATGCGGCGAGCGCGTGAGTCGGCGCCGCAGCTCGGCCGCGTTGCGGCGGATATCCCGCAACGCGTCGCTCGTCAGCGCGGCGGCGAACCACGGCTCGATGCGGCGACGTAGGCTCATGATGCGACGACTCCTTCGACCCGAGATCCGTCCGATCCTGACTGCGGGCGCCAGGCGAGAGAAAATCGGGCTACGCTGGGACTTCCGCGAAAGGAGATTTCATGTCCCTCCCGGTCTATGCCAGAATCTCGCCCTTCACCCTGGCGGCGCTCCTGCTGCTCGCGGGTCCGCCTGCAGCTCGCGCCCAGTCGGAGCACCAGCACGACCATGCCACCTCGGCCGCGGCCCCCGACCTGCCGCGAACGCCGCGCCCGGCCGACGCCAATTTGTACATCGTCTCTCCGGCCGACGGCGCCACGGTATCGAGCCCGGTGACGATCCGCTTCGGACTCCGCGGCATGGGCGTCGCGCCGGCGGGCGTCGCATCGCCGAATACCGGACATCACCACCTGATCGTCGATGCCGAGCTCCCGTCGCTCGACCTGCCGCTGCCGGCGGACGAACGGCACATCCATTTCGGCGGCGGGCAGACCGAAGTGACGCTGGACCTCGCACCCGGCCCGCATGAGCTCCAACTCGTCCTCGCCGACCAGAACCATATCCCCCACACCCCTCCGCTCGTCTCCGAACGGATCACCATCACCGTCGCCCCACCCGACTGACCCCCGCCCCTCGTCCACCGACGGACCGTCAAGAAAGGGGCCGGGGGGGTCCGTCAACTTTTCGCGGCGCCATCGATCAGCGCGCCATAGCCCTCGCGGTAGGTCGGAAAGCGGAAGTCATAGCCGCTCTCCCGCAGGCGTCGGTTCCGGCAGCGCTTGTTGGTCGCGGCCCGGCCCGTTCGCGCGAGGCCGGGATCTTCCTCCGCCGCGACGGAAGGCAGCTGCACGCCCAACTTCGTCGCCAGCCAGCGCAACACGTCGGCTTCGTCAGCCGGTTCGTCGTCGACACCGATATACACGGAATCGACCGGATCGTTCTCGAGCAGGCAAGTCAGTAGGTGGTGGAGCGCCCCCGCTGCATCCTCGCGATGGATTCGATTCGTCCAGCGCGGCGCGCCGGCACGGATCGATGCGCGCCCCGTGCGCACGTTGTCGATCAGCCGCGTACGACCGGGTCCGTAGATGCCCCCCAGACGTACCACCGTGCCTCCGCCTGCCGCCCCCGCGAGCAGACTTTCGGCCTCGAGCATCAGCGTTCCGCTGAACTGCGTCGGCTCGGTCGCGCCCCTCTCGTCGACCCACTCGCCGTCGCTCTGCGCGTAGACGGCGGTGCTGGACGTGAAGAGCATGTGGGGGGGGCGCATCCCCTGCGCACCTGCCCACTCGACGACGTTGCGCAGCCCGTCCACGTAGATGCGACGATAGGACTGCGCGTCCCCACGGCCTGCCGCCGCTGCGTACACCACGGCGTCGATGCCGCCGTGCTCCACCGTGGCCAGCGCCGAGCGCAACGACGTCCGATCGCACAGATCGGCGGCGATGGGATGGATGCCGGCAGGCAGGCCCTCGGGTTGGCGGCGGAGACCGAACACGGTGTGTCCGTCCGCGACCAGGCGCCGCGCCAGCGCCGTCCCGACGTAGCCACACCCAGCGACGAGAATGCGGGCCATCCGGTGGTCCTCCCTCCGTCCGCGCGGCTAGCCGCCGTACAGGCCGCCGTTCACGTGGATCACCGTGCCGTGGATGTAGTCGCCACGCCTGGCGAGGAAAGCGACGACCTCGGCGACATCTTCGGGTCGCCCCATGCGGCCGAGCGGAACGCGGGAGAGGATCGCCGCACGCGCCTCGGCGGGCAACGCCGCGGTCATCTCGGTGTCGATGAATCCGGGCGCGACCGAGTTCACCAGAATGTGTCTCCCGGCCAGCTCCGTCGCGAGCGACTTGGTGAGGGCATCCAGACCCGCCTTGGCCATCGTGTAGGGCGACTGTCCGCGGTTCCCGGTGTGCCCGACGACGCTCGAGATCTGGATGATGCGGCCGCTCTTCTGTCGGAGCATGAACTTCCGGAGCACGAGCTTGGTCAGGATCCACGTGCCGCGCGCGAGTGCCGCAACCGCGTCGTAGTCCTCGAGCTTCATCACCGGCGTCGGCGCATTGCGCACGACACCGGCGTTGTTGACCAGCACGTCGATGCGACCGGCGCGCTCGGCCACGCCGGCAAGGAGGGAATCGATCTGCGTCGGGTCCGTCAGATCCGCGCCGATTGCGAACGCGCCCGGCAGCTCCGTCGCGAGCTGTTTCGCGGCCTCGACGCTGGCGCCGTAGTGGATCGCCACGCGGAACCCTTCGGCGGCGAGCGCACGGGCGCAGGCCGCGCCGATCCCGCGCGCGGCGCCGGTCACGAGCGCGACGCGTTCTCCCGGCATGCCGACGATCCTAGTCTCCTGTCCCATGAGTTCGCCTGCATTCGATCGCGTCTCCGGGCCGCTCGCCGTGCTGCGTTCCCTCGCCGTAGCGACGGCCATGCCTCGGTCGCGCGCCTCGCGAGCGGCCCGGAGACGCGATCTCGGTGAGCACCCAGCCATGTGAAACGTGGCGACCCTGCGACGGCGAACTCATGGGACAGGACACTAGCGCCACCTCGAACAAGTTGACGATCGAACCCGGCCCCTTTCTTGACGGGGTCAGCGGTCGGGGATGCCGACTTCGGCGAGGAGGGCGGGGAGTTCCTGGCGGTCGGTGACGACGACTCGAGAGCCGGGCGGCAGGGCTTCGCCGAGGCGGCGGAAGTAACGCTTGTCGGTGCGGCCCTCGACGAGCACGACGATGCCGCGGTCCTCCTCGCTGCGAATCAGCCGGCCGACCATCTGCTTGAGGTTCAGCAGCATCTTACCGAGCGTGTAGCGGCCGAAGGCATCGATTCCCGCGCGCTTGAGCCGCAGCTCGCGGCGCCGCCGCAGCTCCGTCGGAACCTCGAACGGCAGCTTCTCGATCACGACGGCCTGGAGCTGATCGCCGGGCAGGTCCAGCCCTTGCCAGAAGCGGCGAGCGCCGAGCAGCACGGCCCCGCCACTGGCGAAGCGAGCCACCAGCGCGTTCGGGTCATCTGCCGCGCGCCGCGGCGTCAAGACCTCGATGCCGTCGTCGCGCAGGGTTTCGGCCAGCTGCGCGGCGACATCGTGCATCCGCCGGAGACTCGTGAAGAGGCCGAGCGTACGACCGCCGAGACGCCGGGCGAGCACGGCGAGCACCGCCGCCGTTTCCCCGACGAGATCGCCGGGATCCGGCAGCGCGACGACGCGCATGTGCTCCGCGTACGCGAACGGACTCGGCACCGAAACCGTATCGAGTCGCTCCAGCACGCCGGGCTCGTCCGGCGTCGCCGCACCGCCGCGGCGACGCTCCGGGCCGACGCCGAGACCCAGCTCGCCGAGCGCAGCGAACGCATCGCCGCCGACGAAGACGCTCGCCGACACCCCGGCGAACGCATGCAGGCGTGCGAGGAACTGCTCGCGAAAGGGCTCCCCGGGCGAAACCAGCCGCACCACCAGCCGCCAGCGATCCCACGGTGCCTCGACACCCTCGAACGCCGCCACCGAGTCCTCGGCGCCGGCGAACGCGAGGCGCAGCGCACCGGCTGCCCCGCGCAGCTCCGCGGGTACGCGGGCCAGCGCACTCGTCGTCGCCTCGGGATCGGCCAGCGCGTCGATCTCGCTCGCGACGGCTTCGATGCGCGCGGCGGAGAGCTCCGCCGCACGGGCAGCCGCCTCGAGCGTCGCCGGCGGATGCTCGGGTACCTGGACTTCGCCCCACTCGCTCGCCAGCGGCTCGAGCGCGTGGCCGAGCGTCGCAAGCTCCTGCTGGATGCCGCGCCGCCACGCCACGCTGTCCTTGCGCAGCGACCGGCGCTTCGACGCCGGCAGCAGCGAATCCGCGCCCGTCGGCTGGTCCGGCCGGCCGAACACGTCGTCGATGCGATCGAGCACCTCTTCCGGCCGCACCGCGAGCGCGTAGACGTCGTCGGCGACATCCGCCAGCTCGTGCACCTCGTCGACGATCGCATGCGCGAACGGCGGGTAGTCCGGAGGCCAACGCAACAGCAGATCGTGATTGGCCACCACCAGATGCGCCTGCGCGAGCGCCGCGCGCCGCTGCCCGAGCGGGCAACCGGGATGCTGCGCGCACTGTTCCCGGGAGCACTGTTCGGCGCGCGCTGCGACCGAACGACGCAGCAGGTCGCCGAGCAGCGGCTGCCGGCGCAGCCACGCGGCGCCGATCGCGCCGACCTCGCCGTGCGGCCGCGTCGACGCGCACGCCGCGAGCACCGCATAGGCGAAGCGATCCTCGGCGAAGATGCGCGGCTCGTGACCCTCGGCGAGCACAGACAAGAGGCGCCGCTCGCATACGTAGTTGGCGCGGCCCTTGATCGACAGCGCGCGCAGCGCCGGCCAGCCGAGGAAGCGGGCCGCAGTCGGAATGTCCTTCGCGAGTAGCTGATCCTGGAGCAGCTTGGTTCGCGTCGATACGACGACCGGCGGAATGCGCTCGCCGCTGCGTGCGCATTCCGCCGCGCGCCCCATCGCGAACGGGATCGCCGCCGCGAGATACGCCAGGGACTTCCCGACCCCCGTGCCGCCTTCGCACAGCAGCGTGCCGCCCTCCCGCAACAGCCGCACGAACCGCCGGGCGAGCTCGACCTGTGGTTCGCGGACGCGATAGCCCGGCCAGTGCCGACGCCCGCGCTCGCCGTCGCGCAGCGCCGCCGCGATGGCGTCCTCGTCGAACGCCACCGGAGCCTCGCTCGTCTCCCCGACGACGACGAACGGCGAGCTCGCGGGGCCGGCAGACACGGCCTGTTTCGCGAGCAACGCAAGCCACGGGGATTCCGGTGCGAAGCTCTCGAGCGCATCTCGCGCGGCGGCATAGCGCCTCGCCGACCGGGCGCGATCGTCCGCCGCCTCGCCGACGGCTCCCTGCGCGACCCGCGAGAGCACGCGCGCGGTATCGAGCGCGTCGTCGAGCGCGCGATGTCGCTCCTCGGTGTCGAGCAGGCTGCGCGTGAACGTCTCGAGCCGCAGATCCGGCGCGTCCGGATGCGTGACGGCCAGCAGATCCTGGGTGTCCAGGTAGCGTGCCTGTTCGAGCGCACCACCGACGAAACGAGACAGGAACTGGCGCTCGAAATCGGCGTTGTGCGCGACGACGACGCGCCCGGCCAGCGCCTCGCGGAATCCCTCCCGGAGTTCCGCGAGCGGCGGCGCCGCGTCCGCGTCCTCTGGCCGGATCCCCGTGAGCCGCACGATGGCCGGCGGAACCGGCTCGGACGGCCGGACCAGCGTCGACAGCGTGCGCACCTGCGCGGCGCCGGGCTCCAGCAGCACCGCGCCGAACTCGAGCATTTCGGCGCCCGCATGGATCGCCAGGCCCGTCGTTTCGAGATCGACGATCGCCACCGGCCCGGTGCGCTCGAGCCACGGCGCGAGCGCCGCGAGGTCGATGCCGAGCGCGGCGGCGTCCTGCACGACCGGCGCGACCGAGGCCGCTTCCGTCTGCCCGCTGCTGGTGGCGACGTCAGACGTAGATCCCGCCCTTGTACTGGCGATCTTGACGGAGCTTCACGTTGACGAGCGCCGGCTTGCCGGACGCGGCCGCGCGATCGAGCGCGGGCCGGATCTCCTCCGGGCGCTCGCAGTACTCGCCGTGCCCGCCGAGCGCCTCGACGACCTTGTCGTAGCGCGTGTACTCGAGCAGTGTCGCCTGCAGCCGGTCCCAGCCGTAGACGGCGCCCTGCGGCCGCATCATCTGGCCCCATGCGCCGTCGTTGCCCATGACGCCGATGATCGGCAGCCCGAAACGCACGGCGGTGTCGTACTCGAAGCCGTTCAGGCCGAACGAACCGTCACCGTAGACGATCACGACGCGCTGGTCCGGGTGCGAGAGCTGCGCGGCCAGCGCGAACGGCATGCCGACGCCGAGCGTGCCGAGCGGACCCGGGTCCATCCACGCGCCCTCGCGCGGAACCGGCAGGATCTTCGCGGCAGTCGCGACGATGTCGCCGCCGTCGCCGATCACGATCGAATCGCCGAGGCTGGGCAGCCAGTCGCGCACTTCGCGACACATGCGCTGCGGATCGACCGGCGACTCGTCGCTGGCGAGCGCCGCCTCGACCTTCTTCTCCTCGGCGACCTCGACCGTGCGCAGCTCGTCGCGCCACGCCGAGAAGTCGAGCTTCGTGCCGGCGTTCTTCATCTCCTCGAGCAGCAGCTCGAAGGAGCAGGCCAGGTTCCCGACGAGGCCGACGTCGGTCGGCCGGTTCTGTCCGATCAGCGTCGCGTCCATGTCGAGCTGGATGATCTTCGCGGTCGCCGGGATCGTCTTGCCGAAGGCCAGCCGGAAATCCAGCACCGAGCCGGCCAGGATGATGAGATCGATCTCCTTCATCGCGTGCCGGCGCGAGCGGCTGAGATACTGCGGCGACGTCGGCGGGATGGTCCCGCGGCCCATGCCGTTGGTGTACCCGGGCATGTGCGTCTCATCGAGAAACGCATTCATCGCGGCGCTCGCGAGCGACCACTTGACCGACGTCCCGGCCATCAGCATCGGCTTGCGCGACTGCGCGAGCAGCTCGAGCGCGGCGCGCACATCGGCGCGGTCCGGCGACAGGCGCGGCGGCGCGGTGCGGATGGGCGGCAACATCGCGTCCGTCCATTCGCACTGCCCCATGAACACGTCCATCGGAATCTCGAGGAACGCGGGGCCCGGAATGCCCGACACCGCATGCCGGATCCCCAGCTCCGCGTACTCGGCGATGCGATGGGTCTGGTAGCAAGCGTCGGCCCACTTCGTGATCGGCTTCATCAGCCCGACGTGATCCATCTCCTGCAGCGAGCCGCGGCGCAGGTTGTTGAACGGCCCCTGCCCGCCGATCACGAGGATCGGCGAGTTCGCGCGCCACGCGTTGGCGACGCCGGTCACGCCGTCGGTGACGCCGGGGCCGGCGGTGATCGCGGCCACGCCGATCTTGCCGGGGTTGCAGCGCGCCCACGCATCCGCCGCGTGCACGGCGGCCTGCTCGTGACGCACGTCGACGATGCGGATGCCCTCGTCGATACAGCCGTCGTAGAGCGGCATGATGTGGCCGCCGGAGAGCGTGAAGATGCACTCGACCTGCGCGTTCTTCAGCGCGCGGGCGAGGAGTTTGCCGCCGTGGACGGGCATTCGGGGTCTCCTGGTCAGGTCGCGACGCGAGGAGGGATCCAGATCGGAATCGCGACGCCGGCGACGGTATCATCCGCTCTCGTCGCCGGCAAAGAAACGGGGCCTCACCTCCCCAGGAGGCGGGCCCCGTCCTCGAACGCCCGCGGCGGCGCTAGCGCGTGACGCGGAACTCCACGCGTCGGTTCCAGCGCCAGGCCGACTCGTCGCTTCCCTGTACGGCCGGAGCGCTCTCGCCGAAGCTCACCACCTGCAGTCGCGACGACGGAATGCCGAGGTCCACCAGGTATTGCCGCGTAGCGTTGGCGCGCTGTTCGCCGAGCGCCAGGTTGTACTCCTCGGTGCCGCGCTCGTCCGTATGGCCTTCGATGACCACCGTCCTCCACTCCCGCGTCCCCTGGATCGCGCCGGCGTTGGCCTGCAGCGTCACGCGCGCATCGGATCGGATACTCGAGCTGTCGTAGTCGAAGTAGATCGTGGCCAGCTCACGCACCTTTTCGGGCTCGGCGTAGGCGTCGCTGCTGCGACCCGACGCGCCGGTATCGAACTCGCTCGAGCCGATCCCGGCCCCGGATGCCGCGTCCTCCTCGGCTGGATCCTTCGAACAGCCGACGGCGACGAGCGAGACGAGTGAGAGAACGAACATCGCACTCGAGAGTCCGGAACGGATGAACATGATCGTGAACCTCACCCTTTTGATCGACCCATTTCGCGAGCTTGCCGGGGGTTCCTCGGGAATCCCGTGCAGCCGCGTGCCTCTGCGAAGACCCTCGGCGAAGGGAGTCGTGCCGGGACGTCTCGAGGTCCCGCGAGTCTGGAACTTGCCGGCGCACCCCGCAACGGCGCGTTGGACGCGCGGACGGGCGATTCCTTCGCAACCCCGGCTTGCGCGCCCCCCCGGACCGCGTGCATCCTCGGCCGCGTGGCACCCCTCGACATCGAACCGGATCGACCCCGCAGCGACCCGACGATGGAGACCTTGGCGCCGGACCTGGGCCGCGCGCTGCGCGCGATCGAGCGCGGTTTGCTGGCCGTCGCCCCGGCGAGCGGAGTCGGGTTCGCCGCTGGATTCGAAACGGGGCTCCTGGCCCTCATCGCGAGCGCCGCCTGGTTGACGCTGCAGCCCACCCGGGCCGGTCGCTGGCTGCGCTCCGTGCGGCGGCTCGAGTGCGCCCGCGCCGGGGCGCTCGTCCGCACTGGCCTCGCCCGCGCCGAGCATCGACGTGGAAGCCCGAGCGCGATCACGCGCGCAGGCGATGCCTATGAGCGCGAGGGCAGGATGCGCAGCGCGCTGCGCGCGCGGGGAGCCGAGCCTGCGCGAGCGGTCGGCTGGCTGCTGCCGATCGCCGAGCAGATCGGGCGGTTGCGCTGAGCGTCTGCGCGGGCCCGGGGCAGGTGCACAGCGAGCGCAGGCCGGCTCGGGATCAGCTGGAACCCGGACGCCAGAGCGCCAGTTCTTCCAACGCGCTCTCGGCCACGGTGTCGAGATCCGGCACCATCCGGGTCGGATGGCCGTCGCTGGCCAGCTCGATCAGTGAGCGCGAGCAGCGCGCGCGCCCGAGCCCGGCGACGATTCGCTCGGCAAAGCGCTGCGCGTCCGGGCCGGGATCCGCATCGAACCGGCAGACCTGGCATTCGTCGCCCTTGCGCTCTACGACGAGATCGAAGAGCACGGTGCACACGCCTTCCGGCTCGCCGACCTGTGCCGAGAGCGCGTAGAGAACGCTGGCCCATTGCAGTGTCGTGCGCTGACTGCCGGCGAAGTGACCGACGCCGTGCTCGCCGACTTCGACCCAGGAAAGGACTTCGACGCGGTAGCGCGCGCCGACATCCGATCCGAGGCCGAGCCATGAAGAGTCCTCGCGTGACGCCACGGAACCTCCTCGCCACGCAGTCCGCGCCATCCCCATCGGCGAAGACGCCGCGCCGCTTGACGGTGGCTCGCGGGCGATCGCTGCCGGTTCGTCTCGGAGAGCTATCGTCCGCCCATGCTGAACTCCCGCCGGGGATCCACGAGCGACGCGCTGCGCAGCGAGCGCTCCTGTGTGCTGGCGCGACGCGGCCTCGTCGCGACGAGCGTTCCGATCGCCACCGCCGCCGGCGTCGAGCTGCTGCGCCAGGGAGGCAACGCCGTGGATGCGGCGATCGCCGCAGCGGCGGTGCTCGCCGTCGTCGAACCGATGCAGTGTGGGCTCGGCGGCGACGCGTTCGCGCTCCTGTGGTCGGCACGCGAGGACCGACTCCTCGGGCTCAACGGAAGCGGCCGGGCGCCCGGAGCGGCGACCCGGGAGCTCTACCGGGCCCGAGGGCTCGAGACGATCGAGCCGGCCGGCATCCTGTCCGCCACGGTTCCGGGCGTCGTCCACGCCTGGCACACGTTGGTGCAGCGAACCGGATCGGTGCCGCTGGCGACGGTGCTGGAACCGGCGATCCGCGTCGCCGAGCACGGATTCCCGGTCTCCGAGCTGGTCGCGCACTACTGGCGGCTGCTGGCTGCCATCGGGACGCTGCGCAACGACGCCGCGCGCAAGGCGCTGCTTCCCGATGGGATCGCGCCGCGCGCCGGCGACTGGTTCCGACCGCCGCCCGGCCTCGCGCGCACGCTGCGCGAGATCGCCGAAGGCGGCGCCGACGCGTTCTATCGCGGACCCGCGGCCGCGGCGATCGTCGCGACGTCCGAGGCCGAGGACGGCTGCTTCGATGCGTCCGATCTCGCGGCGCACGAATCGACGTGGGTGGACCCGATCTCGGCGCCCTATCGCGGCGTCGAAGTCGTCGAGCTGCCGCCGAACGGGCCCGGCCTCGCCGCGCTGCAGGCGCTGCGCATCCTCGCTTGTTTCGATCCGGACGAGGCGCCGCTCGGCTCGGCGCTCGAATGGCATCGCCGCATCGAGGCCGCGAAGCTCGCGATGATCGATCGCGACGCGTTCCTCGCCGATCCCGCGCACGCCGACGTGCCAGTGGCCGCGCTGCTCGACGCGGAGTACGCGCGTCGGCGCGCCGCGCTCGTCGGCGAGCATGCGCTGGACGGCGTTGCACCGGGTCTCGGCGGCGACACCACGTACCTGTGCGCGGCGGACGCCGACGGCAACCTGGTGTCGTTCATCCAGAGCCTGTTCACCGGCTTCGGGTCCGGCATCGGCTGCGGCGACACCGGGATCCTGCTGCAGAGCCGCGGCGCGGGCTTCGTTCTCGACGAAGCACACCCGAACTGTCTGGCCCCGCACAAGCGCCCGGCGCACACGATCCTGCCCGGGATGCTGCTCCGGGACGGCCGGCCGTGGATGGCGTTCGGCATCATGGGCGGCGACATCCAGCCGCAGGCCCATCTGTGCTTCGTCTCGAACGTCGTCGATCACGGCTGCAACGCGCAGGAGGCGATCGACCGGCCGCGCTTCCGCTACAAGGGCGGGCGCACGGTGTTGCTCGAAGCGCCGGACCTGTTCGTCGATGCCGGCGCGCCGGGCAGCGGCTCGATGACACGACTCGGTGACGCGCTGGCGGCACGCGGCCACGACGTGGTCGGACCCGGCGCGGCGATGGCGGATGTCTTCGGGGGCGGCCAGGCGATCGCGCGCGAAGCCGATCGGCTGCTCGTCGGCGCCAGCGATCGCCGCAAGGATGGTTGCGCCTTCGGCCTGTGGTAGCGGCTCCGGTCAGCGCTCCGCCCGCGCCAGCGCGTCCTCGAACGACAGCTCCTCGGCGAGCGCACGACGCCACGGCAGGAAGCGGCGCGCGAGACCGATCGCGGCGGCGCCGGTGATGCGTCCCTCGCGGCCGAACAGCGCGATGAACTTGCGCTCGGCGAGCGATCCCTCGATGACGCGCAGCTCGTCGCCGGCGCGCGGCCGGCCGGCCACCACGAGCGTCGCGTCGTACTGATCCGACCACACGTACGGCACCGGCGCGAAGGCGGGCGCCGCCGCGCCATCGAGCAGCGTCGCGACGGCGGCGGCCGCCTGCTCGGCCGCGTGACTCCAGTGTTCGACGCGCAGCTCGCCGTAGCGCGGGTGCTGCCAGCGCGCGACGTCGCCGGCGGCGACGATGCCAGGCGCCGCCTGGCAGCGCGCGTCGCAGACGACGCCGTCGCGCAGCGTGAGGCCCGATCCCTCGAGCCAGTCGGTCTCCGGACGCACGCCGATCCCGACGACGACGACGTCCGCGGCGATCGTGCGCCCGTCGGCCAGCCGCACGCGCTCGACACGGCCGGCCTTATGGCTCAGCGGGCCAGCGGCTGCGCCGCCTGCGGGCTCGAGCGCCGCGACCGGCGCGCCCGTCGCGAGTTGCACGCCGTGGTCGCGGTGCAGCGCGGCGAAGAGGGCGCCCAGCTCGGCGCCGAGCGCCAGCTCGAGCGGATTGCCGAGCGCTTCGATCAGCGTGACGTCGAGGCCGCGCTGCCGGCAGCTCGCCGCCACTTCCGCGCCGATGAAACCGCCGCCGACGACGGCGACGCGCGGGCTCCCCGCGAGCGCCGCACGAATCGCCAGCGCGTCGTCGAGCGTACGCAGCACGAAGACGCCGTCGAGCGCCGGCTGGTTGGGGAGCCGCCGCGGCGACGCGCCGGTGGCGATGACGAGCCCGTCGAACGCGATCGACTCGCCGCTCGCGAGCTGCACGCGGCGTGCCGATGCGTCGAGCGCCGTGGCGCGCACGCCGAGATGCAGCTCGGCGCCGAGCGCGTCGAGACCGCCGCGCGCCAGCGCGATGCGCTCGGGCTCCCACTCGCCGCGCAGGATCTGCTTCGACAGTGGCGGCCGATCGTACGGCGCGTGCGGCTCGGCGCCGATCCAGACCAGCCGGCCGTCGAAGCCGCGTTCGCGCAGCGCCTCGACGGCGCGCAGCCCCGCGAGGGACGCGCCGACGACGGCGACGGTGCTCAGACTGCTCGCCACGCTCACCCGTCCAGCGCGGCGACCAGCGCGACGAACGACGGCAGCGTGCGGTGCGGCCGCGGCGGAGCCGCCGGTGGCCCGGGGCGACCCTCGCGATCGATCCACACGGCGTGCAGCCCGACGTGCAGCGCGCCGAGCACGTCACACGCGTAGTTGTCGCCGGCCATCAGCGTCGCCGCCGGATCTGCGCCGAGCGCGAGCAGCGCATGGCCGAAGTGCCGCGCATCGGGCTTCCCGGCGCCGACCTCTCCCTCGATCGCGATCACGTCGAAGTACTCCGCCAGCCCCCAGCGCTCGATCTTCGCGCGCTGCGCCGCGGCCGCTCCGTTCGTCACGAGTCCCAGCGCCTGCGTCCGCGCGCGCAGCCGGACGAGCGCCTCGATGGCGCCCGGAAACGGCTCGAGCTGCGCCTCGCGCAGAGAGGTGTACGTCTCGGCGACCTCGGCAGCCAGCTCCGGATCCGGATGGCCGAGACTCTCGAGCACGTGCGCCAGCACCGACGCCCGCGCGCGCGGCAGATCGAGCCGGCCGAAGCGATGCCGCTCCTCGTCGTCCCAGTACCAGTCGCTGCTGATGCGCAGCTGCGCGCGGACGGCGTCCGCCGACACGATCCCGCGACGCTCGGCGAGCGCGCGCGCCACCTGGTCCCAGGCATCGTCGAGGCCTGCGCGGCCGTCGAGGATCGTGTCGTCGAGATCGAGCAGCACCGCCTCGAGCGTGTGGCCGTCCCAGCGCAGCATGCGCCGCAATGTAGCGGTACCGTCTTCGGATGCCCGACTCCGCATCCCAGGTCGTATTGCTCCGCTTGTCCGGCGAGATCACCGTCAAGGCGCGGGCGACGCGCGGCCGATTCGAGGCGAAGCTGCTGCGCAATCTCGGCGACGCGCTGCGCAGCGAAGGCATCCCGGCGCAGCTCTCGCGCTCGCGCAGTCGGATCTTCGTCGCCAGCGACGACCCGCGCGTGCCGGAGATCCTGGCGCGCGTGTTCGGCGTCCAGTCGCTGTCGGTGGCGCGGGTCCATCCCGCGGAGAAGCTCGGGTCCGTCGTCGAGGCCGGCCAGGCGCTGTTCCGGGACGCCGTCGCCGGCCGTCGCTTCGCGGTGCGCGCGCGGCGCGTGGGCGACCGATCGCAGATCGGACTGTCGACCCGCGAGATCGAGCGGGAGCTCGGGACGGCGCTGCTCCCCGGTTCCGCCGGCGTCGACCTCGATCATCCGGAGTTCGTCGCCCGCGTCGAGCTGCACGAGGGGCAGGCGTACTTCTGCACCGAGACGTGGCCGGGCCCCGCCGGGCTGCCGCTCGACGTCGAGGGGCACGCGCTGTCGCTGCTGTCGGGCGGCTTCGACTCGGCCGTCGCGAGCTGGCAGCTGCTGCGCCGCGGCGTCCGCATCGACTACCTGTTCTGCAACCTCGGCGGACGCACGCACGAGCAGGGGGCCCTGCGCATCGCCAAGGTGTTGGCGGATCGCTGGAGCTACGGCGGCAGCCCGCTGCTGCACGCGGTGGACTTCGACGCCGTCGCCGCCGAGATCCGCGAGCGGACGCGGACGCGCTTCTGGCAGGTGCTGCTGAAGCGGCAGATGCTGCGGGCGGCCGAACAGGTGGGGCGGCCCGCCGGACCGGGTCCCGGGCGCGCCGTCGACGCGCTGATCACCGGCGAGGCCGTCGGCCAGGTGTCGTCGCAGACGCTTCCGAACCTCGCGACGATCTCGCAGGCGACGTCGCTGCCGATCCTGCGCCCGCTCGTCGGCATGAACAAGGACGACATCATCCGCGCCGCAGAGCGGATCGGCACCGCGGCGATCTCGGCCGTGATGGACGAGTACTGCGCGATGGTGCCGACGCGGCCCGCCACGACGTCGAGCGTCGCAGCTGTGCAGGCCGAGGAGGCGCAGCTCGATCCCGCAGTCCTGGAACACGCCGTGGCGACACGCCGGACCTTCGACCTGCGCGCGCTCGACCTCGACGCGATGATGCTCCCGGAGCTCGCGATCGACGGGATCCCGGACGACGCCACGGTGCTCGACCTGCGCTCGCGCGCAGCGTATGCCGCGTGGCACTGGCCGGGGGCCCTGCACCTCGATCTCGATCGCGCGCTGGCGGCGCTGCCGGCGCTGCCGCGCGACCGCCGCTACGTCCTGTACTGCGAGTTCGGCCTCAAGAGCGAACACCTCGCCGAGCAGATGCGCCGCGCAGGACTCGAAGCGTGGAACTTCCGCGGCGGACTGAAGGGGCTCGTCGCGCTCGCCCGCACACAGGGGCGCCCCGGTCCCGAACTGGCGTGAGCGAGACGCCGCACGGTGGCCCCCGCCGCTTGCCGGCCCGCCCCGCACTCCGTAGCGTCCCGGCGTGACCGACGAGCGCGCGACGCCCTGGTACTGGCGCCTGCACTGGCAGATCTTCGCGGCGATGGCGCTCGGCGCCGCCGCCGGCGCGACCTTCGGCAGCGACTTCGCCGAGCACGTGGCCTGGATGGGCGCGCTGTTCGTCCGTCTGCTGCGCATGGTGATCGTGCCGCTCGTGCTGACCTCGGTGGTCTCGGGCGTCGCGTCGATCGGCGGCGGCCGCGACGTCGGCCGGCTCTTCGGCAAGACCTTCGCGTACTACCTCCTCACCAGTCTGCTCGCGATCCTCGTCGGGCTCGTGTTCGCCAACGCGATCCGGCCCGGTGTCGGTGCGGAGCTTGCGGGGGTCGGCGAAGGGCCGCTTCCGGAAATCGAGACGCCCAGCTCCGTCGCGGACATGTTGCTGCGCATGGTGCCGACGAATCCGCTCGCGGCGGCGGCCAGCGGCGACATCCTCGGCCTGATCGTGTTCTCGATCCTGCTCGGCGTCGCGCTCGGCCGGCTCCCGGACGAACCGCGGGGCCGGCTGCTCGGCGTCTTCGAGGCCGGCTTCCAGGCGATGATGGTGCTGACCAGCGGCATCATCCGGCTGGCTCCGTTCGGCGTATTCGGGCTGATCGTCAACGCCGTCGCCAGCACCGGAGGCGACGCGTTCCGCGCGCTCGGCTGGTACGCGCTGACCGTCGCCGGCGGCCTCGCGACGCATCTGTTCCTCGTGCTGCCACTGCTGCTGATTCTGCTGGGCCGGATCCGCCCCTGGGTCCACTTCCGCAACATGGCCGAGCCGCTGGCGATGGCGTTCTCGACGTCGTCGTCCGCCGCGACGCTGCCGGTGACGATGCGCGCCGTCGAGCAGCAGGTCGGCGTCTCGAACCGGATCTCGTCGTTCGTGCTGCCGATGGGCGCCACGATCAACATGGACGGCACGGCGCTCTACGAGTGCGCCGGCGTGCTGTTCATCGCGCAGGCGCTCGGCGTCGAGCTCTCGTTCGCGCAGCAGCTGCTGGTCGTGCTGACCGCCCTGCTCGCGTCGATCGGCACCGCGGCGATCCCGTCCGCCGGCCTCGTGATGATCTTCATCGTGCTCGAAGCCGTCGATCTGCGCGGCCCCCAGGTCGAGCTGATCGTCGGCGCCATGCTCGCCATCGACCGCCCGCTCGACATGGCCCGCACCGCCGTCAACGTCTTCAGCGACTCCTGCGGCGCCGCCATCATCGCCCGCTCCGAAGGCGAAACCACCGTCGACCTCCCCTGACCGCGTCGAGAAAGCGGCCGTCAAGAAAGGGGCCGGGTTCGTTCGTCAACTTTTGGCGGGCGCTGGTCCCTTCGCGCGGAGGCCGGGGAGCCCATCGAGGCTCCGCGCGTTGTGTTCCGCCTGGTAGGCGTCGATTCCGTTCGGCCCCTTGCGCTGCGCCCACTGTTCGAGCTGCGGACGGTCGCCGCGATGCTCGTAGAGGGGAACCCCGTAGCCGCAGGAGTCCGAGATCCGCTGACACTCGATCCGGATCACCGCCCGGACCCCTTCATACGCCCCGAAGTGCGCGCGTAGCGCCGCGAACTCGGGGTCAGCCGGTTCCACCACCGTCCCGCGGCCGTGCAGGCGCACGATGCGCGGCGGCCCTTCGAATGCGCAGAACATCAGGACGAGGCGGCCGTTCTCGCGCAGGTGGGCGATCGTCTCGACGCCGCTGCCGGTGAGGTCGAGCCACGCCACCTCGCGCGGCCCCAGGATCACGAGCGAGTCGATTCCGCGCGGCGAGCAGTTGACGTGGCCGTCGCCGGCAAGCGGCGCCGTGGCGACGAAGAACATCCGCTGCGCGCGGATCCAGCTCGTCAGGTTCTCGTCGATGACGTCGAAGACCTTGCCCATTGCCCGGGAAGCTAGCGATCCCGCGCGAGAACGCCGGGCTCGAGAGCGCGGGGCGCTTCGCCGGGTCGCTCCTCGGCGTCCCTCGTATCGCCGTGGATCGCCGTCGCGATGATCCGGCGCGTCACCGAGTCGAGATGCTGGCGCAGCGTGGCGTCGATCTCGCGAAACTCGGGCCACAGCACCTGGTCCGCGAAGGTGCGCGCCACGCGGACCATCACCGTCGTCCGTCGCTGTCCCCGATACCGGTACGGTTCGAGCCCGTAGCGCCGGAGCAGCGCCAGGAACAGCGACTTCGACCACGCGTCGGGCAGCGAGAAGCGGAACTCGACTGGCGGCTCCGTCCGCTCGAGCTGGCCGATCCGCTCGCGGATCCGCTCGAGCGCGCTTTCCGCCGCCGCGCGTTCGCCGGCGACGTCCGTCCGGGCGAACAGCCGCTCGATCTTCCGCAGCTTCTCGACGAGCCGCGCTTCCTCGGAATCGCTCACCATTCCTCCGCCCGGCGGCGATCCGCCTACCAGCCTTCGGATCCCGGCTCTCCCTTGCACGGGCCGACGATCTCGCGCGTGAGCCAGCCGGCGTAGAACCCGCCCGGCTGCGGCATCACCCGCTCCCCGTCGACGAAACATGCGAGCCGTCCGGGATAGAAGCCGAAGTGGTCGCGCAGCGCTTCGAACTCCGGAAACGGATCGGGGTAGCTCCACGCGGCTCGTTCGACCACGGTGTCGCCGTGGCACCACGTCCAGTAGCGCGCCACCCCCTTCCATTCGCAATGCGAGGCACCCGCACACGGCACGAGTCCCTCGCGTCGGACCTCGCCGGGCGGCAGGTACCAGGTGGGTGGACTCGCGGTCTCGAGCACGCGCAGCGCGGCGCTCGTATCGGCGACGACGAACTCGCCCGCCTTCACCACGACGTGTCGGCGATCCGCAACGACGCGCGGCGGCCGCGGGTAGTCCCAGACCGATTCCTCGCCGGCGCCCGGCTCGATCGCGAACGGCGGACGCTGCTGGCCGCTCCAGCGCCAGCCGGTGCGAGCCGCTCGCGCCCACACGGGAATGCGCGGACCGCTCAACCGGCGCGCCTCACGGCCACGGGAAGTACGCCGGCCAGACGATCGCGTCGAGCACCGCGGTCTGCAGCCAGAACGGCAGGATGCCGGCGAACGCAGCCCAGCCGAACGCATCCCGGCGCTGGCGCGCGATCGCGAAGAGCAGCAGCAGCAGGCCGGTGGAGCCGAGACCGACGAGCGCGAGGTCGACACGGATCGCCGCCCACAAGAGGCCACTCGGCTCCGCGAGCATCCGCGCGGTCAGCGGAAGCCACAGCGCCGACGGGACGAGGATCAGCCCGTAGAGCAGGTGCAGCAAGCGATAGGACCATCCGCCGGGGAGACCCGGCGCGGGGCGCGTCGCGAACAGCAGCAACGCGGTGAACGGGAAGTAGCCGGCCGCCGCGAGCAGCATGTTGACGGTGTAGAGCGGACGGAGCGACTCCGGAACGCCGCCCCAGAGGCCCGTCCGAAGCTCCGGCGAGCCGGCGAACGCCAGCCAGTAGCTGCCGAGGACCAACAGCCCGCCGACGACGTTGAGGGCCGCCAGACGCTTCTGCTCGCGATCCACGCCGCCGACCTCCGCTAGGGACGATTCGGAGGGCATAGAGTCGTTCCCGGGCAGCGTCCAGTCCGTGTGCGAAGCGAATCGCTACCGGGTCGGGGACTCTCCGCGGAGCAGGCGATCGCGCTCCGCGGCCGTCGACGCCTGAAGGCTGCGCCAGCGCTCTCGCAGCGCTTCGCGCTGCGGTGGAGGCATCGCGCGCCAACGCGCGAAATTGCCGCGCAGACGCTCGCGATCCGCAGCCGTCCCGGCGCGAAGCGGGTCGAAGCGCTCGGCGAGCAGCCCTCGCTCCTCGGAGGACAGCTCGCCGACTCGCGGCAACGCCTCGAGCGCGTCCAGCCGCTCGACGAGCGGGAGATCGGCCGCATCGAGTTCCGATGGCACCGCGGCGCTGTCCTCTCGAGACGCTTCACCCGGGTCAGCGGGCGCCGATGCGCCGAGATGCCCCGGCGTCTGCGGCTTCGGGCTCGGGACGATCGCGGACGGAACGAGTTCGGTCGGCACGACGACCTCCCGAGCCACACGGTCCTCACGGGCGACGCCTTCCTCACGCGGCACCGATCCAGGGCCCGGACCCGGCACACGAGCCGCCGTGCGTTCGAGCAGGGCCGGCACGACGAGGACGCCGAGCGCGACGGCGGCGACGGCGGCGACGGCGGCGAGGCTCGTCGTCAGCAGGCGCCGACGGCGCGGCGGAGTCGCCGTCCGGACCGCATTCCCCGAAACGACGACGAGCGCGGGGCGGGCGAGCGGGATCTCGGCGGCGCGCTCCTCGTGTCGCGACGTCGCCAGCCGGGCCCGGGCACGCTCGATGCGCGCGGCCTCGCTGGCGGTCAGCGGGGCCTCCGAGAGCGCGCGCAGCGCGCCGTCGACGGCCTGCAGTTCTTCGCTACGCGGACGGCACCGGGCGCAGGAGGAAACGTGTTGGCTCACCTCGCGAGCCCGCCGCTCGTCGAGTTCGCCGTCGATCCATGCCGACAGGTCCTCGTCGCAGGCGGCGCACGCGGCGGCCAGAGGGCGGTCGCTCATGTCGCATCTCCGTGGCGGCCGAGGGAGCCGCCGCGCGTTTCGAGCTGCCCCGCCAACGCGGTCCGCGCGCGGTGCACGAGCGCCTTCACGGACTTGTCGCTCGTCTCCAGCAACACGGCGACCTCGGCGTACGAGAGCCCTTCGACGGCGGCGAGCCACAGCGCCGCGCGCTGGCGCTCGGGCAGCTGCCGCAGGGCCTCCTCGACGCGGGCGCCGGTGCGCCGCGCATCGACGACCGTGTCGACGGCGGCTTGCTCGGCGACGAGCGACATCGGACCTCTCCCGGCGTCCCCGTCCACCGAGTCGTGCGGCCGGCGGCGGCGCGGCCGGCGCAGCTCGTTCCACGCAAGGCGCGTGGCAATCGTGAACAGCCACGTCGAGAAGCGGGCGTCGGGTTCGTAGCGCTCGCGGGCGCGATAGAGCCGCAGGAACACCTCCTGGACGAGGTCCTCGGCGGCCCCGGCATCGCGGACGATCCGTTCCAGATAGCGGAGCACCGGACCCGACCAGCGGGCGAAGAGCGCGTCGAACGCGGCGGCATCACCGGCGCGCAGCGCCAGCATCAGCCGGACGTCATCGTCCCCCGCCTGCATCACCGCGACTGCCACCTCCTACCCAACCCGCCTCGCCCCGACCGGTTCCGCACAAGTTGACGATCGGGGCCGGGTTGCAAGTTGACGGGACGGAGCGGCGGGCCTCCGGCTTCACCCCGCGGGCGAACGACTCGGAAAAGTTGACGGATCCAACCCGGCCCCTTTCTTGACGGCGGGGGCGCGGAGGAAGTCGAGGAGGGCTTGGGTGACGGCTTCGGGCTGCTCGAGGGTCGTGACGTGGCCGGCGTCGGGGAGGACGACGTGGCGCGCGTGGGGCAGCCGAGCGGCCAGCACCTCCGCGGCGCGCAGGAACGCGGTGTCCTCGGCGCCGACGAGCACCAGCGCCGGCGCCTCGATCCCGGCGAGCTCGTCGATGCAGCCCGGCGCGAGCGCCGAGACCCGCCGCCCGAACTGCGCGACGCCGTGGACCCGCTGGCGAGCGATCGCCGCCGCAGCGGCGCGCGACGCCGGCAGCTCCCGGCGCCGTCCCACGGCGGTATCGGCGCCGCGGCTCGCCAGGAAGCCTTCGAAGCCGCGCTCCTCGAGCAGCGCGGCGGTCTTCTCGGTCTGCGCCTGCCAGCGCGCCTGCGCGTCCGGGTTCTTGAAGCCGGGCCCCGTGTCCAGCAGCGCCAGCGCCCGCACGCGTGCGGGCGCGCGCAGCGCGAAGTGCAGCGAGGCGAGGCCGCCGAACGAGAAGCCGGCCAGCACGGCGGGTTCGCCGGCGCCGGCGCCCCAGTCGAGGACGCGCGCGAGGTCGTCGAGCACGATCGCCATCGAGTACGAGTCGGCGGCCTCCGGCGCGTCGGATTCGCCGTGGCCGCGGTAGTCCCACAGCAACACCCGGAAACCGGCGGCGACCAACGGCGCCACCTGCGGCCGGAAATTCTCTCGCGTCGTGCAGTAGCCGCACGAGAATACGACCGGCGGCCCTGCGCCATGCGCTTCGACGGCGAGCCGGGTGCCGTCGCCGGCGACGACCCTCTCGGCCGTCACGCGCGCGACTTCGCCTTCGGCCGCGCGGTGAGCCGCCGGCGCAGCGCCTTCGCCATCTGGTCGAGCTGATCCTGCATCGGCCCGCGAATCGTGAACTCCGGGACCAGCGTCTTCGTCCGTCCCTCGAGCTCGATGCGTACCCGCGTCTTCTCCTTGCGCTCGACCAGCGTCACCGCGCCGCGCAGCTCCTTCCAGACCCGCCCGTCGCAGACCTTCTCGAACTCGATGTCGCCGCCGGGCTCGTAGTCGAAATGGAACGTCGCCGTTCCTTCGCGACCGAGCGCCGTGTAGTGGCTCTGGATCGTCTTGCGGCGACCCTGGCGATCGACGATCTCCGTCTCCGTGTCGGGGAACAGCTCGCAGAGCACGTCGTCATCGGCGAGTAGCGCGGCCGCTTCGGCGCGCGGCCGATCGACGTCGAATTCCTTCTCCATGCGCACGACCAGCCCTCCCGGTTGCTCCGCGGTCGGCCTTCCGGCCGCTATTGGATCTCGATCCACACGGGCGGCAACAACAGCGCGCCCCCCTGCGCGATCGCACCGAGCCACGCAGAGATCCTTCCTGCCGCCGCCGGCCAGAGTTCGACCTCGAACGGAAGCGCGGACGAGGCGGTCGTCGCGATGGACAGACGGAAGCTCTCGGCGATCTGCTCGGCGAGCGGCCGCGGCGGCGGATAGACACTGAGACCGACGTCGGCGTCCGCATCGATCCCGATGCGCGCCTTCGCGAGCAGGACCGCCGCGCGCAGGCCGCCGAGCTGGTCGACGAGCCCCCGCTCCGCGGCCTGCTCGCCCGTCCACACGCGTCCCTGGGCGACGGCGTCCACCTCGGGAACCTCGAGCCCGCGCCCCTCGGCGACCCGATCGAGGAACAGCTCGTAGACATTCTGGACCTCGCGGTCGAGCCACTCTGCCGTGTCGTCGGAGAGGGGAGGTGTCGAGAGGTTCAGCTCGGCGTGCGGTGCGCGCTGCATCGTCTCGGTGGCGACACCGAAGCGCGCGAAGAACGCGCCGAGCGCCGGTCGCACGGCGAACACGCCGATCGACCCGGTGATCGTGCCCGGCTGCGCGACGATGCCATCGGCCGCGGACGACAGGTAGTAGCCACCCGACGCCGCGTAGTCCGAGAACGATGCGATCACCGGCTTGCTCTCGCGCGCCTTCCGCACCGCGCGCCAGATCGCCTCCGACGGGAACGAGCCACCGCCGGGGCTATCGACGCGGAGAATGATCGCCCGGATCGAATCGTCGTCGGCGGCCTTGGCCAGCGCCTCGCTCACCGTCTCGGACGCGGCGACCGGCTCGCCGGTCCGCGTCGTGCGTCCGTCTCCCTGCACGACGGCGCCGCTCGCGTAGACGACGGCGAACGTCGCTTGCGGATCGAAACCGACGGAAGCCGCGTCGATGCCGGCGTAGTCGTCGCCCTTCACCACCGGCGGCTCGCCGAGCTTCGCGATCAGCTCCTCCTGAGTGACCTCACCGTCCACCAGGTCGAGCGCCATCAGCGTCTCGGCCTTCGACGACGCCAGCGCCAGCGCCATGCGCACGGCGTCGCCCGAGAGCCCGCGCGCCTCGGCGATGCCGGACACGAACTGGGCGTCGACGGAGTCGAGCAGCGACTCCGCCTGCTCGCGGTACGGCGCGCTCATCTCGCGGCCGGCGATCTGTTCGGCGGCCCCTTTGTACTTCCCGGCCTTCCCGACGGCGACCGCGACGTCGTAGCGGTCCCAGACGCCGCCCAGGAACAGATGTTCCTCGGCGAGGCCGATCAGCGGCGGACCACTGCCGGGCTGCAGATAGATCTCCTCGGCCGCGCTCGCGACGTAGTACTCGAGGTTGGCGCCGAAGCCGCCCACCCCGAGCAGCGCGATCGGGTGGCGGCCGGCCTCCCGCAGGTCGTGGATGGCGTCACGCAGCTCCTGCGCCTTGCCCCAGCCGATCTGGAGATCGCCGATTTCCAGGATCACGTGGGCCAACCGCTCGTCGCGCTGCGCCTTGCGAAGTTCCGACAGAACCCCCAGCAGAGAGCGGCGCTGAACCCCGAGCACCTGGGCGAAGAACGGCGCATCGGCCGCCTCGACGAACTCGCCTTCGAGGCGCAGCACCAGCACGCTGCCGTCCTCGACCCCAGGCTGCTGCACGCGATGCACCAGCCAGCCGATCCCGAGCAGCACCAGGATCGCCAGCAGCGTCCAGCGCAGCGTCCGCATCGTATCCCCCCGCTATGATGGTCCGCCGTGGCCCGCGACGTGTACATCGCCGCAGTCGGCCTGACCAAGGTCGACCTGACGGGGCGGATCTTCGCCTCGGTCTTCGACCTGTTCGCCGAAGCCTACCAGCGGGCGCTCGAAGAGTCGCCCGTGCGCAGCTTCGAGGCGCTCCAGATCGGCATCATGGACAGCGAGGAGTTCGAGAACCGCGCCAACGTGGCGGCCAAGATAGCCGACCGGCTCGGCCTGACCGGGATCCCGGCCATCCGGTCCGAAACGGCGTCCTCGACCGGCGCCGCCGCGCTGCACGAGGCCTACCACAAGGTGGCGTCCGGGCAGTGCGAGAACGTGCTGGTGCTCGCCGGCGAGCGGATGAAGAACGTCACGACCGAGGTCGCGACGGCGATCATGTCGAAGACGATCGATCCGGCCGAGCGCAACTTCGGCTTCACGATGCCGGCGCTGATCGCGCTGGTCACGCAGGCGTGGCTGGCGGAGCGGCGGCTGCGCGGCAAGCCGGTGGCGGACCTGCTGGCCCGGCTCATGGTGCGGGCCCACGCGCTGGGCGCCGAGAATCCGCTGGCGGCGTTCCACGGGCGACCCGAGCCGCTCGACGCGTACTTCGACACCACCCAGAACCTCGCCGTGGCGACGCCGCTGTTGCGCAAGGACTGCTCGCCGATCTGCGACGGCGCGGCGTGCGTCGTCCTGACCGCGCGGCCGCAGGCCGTGAGAATCGCGGGGCTCGGGTCCGCGACGGAGACCAGCTCGATTCTCGATCGCCGACATCTGTCCGGCATGGATGCGACGCGCGCGGCGGCGCGCGTCGCGTACTGGCGCGCGGGAATCGCACGGCCGCGCGCCATCGAAGGCTTGTACGTCGAGTGTCACGATGCGTTCAACAGCCTGCTGCCGATCAGCTTGACGGATCTCGGCCTCGTGGAGCCGGGCGAGGCGATCGACGCGCTCGTCGGAAGCCTCAAGCAGGAACCCGGCGATCCGCTCGAACATCCGGTGACGGGCCGGCGCGGCCGCTTGCCGGTGAACTTCTCGGGCGGCCTGAAGGCGCGCGGACATCCGGTCGGCGGCACGGGGCTGTTCCAGATCGCCGAGTGCTACCTGCAGCTTGCGGGACGCTTTCCGAACCCGAGCGCGCAGGTGTCCGGCGCGAAGATCGGCGTTGCGCACTCGATCGGCGGACCCGGCAACAACGTGTACGTCACGGTGATCGAGCGCAGTGACTCGAAGCGCAAGCCGGAGGCGACCCCGCGACCGCAGCTCTCGTTCCGGTCGAGCGGGCCGGCGAATCTCATCGAGCAGCGCGAGCGCCTCGCCGGTGGACGCGCCGTGCTCGAAGCCTTCACCAGCATCCACGTGACCAGCGGCCACCGGTCGGGGCCGGTGCACGTCGGGCTGGTGCGCATCGACGGCCGGCGCGCGTTCGCGAAGCTCGACCATCCCCCCGGCGAGGGCGAGCGGGTCGAGACGGTGCTGGCCGGTCAGCGCGTGAAGCTGCTGCTGAAGGACGATGGCGACCAGTACTTCCAGATCCCGCGCGGCCGCGGCTTCGATCTCGCTCGCATGGTGGGGCGCGTGCGCGCACGGGTCGGACTGGGCCGCGCCGCCGGTCCGGGGGCGCCGACGGCTCCCGACGACAACGACGCCGACCCGCCAGCGGAGCGTCAAGAAAGGGGCCGGGTTCGTTCGTCAACTTTTCCTTCGGAAAAGTTGACGAACGAACCCGGCCCCTTTCTTGACGGACTCACGGGGGATGGGCGCGGAGCCACTCGATGGTGTCGCGCAGCGTGTCGCGCGCGGGGCGCGGGCGGTAGCCGAGTTCGGCTTCGGCGTACAGCGAGCGCACGGCCCAGTGGTGCGCGGCCATCTCGACGACGACGGGATCCGGCAGCAGGTGCGGCGGCTCGCCGAGCAGGCGCATACCGACGCGTCCGACGAGAGTCGCCAGCACGTGAGCCGGTCGATACGGCAGCGTCCAGCGCGGACCGGGGACGCCCGAGAGCGCTTCGATCTGTGCAAAGAACTCCTCGATCCCGCAGCTGTGGCCCGGCAGGTGGTAGACGGGCTGGACTTCCGGACGCTCGAGCGCGGCGAGCAGCGCCGCGGCGGCATCGCGCACGTCGCTGAACGCGATGCCGCCGTGGATCACGAAGGGCATCTTGCGCCGGATTGCCTTCAGCACATTGCTCGTCGAGCGGTAGCGGTGATCGCCAGGGCCCAACAGGATCGGCGGGCGCACGAAGACCAGCTCGACGCCGAGCTCGTCGGCCAGCGCGCGCGCGCGGCGTTCCATCTCGATCTTCGACGCGTAATAGGGCCACCGGGCGACCGTCTGCTCGCGGAACGGCGACTTCTCGTCGGCGGCCTCGTCCGCACGGCGAAAGCACGCGACCGTGCCGCTCGTCGACACCACGACGAGACGGCAGCGGTGCGCGGCGGCGAGTCGCACCATCGCCAGCGCGCCCTCCACGTTGACGCGGCGCATGGTATCCGGTTCGTGTCGGGTATGGCGGACGACTGCCGCCAGGTGGGCGATGCCACCGAGCGCCGGCAGCCCGGCCGTCCACGGCGCGGGCTCGGTGACGGAGCCCTGCACGAGCGAGACATTGCCGAGCGCCGTGGTCCAGTCGGCGGCGCGCCATGCGGCGGGATCCCGCACCAGCGCGAGCATCGGGCGCGGCGCCGGGCGCGCCGCGTCGATCTCCAGCAGATGCCGGCCGACGAAGCCCGACGCGCCGGTCACCAGCAGCGGGTTCATGACGCGGTCTCCTCCTCGACGAGACCCTCCGTTTCACACGCCGCCGCGTAGCCGGCCAGCTCGTCGGCGTTCGGGCCGAAGCTCCACGGCGCACGGCGGTCGGCGCGCATCAGGATGCCGCGCTCGGTGAGGTCTTCATAGAGAGCCTCGAGATCCGGCCCGAACGCGCCGGGCAGCTGCTGCGCCAGCATCGCCGGGGTCGGCAACGGCCTCTCCTTGGAAGCGAGGAGAGCGCGCGCGCCCGCGGCCTTCGCCGCGCGCACCGGATCGAAGAGCGCGCCGACGACGGCCCGCACCCGCGCGTCGCCCAGCGCGGTCTCGGGATCCTCTCCGGCCGCCAGCGGCGCCCAGGCCTCTCGTCGCACGTGGTCCGCGATCGCAGGATTGCCCGCGTACGCCAGCGCCGCCTCCGGCAGGAACCACGGCGCGATGTGCTCGCGCAGACAACGCTCGACGACCGGGTGGACCGGCTGCCGGCGCGTGGGCCCGTCGAGCACGCGCCCGCCGCGCCGCACGATCGCTTCCCGCAGCCACGCGAATTCGACGCCGGCTGGCTGCGTCGCCGCGAGGAACGCGCGCAGATGGTGCGCCGTCGTCACGGTGTTCCGCTGCAGCTCGGCGACGAGCTGACGGCTCGCCTCGTACACGTCGGTCTCGAGATCGAGTCGTACCGGTCGGCCGCACGCCACGTGCGCCTGGCCGAGTTCGATGTCGCCCCGCAGCAGGCGGCCGGTCCAGCTCAACAGGTCGCGCAGGCGCATCGGCGGCTTCGGCGCCCCGCGCAGCTCGTCGACGAAGCTGGCTTCCTCCGGGACGTGGTCATAGCTGATCGCGACGGGCAGCAGCGCGCACGGCTGGCCGGTCGCCTGCAGACTGCGGAGCAGCCCGCGCCGCGGTTCGAGGAACCGACGCGAACGGCTGCGTTGCCCCTCGATGAAGAACTCGAGCACGCTGCCGTCGCGCACCAGGCGATCGACGGCCTCGGTGAGGCGCTTGTCCTCCCGCCCCTGGCCGCGCACCAGGTAGAACGCGTGCAGCCGCCGAAACAGCCAGCCGAGCAGCGGGATCCGCGCGAACTCTGCGGCCGCCGCCACGTGCGGGATCGCGATGCCGAGGTCCGGCCGCGCGAAGCACAGGTACGAGACCAGCACGAAGTCCAGATAGCTGCGATGGGACGGCACCAGCATCAGCAGCGCATCGGCCGGCACTTCCGCAAGGGCATCGAGGAACGACGCCTCGTCGACGGTGACGCGTTCGTGCGAACGCGCGAGCGCCGCATCCACCGCGACGCCGGCCAGGCGCACGAAGCCGTTGCCGCGGGGCTGCCGGAGCGCCCACGAGACGCGACCGCCGTCACGCGCATGCGCGCGCCCGGCGACCGTCACGGCGCGTTCGTCGCCGCCGAGCAGATGCCGCCACACGCCGCGACAGACGGTCTCGAGGTAGTCGCCGGGGTCGAAGTCCGGCGCGTCGAACGGCACCGACGACGTGAACCGGAAGCTGTTGTGCGTGAAGTACGCGAAGCGGCGGCTGGTCTCGGCGAGGTTGTCGGGCCAGGCCTCGCCGGCGGCGCGCCGTCGATGATGGCGCTCGTGCGCCACGCGCCAGCGCCAGTCCTCGGGACCGAGATGCCGCACGCGCGGCGGCGGAGCCCCTGGCAGCGCATGTCGCTCGAAGAACGGTCCGACGCGCTCTTGGCACAGCCGCAGCGTCGGGCTGCGCTCCCAGCCTGATGTGAGGTGCAGAATGGGCAGGGCCGCGGGTCGGGAGGCGCTTCCGACCTGCATGGCGGGGGAGCGGGAGCCGTCGCCGACTTCGGTGGCGAGAGGACGGAACGCCGCGTCGACGACGCGCTCGGCGACGGCGTCGACCGGCACCAGATCGAGCCGCGCCTCCGGCCGCGCCAGCACGACGCGCATGCGGCCCGTGCCGATCCCGACGGCGAACAGGGCGAACGCCGCCGCGCTGTCGATCCAGCCGGGGAACGGCCTGCGGTGGCTCGCCGCGATGATGCTCGGCCGCACCAGGATCAGCGGCACATCGCCGCGCCGGCGCGCGAGCAGATGCTCGGTCAGCGACTTCGTCAGCGTGTAGGTGTTCGGGTGACCCGACTCGGCGAGCAGCGCCGCTTCCGCCTCGGGCGCGTCATAGCGGCCGGCGCGGATCGCGTCATAGAGCCGATCCGGGTCCCACGGGAGCGCTGCCAGGCGCTCCTCCACCGGCGTCCCGGCACCGGGGTGGGGCGTCACATACGCCGTCGAGACGTCGACCAGCGCGGCGAGCCGCGGGAAGCCGCGCGCCAGCTCGAGCACGTGCAGCGCGCTCGACGTGTTGGCGGCCGCCGCCTGCGCGACCGGCAGGTGGAACTCGACGGAGGCCGCGCAGTGGATGACCTGCGTCACGCGGGACGCGAGGTCGGCGCGCTGCGTCGCGTCGATGCCGGCGTCCGGCTGCTCGCAGTCGCCGTCGACCGCGGAGACGAACTCGCTCCAGCCGGCCGGCAGCGTCGAGAAGCACGCCGACGGCAGCAGCTCGTCGCGCAGCCGCTCGGCCGCTCGGGCTTCCCGGCGCGGCCGCAGCAGTACGTGGACGCGCGCAACTCCGAGCTCCTCGCGGCGGCGCAGCAGCTCGTACAGCACCACCTTGCCGAGGAACCCCGTCGCGCCGGTCAGCAGGACCTCGGCGTCGCTCTCACCTCGTTGCTGCACCGTCCCCCCCCCCCATTCGGGTCAGTCCTTGCGCTCGCCTCCGAACAACTGGTTGTCCGCACCGAACACGTTCTGCGGGTCCACCGCGTGCTTCATCTGCCGCGCGAACGCCAGCAGCCCGGGCGAAACGATCCGCGCGAGGAACGGCTGCCGGAGCTTGCCGATTCCGTGGTGGTGCGACAGCGATCCGCCGCGCGCCAGCACCTCGTCTCGGGCGGCGTGTTCGATCTCCGCGTAGACCTGGCTCGGGTCGCCCGCGATGCCCTTGAAGTAGAACGCGAAGTAGAAGTAGATGCAGACGCCCGTCGGATACAGCTGCGTCACGCGGCATGTGACGAATGCCTTGCCCGGCAGCTTGCGGGCCGCGTGCTCGTCGCGGATCCGCTGTTTCACCGCGTCGCACAGCTCGAGCGCCCGGCTCCACGGCACCGACGTCTCGAAGCTCTCGGCGATCATGTAGTGGTTGAGGATCCAGTCGCGCAGGTACGCGATGCCGAACGTCAGCTGGTAGCCGCGCTCGCCGTTGGCGGAGCCGCCGGCCAGCCCGCCGTGCCGCTTCGCGATCGCGTAGGTCCGCCTCTGCTGCGCCGCCACCTCGGTTCTCGTCCCTTCGAACACCATCGTGCAGGCCGTCATGCGCTCGACGTCGAAGCCCTTGACGCGCGTCACGAACAGCTTCTCCGCGGCCGACAGCAGCTTCTGGAGACCTTCCTTGCGCGGCTTCAGCATCTGCGAGAGCTGGAACTGGAGGTTGTCGACGAGCCGGACGCTCGCCGGCACGTCGCCAGCCTGCTGCAGCTCGTACAGGAAGTGGACGCCGGACGGGAAGTCCGGGAACACCACCGAACCGTAGACCTGCGCCTCCGGCAGCGGGAACAGCTTGACGATCGCCTGCGTCACGATGCCGAGGCAGCCCTCGGAGCCGAACACGAAGCGACGCGCGTCGCCGGCGCCGACCGACTCGCGCGGGTGCACGGCGGGACGCTCCAGCACCCCCTGGGCCGTCACGACCCGGACGTCGAGCACGAGATCCTCGATGTTCCCGTAGCGGTTCTTCTTCATTCCCGACGCGTGCGTCGCGATCCAGCCGCCGAGCGTCGAGAACTCCACGCTGTCCGGCTCGTGCCCCATCGTGAAGCCGTGTCGGGCCAGGCCTTCGGCGATGTCGCGGCCGACGGCGCCGGCCTGGATGCAGGCCATCCGGTTCACCGGGTCGATCCACAGGATCCGGTTCATCCGCCGCAGATCCACGGAGACGATGGTGCGCTGCTCCTGGGGCCGGCAGCGCAGCGCGTCGGTGACGTTGGTACCGCCACCGTACGGGATCAGCACGACATCGTGTCGCACGGCAGCCTCGACGATCCGCTCGACCTGCGCGTCCTCGGTCGGATAGACGACGAGATCCGGCACGCGCTCGATGCGGCCGTACTTGATCGCGTACATCTCCTCCTGCGTGTGACCGTGCCCGTGACGCAGGCGGAGTTCCGGATCCTCGCTGAGCTGGTCCTCGACCAGCGTCTTGCGGAGCTCGTCGAGGAAGCCGGCGTGGCGGCGCGGCTCGGGAATCGCCGGCGGATAGTGCGGAAGGTTCAGGTCGTCGGGTCGGACATCCGGATGGAACTGCCGCTGCGCCCAGCCGAGGATCTCCGGGAGCTCCTGTCCCGACAACGCATAGCGCGTGCCCGTCAGCACCACGACGCCGTCCTCGCGCGCGACGAAGCGCGTGTCGCGGAAGCCCCAGACGTCGAGCGCCTCCTCGTCGGCGGCGCGGCGCACGACGGGTTCCGGGACGATGCGGGGTCGCTGCGGGTCGAGATCCATGCGGTCTCCCTCGGGTCGTGGCGTCGGCGCACGCGGCGGATCGGCGCGCCGGGCACCCGCGCGTGGATGCTCGGAGTGTGGCTCAAGCCAGCGCGGATGCCCGTTCCTTCCGTGTGAAAGTGACGTCGAAACTTCGTCGTCGCCGGTCCGCGCAGGCGGTCGCGCCTTGTCTCACGGGTGCGCGCGCAGGTGGGTCCCCCCGTCTCACGGGATCCCCCCCCCCCGGCGGCGCCCAGCGCGCGAGTCCCGGTGGGACAGCGCCGCACCGCACCGGCACGAGACTTGCTTTTCTCTTGGAGCGACGGGGGGTCGGTTCGATTCGATCGACGGGGGAGAGGCGCACATGGCGACGCAGGGCGACCCGAGAGCCGTTCGCTGGGCCGAGCCGCTCACGAGCGGGGCGCTGCCGCCCATCGAACAACACCGGAACGCCCTGCGCGCGTGCGCGCTGCGTCTGCTCGGGGATCCGTCCGAGGCGGACGAGGTCGTCGACGAGGTGCTCCGGAACGCCGGAGACGCAATCGCGCTGTTCCGACCCGCAGGAAGCCTCGGGAGCTGGCTGCAGGGACTCGCGATCGGTATGTCGCTCGCCCGGTTGCACGCGGATCTCGACGGCGCGAGCCGAGGCGAAAAGCACACGGCTCCCCGGCTCGTCGGTCGGAGCGCTTTCGTTCGGCCCCAGAAGCTCGCGAACGGCTAGAACACGATCACGCCGCGCGCGTTGACGCCGGCCACGAGATCCTCGAACGCCTCCGGGGCCTGATCGATCGAGTACGTCTTCGTCACCAGCTCGTCGAGCTTCAGGCGACCGGCCTTGTACAGGTCGAGCAGGCGCGGGAAGTCGATCGACGGCCGCGCCGAGCCGTACATCGAGCCGATCAGCACCTTCTCCTGGAACGGCATCAGGAACGCGCCGAGTGTCACCGTCTCGGTCGGCTTCGAGACGCCGACGACGACGGCAGTGCCGCCCTTGTGGATGCAGTTGTACGCCTGGGCGATCGTCGCGCCGAGGCCGATGCACTCGAACGCGTAGTCGGCCCCGCCGCCCGTCAGCGCCATGATCTTGGCGACCGCGTCGCCGTCGCTCGCCGGGTTGATCGTGTCGGTCGCGCCGAACTGGCGCGCGAACTCGAGCTTCTTGTCCGACATGTCGACGGCGATGATCCGCACCGCGCCGGCGATCGCGCAGCCCTGGATCGTGTTGAGGCCGACACCGCCGGCGCCGAACACGACGCAGACGGCGCCGGGCTCGACGTGGACGGTGTTCAGCGCCGCGCCGGCGCCGGTCATCACCGCGCAGCCGACGATCGCCGCCTTGTCCATGCCGATCGACGGGTCGGTCTTGATCACGTTGTCGCGATGCAGCGTCGCGTACTCGGCCATCACGCCGACGCCGGCCATGTGGTTCAGCGGCTTGCCGTCCTTGTCCTTGAAGCGCTGAGTGCCGTCCGGCAGCGTGATCGTCGCCTTCGCCGACATGTCGCACAGCTGCGGCTTGCCCATCACGCAGTAGCGGCACTTACCGCACATCGCGACCCACGAGACAACCACGGTGTCGCCGACCGCCAGGTCCGTAACGCCTTCGCCGAGCTGACAGATCTTGCCGGCGGCCTCGTGGCCGAGCACCAGCGGCGGCGGCAGCGGAATGGTGCCGTTGGTCGCCGACAGGTCGCTGTGGCAGACGCCGCAGGCGCCGATCTTGACCATCACCTCACCGCGCTTCGGCGGATCGACCGTGACCGTCTCGACGACGACGGGCTTGTTCCACTCGCGGCAGATGACGGCCTTGGCCTGCTGGGACATGATTCTCCTTGCTGGGGGTCGGGCGCGTCGGGAAGGCAGCGCGCCGGGGTAGGGATCGGGTTGGCATCGCCAGTCCGTGCGGGCGCGCACCCGCACCGGAGACGCCGGTCATTCTAGGAAAGTCTTGACTCGCGTGTCAAAAGCGCGGGGGACTCGCGCGGCACGAGCGGCACCTTCCGAAGGCTCCTGCGCTCGCCGACCCGACGACGTAGATCGCAGCTCCCTTGTAGAATGCCCGTCTGCCGGAGAGGCCGGCGAGGTTCCGATGCCGATCCGCGCATTCCGTCCCGAAGATGCCGAGCCCCTCGTCGCCCTCGCCCGCGCCAGCGCCCGCGGCGAGACCGACTTCGTGCTGAACCCGCTGTGGGAGCGCGCCGAGGAGCTGCTCGCCGACTTCGCGCGCCACGGAATCGCACCGGAGCGGCACCTGCTGGTCGCCGAGAGCGCCGATGGCGTCGAAGGCGCCGTCGGCTTCCTGCGCCAACCCGAGGCCACGACGGCAGGGCTGGTGTGCCCGATCGTCGCCTCCGAGCGGCGCGGCCGCGGCCTCGGCGGCGAGCTGCTGCGGGCCGCGCTGCAGACCGGGCGCGAGCAGCTCGGGATCGAGCTGCTCTCCGCCGCGATCGGCGTCCGCAACCGCGCCGGCTACGCGTTGCTCACCGCGCTCGGCTTTCGCGCGACGCGTCAGCATTTCCTGCTGCGGCTCGCGGCGCGGCCGGCCGCGCCGCGACGGCCGCTCGCGCCGGGTCTGTCGTTTGCGGCCGCGGAACCGGGTGATGCCGAGGGCGTCCTCGCTCTCTACGCGCGCTGCGGCTTCGAGTTCCGCGACCTCGCCGAAACACGCGCCGCGCTCGAGCACCCGCTGCGCGAAGTCGCCATCGCGAGACAGGACGAGCAGGTCGTCGCCGTCGTCGAGCTCGAGACGCACTGGCCGACGCGGCCGTGGGTCGCGTACGTCGGAGTCGAAGGCGGGCTGCGCGACCGCGGGCTCGGCTCGGCACTCGTCGGCTGGGCGCTCGCGCGGCAGTTCGAGCGCGGCGCCCGGTCCGCGTTGCTGCTGCTGTCGCCGGGCAACCGCACAGCGGTGCGGGCTTACGAGAAGGTCGGCTTCCGCCGCCACCGCGTCATCGACGTGCTGGAGCGAAGGCTCTGATCGTCGGCAGCATCACGTAGCTGCCGCCGGTCAGCGACTCCGGGAACGCGCCGGTGATGGATTCAGCTGAAGGGAAAGCGCATCGTGCAACCCTGGTTCCTCAGCGGACGCGGACCGGGTCGGCCGCCGGGCGGCAGTCGCCGGAATCGATCTCTTTCGCCGCGACAAGCAGAAGCGATCGTGGCGGCAGGAGCGGCGCCGCGCGTGGGCGCCTAGCGTCCGGTCCGGAATCCGCGGCAGTAGCGAGCGTCTCGATGTTCGAAGTCTTCGCGACGATGGACCAGCGGTTGCCGCTCTCGGGGGTCGAAGCCCACGCGCGGCGCGCCGAAGCGCTGGGCTTCGACGGACTCTCGGTGCCCGAAGCCGTCCACGATGGCCTGCTCGGCGCGGCCGCGGCGCTGCGCGCGACGACACGTCTTCGGGTCGCCACCGGCGTGCTCGTCGCGTTTCCGCGCAGCCCGATGGCGGTGGCGATGGCCGCCTGGGACCTGGCGGCGGCGTCTGGCGGTCGCTTCGAGCTGGGACTCGGCTCGCAGGTGCGTGGCAACATCGAGGGCCGCTACGGCGCGGAGTGGACGGCGCCGGCGCCGCGCATGCGCGAGTACATCGGCGCGTTGCGCGCGATCTTCGACGCGTTCCAGAACGGCACGCCGCTCGCGTTCGAAGGCCAGCACTACCGGTTCCGACGGCTTCAGCCTTTCTTCCGGCCGGAGCCGCTCGCGCAGCCCGCCATCCCGATTGCGCTCGGCGCGATCGGACCGGCGATGACGGCGCTCGCCGGCGAGGTGGCCGACGCGCTGGTGACGCACCCGACCAGCTCCGCGCCGCGTTTCCTGCGCGAGATCGTGTTGCCACGCATCGCGCGCGGCGCGGCGCGCTCCGGGCGCAACCCGTGCGCGCTCGCGCTCATCGCGAGTCCCCTCCTCGCTACTGGCCGCGACGCCGCCGCCGTCGCGTCGGCGCGCGAGCAGTTGCGTCCGCTGCTCGCGTTCCTCTACTCGACGCCCGCCTACTGGCCGAGCCTCGCGCTCTTCGGCTGGCAGGAGCGCGGCGAGGCGCTGCATCGCGCGAGCCGCGAATCCAGATGGAACGAGATGTCCCCGCACGTGGACGATGCGATGATCGACGCGCTCGCGCCCTGTGCCGTGTACTCCGAACTCGGCGCGCTACTGCACACCTGGTACGACGGTCTTGCGCACCGCTTGTGCCTGCCGCTGCCGGCCGATCCGGCGGACGACGCGGCAATGGCCGGGATCGTGGCGGAACTGCAGGGCTGAAGCCGACCGTGGCGACGCGTGGAGAAGCCACCGTCAAGGACGCCGCAGCCACACGAGCGCTGGAATCATCACGAGAAACGCGAAGCCGCCGTACAGCAGGACGATGAAGAGCGCCGCGTCTCCGATCGGGTCGACGACGCCCGGCACGGCAGGGAACAGCGAGGCCTTGATCAGCAGGCCGAGATTCGTGTTGCGGATCGTCGTCTCGGTGCCGATCGCGATCCGATCGGGGCGCGCGAGCCGCGCAAGGCCGCTCGACCAGAGCCCCACCTGCAGCGCGAGAAAGGCGAACGTGAACATCGCGAGCAGCGCCCGGACCCCGTGACCGGCGGCATCGACGCGCCCGGCCGCGACGGAACCCGCGGCGATCAGCAGGATGCACAGGACGCTGGCGCGGGTGCCCCAGCGGGCGATGGTCGTCCGGTGCGCCGGCAGCCAGGCGCCGGCGAGCATCCCGAGCGCCAGCGGCCCGAGCAGGAAGCAGCCGATCTCGAACGAGACCTGTCCCTCTGGCATGTCGACCTCCGCTGGGAGCGACCGGCCCACCAGCAGTCGGAGCACGATCGGCGTCGTCACGAGACACGCGATCGTCGTCACGGCCGTCAGGACGATCGACAGCGCGATGTTGCCGCGGGCGAAGTACGTGAACACGTTCGACATCGAGCCGCCGGGCACCGCGGCGACCAGCACCAGACCCACGGCGAGACCCGCCGCAAGATCGAACGCGCGACTCACTGCGACGGCCAGCGCCGGGATCAACAGGAGCTGGACCGCGACGCCGACCGCAACGCCGCGCGGTACGCGGAGCACCTTCCCGAAGTCCGCGACCGTCAGTGTCGCGCCCATTCCGATCATCGCGAAGGAAAGCTGCGCAGCGGCGAGCGGGTACTCGTAGCGAGGGTAGGTGTCCCACACGCGTGAAGGATCCTCCTCGGCGGCGTCTCCGCCCCAGCGCGACTACACTGGCTTGGCTTCGCGGCGTTCCCTAGTGCCGTCGCCCGCGGGCCGATCGGCTCTGCATCGGGGCCGACGTGGACATCGGTCCGACCTCACTCCCGCCTCGCGACGGGTCCGTTCGGCAGACGCTGCGGCTCGCCCCGCACGGTACTCCCCAAGGCCTCGAGCCGCTGCCGCATCTCCAGCGCGCTCGCAGGCCGGGTTCTCGAGGACGCGCTCAGACAGTCGGCGAGAAGTTGTGAGACCGACACCGGACAGTGTGGCGCGACTTCCTGCAGGGCCGCGGCCCGGGCATGAAGGATCGCGTCCATCGTGTCCGCCCAGGAAGCGCGCTCGAACGGGTGCCGACCGGCGATCGCCTCGTACAATACGACGGCCAGGCTCCACAGATCGACCGACGCGTCGACGGGCCGTGCGGAGAGGGCTTCCGGCGACATGTAGAGCGGCGTCCCGATGAATCCCTGGGTGCTGATCGTCGACAGGGCGACGGCGTCGCCGAGCACTTCGCCGGCGGACTGTACGCTCGTTTCTTCCACGATCCGGGCCAGTCCGAAGTCGAGGAGCTTTGCCACACCGTCCCGTGTGTATGCGACGTTGCTCGGCTTGATGTCGCGGTGCAGGATCCCAAGCGCATGGGTGCGCACCAGGACATCCGCCAACGTCCGGCCGAGGTCGACGGCCTCGATCGGGGAGAGGGGCTGCGTCTCCAGTCGGTCCGCGAGCGTCCCCCCCTCGAGCAACTCGAGGATGAGGATCGGAATCCCGCGCCACGTCTCGACGCCGTAGATCAACGCGAGATGGGGGTGGGCGATGGCAGCCATCGCGCGAGCCTCCCGCCGCATCCGCAGGGCATCTTCCGGCGACATCCGCGGAAGCGTCTTCACCGCCACCGGACGCGCGAGCGCCAGATCGACGCCGCGATAGACCACGCCCATGCCACCGGCGCCGATCCGCGCCTCCAGGCGGAACTTGCCCATGAGGCAGTAGGGAATCGGGACCGGCGAAAGAGCGGACTGGCAGACCGAGCAGCGGTCCAGGCCTACCGGGAACACGGCGTGGCATCGTAGACACTCCTCGGCCGACGGCGACTCCCCTGCTTCGGCCGATGGCGCCTGCCAGACACTGGTGCCGCCGGAGGCCGCGCGCAGGATGCGATTCTCGAGCGCCGTGGCGCCGGCGGCGGCGATCACGCTCAGGAGCCTGCGGTCCTCGCGCGTGAAGTCGAGCTCGCTGCGCTTGCTCCCGAGCATCACGACGCCGATCAGATCGCCCCCGGAGGACTGGAGCGGAAGCAGCAACGCGACCGCGGCGTCGACCAGCCACTGGCGGTCCTCCTCGGGCAGCTCGGCAAGCCGTCCTGCCGCGAGCTCCCGGTCGAGCGAGAGGGCTCCGGGGGATTCGGCCAACTGCGTCGCCAGCGCGGACGTCATCTCGAGCGGTCGGACCGACCCGCTCGGCGCCCACAGGCGACCTCGAAACGGGTCGGCGATCAATACGGCGATCGCTTCGAGGTGCAGCGCGCGGTCGATCTCCCGGGTGAGCAGAGCCGCCAGATCCTCGGCGGTCGTTGCGACTCGGCTCGACTCGGCGAGTTGCTCGAGGATGCTCCGGGCGTCGTATTGCTCGCGGAAGAACACGCGATCGATCAGCTGGATGACGCGGCGACGCAGACGAAGGCTCGTCGCGCCGACGGCGAGCGCGCCGCCGAGCGCCAGGGATCCCGGCTCGATCATCAGGTGCGCCAACGGCTGCGCGCGCGAGAGATAGATCTGCCAGCCGATCCAGGCGAAGGGAGCGCCGGCGCCGGCCGTGACGAGCCCGCGCGCCACGCCGTACTGCAGCGCCTTGCGAAGAATCACCCGAACGTCGAGCACGCGCGCGACGAGAACGGAGTATGCGGTGCTCGCCGGGACCGTGAGGATCAGCAGCTGCACGATCGGCATCGCCACTCGATGCACGTCCGGAGTCCGGACCCAGACGGCGAACGCGGGAATCGCAGCAAAGGTCACGATGAACGCGCCGACCGGAATTGCCGCGACCATGACGCCGGCGAGGAACAGAGCGACACGGCGCCGCTCCTCGAGTCTCGCGCTACGGGTTCGCAGCAGTGCGAACGGCAGCGCCGGAATCACCAGCCCATAGACGAGAGTCCAGTAGTGACTGCCGTTGTTCCGCGCTGCGACCCACGAGAAGGTTTCGCGGAGCCCCGGATCGAGCAGCGCGAGATTCGCGAGGAACAACGACACGCCCGCCCCGAGCGAGACGAACACCGCCAGCCGGCCGACTCGCCGGCTGGCCGGCGAGTCGATCGCGCGCGGAAACTCGCGCGCAAAGCTCCAGACGAACACCGGGAGGAATGCGTCGAGCTGCAGATGCCCGACGAGCCGGACGGCCCAGTGTCCCCCGCTCCAGAGTTCGAGGACCTCGAGCGGTCGCAGGGAGTAGGACGTCGCGATCAGCACCAGCGCGGCCCCGAGGTACGCCACACGCGGGTCGCCGCGCACCCCGAGGAGGAGAACCGTGCCGATCGCGGCGAACACGCTGGTCTGGAGCGCGAAGACCCAGAGCGGAAACGGCTGTCCGGCGCTGCCGGTTCCCGTCAGCGCTGCGGCCAGGATGCCCGCGAGACCGGCCCCGATCTCGAGACCAGCCAGCGCGAGCAGCAGTCGAGTCCAGAGCGCGAGCGACATGGGGAACGGCTAGCTCAGCCGCAGGCGCCCCCGGTCCTGCCGGGGTTGCGTTCCGCATCTCCCGACCCCGCGCGGACCTTTGCGAGAGCCTGGAATTCCCGCTTTCGCTGTTCGTGGATCAGATCCCACGCCGTCCGGAACGTCTCGACCGAGATCATCTCCCCGTACGAAAGCCGCCTGGACGCGCACCCGCAATCCTCGGCACATTCGACCGTGAAATCCAGATTGAGGTTGTCCGCCTCGATGTTTCTCCGCAGGTGGCCCTTCGCGCGCTTGCGCGCCTCCTCGATCACGTCGCGTCCGAATCGACACGGATGCGCGCCCCGTGAAAACGCTGCCCAGAGAAGAGTCCCGATCACCTCGACTTCCTCGTCGAGATCGACTCCTCTTTGTCTCTTCGCCTTTGCCATGGCTGCCTCCCTCCAGTCTCAGCCTCTACGACCCCGCATTCCGGCCACAATTACACCGAAGCGCTCCCGGCGTCGACGTCCCGGACGCAACCCGGGAAAGTGACACGCCGATGCGGAGCCAGCGCACGCTGGGGCGCCTTTGCGGGGGCTGGCGATCGCGGATACGATCGCGCCTTCGTTGTGGACTCGAGAACGGGAGGCACCCTGTGAAGTCGCTCAGGATCCTGCTGATCGCCGTCATCGTGTACATCGGCATCGTCGTGGTCTTCGAGACGCTCCTCGGGATCTTCCAGCCTCAGAACGAGAGCACCCTCGTGCTGACGGTGACGGACGACCAGGGCAGCGGAAACGACCGCGTGCTCTCGCGTCTCGACAGCAACGGGGAACTCTTCGTCGCGGTGAACCACTGGCCGCGGGCATGGTATCGGAAGGCGCTCCAACACCCCGACGTGCACGTCACGATCGACGGCGAGCGACGACCCTACCGTGCCATCGCCGCCAGCAAACCCGAACACCAGCGCCTGCTGGCGGAGCATCCACACAGCTTCGTGTTCAAGTTCCTGACCGGCTTCCCGCCGCGCTACTTCGTCCGGCTCGAACCTCGCTAGTCGAAGAGAAACGCTAGGCCCCCGGGCCGCAGTCGAGGCAATTGGCGGGCGGCTCCGGACCGAGCTTCAGCCGGCTGCGGAGATCGCGCAGGCCCGTGCGCAGGCCCTCTTCGATGACAGGATGGTAGAAGGGCATCTCGAGCAGCTGATCCACCGTCCGGTGTTGCTGGATCGACCAGGCCAGCAGATGTCCGATGTGCTCGGCGCGCGGGCCGATCATCTCGGCACCGAGCAGGACGCCGGTGCCGTGCTCGCCGTAGAGGCGCAGCAGGCCGCAGTTGCGGTGGAGGACCCGGCTGCGGCCCTGGTCGGCGAAGTCGATCGCGCCGACGGCGAAGTCGACGCCGGCCTCGACGAGCTCGCGATGCGACCGGCCCGCCATCGCGATCTGCGGCTCGCTGAACACGATCGACAGCGGAGTCCGTCGCGGGTGGCAGCGCAGATCCGGGTAGCGCCCGGCATTGTCGCCGGCGACGCGGCCCTCGTCGGCCGCCTCGTGCAGGAGCGGGATGTCGGCATTCGCGTCGCCCGCCACGAAGATGTGACTGTCGCCACACTGACCGGTGAAGCGGTCGAAGTGCGGGACGCCGCGCTCGTCGAGCGCGAGACCGCTGTGCTCGAGGCCGATGTGGTCGAGGTTCGGCCGCCGCCCGGTCGCGGCGAGCAGCCGGGCGAAGGACTCGGTCCGGAGCGCACCGCCGGCTTCGCGGAACGAGACCTCCACGGCGCCGTCGCGCTCCGCGATCCGCTCGACGCCGGCGTCCGGGTCGAACGCCAACTCCCCGGTGAAGCAGCGCTCCGCGCAGGCGCGCACCTCCGGGTCGCTGATCGGGCCGATGCTGCCCCCGCGACCGAAGATCCGCACACGCACGCCGAGCCGATGCAGCGCCTGTCCGAGCTCGAGTCCGATGACGCCGCCGCCGAACACCGCGACCGACTCCGGCAGGTCGGTCCAGTCGAAGACGTCGTCGTTGGTGACGGCGAGCGGGCCGAGCGCGGCCATGGGCGGGGGCATCGTGGGGCGCGAGCCGGTGGCGATGACGATGCGCTCGGCCCGAACCAGCGTGTGATCCCCGACCTGGAGCCGATGCGGATCGACGAAGCGGGCCCAGCCGCTGAGCCGCTCGTTCGCCGGCAGGGCCTCGACGGCGTCGAGGACGAAGCCGACGAAGCGATCGCGTTCGGCGCGCACGCGGGCCATCACCGCGCGGCCGTCGACGCGCAGCGGACCGCCGGGATCCACGCCGAAGACCGGCGCTTCGCGGACCGCGTGCGCCGCCTCGGCCGCGGCGATCAGCAGCTTGCTCGGCATGCAGCCGACGCGCGCGCAGGTGGTGCCGTGCGGGCCGCCCTCGATGAGCACGACGCTGTCCGTGTGCTGACTCGCCGCTCGCCGGGCGCCGAGTCCGGCGGTGCCGGCGCCGACGACGGCGACGTCTACGTGGCGCGTTTCCAAGGAGCCTCCTGCGTCTTCCGGTGCGGGTGCGAGCCCGTTGGATGCGGCGCCGCAGCCGCCGTCACGAACCGGTCAGCAATTCTCGCAGGGCCGCTGCTCGCGGCGCCAGGCGGCGATGTCGCCATCCAGGTGAACCGTCCGCCGGTAGCCCGCATCGCGCAGCAGCGCTTCGGCCACGGCGGCACGGCGGCCGCTCTCGCAATAGACGACGATCTCGCGGTCACGCGCATCCGGCCCGAGTTCGTCGAGCCGGGCGGCGAGTTCCGTATGCGGGAGGTTGATGGCCCCCGGCACCCGGCCCGTCGCGTACTCCTCCGGCGTGCGCACGTCGAGGATCAGCGGGGCGTCGCCGGCGCCGATCCGTGCGGCGAGCTCGTCGCCGGTGACGGTCGCCATGCTCGGATCGGTCGACGCATCGGAGCAGGCGAGCGCGCCGATCGCCAACATCGCGGCCAGCGCCGCGGCCAGCGCCGGGGCGAAAGCCGCTGAGTCGCAGAAGCGCTTCGTCATGTCCCCTCCTCCTGGTTCGTCGCACGACGGCGGGGTCACCATTGCGATCGTAGCCGTGCCGCTCGCGGACGCTCGCCGTCAGAAGCGATCAGCCGGCCAGAAGGTCAGCACCTCGGGCGGCAGCGCCCGCGCGAGCCAGCCGGCATCATCCTCGGCCGGTCGGCGTGGCACGCCGAGACGCTGCGCCAGTCCCGTCGCCTCGAGAATACACAGCATCACGTCATTCGACGGGAGTCGATCGATGATGACACCGCGTTCGCGGAGTGCTGCGTCGAGCGGAGGATCCGAGAGACACGGAGCGATCAGCAGCTCGCGCGTCTGCATCAGCGCGCCGACGAGATCACCCAGCGCGCCGGCACCCGCGCGATCCCGGCGGCGCGCCACCTCCGTCACGCAGTAGGCGCCGTCGAACACGGCGCCGCGCGCGTACGCCGCCAGGGAACCGACGCCATCACGAGCGAGCAGGAACTCCTCCTCCGGATTGCCGGCGAAGTCGAGCTGCGCGCGGAAGAAGTCGAGGGTGCGGATGCAGGTTCCCGGAACGGCGCCGCTGTACGCCTCGTGCAGTGCGAACGCCTCGTCGAGGTGCTGCGCCGGATCGAAGGCTTCGATGCGCCGCGCCGGATCGGGGTCGCCGGTGCCGCCGCCTCGGCGCCACAGCGGACGCTCGCGCGGCCACGGCAGCCAGCCGAGTCGACCGTAGAATCCGTGGCGACCCGACACGAGCATGCCGAGTTCGAGTCCGCGCGCGCGCATCTCGGCGTGCGCGCGCGCGAGCAGCGCGGAGCCGACGCCGCAGCCGCGCGCCTCGCTCCGCGTGAAGACGCTGCCGATGCCGCCCACCGGCACTTCGGCGAAGTCCGCGGCCGCCGCCCCCGCACGCGGGAGACGGAACCTGCGCGGAAAGATCTGCACGCACGCGACCAGGCGCCGATCGCGTTCCGCCACCACCACGTTGCGCGGCTCGAAGCTCGGATCCCGCTCGACGTAGCGCCGGAACAGATCGGCCGCACGACCTCGCCACGGCGGCCGCAGCTCCCACTCGCCGAGCAATGCGAGGAGCGCCTCGCATTCGTCCTCGCGCAGCAGCCGGATCCGGGCGTCGTCGGGCGCAGCCATCGCGACGGCTATACTGCCTCCGATGTCGGAAGCCCGCACGCACTACAAGGCCGGAATCGAGCACTTCGCGCATGGACGGACGGCAGAGGCCATCGAGGCGTATCGGAAGGCCATCGCCGTGAACGACGGCCTCGCGATGGCGTGGAACGGCCTCGCGATGGCGCTCGCGAAGCAGGGCGATCTCGACGCCGCCATCGACGCCGCGCAGCGCTACGTCGCGCTCGATCCCGACGAACCGCTCGCCCACACGAGCCTGTCGATGCTGTACCAGCAGAAGGGCCTGATCCCCGAGGCCGAGGCCGAGAAGGCGCTGTCGATGCAGCTTCAAATGAAGCAGCGTCGCTGAGTTCAACCGGTATTGCGCAGCCCCGCCGCGATCCCGGCGATCGTAGCCTGGATCGCGGCGTCGAGACGCGCCCGCACGCGGCGGCCGGTCTCGCCGGCGCGCTTGCGCGACAGCAGCTCGAGCTGCAGATATGACAGCGCGTCGATGTAGGGACTGCGACGCTCGATCGAGTAGCGAAGCTCCGGCTCCTCGGCGAGAAGCTCCGGTTCGTCGGCGATCGCCAGCACGCCGTCCAGTGCCAGCCGGTGCTCGGCTTCGATCCGCTCGAGCATCTCGTCGGCGCCCGGCAATCCGCGCGCCAGCGCGCCGTACGAGACGCCGATGTGCAGGTCCACCTTGGCGAGGACCTGCTGCAGGTTGTCGATCGCGCTGCGGAAGAACGGCCAGTTCCGGTACATCGAACGCAGCCGCGGCAGGCCGCCCGGTGTCGCGAGCTCCGCCGCCAGCGCCGAGCCGGAGCCGTACCAGCTCGACAGCAGGATGCGGTTCTGGTTCCACGCGAAGCTCCACGGGATCGCGCGCAGGTCTTCGATCCGTCCGCTGTCGGTTCGTCTGGCGGGCCGGGAGCCGATCGTCAGTCCCGAGATCTCCTCGATCGGCGTGACGGCGCGGAAGAACGCCGGGAATGCGGGTGTCTGGTACACCAGCGCGTGGTACTGACGGCGCGCGTCGTTCGCGAGCCGCGCCATCGCGCGCAGCCAGCTCGGACGCAGCCGGCGGCCCGCCATCGGGTGGACCAGCGTGGCCTCGAGCGTCGCGGAGACCAGGCGCTCCAGATGGTGCACCGCCGCGTGGACGCTGCCGTACTTGCTCGAGATGACCTCGCCCTGCTCGGTCAGTTTGATGCGCCCGCGCACGGTGCCGCGCGGCTGCGCGAGGATTGCGCGATGCGTCGGCCCGCCACCGCGGGAGATCGTGCCGCCGCGGCCGTGGAAGAACTCGACCGACACGCCGTGGGCGTCGGCCTGCACCGCGAGCCCGAGCTGCGCCACGTAGAGCGCCCAGCACGCCGCGAAGTAGCCGCCGTCCTTCGTGGAATCCGAATAGCCGAGCATGATCTGCTGGTGCATCCCGCGCGCGCGCAGCTGCTGCTGGTACGCCGGCGAGCGGTAGAGCCGCTCCATCGACTCGCGCGCCGCCGCCAGCGACGCGACGCTTTCGAACAGCGGCACGAGGTCGACGTCGCTCTCGACGCCGTCGGCGCCGGGCCGCACCAGCTCGGCCTGCCGCGCCAGCACCAGCAGCTCCAGCACATCGGCGTGCGTCACGGTGTTGCTGATGACGAGGTCGCGCACGACGTCGAGTCCCCAGCGCTGCTGCGCCTCGCGAACCCCGGCGAGCGTCGCGAGCACCTCGCTCGCCTCCTCCGAGAGCCCTGCGCGCGCGGGATCGGGGGCGTCATCGGCGAAGAACGCCTCTTCGAGGAAGCGCTGCTGTTTGCCGATCTCGAGGCTGTCGAGCGGTCCTTCGACAGGACACAGCAGCGCCGCGACGGCGCCGCGGTGGCGCGCCTGGTGCTGGCGGACGTCGAGCTGCACGAAGCAGAAGCCGAAACCGGCGACCTGCTCGCGCCAGCGCGCGAGGTCGCCGTCGGCGAGCCGGCGGCCGCGGTTCCGGCGCAGGCTCGCATCCATCAGCGCGAGATCGGCCGCGAGCGCCTCCGCGCTCGCGTAGCCCCCGCGCGTGCCGGGCGGCTCGATCGCCTCGTTCTCCGCCTGCGACAACTCGAGCCGGCGCATCACGGCGTTGAGCTTGCGGCGATACAGCTCGTTGCTCTCGCGCGTCGCGACGCGTTCGGCGAGGCCGGGGACGTGCGCAAGGTCGTCCTCGACGCTCGCCTCGAGCGCCGCCGACGCGGGCACCAGCGCCGCCGACGACGTGAGCTGGTCCATCAGCCGCAGACCCTGCCGCCAGTGCGCGCGCAGCGCGGCGCCGCGGTACAGCCGCAGCGCCTCGCTGGTGACCCACGCCGTCACGTGCGGGTTGCCGTCCCGGTCGCCGCCGATCCACGAGCCGACGCGCAACGGCCGAGCGCTGCGCAGCGGCGGCCGGCCGAATGCCGCTGCGAAGGCGTCCGCGAGGCGCGCGTGGACCGCGGGCACGGCGTCGAGGAAGACCGTCTCGAGCGTATGGATGGTCTGGACGACCTCGTCGATCGGCGCGGGGCGGCGCCCGCGCAGCGCCTGGGTCTGCCACAGCGCCGTCACCTCGCGTGCCAGCCGCTCGCGCGCGGTCTCGGCGTCCGCCTCGCGGAGATCCAGAGCCGCCTCCACGCGGCGCAGGATCTCGTGCACGGTCCAGCGCGTCGCCTCGGTCGGATGCGCCGTCAGCACCACGGTCGCGCGCAGCGCCTCGAGCGTCTCTTCGACCGCCTCGCGCGAGAGGCCCTGCTCGCGGAACCTCTGCATCAGCGCGTGGAGACCGTCCGGGGCGTCGCGGCGCTGCCCGTGCGCGAGCTGGCGCTGTTCGCACGCGTTCACCAGCTGGAAGAACAGCGAGAAGGCGCGGGTCAGCAGCTCGAGATCGTCGAGCGAGAGATCCGCGAGCAGCAGCCGCAGCCGGCGCTCTTCGCTGGCTCGGTACTCGCGCCGCCGCGCGATCGCGATCGCCCGCACCTGTTCGACGAGCGCGAAGACGCGGTCCCCCTCCTGCTCACGGATCACGGTGCCGAGCGTGTCACCGGCAAAGCGAACGTCGGCGCGGAGCGTGGCGTCGGAGTGGGCGTCGGGGAGGTCGAGCATGGCGAGACCGGAGGATAGGACGCCGGCAGATCTGTCTATTCGCCGCTCCCGAAGGAGAGGCCGCACTCTCCACACTCCTCGGCGTCGGCCACGAGCGCACTGCCACAGCCGGGACAGGCATCCGCCTCGCCCCAGGCGGCGTCGGTTTCGTCGGGCAGGTCCGGCACCTGGGTCCGCGCGAAGTCGGCGTCGATGCGGGCCGCCGCCGGGCCGTCCTCGGGCCGCACGAAGATCGTGCAGCGGATGGCGCCCATGCCGCGGCCCTGCACGCGCTGTTCGTCCGCCGCGTTCGGCAGCTCGACGCGGCTCGGGATTCCGGCCTCCCCGAGGGCCTCCGCGAGCCCCTCGATCCAGCTCACCTCGGCGTGGCGCAGCTGGAGCAGGCCGTCGGAGGCCGGCAGCTCGAGCGGCGGCGCCGCGCCGGGATCCGGGGCGTCGAAGCCGAGCGGCACGCCGCAATCGTTGCAGGTGTTGGCCGTCAGCACGTATTCCTCCCCGCAGCGCGGGCAGAACTTGAGCATGCCGTTCATCGCGTGGCCCTCCGGACGCCGACTGTCATAGCGGACCCGGACTCAGGCGGCCCGGCCGGTCGGCCGAAACGTCCGTTCGGGATCGGTCCGACCGGTGGGATCGGATCGCGAGGGGGAGTCATGCGCAGCGCCTTCGTCTTCCTGCTGTTCATCGTGGCCATCTGGACCGGCATCGAGGTGATGAACCACGGCATGGGCGGCGCTTTCAACGGCCTGTTCGTGGACATGGGGCTCGCCGAGGCTCCGCAGGACCCAGGCGACACGCCGATGTCGCGGGCGGCCAGTCGCTTCGAGGCCGCGTACGACCGCGCCGAGCAACGCGTCGAGGACGGACTGGAGTAGCCGCGCCGTTCGCGCGACTTCCAGCGGGTCCGACTCACTGCGGCGTCGCGCCGGCGTGCCACCGAGCGGCGCACTCGGCGATGTGCCGACCGTGCGATCGCGCCATCGTGAGATGGGCTTCGGTCGGACCCGCCACACCGTTGCGCGGATGGGTCCACGCCACCGGGCCCCAATGGCAACCCGCTGCCGAGTAGCCCTCCTGCCGGTTGTGCGTCGGCACCAGCAGCATGCCGTTCTCTGCGAGGAACGCGAGCAGCGACAGCAATGCCAGCTCGGCGCCGCCGCGCGCGCCGGCGCCGGCCGTGGCGAACGCCGCGCCGAGCTTGCCGGCGAGCGCGCCCTGCAACCACAGCGGCGCCGAGCGCTCGAAGAACGCGCGCATCGAGGACTCGATGCCGCCCATGTGTACGCCGCTGCCGAGGATCACCGCATCGGCCGCCAGCAGGTCTGCGTCTGCCGCCTGGTCAGCCGTGCGGACGACGACGTCTGCGCCAGCCTCCTGGGCGCCCGCCGCCACCGCTTCCGCCATCCGCGCCGTCCGCCCCGTCTGCGACGCCACGACGATCAGGACCCGCATCGCGCCGGACCGTATCACTTGCCGTCAAGAAAGGGGCCGGGTTGGATCGTCAACTTTTCCCGATGGGAAAAGTTGACGATCCAACCCGGCCCCTTTCTTGACGCGGGCGAAGTCGGGGGGATCGGGGCTCTCGGCGCGGACTTCTTCGAACTGCAGGCTGGCGGCGTGGAGGAGTTGTCGGGCGGCGCCGCTCGGATCGTCCGGGCTTCCGTACGTGGGATCCCCGCAAACCGGGTGGCCGAGCCACGCCAGCGTCGCGCGGATCTGGTGCAGGAAGCCGGTGCGCGGCCGCACTTCGACGAGCGTCACGCCGTCGCCCGAAGCGAGCGCCTGCCAGCGCAGCCCGGTCCGCCGCGCGCCGGCGGGCACGCGCCCGGTGCCTTCGCCGACGACCGCGACGCGCGCCGGGCGGTGCCGGACGACGGCAAGGTCCAGTTCGAGCGCGCCCTCCCCTTCGAGCCTCCCGACGACCAGCGCGCGGTAGCGCTTGTCGACGCGGTGCTCGCGGAACGCCGTCCGCAGCCGCAACCAGGCCGTCTGCTCCGTCGCCACCAGCAGCACGCCGGAGGTATCGACGTCGAGGCGGTGGACGACACCGCTGCGCAGGCCCCCCTCGCCGACTCCGGCCAGCTCGGGCCGCCGCGCGACGAGCGCATTGAGCAGCGTGCCGCCCTCGTCCTCGCGCAGCGGGTGCACCGGCTGCCCGGCCGGCTTGTCGAGCGCGACCCACCCGGGCCCTTCCGCCAGCACGGCCAGCGGCGCGTCGGGCTCGGGCCGCGCGCGCCGGAGATCGGGCGCCGAGAAGCCGGCGACCGCGATCCGCTCGCCCGACGCGACGGCGCGCGCCTTGTCCCGATAGCCGAGCGGCCGCGCTCCGAGCTGCACGTGGCCGCGCGCCAGCAGCGCCCGGACGGCCGCGCGGCCGACACCGAGTCGGGCCGCCAGGACGACGTCGAGCCGGGTTCCGGCTTCGGCGTCGCCGACCTCGAATGCGACGGCCGCGGCTGTCGCCGTGCCGGTCTTGCGATCCGCCTGGGTCCCCACGCGCGGCAGGGTAGCTTGCGCTGCCCCCCTCGTTTGCGAGCCTCCGCGATCGTGCCGAAAACCACCCCCCCCGACGCCGCGAACCCCCGCGTCCAGATCATGGACACGACGCTGCGCGACGGCGAGCAGACGCCCGACGTCGCCTACACCCCCGCCGAGAAGCTCCAGCTGGCCCGGATGCTGCTGAGCGAGGTCGGCGTCGATCGGATCGAGATCGCGCAGACGCGGGTCTCGGAGGGCGAGCGCCAGGCCGCCCGTAGGATCGCCGGCTGGGCCCGCCGCGCCGGCAGCATCCGGCGCGTCGAGATCATGGGCTACGTCGATGGCACCCTGTCGGTCGAGTGGATCCAGGGCGTCGGCGGCAAGGTGCTGAACCTGCTGACCAAGGGCTCGGAGAAGCACTGCCGCGAGCAGCTCCGCCAGTCGCCGGAGCAGCATCGCCGCCGGATCGAAGAGACGATCCGCGCCGCCCATGCCGCGCGCATCCAGGTGAACGTCTACCTCGAGGACTGGTCGAACGGCGTCCGCGAGTCCTTCGACTATGTCTTCGCGATGGTGCAGGCGCTGCGCGCGTTGCCGATCGAGCGGATCTATCTGCCGGACACGCTCGGCATCTGCCAGCCCGAGGACGTGACGCGCTGGGTGGGTCTGATGACGGCGACGTGGCCGGACCTGCACTTCGAGTTCCACGGCCACAACGACTACGGCCTCGCCACCGCGAACTGCCTGGCCGCCGTGCGCGCCGGCGCACGCGGCGTCCACACCAGCGTCAACGGCATGGGCGAGCGCGCCGGCAACACGCGGCTCGCCGAGGTCGTCGCCGCGCTGCACGATCACACCCGACACCGGAGCGGCGTCGACGAGACCAAGCTGTCCACGGTCTCGCGCCTGGTCGAGACGTTCAGCGGCAAGCCGGTCGCGGCGAACGCGCCGATCGTGGGCCGCGACGTCTTCACGCAGACCGGCGGCATCCACGCCGATGGCGACGCGAAGGGCGACCTCTACGCGAGCGCGCTGATGCCGGCGCGCTTCGGCCGCGCGCGTCAGTACGCGCTCGGCAAGCTCTCCGGCAAGGCGTCGCTCGTGCACAACCTGCGCTCGCTCGGCATCGAGCTCTCGGACGGCGAGCGCAGCCTCGTGCTCGCGCGCATCGTCGAGCTCGGCGACAAGAAGCGCGAGGTCGGCCCCGCCGACCTGCCGTACATCATCGCCGACGTGCTGGGCCGTCCGGAGCAGCGACCGGTGCGGATCGAGTCGTATCGCGTGCTGGTGTCTTCGGCCGGATCGCCGGAGGCGGAGGTCGAGGTGTCCGTGCGCGGCGAGAGTGCCTCTGCGAAGTCCGGCGGCGGCGGTGGCTACGACGCCTTCATGCGCGCGCTCGGAAAGGCCGTGAAACCCTTCGGCCTCACGCTGCCGCGACTCGTCGACTATCAGGTCCGCATCCCGCCCGGCGGTCGCAGCAGCGCGCTGGTGCAGACGGTGATCACCTGGCAGGGAGCCGACGACGCCGAGGCCACGTACTCCACGTTGGCCGTCGACTCGGACCAGCTCGCCGCCGCGGTGCTCGCCACCGAGAAGATGCTGAACGCGGTCGCGACGCGGACGAGGAAGTGACGCGCAGGCGGCTGCTGGCCGCCGCGATCGCCACCGTGATCGCCGCCGGGGCGGGTGTCGCGTGCGGCGGCCGGACGCCGGGACCGACGGACCCCCGCTACCAACCGACGGCCAACGTGCTCGAGGTGGTGGCGACGCTGCGCCGGCACGTCCCCGACGACACCTACCGCTTCGAGCCGGCGCGCGACTTCACCGGTCGCAACGTCTACCGCGCCTCGCTGATCCGGCTCGAGAACCTCGAGCGCATCCACACGGACGCGCTGCGCGCCGGCCATCTGGACGACGTGCTCGCGTTCGCCAAGGGGCGGGCGCTCGAGCGCATCCGCGCCTACGACCTCGCCGCGGAGAATTACCGGCGCGCCGCCCGGCGCGACGGCGAGCTGCAGAGCGAGGCTCTGCGCAGTGCGGCCCTCTGCGACGCCTTCGGTGAGGCCGCGGCGATCGGCTACGAGGCGGATCGCCCCTACGTAGACGGGCAGCCGCCGGTGCCGCCGCCTGCCGATCCGGACGCCGCGATCGCCGACTTCGACCGGCGCCTTGCGCTGCTCGAGGCGCTCGAGCGAGAAGCCGCCGGGACGCACCACGCGTTCCTCGCGCGCGAGGAGATGGAGCGCGCCGACCGTGCGCGCGCGCGCTACTTCGTCGCGATCCGCAAGCTCACGCCCGACGGGGACGTGCGCGCCGTCGCCGAGCTCCAGCGGCTGGCGGCTCGCCACAAGGACAGCAAGAATGCCAATCGTCACCTGCTCGAGCTGGCGGACCTGTACGCGGCGCTGACGGCGGAGTACGTCGAATCGCGGCCGCCCGAGAGCCTTTGGTTCGAGCCGCCGGTGTTCCAGGACCTCGTCGATGCCGCGTCGCGACTTTACGAGGTGGTGGCGAACCAGGACGGCACGCCGGAGAAACTCGAGGCGGCGCGACGCCTCGAAGCATTCTTGGCGCTCACGTTGCGCGTCGATCGCGACCGTTTCAGTCCCTGAGTCCGAGTGTCCCGTTCCGGGAGAGCCGTGATGCCCGAGCCCCTGCGAACTCGTCGAACTCTGGCCGCCGGATGGCGGATCCTCCTGCTCGCATCGCTGCTGGGTTCCGGCGCCGCCGCATGCAGCAGCGGGCCGTCGGGGCCGTCGCGCGATCCGCTCGAGTCGCTGCCGATGCGCGCGACGCCGGTGCCGGACGAGCCCGACCACGCCGCGCACGACCTTGCGGCGGCGGCGCTCGCCGGCGATCCCGCCGATGCGCGGGCGCAGCAAAGGCAGCTCGAAGCCGTCGAGCGTCTGCACCAGATGTCCGGCGCGCTGCCGTCGGGGCTGCCGGCCTACGGCCAGCATCTCGTGGATGCCACGATCGACGACGCCATCGCGCGCCGCCGGGCGAGCGCCGCGCTGCGACGCAGCGGCGACGCTCCGCCCGCACTCCGGGCCAAGCTCCAGCTGGAGATCGCCGACGATCCGCTCGCGCTGGCTGACACGCGCATCAGCGAGTCGCGACGCGCGCGCTTTGCGCGGGCCGTGAATGCGTTCTCGCAGGCACTCGGGCGCTCGCTCACGCTGGTCGCGCTCGCACCGGTGCGGCTCGCGCAGGCGGCGATCGGCGTCGCCGTCGCCGAGCACATCGACGACCCGATCAGTCTGCAGGAGCGGCAGGCGCTCGCGCACTGGAAGAAGTACGTCGACACGCACCCCGGCTCTCCGGAGACGCCGAAGCTGCTGGCGCGCATCGAGAAGATGCAGCGGCAATGGTTCCGCATGAAGCGCGAGCGCAGCGTGCGGTCGGCCCGGAGCGCGCTCGAGAAGGGCCAGGACGAGCTGGCGCTGGTACTCGCGTCGAAGGCGCTGCTGTACGCGCCCGAGGATCGCGAGGCCTCGAAACTGCGCAACGAGGCCGAGAGGAGGGTCTTCGCGCGGCGCGCAGCGCGCGCGCGATCGCTCGAGGCGGCGCCGCCGAAGCGCGGGACCGGGGAAGACGACGATCCGCTCGTCGCGGCACTCGCGCGCGCGCTGCTCGATCCGCAGGGCGACGTTGCCGGTGCTGCCCGCGCGCTGCTGGCCGCCGGCGGCTCGAAGGGTCCGTACGCCGACGAGGCGCGCTTCGCCGAGGCGATCGTCGCCGGCGAGCGCGGCGACGAGTCGCGGATGTGGCAGCAGCTCGATCGCCTCGCCGCCGAAGACGTCGCCGAGCGGAACATGGCGCGGCACGCGGCTCAGCTCGTCGCGAGCCCCGACACCAATCCGTACGCGGCGTTCCGCAAGAGCCGGGTCGAACGCGTCGAGAAGCAGGCCGGCTTCATCCTGCTCGGTCCGCTCGCCGGCGGCGCACGCGACCGCGATCTTCCGCGGGCGCTCGAATGGCTGCTCGAGGGACCGGCGCTCGTCGGGACGCTCGGCGGGATTCCATCGCGGCTCGTGCAGAGCGTCACCGTGGGCGCGCAGCCGGCGCGTACGCCCGCCGCCTACGCCCAGCGCTACCTCGAGCGCACCCCCGACGGAGAGCACGCAGTCGAGCTGCGACGCTGGCTCGTCGACTACTACGCCGACGCGGGCAACGCCGTCCGCGCGTTCGCCGTGGCGCGCAGCGGCGAGAGCGTGGACGAAAAACGGCGCGCGGAGCTCGAACACGACGCAACGCGACAGATGCTCGAGAACGCCCGGAAACAACCCCGGCGCGACCTGCGGCTCGCGATGCTGGGCCAGATCGCCGAGCAGCATGCCGACACCGCCGCCGGTCGGGAGGCGGCCGAACTCGCCCACGCCGAGCTCGAAGCCGCCACCGCGCAGAGCATCCGGATCTCACGCGGCTTCCTGCTCGAGAACCCCGTCGTCGCGGGCCCGTCGGGTGTCGGCTTGCGTCCGGAACTCCTCGACGACGACCGCCGCAACGGCGAGCTGCATCCGGACGGCGTTCGCCTGCTCGGCGGGCGCCTGCTGGAGTTCGCGCTCGTCGCCCCGAGTGGGCGTGCCAGCGATCCGCCGGAGACGCTGGTTCGCGAGATCTCCGAGGAGCGCCTGTCCCGGCTCGTCGCGCTGCTCGAGGAGACGGCGACGCGCAACGCGCTGATCGACCCGGATAACGATCTCGCGCCGGACGCGCGTCGCGATCACTTCTTCGAGCGCGCCAAGCTCGGCGTCGCGGAGACGCCGGACATGCGCGTGTCCGCGAGTTCCGGCTACGCGTTCGTCGGGATGCGCGAAAAGTACGGCATGGTCCGCAGCCGCGAATCGATCCTGCCCTTCGAGCTGGTCGTCCAGGGCTCCTTCCCCGACCTCGGCCTCGGCGCCTTCCCCCGCCTCCGGATGCCCAAGACCACCCCCGACGCCGTCCTCTTCAAATAGCCCCGTCAAGAAAGGGGCCGGGTTGGATTCGTCAACTTTTCGAGAGCGCGGCGCTCGCGCGCTGGGGTCAGTCCCCGCTCCAGAGGATCCACGCGCCGATGACGACGAAGCCGACACCCGCCGCCCAGCGCAGCGTGCGCTCGTCCACGTGCTGCGAGATCCAGCCGCCCGCGAGGACCCCGATCGCCGACGCGAGCACCAGCGCCGAAGCCGAGGCCAAGAAGACCGTGAGCTTCGGGTGCTCGGCTTGCGATGCGAAGAGCAGCGTCGCGAGCTGTGTCTTGTCGCCGAGCTCGGCGACGAAGATCGAGACGAACACTGTGGCGAACAGGCGCGAATCCACGACTCAAATCTCCTGGCTTCGATAGGCGCGATCGAGAATCGTGATCGGATGCAGCACCTCGGCGCGCAGGCCGAGCCGGCTGACGCCGACGCGGAGCTGCATCAGACAGCCCGGGTTGCCGCTGGCGATGACGTCCGGATCCGCCGCCGCGAGTGAACGCATCTTGCGCTCGAGAACGGCGCCGGACATCTCCGGATGCGTGAGGTTGTAGATGCCGGCGGCTCCGCAGCAACTCGTCGGGTCGTCGTGGTCGATCAGCTCGAGCCCGGGCACGTTGCGGAGCACCCGGCGCGGCGCCTCGCGCACGCGCTGGCCGTGGACCAGGTGACACGGATCGTCGTAGCAGACCCGCGCCTCGACGCGACCGGGCGGGGGTCGCAGACCGACCTCGTCTAGCAGCTCCAGCGGGTCGCGGATGCGCGCCGCGAGGGCCTCGCCTTCGCCGGGCAGCCAGTCCCCCGCCTCGCGCAGCGCAGCGCCACAGCCGGCGGAGTTCACGACGATGGCATCGGCGCGCACGCCGGCGAAGACCTGGAGATTGACGCGCAACAGCTCGCGCGCGAACCCGTCGTCGCCAGCGTGGGCGTGCAGTGCGCCGCAGCAACCCTGGCTGTGCGGCACGACGACTTCGAAGCCGTTGGCAGCCAGCACGCGGGCGGTGGCATGGTTCACGTCGCCGAACAGCTCCGGCATCACGCAGCCGGTGAAGAGCAGCACGCGGCCGCGCGCGGGCGGTGCAGGGGAACCCGGACCGACCGGCATCGGTGTCGACGGAAGCACGCGCCAAGGCAGCGGCCGACGCTCGGCGCGCGGCGGGACGCGGGGGGCCAACGCCAGCATTGCCGACCAGCGAGCGGGGAGCAGCGCGCGCGCCGCACGATCCAGACGGAGCCATTGCCACAGGGCCAGGGCGCCGACCGCAAGTCGCAGCCGGCCACGGTTCGGGACGATCCGGCGCAAGGCGAATCGCTCGACCCGGCGAGCGAAGCCGCGACGCAGGCCGGCACGCTCCACGGCGGCGCGGGTCCCTTCGAGCAACTGGCCGAACCGAACACCCGATGGGCAGGCCGTCTCGCAAGCGCGGCAGCCGAGACAGAGATACGCCTCTTCCGCGAGCGTCGCGCCCAGGGACGCGCGACCCTCGCCGACGGCTCGCATCAGATGGATCCGCCCGCGCGGCGAACTCAGCTCGCGACCCGTCTCCCGATACGTCGGGCAGGACGAAAGGCACAGCCCGCAGTGGACGCAGTCGAGCGTTCCCTCGTAGATGGATGCGAGAGGGCTCGCGGGTGCCGGCCCGGTCGGCGCGACGTTCGCCGGCGCGCGCGCGTCGGCGCGTTCGAAAAGTTGACGGATCAACCCGGCCCCTTTCTTGACGGGTTGAGGATGCCGGCGGGGTCGAAGCGGTGCTCGAGGGCGCGCAGGAGGGGAGCGGCTTCGGTCGTGTCGCCGAAGACGTTGCGCGTGCGCTTGGCCCATGGAGGAGCGGCTTCGAGGACTGCGAAGCCGCCGCCGGCGCGCGCGGCGTCGCGGGCGGCGAGCCAGGCTCGATCGACGCCTGCCGCATCGACGTCGAGCTCGAGCGAGAAGCGCGCGTAGAGCAGGCCGCTGGCCGGGAACGCCAGCAGCGCCGCGCCGGCGCGCTCCAGCCGAGCCGACACTTCGTCGAGTCGGTCAGGCAGGACGGCCAACCGGAAACGCAGACCCACTGGCCCGAAGGTCTCGCCCTGGAGCGCGCGCAGGCGCCCGATCGCGCCGGGACTCGCCTCGCCGGCGCCGAGCAGCCGCGCGTCGCGCGCGACGACGGCGTCGTCGCCGGCCAGCTCGACGAGCAGCAGCCATCCCGCCGACGCCGGCCGGCTCGGCTCGAGCGCCACGGCCAGGCTCGGATCGATCAGCGCCGCCGCGCGCGCGGACGGTAGGCGCGCGGCGGCGAGCGCAGGCGCCCAGCGCTCCGGCCCGCTGCCGAGCGCCATCGAGAGCACCCGGACGCACGCCGGTCGCGGTCGCAGCCGCAGCCACGCCGACACCAGCACGCCGAAGGCGCCGAGTCCCCCGAGGTGGAGCTTCATCAGGTCGTAGCCGGTCACGTTCTTTACCACGCGTCCGCCGCAGCGCGCGCGCAGGCCATCGCCGAGCACGACATCGAGACCGAGCACGAGATCGCGCGGGCGGCCGAAGCCGACGTGGCGCGGCCCGACCGCCGCTGTCGCGAGCACCCCGCCGAGTGTCGTGCGCGCGCCCGGAGGATCGAATGGCAGCTCCCACGCGCTGCCTTCGAGCGCCTCGCGCAGCGTCCGAAGGGGGGTTCCGGCGCCGGCGCACAGGACGCCCTCGGCCGCATCGAACTCCTGGACGCCGTCGAGCGCGCGTGTCGAGAGCAGCAGACGCGCGCCGACGGGCGGATTGCCGAGGCCGAGTCGGCTGCCGCCACCGCGCACCACCACGGGCAGCGCGTGTGCGGAGAGCGTGCGCAGCGCCGCTGCCAGCGCGTCGGCGTCGGGCGGCTCGAGCGTCCAGGCGAGCGGCGCACCGTCGATGTCGACCGGCTCGTGCTCGTGCAGGGCACCGTCGCCGACATCGGCGCGCAACACCCGCTGTTCTTCGGGAGAGAGCTGCGGTGTGCTCGCCTGGACAGCGCCCGTCGCAGCACGCGGATCTTCGGGGGCAACGTGCACGGCGTCCTCACAGCGGAACGCGATCGTAGCCCCGCGCGTTCGGGTTGGCCTCGGCGCAGAAGCGCGGCGACGGAAGCACCTTGCCGGGATTGCACGCACCGTCCGGGTCGAACGCGTCGCGCAGCCGGTGCTGTGCCTCGAGGTCGTCGGGACCGAACACGAGCCCCATGAAGTCGCGCTTCTCGGTGCCGATGCCGTGCTCGCCGCTGATCACGCCGCCGGCGGCGACGCACGCCTCGAGGATCTCGCGGCCCGCCGCCAGCACGTGCGCCAGCTCGTCGGCATCGCGGCGATCGAACGAGATGTTCGGGTGCAGGTTGCCGTCCCCGGCGTGGAAGACGTTGGAGAGCCGCAGCCCGCGCCGATCGCAGATCTCGCCGATCCGGGCCAGCACCTCGGGCAGCTTCGCGCGCGGGACGACGGCGTCGTGCACGTAGAGATCCGGCGCGAGCCGGCCCATCGCGCCGAACGCCCCCTTGCGCGCGCGCCAGAAGCGCTCGCGCTCGGCTTCGTCGCGCGCGCGCTGCACGCGCGCGCCCTGGGCGGCGCACAGCGCGCGGATCCGCTCGATCTGCGGCGGCAGCGCCTCGGCGGGCCCGTCGAGTTCGACCAGCAGCACCGCGCCGGCGTCGCGCGGCAACCCGGCGGCGTAGACGCTCGCCTCGACCGCATCGATCGTGCGCCGATCGACGATCTCCATCGCGGCCGGCACCAGCCCGCTCGTGATGACAGCACCGACGGCGCGACATGCCGAGACGACGTCCGCGAAGATCGCCAACAGCGTTTCCGTAGCCTCCGGCAGCGGCGTCAGCCGGACCGTCACTTCCGTGACGACGCCGACGGTGCCCTCGCTCCCGACGACGACGCCGACCAGATCAACGCCCGGGCTCCAGCCGGTCGGCGAACCCAGCCGCACCAGCTCGCCGTCGGGCAACACCAGCTCGAGCGCCAGCACGTGGTTCGTCGTCGTGCCGTACTTCAGTGTATGCGGACCACCCGAGTTCTCGGCGACGTTGCCGCCGATCGTGCAGGCCAGCTGGCTCGACGGATCCGGCGCATAGAAGAGCCCGTGCGGGCGCGCGGCGTGGGACAACGCGGCGTTGACGACGCCCGGCTGGACGACGGCCAGCCGGTTCTCGACGTCGATCGCGAGGATCCGGTCGAGCTTCGCGCACTCGATGACGACGCCGCCGCCGAGCGCGATCGCGCCGCCCGAGAGCCCCGTGCCGGCGCCGCGCGGCACGAACGGCGTGTCGAAGCGGCGGCATGCCCGGACGATCCGCGCCACCTCGTGCTTGTCGCGCGGCAGCACGACGGCCGACGGCAGGCTGCCGTGCAGCGTCAGCCCGTCGCACTCCCACGGCAGCAGCTCATCGGGGCGGACCAGGCAGCGCTCGGCGCCGACGACTTCGCGCAGCGCGGCCAGCAGCCCGGCCGGCGCCGTCACGCGAGGCCGAGCCGCTCGAGGTCTTCTTCGCTCAGTCCCAGATAGTGGCCGAGCTCGTGACTCACGGTGATCTTGATCTGCTCGAGCAGCTCGTCGCGGTCGCGGCAGGCCTTCTCGAGGTTCTTCTTGAAGATCACGATGCGGTCGACGTCGCCGGGCTGATCCGTCGTGTGCGCCTCGGTCCGCGGCGTGCCGAGGAAGACGCCGAGAGTCTGCGGCGACAGGTCGAAGCGCTCCAGCATGTCCTCGGACGGAGAATCCTCGATCAACACCGGGATCTGTTCGGCCGTCTCGCGCAGCGACCGGGGGAGATCCTCGACGGCCTCGCGCGCGGTGCGCTCGAACGTCTCGTCGTCGACCTCGACCGGCAGCACGTAGATCTCGGGATCCACGGCATGCGCGCGTTCGAACATGCGCTGCGCTTCATCCGTGTCACCGAGGCGCTCGAGCACGAGGCCCAGGTGATACATCGCGTGTCCCGCATCGGGGTTCAGCTTGACGGCGCGTTCGAGCTGGCGCCGCGCCTCGGGGAAGCGCGCCTGCTCGAACAGGATCTGGCCCTCGAACGCCCGGTAGACGTCCTGCTCGCCGGCGGCCTGCATCGCGCGCCGGAGCAGGAACAGGGCGCCGTCCATGTCCTCCTGGTAGAAGAGCGCCTTCGACTTGAGGTAGTACAGCTCCGCCTCCGTCCCTCGATCGAGGCGCGCCAGCTCCCCGCCGCCGGCCAGCAGCCGGTCGCAGTGCTGGATGGCTTCGTCGTGCGCGCGGAACTCCTCGACGAGCAGCTCGGCGCGATTCAGATGGCCCGCGACGAACTTCGGATCGGCCTGGATCGCCAGCTCGAACTCGGCGAGGGCTTCGTCGAACTTGCCCTCGTCCCACAGGATCTCGCCGCGGCCGTTGTGCGCCTCGGCGCCGTCGGGATGCGCCTTCAGCGCTTCGTCGAGCCAGCCGAGCGCTTCTTCCGTGCGACCGCCGTGCGAGGCCTCCATCGCGTGGTCGAGGCAGTCCCAGTAGCGATCCTTGTTCTTGTCTTTCATCGATCCTTCGCCCGGGAGGTGGCCGGTGGGGGGGTCTCCGGCCTTCGGAACGCGAGCGTCATCCTAGCAGACGCCCCAGCGGCCGAGGCGCCTGCCGGTCTCGTCGGAAGACGAGCGTAACTCCTTGAAAAAACGATCCTTTTCCGTCCCGGACGGAACCTGCCGAAGCGCCGAAGGTCGCGATCTCGCTACTGATTCCGGTTCCGCCCCGGGAGGAAGCAGCCGGGGGGCGTCAGCTGACGCCCAGTCGGTCGGCGATCGTGGTCACCCCGGCCGCCGCCGCGCACAGCCCGACCGCGATGGCGATCCGCCCGCGCATGCCGCGCTCGTGCGCGCCACCTCGGCCCGCGTACGACGCCAGCCACAGCGCGCTCGCGGCACCGGTCAGATCCGTTGCGAAATCGAACGGCGAGCCGTGACGGCCATCGACGCGCACCTGGTGCCACTCATCCAGAGCGGCCCAGATCAGGACGACGAGGAAGGCGACGAGGCACGCGGTCCGGCCGGGATGCGGCCAGCGGGCCGGCAACGGCCGCGGGGCCGCGGCGGTCGCTACGAGGGAGGCCAACACGCCGAACACCGCCGCGTGCGCGAGGTTCCAGACGAAGTCGCCAGCGGGAACCGGCGGCCGCACGTCGATGGGGCCGCTCGACAGCCACCAGATCAGCGCCATCCAGCCGAACGCGGCGCCCGCCGCGAGCGGGCGCGGCAGCGCGCCGAATGCGCGGCCGAAGCCGCGCACGACCCGGAGCCACGGCCCTCCGTCACCGGAGCGCCGGCGGTCCGGGCCCGTGTCTCGGGGACCCTGCGAGTCCGGCGCGGTCCGATCGATGGCTCCCGTCGTCATCGCGCCGGAGCTTCGCGCCTTCCGACGCGCCGCGCGAGGCGCGGCGATGGCGATTTGACAGCGTCTCCGGCGAAGGTTTGCCTTGGTCTCGACTCGGAGGAGATCTTCGATGGCCGCCCACGTCGAAAAATTCCCGGCGCGCTGGATGCGCTGGGGCAGCGACCTGGCCGAGCGCGGCTGGGTGCCCGACGTCGCGATCCGGCGCGCCATCCGCCGCCTGTGCGCCGAACGCCTCGCGAGCGAACGCACCGCTGGCGCCGCCGCCCAGGCCGGGTTGATCGAGGCGCTCCGCCAGGGGCCGATTGCCGTCGCGACGGGACGCGCCAACGAACAGCACTACCACGTGCCGCCGGCGTTCTTCGAGGCCGTGCTTGGCCCGCGCCTCAAGTACAGCTGCGGCTGGTGGGGCCCGGAGGTCGAGACGCTCGCGCAGTCCGAGGACGCGATGCTGGCGATGACGTGCGAGCGCGCCGGCATCGAGGACGGGATGCGCGTGCTCGATCTCGGCTGCGGCTGGGGATCGCTCTCGCTGTGGATCGCCGAGCACTATCCCGGCTGTCGCGTGCTCGGCGTCTCCAACTCGAAGGCGCAACGCGAGTACATCCTGGCGCGCTGCGCCGAGCGGAGACTCGGACGGGTCGAGGTGACCACCGCCGACGTCAACGAGTTCGAGCCGCAGGCGGAAGGCTTCGCCGCCGGCGACTTCGACCGAGTGATCTCGGTCGAACTGTTCGAGCACGTCCGGAACTGGGAAGCCCTGCTCGGGCGGGTCGCGCGTTGGCTGACGCCGGACGGCCGTGCATTCCTTCACCATTTCTGCCACCGCGATCTGGTCTATCGCTTCGAGGATCAGGGCCCGAACGACTGGATGGCCCGGCATTTCTTCAGCGGTGGCCTGATGCCGTCGGCGGACTTCGCTGGACGCTTCGCGAACGATCTGCGTGTCGAAGCGCGCTGGAGCGTCGCTGGCACGCACTATTCGCGCACCAGCGAGGCGTGGCTCCAGCAGCTCGACGCCGAGCGTCACCGGATCCTCCGGCTGTTCGCCGAGATCTACGGTCGCGGCGAGGCGCGGCGCTGGGTCGGACGTTGGCGGCTGTTCTTCCTGGCGTGCGCCGAGCTGTTCGCGTACGACGGCGGTCGCGAGTGGTTCGTGACCCATGTGCGGCTCGCGCGCCGCTGAGAGGGCTGCCGAGAACAGGCCGATTGCAAGCGCTTCGTCGGCGGGAAGGCGCACGCCTTCCCGCCCGCCTCACAGAGCCGTCGGCCTGGTATCGCCAGCCCTGCGAGAGCCGGGAGCGGGCGCGCGTCCGCTGGCGCGATAGCATGCGCCGCCGATGAGCGGCCTGCTCCTCGCCCTTCTGCTCTACGTCGGCGCGCAGCTGGCGATCGGCGCCTGGGTCTCGCGCCGCGTCGCCAGCGAGGACGACTACCTGCTGGCGGGCCGCCGCCTCGGCTACGGCCTCGCCGGCTTCTCGATCTTCGCCACGTGGTTCGGCGCCGAGACCTGCCTCGGCGCCGCGGGATCGGTGTACACCGACGGGGTATCGCTCGGTACGACGGAGCCGTTCGCGTACGGCGTGTGCCTGCTGCTGCTCGGCGTCGTCTTCGCCGGACCGCTGTGGCGCCGCCGGCTGACCACGCTCGCGGACCTGTTCCGCGAGCGCTTCTCCCCGGGCGTCGAGCGCGTAGCCGCCCTGCTGATGATCCCGACGTCCGTCCTCTGGGCGGCCGCGCAGATCCGCGCGTTCGGGCAGGTGCTGGCGTCGGCGTCGGCGCTCGACGTCCACCTGGCGATCGCCGTCGCCGCTGGCGTGGTGATCCTCTACACCGCGATGGGCGGGCTGCTCGCCGACGCGATCACCGACGTCGTGCAGGGCCTCGCATTGATCGCGGGCCTCGTCGCGATGACGGTGGGCGTCGTGTGGGCGCTCGGCGGACCGGCCGCCACGTGGGCCGCGATCGCGCCGGGCCTGCCACCAGCAGACGTCTCGCAGGACCTGTCCCTGCTCGCCATCGCCGAGGCCTGGGCCGCGCCGCTCTTCGGCTCCGTCGTCGCGCAGGAGCTGGTGGCGCGCGTCTCGGCATCGCGCTCGGCGGCAGTCGCGCGGCGCGCGTCGATCGGCGCCGGCTGCGCGTATCTCGCGATCGGCACGATCCCTGTGTTCCTCGGTCTCGCCGGCGCCGCGCTCCTCCCCGACCTCGCCGACGCCGAGCAGATCCTGCCCCACCTGGCTCAGCAGCTCCTGCCCGGCTGGGCGCAGCTGCTCTTCGTCGGTGCGCTGGTGTCGGCGATCCTCTCGACGGTCGACAGCACGCTGCTGGTGTCGTCTTCATTGCTGTCCCACAACCTCGTGCAGCCGGCGCTGCCGGCGCTCGGCGAACGCGCGAAGCTGCTCGTCGCGCGGGCTGGTGTCGTGGGCTTCGGAGTCGTCGCGACGGGGATCGCGCTCGCGGGAGACAGCGTCGCAGGCCTCGTCCACGAAGCCTCGGCGCTCGGCAGCGCGGGCATCCTCGTCGTCGTCGTGTTCGGCCTGTTCAGCCGCTGGGGTGGGCCCGCAGCGGCCTACGCGGCGCTGCTGACCGGCGTGATGACCTACGTCGGCGCCGTGGCGACCGATTTCGCGTATGCCTATCTGCTGTCGCTCGGCGCGTCGCTCGCCGTCTACGTCGCCCTCGCGCTCGGTCCTCGGGAAGAACCCGCCCGCTAGCCTAGCCGCGATCTTCGACGGCCCTCGCCGTCTCCTCCATCACCCGGCGCACACGGCGGATGGCTTTGCGCGAGGCCTTCTTGCGCGCCGGCCGCGGCGCCACCGCCTTCTCGAGGCGCCCGAGCAGGTCGACGAGCTGGCGCCGGACCGGTCGCGTCAGTCGGCGCCAACCGGCCTCCCCTTTCACTTCGAGCCGTCCCAGCTGATGACTCGCTTCGCGAATCAGTCGCGCGGCGCGCCGACGGACCGCCGTCGAGGTTCGGGCCACTTCGCGCTCGAGGCCGTCGAGGCGGTGCCGCACCTGACCGGCGTAGTCGCGCAGCGTGGGGGGCAACTCGAGACGGCCGAGCGCCGCGCCGAGGTTGCCCGCGGACACCTTGCGAGCAGCAGTCTTTCGAGAAGCCGTCTTGCGAGAGGATCGCTTCTTGCCCGAGGCCTTGCGTACCGTCATGTCGTTGTCTCCCTTGGCGGATCGGAGGGATCAGGGATTCTAACCGCCAGTTCGTGGTGACCGCCTCTCTCGAGATCCATCGGTGAGCAGCGATTCGCGCGTCGCCCGGGCGACAGCTGCTCGGAGGACCTGAGGGGATCTCGCTCCAGGTCCTCGCGCTCGGGCGAAGAGCCGTCCCCCTCATCCGGTCCCCTCGAACCCGGTAGCCGAGCCGATTGCGGCACGGCGAGCCGACCTCCGAAACGCGAGCAGAATCAAGTGCCGTTGCCAGACGGGGAACGCATGGATAATGTCCAGTGTAGGTAGCCACGTCCGCAAATACGTCCGCAAGGGTTCGAGGAATCGGACAGGTTCGAGGATTTGGACGGGTTCGAGGATTCGGACGGGTTCGAGGATTCGGACGGGCTCGAGGACGGTCGGACGAGGGGCGCTCGCCGAACGACGGTGCATGAAACGACGGTGAACGAGGACGGGCTGTCCTCAAGGGAAAAGGAGTCCTACGTGACGCGGGTAATCGGACGTGTTCTCACGATCGCAGTTGCGGTCGTCGGTGTTGCTTTGTCGTCGCCGCAGGTGGTGACCGCCGATGAGGTCGGCGGAGAGGAGATCGTGGTGCCGCCGATGACGCAGGCGCCCACGCCGGAGCCGGTGATCGTGACCCGGGAGGTGCCGGTGTCGGCACCGCCGCCGCCGTTCGTCGAGCTCGAGCGCAAGAGCGTCGGCGCGGGCCTCGGCATCAGTTGGGGCGAAGGCACGATCTACTGGGAGGGCGAGGCGCACGCATTCAGCGTGAAGGGCCTGCGTGTCGGCGACGTCGGTCTCGCCAAGATGATCGGCGAAGGCTACGTGCAGAACCTCGAGGAGCTCGAGAGCTTCGCCGGCACCTACGTTGCGCTCGGCGCGGGCGCGACCGCCGGCAAGGGTGGCTCGGCCGTCACGATGCGCAACGAGCACGGAGTCGTCCTCTCGCTGCTGTCGCAGACGGAGGGCCTCGCGATGAACCTGGGCGCCGAAGGCTTCCAGATTCAGCTCGACTGACCGACTCGGATCCCGGCACCGGGCGGATCCTAGGATCCGCCCGGTGCGATCCAGGCCGCATCCCCGGCGCTTCCCCGCCGCGGCGGCGTCGCTATCCTCCTGCGATGTCGCGCCTCACCCTGCCTGTCGTTCTCGCCTATGCCTTCCTGCTGTCGTTCGCCTCGGCGTGCGCTTCGACGCCGTCCGGTCCCGGGACGCAAAAGTTCGACTTGTTGTCGGAGAGCGGCCTCGGCGGGGATGACGACGTCTGGTTCCACAAGGTCGAGGAATGGCAGCAGCGCGCCCAGGCCGAGGGCACTCGGTTGCCGAAGACCGATCGAGGCCTGCGCAGCGCCGAATTCTCCGGACTGCTCCAGCACAGCATGGCCGCCTACCGCGACAGCGAGCGCCGGGAGCTGGCGCGCCGCATCACGGACTGGAGCCAGCGGACGGCCCGCAAGCACTATCGCTTCGATCCCGGGAACAACGATCCCGAATACGATCGCTGGCCGACCGTCGGTGAGCTGCTCGGCAACAACGGCGACGATTGCGACGGGGTCGACCTGATCGCGTACCAGTTGATGCGCGAGTTCGGCTTTCCGAGCGACCAACTCTTCCGGGCCGTCGTGCGCCGCAATCGCGACAACGCCAATCACATGGTCACGTTGTGGTTCGAGGATCCGGAGGACCCGTGGATCCTCGACGCCACCGGCGCCGTCACCGTGAGGTTCCGCCGGATGTCGGAACTCGAAGGCTGGACGCCCACCAAGGTGTTCAACGAGCGACGACAGTTCCTCGTCATCGAGAAGGCCACGGGGCAGCCCGTCGCCATCAACGATTGATCCGGACCATCGCGGACGCGTCCGCCTCACCTCGCGACAAGGCCATGACGCGCATCTGCATCCGAACCCTCTCCCCAGCGATCCTCGTAGCGAGCGCCGTGCTGATATTCGCCGCCCCGCACCGGATCGCGGCGCAGCCGCTACCGCCTCTGGACGTCCTGCAGAGTTGGATCCAGGGGTTCAAGGAGTCTGAGCGCGGGCCGTTCGAGCTGATCCGCTGGTTCTGTCACGATGGCCGGGTCCTGCCCGCCCGCACCGGCTGCGGCGGGGAGGACAAGGGCGTCCAGCACGGAGACTGGAACGAGCGCGCGCGCCTGCTGCGGAACCACGATTTCGCGGTGGCCAACGTGCTCGTCGCTCTCGAGCCGCAGCGGTTCGTGGGCCCGGGGGCAGACCTCGAGACGTGGAAGCAGATCCTGCTCGAACGCTTCCTGGTCGGCTTCGACGACGGCTGGATCTTCCGCGGCGCCTTCGGCTACCGCGGCGCGCTGCAGATCGAGGACGAGGAGCAGGCTGCGCGAAGGCTGATCCTCTCGATGCTCGGCGACCCAGCCTGGCGCGATCCGTCGCGTTTCACCTTGTTGCGCGAGTCCGTGCGGCTGCTCCCGTTGTCCGTGGACACGAACTCGGCCGCCGCAGTCCGTGCCCACGCCGCGCAGCTCGCGACGCGCGACGGCGCTTTCGCACCGCTGCGCGCGAAGATCCACAGCTTTCCCGACGGCGGGGATGCCGAGCGCGTGCGCGAGTTCGCCGCGAGCGAGGGACGGCCGAACCTGGCCGACGAGTACGAGGCGCTGGCCCACGAGATCGAGGCGCTGTACGCCCCGGCCGGCGCCGCCGCCGCGGTGCTCGAGCTCGCGCCGATCATCGGGCGCGGCGACGTGGCGAAGCAGCTTCGCGAAAAGAGCGAGGAGTTCCGGGCCGAAGTCAACATGGGCCGGCGGTTCGCCGCCGCCGCCAAGCTGCTGCGCCTGCTGCGCGAATCGTTCCCGAAGATCGATGATCCCGAAGTCGCGCTGATCACGATGATGACCAGCCTGGCGCTGGAACGAGAGGCCTACGCGGCCGGCGCCGAGGCGATGACGAAGCTCGACAGCTCGACGCGGCGCAGTCGGCTCTGGCTGCTCGCGTACGGAGCCGAGGCGCTCTACGGCAGCGGCTTCCTCGGCGCGCGAGAACTCGCGGAAGTCGAGGCGGCCGTCCGTAGCATCGAGTCGCGCAACGCGAAGCTCCGCGAGTACCGGGAAGTCGTCCTGTACCTGGCGCGGATTCCGGAGTGGTCCGGACGCGGGCTCGAGTTCCTGTTCGGGGTGCAGATGCAGCGCTGGACGGCGATCGAACCACTGGTCAAGCAGTTCGTCGCGGACCGCCTGCGCGGCAGTCCGCTGCTGTTCTACAGCGGTGTGCTCGACACGCTGGTCGCGGACGCCAACGAGCGTTCCGGCGTCGTCCACGAAGTGCTCGGCGAATCCGTCTCCGGCGGATTTCGCGCGCTCAACCCGGGCCTCGCGCGCGGCGTGCTGCGGGCCGCCACCGACGGTGCCCGCATGGACCGTCTCGATCCCGATGGCATCTATGTTCTCCCGGAGACCACGCCCGACATCTCGCCGGTGTCGGGCATCCTGACCCGCGGCGCCGGCAGCTCCGTCTCCCATGTACAGCTGTTGGCGCGCAACCTCGGCATCCCGAACGTGCTGGTGCACGAGGATCTGGTGACGCGGCTCCACGAACACGTCGGCACGCGCGCGGTCCTCGCGGTGAGCCCCGGAGGCGCCGTGCAGCTGGCCCGGGACGACGCGAGTTGGAACGCGATCTTCGGCGCCGAGAACCAGGGCCCCCCCGACCTGTTGATCCAGCCCGATCTCGTGAAGCTCGACCTCACGGTGACGGACCCGATCCCGCTCTCGCAGCTGCGCGCCAGCGATGCGGGTCGCGTGTGCGGCCCGAAGGGCGCCAACCTCGGCGAGCTCCGTTTCCATTTCGGCAAGCAGGTGCCCGACGGCTTCGTGATCCCGTTCGGCGCCTTCCGCCGTCTGCTGGAGCAGCCGATCGAGGCGGGCGGACCGTCGGCTTGGCAGTGGCTGATCCGCCGCTACGACGACGCCCAGCACGCCGGCTCGAACAGTGAGCGCGGCCGGCGCCTCGCCGACGAAACGCTCTCGCGCATGCGCGAATGGATCGCGACCGTCGAGTTCCCCGCCGGCTTCGAGCGTGACGTCGAGTGGGCGCTGCGCGAGCAGTTCGGCGCGCCGGGCCGCTACGGCGTCTTCGTCCGCAGTGACACCAATGTCGAGGATCTGCCGGGCTTCAGCGGCGCCGGGCTCAATCGCACCGTCCCCAACGTCGTCGGCAACGAAGCGATCCTCGCGGCGATCCGCGAGGTGTGGGCATCCCCGTTCAGCGATCGTTCGTTCGCGTGGCGCCAGGGGCACATGCAGGATCCGGAGTACGTATTCCCATCGGTCGTCGTACAGCAGGCGTTCCCGTCCGAGAAGTCCGGCGTCCTGATCACGGTGGACGTCGAGACCGGGAGTCCGGACTGGCTCACCGTCGTCTCCAACGAAGGCGTGGGCGGCGCCGTCGACGGCCAGGCCGCCGAGACGCTGCTCGTGAACGCGCGCACGGGGGTCACGCGGCTGCTGGAGCCGGCAGCGACCCCCGTGCGGCGCGTGCTCGCGCCCCGCGGCGGGATCGAGCTGGTTGCAGCCAGCGGGAGCGAGTGGGTGCTGCTGCCGGGAGAAGTACGGCAGCTCGTGAAGCTCGCACGCGACGTGCCGAAGAAACTCGAGACCATGCGCACCGAGTTCGGCGAGCCGATCCCGGCCGACATCGAGTTCGCGTTCCGCGACGGGCGACTCGCGTTGTTGCAGATCCGCCCGTTCAGCGAGAGCAAGCGCGCGCAGCGCAGCCAGTATCTAGCGGAGCTCGACGCACCGGCGCTGGCGCGCGGCGACGAGCCGGTCTGGATCGGCGGTCGCCCGGGCGAGCCCGACCCGGCGGCCGAGGCCGCCAAGCGGCAGGAAGAAGAGCGCCTCGCGGCGGAAGAAGCCGCGCGCAAGGAAGCAGAACGGCGCGATCGTATGCGCCGAGGGATGCGATGAAGCGTTGGTGGGCGGCAAGCGCCGTCCTGTGGTGTCTCGCCCCGGCGACGACCGCAGCGTATCCGATCGACGCGTGGAACGAGACCGGCATCCACCGACTGCTCGCCTTCGACCTGGCGCGCGCGCCGCTGCTCGAGCAGCGCGGGATCGTGCCGGGGGGGCTCTGGTCCAAGCACGAGGTGCGGCTGCGCCTGCAAGGCCTCGACTACTCGCAGCCGCGCCCGGATTCGCGCTTCGGCGGCCAGATCCGTGAGCTTCTCGGTAGCGACGCCGGCAGCTACGGAATCGCCGTGCTCGATCTCTCGGACCCCGAGCGACCGCTCTATGCCGAGCACAACGGGAGCTTCACACAGATCCCCGGCAGTGTCGGCAAGATCATGGTGGCGCTGGCGTGGTTCCAGGCGCTCGCGGACCTGTTCCCGAACGACGTCGACGCGCGCAACCGCCTGCTGCGGGACACGATCGTCACCGCCGACGCCTTCATCGTCAACGACGAGCACGACGTCCCGGTCTGGCGGCCCGGAGAGCCCGTGGTGCTGCGCAGGCCGATCGAGATCGGCGATCGGGTCAATCTGTGGACGTGGCTCGACTGGATGATCTCGGCGTCGTCGAACGCAGCGGCGAGTGAGTTGATGGCGCACCTCGTGTTGCTGAAGCACCACGGGCGCGGCTACGACGGATCGCCGGAGCAGGCGGCCGCGTTCTGGTCTCGCGGCAGTGGCGCCAGCGGGCTGCTCGGCAATGCGCTGATGCGTTCGGTACGACAGAGCGGACTCGACCCGGGGCAGCTCTATCAGGGCAGCCTGTTCACGCGCACCGGAAGATCGCGCATCTCGACCGCAGGCAGCACTTCGACGCCGCGCGGCCTGCTGCAGTACCTCGTCAAGATGGAGCAGGGCAAGCTCGTCGATGCCTGGTCCAGCCTGCAGATCAAACGGCTGCTGTACCTGACGGACGTCCGGATCCGCTACGCCTCGGAGCCTGCTCTCGATCACTCGGCGGTGTACTTCAAATCCGGGTCGCTGTACGGATGCCGCTACGAGCCGGGGTTCGACTGCCGCAAGTACCACGGCAACGCGAAGAACTTCATGAACTCGATCGCGGTCGTCGAGAGCGAGCAGGACGGCAAGTCCCTGCACTACATCGCCGTCGTGCTGTCGAACGTGCTGCGCAAGGACTCGACGGACGTCCATCGCGATCTCGCGCGGAAGGTCCATCAGCTGATCGAGGACCGGCACGGCGCGCGGCCGATCCCGATGCTCGCGCCGGCCGTCACGCCGTCGCCGGCCGCGGCGACCGTGGACCTGCCCGGCGCCGTGCCGGACGTGCAACCGCTCGAGCGCGACGACGAGTAGCGCTGTGCGTCAGCCGCCCGCGCTGACGGACGCGGTGGTCGGTGGCGGGCTCGGCAGATGGGTCCGGCGGATCCGCTCTCCGTACGGCTGCTCGTCGATCAGACGATCCATCGCAATGATGATCTGCTTGAGCCACTCACCACCCATCGGATCATCGGCGAGGCCGACGGCGATGTAGGTCGCGCCGTCGCGGCGCTCGATCAGCGCGCCGTCGGCGTGCGCCTGCCCCCACGTGCCGGCCTTCCGATAGACGATCGCATCGGGACGGATCGCGCGGATGCCGCGCAGGAACTTGTGGTCGCTCGCCGAGTGGCGGAGGACTTCCTTCATCTCGCGGCTCGCTTGCGGACTCACGAGACGGCCGGTCTGGAGTAGATAGTAGAAGCGCGCCACCTGCATCGCCGTGGCGCCGTGCGAGAGGTTGTACATCGGATCGCGGCGCCACGCGCCGACCGGCGCGTAGTCCTTGCCGGCCCAGAGCCCTCCGTTGTGGAGCGGATCGTAGAGCCGGTAGCGCGGGGACAGCATGACCCGCGCGATGTAGTCCTTGCCGACCTTGTGCATCAGCGCGGTCGAATCGCCGTTGTCCGAGCGGCGGATCATGCGCAGCAGCTGCATGTAGGTCTCGTCGTCGATCACGAGTCGACCTTCTGCGGCCTTCTGGTACACGCCGAGCATGACGGCGATCTTCGGCAGACTCGCTGCATAGAGCATACTGTCGCCGTTGAGCGCCGCGACGCGCGGATTCCGCACGTCGGTGATGTCGACCAGTGCGACGGCCAGCTTTCGTTGCTCGAGCGCGCCCTGCAGACCGAGCGCGCGCAGCGCGTCGGTGAGACCTTCTTCGAGCACCGGGTCGAGGAAGTTCCACAACGGCGCCGGGTCCCACATGCCCGGCTTGCGCTGGAACAGCTCTCCCTGCGACGGCTTCGTGAAATGCGAGAGCAGCGCGGCGGTCCCGAGTCCGCCGGGGCCGCCTGCCGGGGGCGCCTGCTCGGCCGCGGCCGGCAGCCCGGCGATGGTCGACGTCGTCGCGAGCCACAGCGCGATCGCAAGCGGCGGCGTCCGCCGCGCAGTCCGGCGCCATCCGGAGGCGGCCAGTCGGCCCTGCGTCGCCCGGCACCGCACCGCGTGTCTCGCCATTCGTCGCTTCTCCATCGCTGCTTCTCCCCCCGAATGCCCCGGGCGCGGGAAAGTTCCGGTGTCAGCCGGCTGGGGCCGTCCGCACGTCCATGTCCAGGTCGGGAACCTTCTCCGGAGCGGGTCGACTCGGTCCCGATCTCGTCGGAGGCCCGGGCGGCCGAGGCGGCCCCTGCGACACCTGGGGGTCGGTGTCGCCGCCCACGTCTCCGAGCTTCACATGTTGTCTCACGATCCAGATCGCGAGCCCGAACCAGATCACGATCAGGCTCACGTTCACTGCGAAATACGACCGGATGCCGAAGGAGAATACCTGATGGCCGACGAGAACGGTGAGAGCTGCCAGTCCGTCGCCGGCCCGCATGAACAGGGAATCGATCGTCGGCTTCGCCTTGAACGTGACTTCCTGCGACATCGGCAGCCACAGCACGTGCCGTGCGGTGTTCTGGATCGAGTAATCCGTCGCGTTCTCGGCGATCTTCATCGTCTTGATCACCCAGAGTGCCGGCAGCACGAGCATCGTCGCATACGAGGTCAGCGCGACGACGGGGAGCATCAGGAAGAGTGCCCCGAAGCCTCCGAAACGGAGCAGCCGGGACGCTACGAAGACCTGCAAGAAGAGCGCTGATGCATTGATCCAGAAGAAAAAATCTCCGTAGAACAGGGTGGTTCCGGCCTGCCGGAACGCGCGCAGCTCGGCCTCCCCCGTGATGCCCGCCTGGGCCGCCTGGGCCGCCACGGCCTGGCCGACCGCGTCGAACAGCACGCTCTCGCCGAGTGTCTTGACGCTGTTCAACAGCAGCGTCGCGATCGCCACCGCGAGCAGGAAGCGACTGCCGAGCACCATCGGGAGGGCGCCGCGCCCTTCGAGCGCCTTCCCCTCCGGGCGCGCACCCTCGGCCTTGCCGACCCCTCCGGCCTCGTTGTCGACGCGGCGAGTCAGCCAGATCGACGTGGCCAGCAGCGGCAGCGCAGCGATCAGCAGGAACCGGGGGTCGACCAGTTGCCACGCGACGAGCCGGCCCTCGAGCCAGGCCCCCGTCATGGCGCCGCTCGTCGCACCGATCGCGATCATCGGCAGCAGCCGGTGCCCCTGTTCCTGCTGATAGAGGTCCGACGCGAACGCCCAGAACTGCGCGACCACGAAGGCGCCGAACATCCCGACCCACACGTAGTACGCGATCCCGAGTCCCGGCATGTGGCCGATCAGGAAGTCCGGCTGGATCAGCCAGAACCCGACGATGTTCGCCATGCAGAACAGCGTCGCGCGCGTGATCAGCACGCGGCGCGGCCAGCGGTCGACGAGGGCTCCGTACCACGTCGCGACGGCCGCCAGCAGCAGCGTCTGTCCGAAGCTCGTGTAGGCCTTGAGCTCGAGCTTCGAGAGGCCCCCGACGTCCGAGATCGCCAGCCAGCCCTCGCGCAGCGGCTTCAGCAGGTAGTACGCGCACAGGATCAGGAACACGTTCGCAAACATCAGGAGAGCGAGACGCCCCTCTCCGGGCCGCACGTCCGTGGAAACGCGCAGCAGCCACTCGATCGGGGTGAGTCGGGAGCGCCCAGGCGCGGCATCGGACGGAGTCTGCGGCAACGACATTCCCTCGCGGCGTCGGCGGCTCCAAGGGGGTCCGAGATCAGGATGATAGCGGCACGCTCCGGAGCGGCCTTGAGGATTCCAACGGCCGGGCGGCGTCAGCCGCGCAGCGCGCGCAGCCGGCTGGCGATGACGACGAGGGCGCTCGGCGTCGCCGTCACCCCCGCCTGCTCCTGGAGCCCACGCACCTGGGAGATCGGAGACTGGTGACGCTCGAGGAATGCGGCAATCGAGCGATCGACGTCGCCTGCTGCGCCCGCGAGCACGGCCTCGGCAAGCCCGCGCTGTAGATCGAGCAGCTCCCATCGGAGGTCGGCGAGGGCGAGACGCTCCCACGGATCGACCGCCTCGATCTCGCGCAACCGCTGGTGCAGCCACAGGATCCCCGTCCCCTCGCCGAGCGCGGCGACGACGTGGCCAGCGACCTGCGGCGACGCATTCGTGTTCTCGCAGACCCGCAGCACGTTGAGCGCGCGATCCGCCAGCGCGGCGGCCGGGAGGACGGCCGCCAGCTCGGTTGGCAACCCCTCGCCTTCGAGCGCCTGACGCCGGGCGGCCGCCTCCTCGATCTCCGCAGGGGTCAGCAGGTGATCGGCCTCGGCGCGCAGCGTGGCGAGGCCGTCGCGCAGGCGCGTGATGCGTCCTGCGTCGAGCGCCAGGGCGCCGCTGCGAACCAGATAGCGAGCCGCGGCGCGAACCCCGCGATCCAGCTCGAGCAGTCCGGAATACACCGTGTCGAGTGACACGGGAGCCGGCGCACCCGGTCCGGTCCGCGCGCGCAACAGCGCGTTGCGGTGCGCCGGGGCATCGAGCACATCCTCGGCGAGCAACGCGGCGGCGGCCGCATCCGCTAGCGGAACGCCGAGCTCGACGGCCAGCTGGGGAACCAGTGTCACGCCGCCGGCATCGATGATCCGGTTGGTGGCGACGAGCGCCGTAATGTCGCGAGCGAGCGGATGCTCGTCGATCGCCTCCGGCCACGCCTCGCGAAACGAGGGCGGGAAGTACGCGTGCAGCAGCGGCCTTAGGTACGGCGCGACGGACCACGGGCTTTCCGTCAACGCGCGTCGCACGACGAGCTTGGCCACGCCGAGCACGACGGCGAGCTCGGGCCGCAGCAGCCCGCGGCCGAGCGGTGCACGCGCGGCGAGCGTCTTCGCATCGGGCAGCGACAGGCCGGCCGGCGACAGCTCCGCCGCTTCGCACAGCATGTCGATCGCGCGCAGGAAGCCCCCCGACGCGCGCCGGGCGCGCAGCTCGTCGAGCGAAAGCGCCAGAGACTGACTGCGGTTGTGCGACAACACGCTCTCGCAGGCTTCCTCGGCCGCCCCTAGAATGGTTCGACGCCGCAGCTCGGAGTCGATCTTCCCGGCGCGCACCAGCGGCGCGAGCAAGATCTTGTAGTTGACCTCGTGGTCCGAGAGATCGACACCGGCCGAGTTGTCGACCGAGTCGGTCTCGAGCCGCACCGCCATCGCGTCCGGACCGGACGGCAAGGCGGCCTCGATCCGCGCCGCCTGCGTGAACCCGAGATTGCCACCCTCGGCCACCACGCGGGCGCGGAGCTGCGCAGCGTCGATGCGCACCGCATCGTTGGCGCGATCGCCGACGTCGGCGTGCGACTCGTGCGACGCCTTCACGTAGGTGCCGATTCCGCCGTTCCACAGCAGATCGACGTCGAGGGCGAGGAGTGAACGGATCAGGTCGTGGCCGGAGATCCGGCCCGGCCCGATGCCGAGGCGCTCGCGCACGGCCGGAGCGAGCTCGATGGACTTGGCGGCGCGCGGGAACACGCCGCCACCGGAGGAGATCTTGTCGGTGTCGTAGTCCGCCCAGCTCGAACGCGGCAGCTCGAAGAGCCGTTTGCGCTCCTGCCACGCGTGCTCCGGATCCGGGTCGGGATCCAGGAACACGTGCCGGTGATCGAAGGCGCCGAGCAAGCGGGCGTTTCGCATCAACAGCAGTCCATTCCCGAATACGTCGCCGGACATGTCGCCGATCCCGACCGCGGTATAGGAATCGCGCTCCGGATCGATGCCGAGCTCCGAAAGGTGGTGCTGCGCGCATGCCCAGGCGCCGCGGGCGGTAATTGCGTACTCCTTGTGGTCGTAGCCCTCCGAACCGCCCGAGGCGAATGCATCGCCCAGCCAGAACCCGCGCGTCGTCGCCAGCTCGTTGGCGGTATCGGACAGGTGCGCCGTGCCCTTGTCCGCAGCCACCACGAGATACGGATCGTCGCCATCGCGGCGGACCAGGCCCTCGGGCGGGACCGCTGTTCCCGTGGGATCGAGGTCGTCCGTCAGGTCCAGCAGACGGCCGACGAAGACGCGGTACTGCGCGTCGGCGAACGCACGCGCCTCGCGCGGCGAGAGGCCGCCGCGCTTCAGCACGAAGCCGCCCTTTGCGCCGACGGGCACGATCAGCCCGTTCTTCAACATCTGCGTGCGCATGAGGCCCAGCACTTCGACGCGCAGATCATCGACACGGTCGCTCCAGCGCAGCCCCCCGCGCGCGACCGGACCGCCACGGATGTGGATCCCCATCAACGCGACGGAGTGCACGAAGATCTCGCGGTACGGCTTGGGCGCGCTGATCTCCGAGACCGCCGCGGGGTCGAGCTTGAACGCCAGCACGTGCGGATGCCGCGGCGCCACGAATGCGTTGGTCCGCAGCGTGGCCTCGACGATCGCGAGCAACCCCGCGAGCGCGCGATCCTCGTTCAGCGACGAGATGCGGTCGCGGTAGCCGTCGAAGGCGCGGCGCAGCTCCTCCTCCCGCGCGCTGCGGTCCGCCTCGGGAACAGCGGTGTCGAGCCGCGCGGCGTACAGCTGGACGAGGAGCCGAACCGCCAGCGGGTTCTCCAGCAGCACGGTCCGCACGAACGGCCGCGTCAACGCGCCCTGGATCTGCAGGAAGTACTCCACCCACGCGCGCACGGTATCGACCTGCCGCCAGTCGAGCCCCGCGCCGAGGACCAGGCCGTTCAGCGCGTCGCTTTCGACATCTCCCCGCATCACGGCGCCGAGCGCATCGGAGAGCCGTGGCGCGATCGCGTCGAGATCCGCCTGGTCGGCGCCGAGTGGCAGCACGCGCAACGTGTGCAGTGCGACCGCCGGGCGATCGGCCGGCCGCAGCGAGACCTGTTGCGCGTCGACGACCCGGATCCCGAACGCGTCGACGGCCGGCAGCAGCTCCGACAGCAGCCGCGCCTCGGGGAGGAAGATCCGCAGCGTCGTCGTGTCGCGCGCGGCATCGTCGTGCTCGAAGTACAGGGCGAAGCGCGGGTCGTCCGGAGCGCCAGGAGCTTCGAGCGCGGCGACGTCGCGTACGGCGTCGAGCGGATCGGTCACCGCGCGCAGCTCGCCCGGGAAGGCATCCTCGTAGCGGGCGGCCAGGGCAGCGCCATCGCTCTCGCCGAAGCGATCCAACAGGGCGCCGAGGAAGCGATCCGCCCAGGTGGCGGCGAGCGCTCGGATCTCGGCTTCGAGCCTCCCCGCATCCGGCAACCGCAGCGCGCCGGTGCGCGCGGTGCAGAAGAAGTGCAGCACCGCAGTCCCTTCCTCGATGAAGGACGCGCGGTCGTCGACATAGGTGGCGCCGGTCTGCTGCTCGATCAGCGCTCGCAGCTCTCCACGCAGCTCCTCGCTGTAGCGCTCCCGCGGCAACAGCACCGCCGCGTAGAACGAGCGACCGTGCCGATCCGCGCGCAGCACCAGCCGCGCCGATTCCGAGCCCTCGGACGCCACGATCTCGCGCACCAACGCCGCCACCCCTTCGACGTCGGTGCCGAGCAGCACCTCGATCGGGGCCGAATCGAAGGCGTCGAAGATCGCGCGGTGGCGATGGGAGCGATGATCCGCGCTCTCGTCGCGCAGGATCTGCTCGAGACGCGAGGACAGCAGCGGCACCTTCGAGCCGGGCGTCCGCAGCGCCTTCGACGTGAACAGACCGAACAGCAGCACGAGAGCGCACGGCCGGCCAGCCTCGTCGTACTCGGTCACGGCGATCTGATCGAGGCGCCCGGCGCGGTGGATCGGCGATTCGACGCGGGACTTCGAAACGACCAGGATGCGTGGATCCGTGAGGATGTCGCTCAGCTCGTCGGGAATCTCCGTGCCGCGCTTCGGCTCGCGCAAGCGGCTGTCGGCGTCGTCGCGGAAGATGCCGAGGCCCGAGCCAGGGATCAGCTGCACCTCCCAGTCATCGCCGGGCTGCGACCGCAAGGCATAACGGCGCAGGCCCATGAAGATGAAATAACCCCCGGCGAGCCAGTCGAGGAAGGTCCGGACGCGGCTCGCCCGTGCGGCGCCATCGGGCGCGATGCGCGGGCCGTCCGACTCGACGCGGCGCGCGAGGGCTCGCAGCGTGTCGAGCATCGGCGCGAAGTCGTCGGTGACGTCCCGCACCTTCTCCATCGTCGCGAACAGCAGCGCTTCGATCTCGGCGCGCCGCGCGGCATCGTCGATGTGCGGCGACACCTCGACGTAGAGCTGCGACTCGCAGGTGGCGCCGGACAGCTCCCCGACGGCGCGCAGACGGCCCGTCTCGTCGCGCGTCGCGGAGAGAATCGGGTGCAGGAAGACTCGCTCGCGCAGGTCGAGTCGGCGGATCAGGCTTCGCATCGTATCGACGAGGAACGGCCGGTCGTCCTGCACCAGCTGCAACACCGTCCGACCCGGATGCTCGGCCGGAGTCGTGACCGACACGCGGATCTCGCCCGCGCCGCGCTGCAGCGCGAACGCGAACGCCGACGCCACACGCAGCGCCAGCGTCCGCTCGCCGGCGAGATCGCCGCGCTCGAGTCCGCGCAGGAATGCCGCGGCGAACGCGGCCAGCAGCGGGCGCAGCGCCGGTGCGACCGCCTCGGCGGCGAGGGCGACGACTTTGTCGAGGTCGAAGACGGGAGGCGGCACGACCGGGAGGGTACCTCCGGCGATCGGCATGTCCCTCCTTTCTGGCGACGGGCCGAGTGCCCGGCGCGGAGAGTGACGGGACTGTCATGCGCAGCGCGGCCCGGTCGCCGGCTCGCGCGCCCCGAAGTAACCCCCCCGCGCACTCCGCGGCTCTCACCGGCAAGAGCGACCGACCGCGGTCGCCGGGGAGACGCGGAACCATGATCGCCAGGATCGAACTCGACATCACGAAACTCGGCGCTCCGAAACCCATGAATCCCGGAATCGTTGCAACTCGATCGGCCGGCCGCCGACGCCTGCTGGCGCTGCTGCCGGTCCTCGGCTTGTCACTCGCCGCGAGCGGCTGCATCGCCTCGCCGAGCTACGGCGTCCGGTCTTACTACGACGATCCCTACGCCGATGCGAGAGGAAGCGGCTACGGAGCGGGCCCGTACTATTCCTCGCAGCGCACCGTGATCGTCCATCCTCGGCGTGTGATCGTGAGGCAGCCGACGTACCGCCATCACCGAGCCGACCGCGGCATTCGCTCGGACCACCGCCACCGAGCGGAGCGCGAACACCGCGGCTCCCGCGGCTCCCGCGCCGTCAGGCCGGCGTCGCGGCCTCACCGGGCCGTGCGCCCCCACGAGGTGCGAAACGCGCCCCGCGACATCGACCACAAGGACTCGCGCCGTCATCCGTCGAGGCCGTTCGTGCGAGACCACGATCGCCAGAGCAGTGAGGCGCGCGCCGTCGACCGCCGCCCGGATCGTCGTCAGGTGCGCGATCGCGAGCACAGTCGCGACGGGGAGCGGACGCGGCGGGACGAACAGCGGCGCCAACGCCAAGGACGTGGCCGGGACTGATCCGCTCCGTCTACTCCTCGAGGACGGCTTCCCACGTCGCGAGGCGGGGGTGACCCTGCAGCAGCCCCTTCGGGAGCGGCGACTGCGCGTGCGCCTTGCGGAAGGCGTCGGACTCCGTCCACGCCTCGAACGCGGCGCGGCTCTCCCACGTGGTGTGCGAGGCGTAGTCGCCCGCCTCGCCGCCGCGCAGCAACGCGAAGCGCACGAAGCCGGGCACCTCGGCGAGCCAGGTCTCGCGCTTGCGCCAGAGTGTTTCGAACTCCGCGCCGCGCTCCGGATCCACACGAAAATGGTTCATCGCGATGAAGGTCGGCATGGGCGGGATTCTAGTGTCCTGGTCCGGAAGTTCACCGTCGGCGCGATCGCACCCGGCTGGGACCGCGAGCCGGCTACCACTTGATGCCGTCCTGCTCGCACACCCGGACGAGCAGATCTTCCATCGCGGCGCGTGCCTCGGCAGTCCCGCGATGGAGCAGCGCGTGCAGCGCGGCATCGTCTGGCGTGCGGGATTCGCACCCCTGAGAGTAGCGCTCGAACGCGACGAGACTCGCGATCAGACCGGCCAGATGATTCGGGCACTCGCAGTCGACGGAGGAGCGGACCTCGCGCAGACGAGCGATCTGCTCGTCGTCGAAGCGACGCGCGGCGATCGGTAGGCCGCCGCGCCTCAGCGACGACGCGGGGATCGGAAGCGCTGCGGGCTCGTCGTGACGTTCGACCTCGCCGAGGATCCACAGGTCCGTGATCGTCTGCCGCAGCGATGCGACGTGCACGGGGCCGCGCACCAGCCGCGCACCGGCAGCGGCGAGGCGTGTCAACTGGCGACGCGTCGCCCAGTCGTAGATCACCACGATCAACCGCGCGCCGCAGACCTCCCGACATCGCTGCAACACCTCGACCGGCTTCGGACCGAGCAGCGCGAGGTTTGCCACCAGGACTTCGGCGCCGTCTGCGCTGATCCGCTCGGCGAGCGTCTGCACTTCCGTCGCGGCGCCGACGAGCTCGAGCTGCCCGAGGTCGCTCGGATTCACGCGCATCTGCTCGGGCAATGCCGAGTCGAGTACGGCGACCCGGATCGACCCACTCGAAGCCTTGCCGGGCTCACTCGCCGCCGAACCGTATCCACTCAGATCGGCCAGCCGCGCGAGGCGCTCGCGGAGGTTCTGCGTCGACAGGTTGGCGATTGCGCCGATCGGATCGCCGGATTCGGTGAGCGCACGCATCAGCTGCAGGCGCATCACTTCCTCGTCGCCGTAGAGGCGCGTGCCGCCCTCGCTACGCAGTGGAGAGACGCTGGCGTAACGCCGTTCCCACATCCGGATCGTATCCGCCGTGAGGCCCGTGAGCTGGGCGACGGTGCCGATCCGGTACTTGCCTCTTCCCTGCTCGCCTTCGCTGGTCGACACGATGCTGCCTCCCGCGGCCGTCTACTGTGCTCCGGGGGCGCGGAGAAACGGAGCCGGCCGAGACTAGCCTTGCCTTCGCGAGCGTCGACGCGACACGAACGCGCGTGTCGGGTCGATCTCCGGGCAGCGGCTATCCTCCGGTCGGTTTCCTGGACAACTCCCTGCGTCCGGCGGCGCGGGGGAGGAATGAATGCGCATCGCCCACCGCCTCGCACCGATCGAGCTCGAGCAGGTGCTTCCGTCCGGCGCGTCCCGGACGGTGGCGCTCGGATCGTTCTGGGAGCCGGCGCCGGTGTCCTCCGATGTGCCGTCGCCGGCGCCCCGCGCGGTCGTCCTGGTCTTCCTGCGCCACTTCGGCTGACTGTTCTGCCGCGAGCAGGTCGCGCAGTTGCGCGACGAGCTGGACGAGATCCGCGCGCGCGGCGGAGAGCTGGTGATCATCGGAAACGGGGCGGCGCACTTCGCCGCCGCCTTCCGCGAGGACCTGCGGATTCCGGCCGACGTTCCGCTGTTGGTCGATCCCGAACTTCGCGCGTATCGCGCAGCCGGTCTGCGCCGCGGGCGCGTCGAGCTGCTCTCGTCGCGCGTTCCGTTCCACGCGCTGCGCGCGTTGCGCAAGGGCTTCCGGCAGAGTTCGGTCGAAGGGGATCCGTGGCAGCTCGGCGGCGTCTTCGTCTTTGCCCTCGGCGGCGCGCTCGCGTATCGATACGTCAGCTCGGAGGCCGGAGATCATGCGCCGCTGCCCGAGCTGCTCGCGGCGATCGAAGAGCGTCCGGAGCTTCCGGAAGCGGAGGCCACCCCGCACTGGCAGCGCGCGCTCGGCCGCGGCCTGTCCGCGCTCGTAGACCCGACGGTGGTGTTGTCGTTCGACCGCACGGGATTTCGCATCCACGCGCTCGCGTTCCGGCCCGGCGATCTCGACGTGGATCTCTCCGGCCGGCGCTGCCTGATCACCGGTGCCAACTCCGGCATCGGCTTCGAGAGCGCGCTGGGGCTCGCGGAGCTCGGTGCGGAAGTCGTCCTGCTGTGTCGCAGTTGCGAACGCGGAGAGGAGGCTGCCGAGCAGATCCGTGCGCGGACGGCGAACCGCCGCGTTCGCGTCGAGGTCCTCGATGTGGCGAATCTCGCGGCGGTGCGCGAGGTCGGCGCACGGCTCGCCCAGGCCTCCGTCGACGTGCTCGTCCACAACGCCGGCGTGCTGCCGGCCGAGCGCGTCGTGACCGACGACGGCCTCGAGCAGACCTGGGCCACCCACGTCGTCGGACCGCACCTGCTGACCCGGATGCTGCTCCCCGCACTCGAGCGCAGCGAGGATGCGCGGGTGATCTGGGTGTCGTCGGGTGGCATGTACACGCGCCGGATGCGGCTCGACGACGTCGATTGGGTGCGCCGGAGTGCGTACGACGGCGTCGTCGCATACGCCGAGACGAAGCGCGCGCAGGTCGTGCTGGCAGAACTGTGGGCCGAGCGCCTGCGCGGGACCGGCATCATCGTCAACGCGATGCACCCCGGTTGGGCCGATACGCCGTCGGTTCGCAGCTCGATCCCGGGCTTCTACCGGATGACGCGCGCAATCCTCCGGACGCCGGCCGAAGGCGCTGACACCGTCGTGTGGCTCGCGGCGGCGGAACGGGCGCGCGGGTACAGCGGGCGCTTCGTCTTCGACCGCCGGCCGCGCGGAACCCACTGGTTGCCGGGCACGCGCGAGAGCGGAGCGGACCGCGAAGCGCTGTGGACGCGCGTCGAAGCGGATGCGAGCCGGGAGCCCCGCGCCTAAGGGCGCCCGCTACCGGCGCGGATCGATCGCGCCGACCAGGTCCTCGAGCTCCCCGGCGCGCCGTTCGAAGTCCGCCGCCAGGGTGAACTGCACGCGCGCCCGATCGAGGTTGTGACCGGGGCGATCACAGCGGAAATAACGGTCGCCGGCCAGGTGATCGGCCAGGAAGCGCATGCCGATCACCAGCGGCAACAGCCGGGCCGCGAACACCAGCTCGTCGCGTTCCGCGGGCAGCAGCAGGGTGCCCGCGCCCCGCAGCCAGCCCGCCGCGAGCGCGCCGAACAGATCGACCTCGACGCGGACGCGGGACAGGTCCCGCTCGTCCTCGGCCGCGCGCGTCGCGGCGGTCCGGGCGAGGTCGCCGAAGTCGTAGACGGCGAAGCCGGGCATCACGGTGTCGAGGTCGATGACGCACAGCGGCTCGCCGGTGGCGTCGTCGAACAGCACGTTGTTGATCTTGGTGTCGCCGTGCGTCACGCGCTCGGGGATCCGGCCGGCGGCGGCGAGCTGCTGCAGGCGATCGACGATCGGCTCGCGGGCACGAGCGAACGCCAGCTCGGCGCGGCCGCCCGCGAGGCGGTCGGACGCAGCGGAGCCGGCCGCTTCGAGCAGCTGCTCGAAGCGCGCGCGCGCGTTCTGGAAGCCCGGGATCGTCTCGTGCAGGCGCGGCCCCGGCAGGTCCGCGACCTGCACCTGGAAACGCGCGAAGGCCTCGGCCGCCGCGCCGGCCTCGGCCGGCGTCGTCACGACATCCCGGCTGCGGGCGCCCTCGACGTAGTGCCAGGTCCGCCAGGTCTCGCCGGCGTCGTCGACCCAAGACGGCGCCCCGTCGCGCGCCGGCACGAGGCGCAGTGCGCGCCGCTCGCGCTCCGGTGCGCCGGCGCGTTCGAGCGCCGCCAGAACGTGCGCGGTGACGCGCGCGATGTTCTCCATGACGCGCGCCGGATCGCGAAACACCTGCGCGTTGATGCGCTGCTGCACGTAGCGCGCCGAACGGCCGGCGTCATCGAAGCGCGCGATCCACGTCTCGTTGATCCAGCCCGTGCGCAGCGGCTCCGACGCGATCCAGCGGCCCGGGATCGCGAAGGCCTCCGCCACGGCGCGCATCCTGGCGTTCGCGTCCATGCCCCCTCCGGCGGGCGAGGATCGCGCCCGATATCGTCCGCACAAGGCCGCAGTCCTGCGCGGCCCCGGCCGGGAGGAACGATGGACGGAACGACGGACTCCGGGGTGTCGTTCGTCGCGGTGCTCGGGTCGCTCGCGATGTTCGTGGCGATCTGGTTCGGATCGCTGCACCTCGTGGCGCGGGGAAGCGGCTGGAGGCGGCTGGCGGACGCGTACCCGCCGAGCGGCGTCCTCGGAAGCGGCGTCGGGGAGAGCTTCCGATTGCGCTCGATCACGATGAGGAGCGGCCTCCACTACAACCTCTGCGTGTCGCTGAGCGCGAGCCCGAGTGCGCTCCGGATCTCGATGCCGTGGATCTTCTCGGCGGGTCACGCGCCGATCGAGATCCCGTGGTCAGAGATCCGCAGCGAGGCGGGGCGCGTGTGGTGGAACCCGGTCGTGACGCTGCGCTTCGCGCGGGCGCCGTCGGTGCCGGTCAGCGTACGACGCCGGCTCGCCGCCGGGCTGGCGCGCGCCAGCGGCGGCCAGCTCGCGCTGCCGCCCGGCCGCGAGGCGCGCTGACCCGTGCCGGGCGCCGCACTCCCGGAACTCCGCTGCGTGCGCATCGCCGCGCCGACGTCGATCGACGGCGATCCGCACAAGGCGCCGTGGGCGGCACTCCGGCCGGTGTGGCTCGTCCCGTCGAGCGGCCGACCGCCGCTGCACGCGCCGCCCGCCGAGGTGGCGGACGCGCACCTCGCGCCCGATGCGGCGCCGCTCGACGCGCGCTGGCGCTGGCAGCCGACCGCGTTGCGGGTCGCCCACGACGGCGTGCGGCTCTATGTGTGCTTCCACTGCGTCGACCGCGACATCTGGGGGCGCTCCGCCGCCCGCAACGAACCGATCTACGACGACGAGGTCGTCGAGGCGTTCCTTGCGCCCGGCCCGGAGCCCACGTCGTACTTCGAACTCGAAGCGAACCCTTGCGGCGCCTGGTTCGAGGCGCGCGTCGAGAGCCCGGACCGGCAGCGGCGCACGATGCGCGTCGACCGCGGCTGGGTGTGCGCCGGCTGGAAACGCGGCCTGCGCGTGCGCGGAACCCTCGGCCGCCGCGATGGACGGCATGCCTGGTGGAGCGCCGAGTGGGCGATCCCGTTCGCCGCGCTCGGCGTCGCGCCGCCGCGGCCCGGAGCGCGCTGGCGCGCCAACTTCTACCGCATCGACCGCGCCGACGGCGGCCAGTTCTCCGCGTGGTCCCCCACTCTCGCCGACCCGCCCGACTTCCACGTCCCCGACCGCTTCGGCTGGCTCATCTTCGAGTAGTCAAGAAAGGGGCCGGGTTCGTTCGTCAACTTTTTGCCCGTCGGGCAAAAAGTTGACGAACGAACCCGGCCCCTTTCTTGACGGGAATCAGCGAAACAGGCGTCGGCGCAGGAGTTCCCAGAGGAGTCCGCCGATCGCCATCGCAACCAGCACGAGCACGAGCTTGGGCAGCCCGGGAATCTCCCAGAACAGCACGTCGAGCGATGTCGGCTCGAGGTTCTGGAGTATGACAATCGCCAGCAGCGCGAAGAACAGCGTCTGGAGCACGCCCACCGGGTGGCTGACGAGGAACCGACCCACGGAGCGCGTGCGCGAGGGGCCGCCCGGAGCCGCGTCCGGTCCGCCGACTTCGTGTCGGGATTCCGTCTCCATCTCGCTCCTCGCTGGCGGCCTCAGGTCCGCTTCGTTCCTTTTCGTACGGAGGACGTCGGCGCGTTCTTCGCGACGAAGCGTCGGTCCTCCACGAGTGCCAACAGATCGAAGGCGCTGAGGACGCCGACGACAGGTACCGCGTGAATGCGATTGCGCTCCAGCAGTCCCCGCACGTGCTCGACCGTATGGTGACGCTGCGCCGTCACCACCTGCTCCTGCATCAGGTCCTTCACCTTCACGTTCATGGAACCCGATCGTCCCTCGACGAGATGGCACTGTAGCAGCGTGCGGGGCGGCTTGTCCGGGGGGTCCGGGCGCTGTCGCTCCGCGAGTTCCCTATGCTGGTCGCCGGTTCCGGACCCTGGAGGACACATGACCCGACCGCTTCTCCTCGCCGCCGTTTTCTTCGCGCTGCTCGCCGCGCCGACGGCTCGCGCCCAGGGCAAGATCGAGCCCGGCGAGTGGGAGCAGGTGATGACGATGACCGCGCCGGGCATGCCGGGCGGATCGATGACGCGAACCATGCGTCAGTGCTTCACGTCCAGTGACGTGGCGATCTACGCCGACAAGGACCAATGGGCGAAGACGATCGCCGACGGCGCGGGCGACGCGAACTGCGAGCTCGCGAAGGTCGAGCAGGACGGCAACGCCCTGGTCGTGCGGCTCGAGTGCCCGGGCGACATGAAGATGACCATGCGGCACGACTTCCGCGGGACGACCGGAACGATCGACGCCGAGACCTTCCAGGGCGACGACTCGATGAGCAAGAGTCACGTGGAGTCGAAGCGCGTCGCAGAGACCTGCAGCGACGAGACGGTCGCGCAGTGGAAGCAACGGAACCCGGGAAAGTCCTTCGCTCCCTGACCGCGGGCCGGTCAGCGCACCGGGACGACGTTCACGCTCTCGCTCTCCGGATCGAAGACGATCCGCGCCTCGCCACGGTCCAGCTGGCGTCGCACGTCGTCGACTTTCGCCTCGAGCGTCCGCTCGCGATCGCCGTAGTCCGTCCCTTCGCGCGCGACGAAGCTCTCGATCAGCGCGCGCAGCGTGTCTTCGGGAAGCGCGTCGAGGGGAACCTCGACAGGCTCCGCCGGATCGCTCACGCGCCTCCGCCTGCGGAGCGCGCGGGCGCGGCCGCGCTCGCTCGGTGCGCCACCGAACGACACGCCCGGACCAGCGTCGGCGCGAACGCCGGCGAGCGCATGCAAGAGTCGTGGTCCCCGTCGATCTCGAAGACCTCCGCACCGGGGATCGAACTCGCGAGCTTGCGCTGGCGAACCGGCGGGACCAGCTCGTCGCGGGTCGTCACCAGCACCGCCGTCGGCACGTTCACGGTGCCGATCCAGTCGTGCGACGAGAAGCGCGTCAGGGCATCGGCGGCCTGGATGACCGTCGCCGGTTCGTGACCGAGGAAGTCCTCGCGCACGCGATCGCGGAGCTCCGGGTGTTCGATGCGGACCAGCATCCGCTGGACCATCTGCCGGCGTGCCGCGTCGGGGACCAGGCGCAGCGCCGACGCGGCCATCGGCAGCGTCACGCGCGCCAATCGCGCCACGCGGCGCGGCACGAAGTGGCGCGCCGTCGCGCACAGCACCAGGCCGAGCACCTGCTGCGGGTGCCGCTGCCACGTCAGCGACGCGATCGGTCCGCCCATGGAATAGCCGACGGCGATCGCCCGCTCGACACCGAGCGCGTGCAAGGCGGCGGCCGCGTCATCGGCGCACTCTTCGAGTTGAAAATGGCTCGTGCGCAATCCGCTGCCGTGTCCGCGGTGATCCAGGCTGATCACCCGGAAGTGATCCGACAGCGGCCGATAGCACGCGCCCCAGTTGAGCCGCCCGGTGGCGCCGAGACCGTGCAGCAGCAGCACCGCCGGCGCGCCCGGCGGCCCTGGGATGTCGCGGACGCGGATCTGGCCGCGGCCGGGAACGTCGACGAAGCGATCGATCGGCGGGGTGCGGGGATCCTGACTCATGGACCGCGCGAGCATAGCCGACCGTCAACGGCCGGGCGGATCGACCCGCTGGAAGCGCGCCATCTGCGTCGAACAACCTCGCACCGGATGCTCCCAGCCGATCCCCGCAAAAGCCACCGCGTAGCCGTTGCGCGCCGCCACGCCGCCCGCCCACGCCTGGAACCGGACCCGACTCCACTCGAAGCGGTGATCGGGATGGCGCAGGCGATCCTCGGGCTGGCCGTAGAGATCGTTGTACTCGCGATTCGGTGTCGTCACGAGCACCAGCTTCGCGCGAAAGAACCCGAACACCGTCCGCTCGACGATCGACAGGCGATCCGGATCGATGTGTTCGATCGCTTCGAGCAGGACTGCCGCATCGAAACCGACGAGTCGCGGATCCTCGTCGGTGAAGGAGCCGTGCAGCAGCGAGAGTCGATCGTCCTTGCGAGAGAGTCTGTCGCCGAGATTCTGCTCGGCGCTGATCAACGCGGCGCCCGAGATGTCGACACCGACGATCTTCTCGAACTGCGGCTGATCGACGAGCCGAGCCAGCAGCGCGCCCGATCCGCAGCCGAGATCGACGACGCTGGTGGCGCCGCTATCGAGCAGGACCTGCAGCGCCTTCGCCAGGCGTTCTTCGTGCAGACTGGCGCGCATCCGGGTTGTATAGCGGACCGACTCCGCGCGCGGACCGCGTCAGCGCGCCGCCTGCACAGGCCGCGGCGGCGCGAGCCAGCACGCCGCGAGGACCAGCGGGACGCACAACACGACGAAGCCGAACAGCGCCGCGCCGTAGCCCTCCGTCAGCGACGCACTGAGCCCCGTGAAGAGCGGGCCGAGGCCGGCGCCGATGACGCCGATCCGCGCCAGCGACGCGCGGATCGCGCCGTGATGGGCGCGGCCGAAGTAGCGCGCGGTGCTCGCGCTGCCGCAGGCGGCGCCGAGCGACTGGCCGACGGCGCTGCCCACCAATGCGACCATCGCGCCGCCTACGCCGCTCGCCTGCCAGAGCACCAGCGGACCAGACGCGATGCCGAGACCCGCCAGCGGAATCAACACGCGCGCGCGTACGCGATCGGCGAGCAGGCCGGCCGGCAACGCCAGCGCCGCCATCGCGGCGGTCCACACGCTGACCGGCAGCGCCGCAGCCGTCGCCGGCAGTCCGCGCGAGACGAGGATCGGCTGCAGGTCGAACAGCAGCGCCGTCCCGATCAGCGGCGACACGAAGAAGAGACCCGCGAGCGTCCAGTAGCTCCGCGTGCGGAGCGCTGCACGCAGCGTCCAGTGCCCGTCGTCGGAGACCGGGCGATGCGGATCGGGATCGATCTCGCCGGGGTAGGGCCCGGCACCGGTCGCCTCCGGGAGTTCTTCCCCGATTCGCTCGCGGGGATCGCGCGCCTCGCGCGGAGAAATCGCCGGAGCGGGGTCGTCGTCCATCCGGAGGCCGTCGTCTTCCGGTCGGTCGCGCACCAGCGTGAGCGCCAGCGGGATCACGAGACTCGCGACAGCGAGCCCGAATACCAGATAGGTTCCGCGCCAACCGACCGCATCGATCAGGGTATGGGTGATCAGCGGGAGCGGAATCCACGCGACGAACAGCACGACCGTCTTGACGCCTTGGATCGTGCCGAGCCGGCGGTGGAACCACATCGCGAGTGCATGTTGCGAGACCAGGGCCAGCGCGCCCTGGCCGAGGAAGCGCAGCAGGAAGAAGCCGAGGAACACGCCGAGGGTGCCCTGCGCAGTCGCCATCGCAGCGCAGCCGCCGGCGAACGCGGCCGCCACGAGCGCCAACGAGCGACGCGGCCCCAACCGGTCGATCAGACGCCCGATGAGCACCAGAGGAAGGGCGGCGAGGACGGTGGCCAGCATGTAGGCCGTGTTGAGTGTCAGCGGCGCAATCGCGAAAGCGCTCGACAGCGACGCGTTGAACTGCGAGATCACGAAGGTCTGCCCGGGCGCCGTCGCGATCAGGCCGACCGTCGAGACCGCCGCGACGGTGTAGCCGGGGAACCATCGGGGCGCGCGCGGCGGAGAGGACGGCGACGCGCGCGGGACGGACATCGGCGCGCAGGGTAGGCGCCGGGCCGCAGATTTCGAGACGCCGGCGCCGCGGCCGGGCCTCAGCGGATGCCGAGGATCCAGCCCTCGAGTGCGGCAGCAGCGCTCTCGGCCTCGGAGAGTGACGGCTCGAAGAGAACGTCCAGACTGCCGTCGCGATCCGCCGCGCGCAGCGCCTCGGCGACGGCGTAGGCGTCGTGTTGATCGCCGCTCCGGCCGCCGCGCTCGTACCGCGCGCTCCACAGCGCGGGGTACACCTCCGCGAGCACCGAGCACTGCTGCGGCGGACGCCAGCCGTCGAAGGGCCAGCAGTGGATCCGCTCGCCGAGCGCGCGGCGCAGGAAGCGCAGCCACGGCAGGCCCGCATGCGTCGACTTCGCCACCGAACCCGGCACATCGAAGTGGAACACGGACTTTGCGCGCACACGCTGCTCGCAGACGCGGCGCCAGCGTGTGTCGCCGGGCTGCCGCGATCCGCGACCGGCGCGACCCTCGCGCACGTCCTGCACCGACACGCCGTCGGCGTCGGTCGGCCACTGCGCAGCGAAGGCATCGAGAAACGCCGGCCAGGCGCGCGGCAGCCCCTCGACCTCGAATGCGCGCAACGGGAACGAGAAGCCGTGATCGATGCCGACGAGCGTGCGCGCCGGCCCCCCGAGCCGCGCCGCCAGCCACTCGGCCATGCCCCTCCGCGACCAGTGCCGACGCCCGTCCGCCGTGGGACGCACTTCCACCGCTGGCGCATCGCCTTCGGCCGCGTAGACGCGCAGCCCCGGCAGCCGCGTCGTCGCCGTCGCCGCACCCGAGTAGTCGATGCCGATGGTGCGGTCGAAGCGTCGCTCGCGCGTCCCGCGTGTCATCGGCGCCGCCACGCGCTTCGGATCGACGACCGATCGCTGCGGCTGCTGTACGATCGCTTCCACACGAAACGACCGCAGCGTTCGCGCGGAGGAAGAGCGATGAAGAGCCTGGTGGCCGTGTTGCTCGCGTTCGGGATCGGGTTCGTCTGCCGCTGGACCAGCGTGCCCGTCCCGGCCCCCCCGACGCTGTTCGGCGCCGCGCTCGTCGCTGCCATCACCGCAGGCTACCTCGCCGCCTCGTTCTGGCTCGGCCGCCGCTAGCGTCGAGCAGGAGCCTCTGTTTGCATCGGTAGCGACGTCGGCGCCGTACCCGTCGTGGAAGGCGCGGAGCGCGAGCCAGGAGGTGTCGTCTGGATCCGCGCGATCGTCGAACTCTGCACGCCAAGGAGCCCGGGCTGGACGCCGTGTCGATTCCCGCTCGTCGATCGCACGTGCGCGCCCGCCTCGGCGCGTTCGGCTGCCTCGCGGCGCTTCTCGTGTCCCCGGGCGGCGCCGGAGCGCGCGTTCTCGACCTCGCCACCGTGTCCCTCGAGACGGGGCGGCTCCTCCGCGCGGCGGGCTCGACGGGCGACGGATCCTTCGGGCTGCCCGTCGCCGGCGGCAACGATGTCGATGGAGACGGCCTCCCGGACTTCGCGTTCGCGGCGATGCGTGCCGATCCGCTGGGCCGAACGGGGGCCGGCCAGATCCATCTCCTGCTCGGCACCGGGCAGATTTCCGGACTCCGCGACACGGCGGTCGCGCAGGCGGACGCGCTGCTCTTCGTCGGCGCCGGCCCCGCGGAAGCGACGGGCAGCGAACTCTGGATGGACGACGTCACCGGTGACGGTCTCGGGGACCTCCTGATCGCGCGCCAGAACTTCTCCCCAGCCCCGGACCGGATCGGCGCGGGGGCCCTGACGATCGTGCCCGGCGCCCCGGCCTTGCGCGCCGCAGCGGAGACGCTGCTCCCGGTGGACCTCGCGGCGCCGCCCGCGGAGCTCGCAATGACGACGATCGTCGGCGCGAACGCCTTCGACCGGCTCGGGATCTGGATGCGCACCGGCGACGTCACGGGCGACGGCGTCGCCGATCTCGTGGTCGGCGCCGATCAGGTGAGCGAGAGCGGCGAGGTGCATCGCGGCGCCGTCTACGTGATCCGTGGCGGCCCGCATCTCGCCGGAGCGGGCAGCATCGACCTGGCCGATTTCGGCACGACGGCCCTGCCCGGGCACATCGTGCGGATCGAGCCGCCGCCCGGCTCCGCCCACGCGCACTTCGGCGCGACGGTCCAGATCGCGGACCTCGACGCCAACGGCCGCAGCGAGGTGCTCGTGGCCGCTGCACTGAGCCGCGCAGGCGCTGCCCTGCCGGCCGCCGGCGCTGCCGCGGGCACGGCGCACGCGAACGGCGGCACCCTCGACGGAACGCTGCACATCCTCTGGGACGACAACTTCGCCGAGCCGTGGCCGGAGGCTCTCGACTTCGCGGTCTCCGCGGCTCCCGGCAGCCACACGGAGATCGACGGCGCCACCTGTCACCGCCGCTTCGGCGAGGAGATCCTCGGCGGGCTCGACTATGACGGCGACGGCCGCGCCGATCTCTTCGTCGGCGACCTGACCGCCGACTGTGCGGCGGAGTCGCGGCCTCTGGCCGGAGCGGGCATGATCCTCTTCGACGTCGCGACGCTGCGCGGACTCCACTTCGACCTGGATGCCCCGCCGCCGGGGCTCGCCACGACGAGCTTCTTCGGCGCGAGCGCCGGCGACCTCGCAGGCGACACGGCGCTGCACGGCGACTTCGACGGCGACGGCCGCGCGGATCTCGCCTTCAGCTCGCCCCACGCCGCGCCGCTTGCGCGGGAGAGCGCCGGGGAGCTGTACGTGTTCTTCGGGGGAACGAAGCCGTGGCCGGCCACGGTGGATCTGGCGTCGCTGCCCGCCGCCGACACGCTCCGTTCCCTGCGGATCTTCGGCGCGCACGGCGCTGCGCCCGGCGATGCCGGGGACACGCTCGCCTACAGCGCCGCGGCCGGAGACCTCGACGGCGACGGCGCGGACGACCTGATCGTCAACGAGATGACCGGCAACGGCACGGCACCGGCCGCGATCGACGTCGGCAACCTCCTCGTGATCGCGCTTCCAGAGCCCCTGGCGGGCGCGGCGGGCGCCCTGGCACTGGCGCAACTGGCGGCGCTGGCGGCGCTGGCGGCGGCGCGACGAACCCGACGACCGGGAATCAACTCGGCTCCGAAGCATCCGCGTCGCGCCCGTCGGTCGGCGCACTGCGCAGCGCGCGCACCTCGCGCTCCACCGGTGACGCATCCGGGATCTCGCCGGTCGATCCGGCGCCGAGCTCTTTGAGCTTGCGGGCGCTGACGAGCACACGCGTCTCGAACGAGCCGAGCGTCGCGTTGTAGGCGCCGACCGCGTCGTCGAGGCGTTGGCCGAGCCGGCCGAAGTGATCGGCCATCGTCGTGACCCGCTCGTGCAGCTCGCGGCCGAGCTGGCGAATCGCCTCGGCGTTGTGCGCGACGCGGTCCTGCTGCCAGCCGTACGCGACGGCGCGCAGCAGCGCGATCAGCGTGGTCGGACTCGACACGATGACGCTGCGTTCGGCGCCCCACTCGATGAGCCCCGGATCCTGTTCGAGCGCCGCGGCGAAGAACGTCTCGCCCGGCAGGAACATCACGACGAACTCGGGCGTCGCCTGGAACTGCGCCCAGTACTGCTTGGCGCCGAGCTGGCCCATGTGATCGCGCACCTGCTGCGCATGGCGCCGCAGGTGCGCCGCGCGCGTCGTCTCGTCGGCGACGGCGGCAGCATCCAGGTAGGCGTCGAGGGGAGCCTTGGCATCCACGACGACGTGCTTGCCGCCGGGCAGGTGGATCAACAGATCCGGCCGCAGCCGACCGGCCTCCGTCGCGACACTCATCTGCTCGCTGAAGTCGCAGTGCTCGAGCATGCCGGCCAGCTCGACGACGCGGCGGAGCTGGACCTCGCCCCAACGCCCGCGCACGTTCGGTGCGCGCAACGCCTGGACCAGATTGCGTGTCTCTCCGTGCAGGTGCTGGTGCGACTGCGCGACCAGCTCGAGGTGCTGCTTCAGCTCGCGATAGTGGCCGTGTCGCGCGGTCTCGACGGCACGCAGCTGCGCATCGACCTTTCCGAGCGTCTCGACGACCGGCTTCAGCAGCGCGTCGATGGCGCCCTGCCGCGCCTCGAGATCGGCGCGCGCCGTCTGCTGCGTCTCGCCGAGTGCCGTCTTCGCGAGCTCGAGAAAGCTCTGGCTGTTGGCGCGCAGCGCATCGGTGGAGAGGGCCGTGAATGCTTCGCGGAGCTGCTTCTCGGCGTTCTCGAGCAGCGCGAGCTTCTCCGCGCTGGCGCGCTCGGCGTTGCCGAGATCCGCTTCGAGCGTCGCCCGCTCGCGCTCGAGCGCGACGAGTTGGCTCCGCAGCGTATCGACCTCCCCGCGCGCGGCCACGAGCTGTTCCTGCGCGTGCCGGCGCTCGGCGGCGAGGCGCTGCTCGGCCGCGCGGCGCTCGACGTCCGCACGGGTCTCCGCGGCGGCGAGCTGCTGCGCGCGCTCCGCCGCCTGGGTCTCCGCACGCTGCGCCCGCGCATGGCCCACGAGCGCCGCGACGAGCGCGCCGAGCCCCGCGCCGACGAGGGCCGCGGACGCCAGGGCGATCCCGAACGCGGCGCCGTCGGGCGCGAGCGCCTGCAGGAGTTCGCTCATCGGCCGGCCCGGTGCGGTGCGCGGATACGCTGCGCGGCGCCGTGCGGGGGTTCGCGACCCCAGGGAACGGGCGGCACAGAGCTGAGCGGTCGGGCCATCGTGGGCTTCCTCCTCGGTTCGTTGCAGGCAACCGCACCGCAACCCATGACGCAAGACGTGACGCAACGCGGCTCGCCCGGCCCTCCATCCCGTGACCTGCGATGGCATCCCCCGCGGCTTCACGCGGGAGTCATCCCACCCTCGTAGCCTCTCGCGCGTGCAGAGTGTGATCGGAGGGGTCGGTGCGCTCGACGAGCGTTCCGCGCGAGCCAGTCTGCTCACGCGTGCGGCGCACACGTGGCATGGGGTGGTCTTCGCCAACGCGGGGGCGATCGCGGATTGCCTGCCGGGTTTCGCGCCGGGCTCCTCGATCCTCGCGCTGACGGCCGACGGCGGCGCGCTGCTCGACGAGCTGACTGCGCGGGACCCGACGCTGTGTCCGCTCGATCCAGCCGTGCTGGATTCCGCTGCGGCGAGCGGGGCCAACGGGCCGCGCCCCGACGTGGTCCTGCTCGCCGACGTGCTGCACCACACGCCCCCGCCCGAGCGCGAGCCCCTGCTCCGCCAGCTCCGCGCGTGCGCGGCCGACGATGCGCAGTTCATCGTGAAGGAATTCTCGCCCGGCGGCGTCCGCGCGACGTTCGGCTGGGTCGCCGACCGCGCGCTGTCCGGCGACCGCGTCCACTTCCTCCCGCCGTTCGAGCTGCGTGCGCTCGCCGCGCGGGCATGGCCGGGCCTCGCGGCGTTCTGGACGCCGCTGTTCGACCTCGACCCCCCGAACTACTGCTTCGTCTTCCAGCAGCTCCGGCTTCGCTGATCCCCGCGTCCGCAGCCCCGCGCCATACGAGCCGCGCGGCCGAAAGCCGCGTACCCTGCGCGCCGCGGAGGAACCCATGACGTATCGCGTGATCCAGTGGAGTACCGGCAACGTCGGGCGCTACGCGCTCCGGCAGATCCTCGACCACCCGGAACTCGCGCTCGCGGGCGTGCTGGTCTACGGCGACGCGAAGGACGGCCAGGACGCCGGCGCGCTGTGCGACCGTCCACCGACCGGCGTGCGCGCCACGCGCGACGTCGACGCGATCCTCGCGACCGACGCCGACTGCGTCGTCTACACCGCGACGGCGGACCGCCGCCCCTTCGACGCCGTCGCCGACATCGCGCGCATCCTCGCGTCCGGCAAGAACGTCGTGTCGAGCTCCGTCGTCAGCCTCGTGCATCCGCGCCATCTCGGCGAGCGCGTCACCGCGCAGCTCGAAGAGGCCTGCGCGAAGGGCGGCAGCTCGTTCCTGACCAACGGCATCGACCCGGGCTTCGCCAACGACGTGCTCCCGCTGGTGCTCTCCGGCCTGTGCGGAACCTGGGAAGAGATCCGCATCCAGGAGATCATCAACTACGCCACCTACGCGCAGCCGGAAGTCATCTTCGACACGATGGGCTTCGGCCAGCCGCTCGATCACACGCCGGTATTGCTGATGAAGGGGGCGCTCACGTTCGCGTGGGGCGGCACGATCAAGCTGCTCGCCGAGGGTCTGGGGCTCACACTCGACGAGATCCGCGAGGTTCACGAGCGCCGCCCGGCGACGACGCGGCTCGACATCCAGGGCCACGTCGTCGAGCCCGGCACGATGGCGGCCCTGCGCTTCGAGGTGCAGGGCATCGTCGGCGGGCGCCCGGTGCTGGTCGTCGAGCACGTGACGCGGCTCGACGATTCGCTGGCCCCGGAGTGGGAACACGGCAACGGCAGCTACCGCGTGCTCGTGAAGGGCGTCCCCGGCATGCGCTGTGAGTTCGAGTTCTGGGACGAACACGGCGACCACGCAGTCGGCGGCGTCGTGCTGACCGCGACGCGGCTCGTGAACGCGATCCCGTTCGTGTGCGACGCGCCGCCGGGACTGCTGTCCGCCCTCGACCTGCCGCTCGTCACCGGCAAGGGGCTGCTGCGGACGCCGGGTTGATCCGTCGGCTCCGGCTGGTTCGCGCCGGCGCGGAGAGCCGGCTCAGCGGCGATCCTCCGCGGGGTCGCACGGCACCCCGAGATGCATGGACAAGAGACCGCTCGACGCTCGAGCGCCGAGAGACCGGTAGAACGCGACACCGTCTCGGTTCCGTTCCCGGATCCACCAGGAGACGGCGTGGGCGCCGACCTGCGATGCCCGCTCGAGGACGGCCGCGGCCAACAGGCGCCCGATTCCGCGGCGCCGCGCCGAGCGACGAACGCAGAGATCCACCATGCGTAGGATCCGTCCGCCCAGATCGGGATCGTAGGCCGGGTGCCACAGCAGGTAGCCGACGAGTTCACCTTCCTGGGCCTCTGCGACGACGCACCAGGCGGCGGGCGAGGGTCCGAAGAGATCTTCTCGTATCCGGTCGCGAGAGAGCGAGGCGCTCACGGGATTCCCTGCCTCTCGCAGCACGCCGGCGAGTTCCGTCGAGAGCGCCGCGATTCCGGCCGCGTCGCTCGGAACTGCGTCTCGCGTCACGACGTCCATCGCGCCCCCTCGCTGCATCGACGCTTGCTCGCCAGCGCCTGGCGGCCCCTACCCGCCCGCTGCGGCACGGTCGGCGAGCACCAGCATCGCCTGCCCGCGGACGCGGCCGGCGGGGATCGCGGCGTCGCCGGCGCGCAGCCGCGCGAGCGCGTCGCGCTTCTCGGCGCCGGTGACGACCCACAACAGGCGGCGGGCACGCGCCAGCATCGGGAACGTCAGCGTCACGCGGCGGTGTCCCTGGTATGCGGTCTCGGTCCACGAGACGTCGGCGTCGGTGACGGTGAGGACCGGATCGCCCGGCACCAGCGACGCGGTGTGTCCGTCGCTGCCGAGTCCGAGGTGCACGAGGTCGAGCACCGGCGGCGTCCCGCACACGGCTTCCAGCGCGGCGGCGTAGGCGCGGGCGGTGACGGCGAGATCGGCGTCGCCGGTGCAGCGGTCCACGGCCATCGCGTACGCGTGCGACCGGGGCAGCGGCACGCGAGCGAGCAGCGCATCCTCGAGCGGCATCCAGTTGCGCGCCGGATCGCCGGCCGGGGCGACCCGCTCGTCCACCTGGAAGACGTGCGTGCGCGCCCACGGCACGTCGGGCGCGCCGGCCAGCTGCGCGAGCATGCGCCACGGCGTCCGGCCTCCGCTCACGGCGAGCGCGAAGCGGCCGCGCGCGGCCACGGAAACCCGGGCCGCCTCGGCGATCTCGTCAGCGCCGCGCTGCGCGACGGCGTCCTCGTCGGCGAGGATCTCGATCCGGATCGGTGTCGCGGCGTTCATGGGCCGCATCGTGTCGGGCCGGGTGCATCCCAGCCGCCGAGCGGAGCGGCCAGCGCGTCAGCCTCCGGCGGTCCCCACGAGCCAGGCGCGTAGGGCCGCACCGGTCCGGGCTTTCGCAGCAGCGGCTCGACGATGCGCCAGCATTCCTCCACCTCGTCCTGGCGCGCGAAGAGCGTCTGCTCGCCGGCGATCGCGTCGCCGAGCAGCCGTTCGTACGCATCGGTCGTGATGCCGCGCGTCGAACACACGAAGAGCTCCACGTCTTCGCCTTGCATGCGCTCCCCCGGCGCCAACGTTCGCGCGCCGAGCGCGATCTCGGCCTCGCCGCCGAGTCGGAAGCGCAGGTAGTTGGGCTCGCGCGCCGGCTCGACCTCGACGCCGCCGAACACCCGCTGCGGCGGCCGCTCGAGCGACACGCGAACCTCCGTCGCCGACACCGGGAGCGACTTGCCGGTGCGGATCAGGAACGGCACCCCGGCCCAGCGCCACGAATCGATCGACAGCTCGAGCGCGGCGTAGGTCTCCCTTTCCGAGTCCGGCGCCACGCCCTTTTCGTCGCGGTAGCCGCGCACCTGCCCGCGCACCAGGCGCTCCGGATCGGCAGCTCGGATCGAGCGCAGCACCTTCACCTTCTCGTCGCGGATCGCATCGGTCGCCCCCGACGTCGGCGGCTCCATCGCCAGCAGCGCCATCACCTGCAGCAGATGGTTCTGGACGACGTCGCGGATCGCGCCGACCTCGTCGTAGAAGCCCCCGCGACCCTCCACGCCGAACTCTTCCGCCATCGTGATCTGCACGTGCTCGACGTGATGGCGATTCCAGATCGGCTCGACGAACGAGTTGGCGAACCGGAAGTACAAGAGATTCAGCACCGGCTCCTTGCCGAGGTAGTGATCGACGCGGAAGATCGAATCCTCGGCGAAGCGCTCGTGCAACGTGCGGTTGAGCGCCCGCGCGGACTCGAGGTCCCGACCGAACGGCTTCTCGACGACGATCCGCGCCCCGTCCGCGAGCCCGGCCTCGCCGAGGCCTTCGATGACGGCCTCGAACGCGCTCGGCGGAATCGCCAGGTAGAACACCGGCCGGCGTGCCCCGTTCAGCGTGGCGCGCAGGTCCTCGAAGAACTTCGCCGTGGCGTAGTCGCCGCCGACGTAGCGGAGCTGCCCGGCGAGGCGCTGCAACGCCTTCTCCTCGAGATTCGCGCCGTGCTTCTCGACGCTCGCGCGGATGCGATCGACGAGCGACGAAGGATCGCCGGACTCGCGCCCGACACCGACGACCGGGAAGTCGAGATTTCCCTTGCGAGCCATGGCGTACAGCGACGGGTAGATCTTCTTGGACGCGAGGTCTCCGGTGGCGCCGAAGATCACCAGGGCATCGGAGCGATCCGGCATCTTCTCCCCTCGGATGGAATCTGGAGTTGCGCTCGGCGATCCCCTACTCCCAGGGAAACTCGTCGAACGGAAACTCGACGCAGCCGTCCCGGCCTGCCTTCGGATACTGCGCCGGACCGAAGCCGCGCGAGCGGGTCGCGATCTCGCGATACACCCAGCAGCGATCGCGCTGCGTCCTGAGTCGTGGATCGTCGTCGACCGAGGCCAACACGGACTCGATCGTGACCGAGTCCTTCGTCATCCGGATGCCGCCGCCGGCCTCCGTATCGAAGACGATTGCCTTGTACGCCCCGTCGCCGCCGTCCCACGCGGTCCACGCCGGCAGGTCTCCCCGCAAGCCGCGGCCCGGCCGCCCGCTGGCTGCGAACTCCACCCAGTACGAGCGCATCGCGTCGGAGAGCTCCTCGCGCGCCGCGCGGTTCTCCGGGCGGAACAGGAACCGGCTGCGGCGACCGAGATCCCAGCGACCGAACACGAACGGGATCTCGAGGCCATGCGCAGCGCCGAGGAAGGTCGCGGCGTCGAAGCCGAGCAGGCTGGGCCACTCGTCGAAGTCGAAGCGATAGACGAAGACGTCGGGCTGCGTGCGCCACATCGCGTCGGCCGGGCCGTCCGCACCGGTGGCCTTCCACATCGCGCTCATGGCGTCGGCGACGGCCAGGTAGAGGTCGGGATCCCGGACCCGGGGGAGGAAGCCGAACCACATCCGCGTGTAGCGCGGCTGCGGGAACAGGAACAGCTTGTTCTCGTCTCGGTTGGTCCCCACCAGGACCGGCACGCGATTCCAACCATCCGGACGCGCGAGCCGCTCGAGCGGCTCGCCGGCCGGCAGCACGGCGCCGTCGCCGAACAGCCGCGGCATGTCGAGGAGCAACTCCTCCGCACCGTCCAAGTACGCTGCGAACAGCTGCTCAGGCGTGCGCTCGCGCAAGAAGGCGGCGAGCTCCTGCGGCGATGCGGCCGTCAGCGCCGCGCGAGCACCCGCGCGGTCCTCGGCGCGTCCGGCGGCGATCCACAGCCGCGCCGCGATTTCGTTCGACGAGCGCGCGTGACCGGGATCCGTGTCGCTGTCGCTCCAGTGTTCCGCTTGCGCGACCGGCAGGATCGCCGTGCCGCCGCTCTGGACGATCGCGCGATGGAACAAGCCGCGCGCCTGCGGCGCGAGCAGCAGCGTGTAGACGTTGGTGCCACCGGCGGACTCGCCGAAGATCGTGACGCGTCCCGGGTCGCCGCCGAAGCCGGCCGCGTTCTCGCGCACCCACTCGAGCGCGCGGACGAGATCGAGCGTTCCGAAGTTGCCGGAACGCTCCGCGGGACTGGCGTCCGCTTCGCGCAGCGCGGCGTGCCGGAACCAGCCGAGCGGCCCGAGCCGGTAGTTGACGGCGACGACGATGACGTTCTCCCGCGTCGCGAGCACGCCGCCGTCGTAGAGACCCGCGGAACCGATGACATTGCCGCCGCCGTGGATCCACACGAGCACCGGCAGCCGCGCGTCGCCGGTGGGCACGGCACCGGGCTCGAAGCGCGGCGCATAGACGTCGAGGTACAGACAGTCTTCGCTGCCGCTCGGCTGGCCCGGATCGCCTTCGACGCCGCCGAACGGACTCGGCAGCTGGACACAGTGCGAGCCCGCCGCCAGCGCCTCGCGCGTGCCGCTCCAGCGCGGCGCAGGCGCGGGCGCGCGCCAGCGCAGAGTTCCGACGGGCGGGGCCGCATACGGCAATCCCTTCCAGACGTGGTCCGCGTGGCGGCCGACGAAGCCGACGACCTCTCCGGCCGGCAGCAGCCGGAGCGATGCGGCGTCCGCAACGGCCGGCGGCGGCGGCTCGGGGGCACCGGGCACGAGTGCGCGCAGCGCCATCCACGCGAGCGCGATCACCAGGCCGACCAGTCCGAGAGCGATCGCCCAGCGCCGCCCGCGCCGCCGGCGCGGCAGCGCCGCAGCTTCCGCCGCCGATGCGCCGCTGCCTGTCGTACCTCGCTCAGCCATTCCGCCCTCCTCGGCTCACCGCTCCGGTCGCCCCGCCGAGTCCACAGGCTAACAGGCCGCGTTCGCCACCCTGTCTCGACGGCGACCGCAGCGGGCAGCGACGATCTGGATGCGCGGGTCAGTCCTGGGCGTCGTCTCGTGTTCGCTGGCGCTGGAACGTCAGCAGGAACTCCGCATCTCGCGGCGAGAGGTCGAACCGCCGCGCCGCTTCGTCGACGAGCGACAGCAGCGCCGCGTCGGGGTCCTCGAGCCGTCGGTCCGAGATCCAGCGGACGGCTCGCTGCAGCGTCGCGCTCGCCTCTCGATCGCTCATCGCCGCTCGCGCTCAGCGCCGCGTGATCAGCTCGCGAAGACCGGCGACGCGCTTCCCGAGATGCTGGCGAGTCCTGAATACGCTGATCTTCACGGCCTGTCGCGATTTCCCCACGGTTCTGGCGATCCCCGCCATGTCACGGCCGCCCCCGAGGTGAAGCTGGAAGATCCTCCTGTGCGCCGGGCCGATCTCGCGATCGAGCACGTCGAAGCAGCGCGCCAGCAGCCGCGCCGAGTGCACCTGGTCGTCGATCGGCGCATCGCGGGCGGGGACCGCAAGCTCGCCATTGGCCTCGATCGAAGCCAGCTCGCGGCGCTGCCGGCGCCGCCGGTTCGCGATCTCGTGGTTCGCGATCCCGAGGATCCACGTGCCGAGCGCCGAGCGCCCTTCGAAGCCGCGAATCGAGCGGGCGACTTCGACGAACACGTCCTGACACAAATCCTCGGCCTCGGCCGGGTCGCGCAGGCGCCGCAGCGCGAACGCATAGACGCGACCTGCATGCCTTTCGTAGGCGGTACCGAATGCGGCCGCATCCCCCGCCTGCATGCGCGTCGCCAGCTCGCGATCCTCGGCGCTTCTTGCAGGTCCGGGCGCGGGCCGCGCGCCACCCGCGGCGGAGCGGGGGGACGGCGGCGAAGGCGATCCAGCATCGTCCGGGGAGACGACCGAGAGCGGAGCCGACAACGGGGGTTCTCCTCGACTTGGGCGCGGAGCTTCTGCTTCCAGGAGCGCGGGATCAGATAGAGCGGGATCAGGGCGGGATTGTATGCCGAAACCGCAAGGCTTTCACCGAGGATCGCGGTCTCTCGGGGTCGCCAGTCCTGTCTACGGCTCGATCCGGACCGGTGTGCCGGGGAGAGCCCGGTCCCCGAGCCAGTCGATGTCCGCATCGCGCATCGCGATGCACCCTTCCGTCCAGTCGAGTTCCAGGTCCCCGCGCCAGCGCCGGCCCTCGCCGTGGAAGCCGAGGTGACCGCCGAGCGGCGTCTCCTGTGGCGGCAGGCGCCCCTGTCGGTGCGCGGTGACGATGGCGTCGTGGTCTTCCCGCGCGAGCCGACCTTCCGCAAGCGCGCGGTCGGCATCCGCGGGCGCCGGGTAGTCGATCGGCAGGAAGCGGTGGAAGCGGCTCGGCCGCGCTGGACCCGCGATCCGGTAGTCCCCCTCGGGAAGACTCTGGTCGCCGGACATGCGCTTGGGCCCGGACGCGCGCGCGAGCGCGACGGCGATCCGTCGCTCGCCGCCGCCGGCGCACGCCGCCACCAGCTCCCGTTGCGCCCGGCGCACGACGATGCGCTCGACGCGCTCGCACGGCAGGCTCGGAGCGGACGCGGTTCCGGCCTCCGAAGGCATCGCCGGCGGAGCGAAGACCTCCGGCGAAGCGCCCGGCGACGGCGCACAGGCGAGCGCGAGGGCGAGTCCCGCCGCCGCGCAGATCTCGACCGGAACGAGACGCATCGGCGACAGGCTATACGATCGCGGGATGACCCGGCTCCCCCGCGCCGCCCCGCTCGCGCTCGCCGCCCTGGCGCTGGGGCTATGCGCGCAGAGCGCGTGGATCCCGGACCCGCGAACGAGCCCTGCGCGTCCCTGGCTCGAGCCGGCCGAGCCCCGCGTGCCGCCCGGGCTCGACACCCTCGCGCCGCTGGTCGGCGCACCGGAGCGCGACCTGATCGAGCCCGACGACACGCTGCTCGACGTGGCCCATCGCCATCGTCTCGGCTTCGACCGCGTCGCGCGACTCAACCCCGACGTCCACCACTGGATCCCGACGCCCGGGACCATCGTGCAGCTTCCGACGGAGCACGTGCTGCCCGACGCGCCGCGGACGGGCCTCGTCATCAACATCCCGGAAATGCAGCTCTACGACTACACGGCCGGGCCCGAGCCGGAGGTCTTCGCGATCGCCATCGGCGACGAGATGGACCCGTCGCTACTCGGCGAATATCGGATCGGCAGCAAGCGCGAGCGACCGGCATGGAACGTGCCGGCGTCGATCCGCGCCGAGAAGCCGGAGCTCCCGCCGGTCGTGCCGCCCGGACCCGACAATCCCCTCGGCGACCACTGGATGACGATCGGAACGACCAGCTACGGCATCCACGGAACGAACAACCCGTGGTCGATCGGCCGCGAAGCGACCCACGGCTGCATCCGGCTCTACAACGACGAGATCGCGCGGCTGTTCGCGCGGACGGCGCCGCGCACCCCCGTGCGGCTCGTGTATCAGACCGTCAAGATCGGCCGGCGCGGCCCGGTCCTCTACCTCGAGGCACACCCGGACGTGTATCGCCGCGAGCCGGAGCGTCCCGAGCGCATGGGCGCCGTCTTCCAGCGCCTCTTCGATCTCGGTCTCGCCGAGTTCGTCGATCCCGTGCTGGTGCGGCGCGCGATGGAGGCCGAGAGCGGCGCGCCGGTCCCGATCGGGTCGCTGCGCGGGGCCGAGCACCTGCGAACGCCGTAGGGGGCGCGTGTGGCGACGGCGCTACTTCGAGACGCCCTTGCGGAAGATCGCCTCCGACGTGCGCGCGGCGTCGTCGGCGCGATCGGCCGCGCGCTCGGCGGCGCGCTGGGCCGCTTCGGCGCCGCTGACCGCCCGCTCGGCGGTGGCGCTCACGGCGTCGACGCGGCTCTCGAGCGCGTCGACGCGCTGCTCGAGCTCGGCAACGCGTCCGCGGGTCGCGCAGCCGACAGACGGTGCGGCCAGGAGGATCAATAGAGCGCCGGCCAGCGAGCGGCCGGCGAGGGATCGGATCATGACTCGTTCCTCTTCTCTGGCCAACCGAGCGAAACCGGGAATCGGATCAATCGCCCGGGAGGCCTCCGGGAAGAGTACCAGGCGTTGCGGGAGATTCGACCACGCCGAGACCGCCGCCCCGTCCACACGCGAACGTGTCGCACGAGAAGCGGTCGAAGGCCGGCGGCGCGGGGGCCAGCAGGCCGCCCGGAGCCGGCGCCGCGGCGACGTCGGTCGGATCGAAGCGATCGGCGATGGGGCCGAGCACGGGACCCGGCGCGCTCACCGGCGGCGTCCACGACGGCACCTCGACGACATCGGCCGTCGCCGGGCCGGCGATCGCCAGACCCATCGCGATCGCGAATGTCCCGAAAAGCGTCTGGATCCGTCGTGTCGTCGTCCGCATGTTCCCGTTCTCCTCGCGACTACCGCTGATAGGCGAAGGTCAGGTAGCCGCCGATGATGTGCCGGTCGAAATCGAAGACCGCCACGTTGGCATCGTTCTTCTGGTAGCCGTACCGGACCGAGGCCGTGAGCCAGCGGTTGAGCGGCCGCTCGAGGATCGCGTCGACCCGCCAGATCCGTTCTCGCTTGTCGCGACTCCTCGGTCCGAACTGCACGCCATTGGTGAGTGCCCCGGAATCCGGAAAAGTGGATGCGTTCTCGTACGGCCGGTACGTGAAGCTGCCCTGGACGTCGGCGACGAAGCGCCACGGCAGCGCCGTCCGGGTGCCCACCGAAAGCTCGTGAGCCCGGAACGAGTACTCGCTGCCCTCGGCGTCGTAGTAGTGGTACGCGTAGCCGAAGCGCAGCTCGCTGTGGATCGGGTCGACCGGGAACGCGTGTTCGAAGCCGAAGATCCCCCAGAAGCCGTCGCGATCGCGCTCCTTCGACTCGTCGACGCCGAACGGGCCGCACGGCTGCGTCGGATCGGGACAGGCGTCGCCCGGGACCCCGCCGGGCGCGCCATCCGGCACGTCGTCCGCCGAAAAGCGGAAGTCGTCCCACGTCAGATCGGCGTACAGGCGCGTCGTCCCGAAGCGCTCCCCCCAGTTGTGGAACACCGCGGGCGTCAGCGAGTGCTCGCGCAGGTAGGGACTGCCCCCGACCCAGGCGTAGGCGAAGTCGTACTGGAGGCGCAGCATCGTCGCCTCGGTGAGCCGGCGATCGAGCCAGACGGTGGCGGACGGGTACTGCGTGTCGAAATCGGTGAGATCGGCGTGCGCCGATCCGTAATACGACGCCATCGCGCCGATCGTCCAGTCGCGGTTGCTCCACAGTTCGGAGCCGATCTGCGCGGTCCACACCGCGCGGATGTCGTTCTCGTCCGAGATCTCGTCGGGCACGCGCACGCCGTCGCCGCGCAGCAGCACGTTGCTGTCGTGCTCGACGCCGGCGGAGAGCACGACCCACGGCCGCACGGTGCGATGCTGGCCGCTGAAGCTGCCGAGCGGCCGCTCGGCGTTCTGCAGCGCCGAGAGATCCCGCCGCACGCGGAGGCCGCGCACGGAGTCGCTGTCGGTGAGTGCGCGCTCCGCCGCATCCGCCCAGGCCGTCCCGGGCGACTCCCGCTTCACGCGCTCGAGCGCTTCGCGCGCGCGCTCCTTCTCCTCGGCGCGCAGCCACGCGATGCCGGCGAAGTACGACGCGACCGGTTCGACACCGACGGGGTCGCGGCCGCGCGCGCGCTCGAGCGCTTCGGCCGCGGCCGTCGGCGTCTCGGCTCGCTCGAGGCGGATCAACCCGTCGTACAGATCGACTTCGGCGCTACCGGGCGAGCGGACGCGGGCATCGTCGAGCGCCCGGTCGGCGCCGTCGAGATCGCCGGCGTGGAAGCGCGCGACGGCGAGGTGCAGATCCACGCTCGGCGTTTCCGGATCGAGCCGCTTCGCCTCGGCGAAGGACGCGGCCGCGTCCTCCCAGCGCCGGGTCTCGATCTGACACTTCCCGGTGAGGTCGGCGAGCTCGGCATCCTGCGGGTGCGCCGCGCGCAGATCCGCGAGCAACGGGAGCGCGTCGGTGCAGCGCCCGGTGCTCGCCAGCTCGTACGCGCGAGATCGTGCCGCATCTGCCTCGCCCGAGGCATGCGCCGCCGGCGCGATCCCGTCGCTGAGCGCCGCGAAGAAACTGGCCGCGATCAGCGACAGGACCGGTCGCCAACGCGGGCCCGGCGCGATCCTCATCGACGCCGACCGAACGACGCAAGCCCGCCGAAACCGGCGACCAGCAGCACCAGCGTCGTCGGCTCCGGAACGACCATGGCCACGACCTTCAGCGGAGGCATCACGACGTTGTTCCCCACGATCGGAAGCGGTCCCGAAGAAACGATGTAGCGCACCAGGAACGACGTGGACTCCCCGGGTTCGAGCGCTCCGACGTTGACCGATCCGAAGAAGAAGTCCATCCCCGCGTGCGTGAAGCGCGCGATGTCGAGCAGGTTGCCGTCCATCCCGACCTGGAGATCCGGATAGCCACCCGGAACGAGACTCCCGACGAACGGCTCGAGGGCGACGCTCGTGAACATCAGCAGGATCGGGTCGAGAAAGGACTCGCTGGTGGTGTTCGTGAGCGTCCACAGCGAATCGGCGATGAATGGATCGGTCGCGCTGGGAACGGCGCCGCGGGCCTGCGGGTTCTGGTGCACGGTCTGGAGCTGCTGCGTGATCGTGAGCTCGTAGGCGGAAAGCCCCATGCACGAACCGGTCGCGTTGAACGCTCCGGCGCCGGCGCACAGACGGCGATTCTCCGCGGTCACCCCCCAGTCGAAATCCGGACCGGCGTTGGTGAATCCGGTGTTGGCGCCGCCCAGCGGGAACTGCAGGCGATCCACGTCGGAGAGACCGAGCGCAGACGCCGGCGGCGTCGGGAAGCCGATGGCGAAGAGCACGGCCGACAAGAGCCCGAGCAGGACTCGCGGCCTGGCGGCCCTTCCGGCTCCCCGCGCAGAAGGCAGATGGCTCGCGGCTCGTCGGTCACTCATCGGCATCGATCTCCTCGTCCGCTCCACATTCGCGCTCGGCACGCGCTCGCCATGGAAATCCGCAGGCGGCAGCTCGCAGCTCGCCGCTCGCCGCTCCCGGCGAAATGGCGAGGCCACCATGTCCATGAGTGGCCGCGGGGTCGCGAAGAGTGTCATGGAAGGCGCGGGAGTGGCGGCCGGGAGTTGTCGCTACTCGGCGCTGGTCCCCGCGGGAAGGTCTCAGCTCTTCAGCTTGTACCGGATCGGCAGCCGCTTCACGCCGCCGACGAGCGCCGACGCCAGCCGCTGGATCGGGCCGGAAACCTCGATCTCCTCGATGCGCGGCAGCAAGTGGCGGTACGCCACCGCGAGCTCGAGCCGCGCCACGTGCGAGCCGAGGCAGAAGTGCTCGCCGACGCCGTAGCCGAGATGATGATTCGGGTTGCGATCGATCCGGAACGCATCGCCGTCGTCGAAGACCTCTTCGTCGCGGTTGGCGCTGGGATAGAACAGCGCAAGGGCGTCACCCTCGCGGATCAGCTTGTCGCGCAGCCGGAAGTCCACGGTGGCGGTGCGGCCGAAGTGGATGATGGGGCTGGTGTAGCGGACCACCTCCTCGACGGCGGACTCGAGCAGGCCCGGATCCTGCTGGAGCTTGCGCATCTCTGCCGGGTGTTCGATGAACGCGAGCATGCCGCCGGTGGTGCCGTTGCGCGTCGTCTCGTTGCCGGCGACGACGATGATCAGGCAGAACGTCAGGACGTCGATCTCCGGGATCCGCTCGCCGTCGACCTCGAGCTGCGCGAACAGCGAGATCAGGTCGTCGGCCGGCCGCTTGCGCTTCTCCTCGACGAGCTTCGCGAAGTAGCCGAACAGCTCCGTCATCGCCGCCATCGCGGTCTCTTCGGGCGTCTTGCCGGCTTCCTGGTATTCGGGATCGCCGGCGCCGATCGTGCGGTTGGTCCAGTCGAAGAGCAGCGGCCAGTCGGGCTCCGGCACGCCGAGCAGCCACGCGATCACCGCGATCGGCAGCGGAGCCGACACCTCGCGGACGAAGTCGCACTCGCCGTACTCGCCGGGGCCGCACTTCGACAGCAGCGCGTCGACGATGTCCTTGCCGATCCGCTCGATGTCGCCGTGGATCGCGCGCAGGTAGCGCGGCGTGAAGCGCTTGCTGATCAGCTGGCGGTAGATCCCGTGCTTCGGCGGATCGAGCTGGATCAGCGTCGGCGGAAACAGGTTCGGCTGTTCGGGCCGGTGGTTCAGCACCAGCCGCGGCCCGTTCACGAACTGCTCCGGCCGCTTGCCGATCGTCACGATGTCGGCGTGCTTGGTGATGCACCAGAACGGCTTGCCCTCCGTGCGGTCGAACCAGTGCACGGGATCCTCGCGGCGCAGCCGCTTCCAGACGGCGTGCGGATAGCCGTACGCCGCGTAGTGGTCCGGGTGGATCAGGTGGAAGTCTTCGGGCGGAAGAGCGGCGGCGGCCATGGTTCGATCCTCTCGCAGTCGGTTGCGCATCATCGTAGTGCGAGCGATCCACCGCGGCATCGTGGTTGCGGAACGCCGACGTCCCGTTTCTCGCGCCGCTACCCTCTTCGGCGTGCGCACGATCCAACTGCTGCCGGAGTCCGTCCCGGGCGCGCCCGCCCTCGATACCGCCGTCTCGCGCGCGCTGCTCGACGCGGTGGCCGAAGGCGCGCAGCCGGAGACGCTGCGCCTCTACCAGCCCGACGACGTGCTTGCGTTCTCCGGCCTCGACGCCGGCAGTCCCGGCTTCGCCGCCGCCGTCGCCGCAGCGCGCGCGGCGGGCTTCGCGCCGGCGCTGCGGCTCGCCGGCGGTCGCGCGGCGGTGTTCCACACCGAGACGCTCGCCTTCGCGTGGGCGATCCCGAGCCCGGAGCTGCGCGGCGGCATCGGCGAGCGCTTCGACGAGGCGGCGGCATGGATCGCCGCGGCGCTGCGCCGGCTCGGCGTCGATGCGCGGGTCGGCGAGGTCCCGAACGAGTACTGCCCCGGCGCCCACAGCGTCAACGCCTGCGGCCAGCGCAAGTTGATGGGCGTCGGGCAGCGGGTGATCCGCGGCGCGGCGCACGTCGGCGGCGTGCTCGTCGTGCGCGCGAGCGAGCGCGTGCGCGCGGTGCTCGAACCGGTGTATCGCGCACTCGAACTCCCGTTCGATCCGGCGACGGCCGGCGCCGTCGAAGACGAACTGCCTGGCGTCACGCGCGCCGACGTCGCGCACGCGCTGCTCGCCGAGCTGCGCGCCCGCGGCGCGGCGCCGGAACCGGCGGCGCCCGGCGTCTTCGCAGAGCTGCGCGCGCGCGCCATGGCGTTCGAGTCCCGCTTTCGGGTTCCGGAACGAAATAGCGTAGCGCCTCCCGGCCCCGCGTCGGACCCGAGCAGCAAGATCGCGCTCGAGTCGCGCTGACCGACATGCCTCGAGCGCCGTCAAGAAAGGGGCCGGGTTGGATTCGTCAACTTTTCCCCCAGCGGGGGAAAAGTTGACGAATCCAACCCGGCCCCTTTCTTGACGGCTATACGCGTTCGCGATCGGGCTGGCGCAGCGTGTCGGTGAGGAAGAACGTGCCGGTGGCGCGCGCGAGGATCTTGTCGGCAT